>NZ_BDBN01000045.1 GCF_001613005.1 Nocardia nova NBRC 15556 | reverse complement strand
GGCTGCTGGCCGTCTTCGGCGGCCTCTGGGCGGTGGCTGAATTCGTGCTGCTGGCCACCGAGGCCGCCGAGGTGGTGGGGGTACCGCTCACCCGGTTGCGCGCCGGCGATTTCGGCGACTACCTCACGCATGTCAGCGGGGGCCAGATCGGCATCGCCGTGCTGATCGGCACCGCGGCCGTCGCCTGCTACAGCACGCTGGCCTTCCGGCGACCGGACCGCGCGACCGCCGATCTGGTGCTGGTCTTCGCCGCGGTGACGCTGGTGCTGCGCCCGATCACCGGCCATATGTCACAGCAGACGCTGGGATCGGTGCTGGCCGCGGTCCACGCCCTGGCCGCCGCCGTCTGGTTCGGCCTGCTGCTGGCGCTGGCGCTGGTCGTGCGCACCCGCGGTGAGTGGGCGGTGATCCTGCCACGCTATTCCGGCTGGGCGCTGCCCGCGGTGGCCGCGGTGACGGTGACCGGCGTGGTGAACGGGCTGGTCCGGGTCGGCGGTCCGGCCGCCCTGGTCGATACCGGATACGGCCGCATCCTGCTGGCGAAGACGGTGATGGCGGTCGCGCTGCTCGGCCTCGGCTGGTGGTGGCGGCGCAGCTGGGTTCCGGTGGCCACCGACCACCGGATGACCGCGGACTCCTCGCTGCGCCGCGCCCTGATCGAGGTCGTGGTGATGGCCGCGGTGTTCGGCCTGGCGGCGACGCTGGCGGTGACGGCCTGAGTCCGAGCCCGGGCCGGACAGGCCTCCGAACTGGAGTGATAGCAATTACATCCGGTCCGGGCCGGACTGGAACACGTTACGGTTACCGCATGACCGCAGTGAAGATCGTGGCCGATTGCGCCGCGCCGGCCGAGACCGCGTTCGACTACGTCAACGACCATCGCCATCTGCCGGAATTCGTCACCGAGGTCCATTCCTTCCGCCCGATCACCGATCAGGTGGCCGGGCTGGGCGCGACGTTCGACACCGAGATCAAACTGGGCCCCGCCTCGCTGACCTCGCGGTTGGAGATCGTGCGCTGGGAGAAGAACGTCGCGATCTCGGTGAAGGCCGTGACCGGATTCGAGATCGAATCGACCTTCCTGTTCCATCCCCGCGGCGACCGCGACTGCACGGTGGACGCCATCGTCGAATACCGGGTGCCGGGCGGACTCGCGGGCAAGGTGCTGGGCAAGACCATCGAGCCGTTCGTCAAACTGTCGGTCAAACACACCACCCACAATCTGACGACCAAGATCGCGGAGTATCAGCGCACCCTCGACAGCTGAACCGGGCGGCCCCGCGTCACGCGGCGAAGGTCTCAGGATCCGATCGTCGCCCGCATGGCAAGCTTATTTCGTGACCGATTCAGCAAACCTAGTGGCAACCGCCGACCTCGCCGACGAGATCGGCCCCGAGATTCGTAGCTGCGATACGCAATTCACGCAGTTCGGCGGCAATCCGGTGTTCAGCGGGCGCATCGTCACCATTCGCTGCTTCCAGGACAATCTGTTGGTCAAGCAGACTCTCAGCGAACCCGGTGACGGACGTGTGCTGGTCGTGGACGGCGGCGCGAGCATTCACACCGCCCTCGTCGGTGACGTGATCGCCGGCCGTGGAGTCGACAACGGCTGGTCCGGCGTCGTGATCAACGGCGGCGTCCGCGATTCGGCGATTCTGCGCACCCTGCCCATCGGCATCAAGGCGCTGGGCACCAACCCGCGCAAGAGCACCCAGACCGGATCCGGCGAACGCGATGTGCCGGTCGAATTCGGCGGCGTCACCTTCGTTCCGGGCGAGATGCTCTACAGCGATCACGACGGGGTCGTCGTCCGCGCGGAATGAGTCGCCGATCGCCGCCGGGCCGGCCGGCCCCGCGCCTGCCGAACTATCCGCCTGCCACCCGCACGCGGTGGCCGGCGAGTGCGACCACGTCTCCGGCATGGAGCTGGCGGCCCCGCCGTAGTTCCACCTCGTCGTTGACGCGCACGAGTCCGGCGGCGATCACGGTCTTGGCCTCCGACCCGCTGTCGATGAGATTGGCCAGCTTCAGGAATTGCCCGAGTCGAATGACTTCGTCTTCGATCGGCACATCGACTGGATCCGACATGGGTTACATCTTTACCGCCGCGCTCGGCGGGCCGCACGCCGCCCCCGTCCCGGTCGGCACCGGGGTCCGGCGAAAGGATCGAATATGACCGTGCACGAGCAGGACTCGCCCGGTGGCCTTCTCCCCTCGGGCGGCCCCAGCCCGCACACTGGTGCGGTGACTTCCACGCAAGACCAGCTCCACTCGCGCGACCGCAGATCACCTTCGTCACCGGTTCCGCATCGCGCCCACGGTCGGCTGAGCGAAGTCCCTCATCTGGCCGGCCTGGTGCTCGGCGTGTTCTCGGCTCTGTGTGCGCTGTGGAGTATTTCGCCCGGCCTGCGCTACATCACCTCGGTCCCGCGGCACTACCTCGACGCCTACTATTTCGACGCGCCCGACACGAACCTGATGTGGGCGGTGATCGTCGGTCTGCTCGCCGGCGCGACGGCCTCCCGTAAACGCATCGCCTGGTGGCTGCTGGTCGGGTACATGGCGCTGTTCGCGCTCGCCAACGGACTGGATTTCGCCGAGGAACAGGATCCGCACGCGCTGGCCGCGCTGTTCGTCCACCTCGCGGTGATCGGCCTGATGATCGCGGCATGGCCGGAGTTCTACACCCGGGTGCGGCGGGGCGCGGTGTGGAAGGCGCTCGGCGTCCTGGTCAGCGGGCTGGTGATCAGCAGCCTGCTCGGGTGGGGGCTGGTGGAACTGTTCCCCGGCAGCCTGCCACGCGGTGCGCAGCGCCCGCTGTGGGCGATCTCGCGGGTCACCGCGACAATTCTGGTGGCCGACAACAACTTCGACGGCCACCCGCCGCATGTGGTGAATCTGCTGCTCGGCCTGTTCGGTGCCATCGCACTGCTGGCCGCCGCGCTGGTGCTGTTCCGGTCGCAACGCGCCTCCAACGCGATGACCGGGCTGGACGAATCCGCGGTGCGCGGCCTGCTGGCCCGCTCCGATGTCGAGGATTCGCTGGGCTACTTCGCGACTCGCCGCGACAAGGCCGTGGTTTTCGCGCCCAGCGGTAAGGCGGCGATCACCTTCCGCGTCGAACTCGGCGTATGCCTGGCCTCCGGTGATCCGATCGGTGTGCGGGAGGCGTGGCCGCAGGCCATCGATGCCTGGTTGCGACTGGCCGACGAATACGGCTGGGCCCCGGCGGTGATGGGCGCCGGGGAACTCGGCGCCACCGCCTACCGCCGGGCCGGCCTGTCCGCGCTGCGTCTGGGCGACGAGGCGATTCTCGACACCCGTTCGTTCTCGCTGGCCGGGCCCGAGATGAAGCAGGTGCGCCAGGCCGCCAACCGCCTGCACAAACAGGGCTTCACCGTCCGGGTCCGCCGCCACAGCGAACTCTCGCCGGACGAGATGGCGCAGATGATCGCCCGCGCCGATTCCTGGCGCGATACCGAAACCGAACGCGGCTTCTCGATGGCGCTGGGCCGGCTCGGCGACCGGCTCGACGGCGACAGCCTGCTGGTGGAGGCGCTCGATCGCGACGGCCGGGTGTGGGGCATGCTGTCGCTGGTGCCCTGGGGCCGCAGCGGGGTCTCGCTCGACGTGATGCGACGAGATCCCAAGGGCCCCAACGGAATCATGGAATTCATGATCTCCCAGCTGGCGCTGACCTCGGAACAGTACGGGATCACCCGGGTATCGCTGAACTTCGCGGTATTCCGCTCGGTCTTCGAGGAGGGCAGCCGGATCGGCGCCGGCCCGGTGCTGCGGCTGTGGCGCAGTGTGCTGATGTTCTTCAGCCGCTGGTGGCAACTCGAGGCGCTGTACCGGTCGAATGTGAAATATCAGCCGCAGTGGGTGCCGCGGTTCTTCATCTTCGAGGAGCGCCGCCAGTTGCCGCGGGTCGCGCTCGCCAGCGCGCTGGCCGAGGGCTTCCTGCCGCGCTTCGGCAAGCAGCCGGATGCCTCCGCCCACACCGGTCTGCATTCCGCGGTGCCGGCCACCATCACCGGGCTGCACGCCGACGGCAGCCCGCCCGAGGCACCGCCCTCGGCCCTCGAACAGGCCGCCGCCCGCCGCCCCGAACAGGTGCGGGTGCGGATGGACAAGGTGCGCCGGCTCGAATCGGCCGATATCGACGCCTATCCGGTGGCCTACGCCCCGACCCATTCGATCGCCGATGCCCGCCGCTCCCCCAAGGGCACCACGGTGCGAGTATGCGGACGGCTGTTGCGGATCCGCGACCACGGCGGCGTCACCTTCGCGACGCTGCGCGACTGGTCCGGCGATATCCAGATCCTCATCGACCGAGGCCGGGTCGGCCAACGCCGCTCGAGTTCGTTCGGCGAGTACTTCGATCTGGGCGATCTGATCGAGGTGAGCGGCCAGATCGGCGCGAGCCGCCGGGGCGAGCTGTCGCTGCTCGCCCAGGACTGGCGGATGATCGGCAAATGCCTGCATCCGCTGCCGGACAAGTGGCGCGGACTCGCCGACCCCGAGGCGCGGGTGCGGCAGCGCTACGTCGATATGACGATCAACGTCGAGGCGCGCGAGGTACTGGCCAAACGCAGCGCCGTGGTGCGATCGCTGCGGGATACGTTGACCGGCTGGGGTTTCCTCGAGGTCGAGACGCCGGTGCTGCAGCAGGTGCACGGCGGCGCCAACGCTGCGCCCTTCCGCACCCACATCAATGCCTACGATCTGGACCTGTACCTGCGCATCGCCCCGGAGCTGTACCTCAAGCGGCTGTGTGTGGGCGGGATGGAGAAGGTCTTCGAACTGGGCCGGGTGTTCCGCAACGAGGGTGTGGACTACAGCCACAATCCGGAATTCACGATTCTGGAAGCCTATGAGGCGCACAGTGATTACGAGCGCATGATGCACGCGTGCCGGCAGCTCATACAGAATGCGGCGATCGCGGCCAACGGCGCCTGCGTGGCCCTGCGGCCGGGTGCGGACGGGACGCTGACCGAGGTCGACATCTCCGGCGACTGGCCGGTGCGCACCGTGCACGGCGCCATCTCCGAGGCCGTCGGCGAGACCGTCACTCCCGATACCCCGGTGGATCGGCTCCGGTTGCTGTGCGACAAGGTCGAGGTGCCGTATCAGCCGGGCTGGGACGCCGGGCAGATCGTGCTCGAGATGTACGAGCACCTCGTCGAGGAACGCACCCAGGAGCCGACCTTCTACATCGACTTCCCGACCTCCGTGTCACCGCTGACGCGCGCGCATCGCCGCATCGACGGTGTGGCCGAACGCTGGGATCTGGTGGCCTGGGGGGTCGAACTGGGTACCGCCTACAGCGAATTGACCAATCCGATCGAACAGCGCCGCCGCCTGACCGAACAGTCGCTGCTGGCCGCGGGCGGTGATCCGGAGGCCATGGAACTGGACGAGGACTTCCTCGAGGCACTGGAATTCGCGATGCCGCCGACCGGCGGTCTGGGTGTGGGTGTGGATCGTGTGGTCATGCTCATCACCGGCCGCAGTATCCGCGAAACCCTGCCGTTCCCACTGGTCAAACCGCGCACGGGACAGGGCGAGGGACGCTGACCGCACCGCCGGCGCCGGGGCGCGCGCACCCGTTCGCGAACCCGGAACCCGCGTCCGGCACAGTAGATCCGTGCAGCTTGTTCTCGTGCGTCATGCCCAGCCCGGCCGGGTGCTGACCACCTCCGGTCCCGCCGATCCCGAACTCACCGAACTCGGTGTCGAGCAGGCTCGGCGGGTACCGGCCGTGATCGCCCGGTTCGCCGGGGGCGAGCATCGTATCGCGCGGGTGGTGAGCAGTCCGCAGCGGCGGGCCCGCGATACCGCCGCGCCGACGGCCGAGAAGTTGGGACTGCCGGTCGAGGTACTCGACGGGCTGGCCGAATACGACCGCGATCTGCCCGCGTATATCCCGATCGAGGACGCCAAGCGCGATTTCCGCGCCACCTACGACCGGATCAAGGCCGGACATCTGCCCGAACAGATCGACGGGCCCGCGTTCGTGGCGCGGGTGCTGGGCACGGTGTCGGAACTCGTCGCGGCCGCCGAACCGGCCGATACGGTTGTCGCCTTCGCCCACGGCGGAGTGGTGAACGTGCTGCTCCAGGACATTCTCGGACTCGAACGCCCCCTGACCTTTCCGATCGACTACTGCTCGATCACCCGGATTCTGTTCTCCCGTAGCGGTAATCGCACCGCCGCGACGATCAACGAGAACAGCCACGTGTGGGATCTGCTGCCGCGGAATCGTCCCGCTGCGGCCGGCGACGCGATCTGAGCAGAGCGTAGGGGCGGGAGCATCCGAAAGCTGTGCGGGTGGCGGAAGTTCACAGCCGATTGCCAGCCCGAAAGCCTGCCGGACACAGCAACGAGTCGTTCCATGAATGACCACGGGCCCCGCCCGGCGGCCCGTGTTCCGAGAAAGGTAGTCCGTTGCTCTCCTCCACGAGTTCCTCGCGCCGCCGGCTGATCGCCCGCGTCGCCGTCGCCGGCGCGATCGCGGCCGCCCCCGTCGCCGCGGTCGCGGTACCCGCTTTCGCCGATACCCCGTCCGCCACGCAGATCGACTGGCACGACCACGATCACGACGGGTGGCGTCATCATCACGATCGCGATCACGATCACGACAACGGCCCGTGGCAGTCCGGTCCCGGCGGCTTCCTGCCCGGACCCCCGCCCACCGGCTCGTTCGGCTGATCGAACCGCACAGCCGAGGAACATACGAGGGCCGTTCCCTTTCCGGGAGCGGCCCTCGTTCGCTGTGTGGAACACGGATTCGGTGCTCGTGACCGGGATCGCGGCACCGTGGCCTGGTCGCTTCAAAGTTCATTCACAGTTCGCGAACATCGCCGTCCCAGCCGGCGGCGTTTCGATGTACTCGTGAGCCGCCGGGCCGCCCGGTCCGAATCCCCAGCACGGCTCCGTATTTCGCAGACGAAAGGCCGAAACCTTGCAGACCACCGCGAAGCCGAAGAACCGCACCCGCCGCCTCGCGACCCGCGTCGCCGTCGCCGGTGCGCTCGTCGTCGTTCCCCTGTCCGCGCTCGCCGTGCCGGCCTTCGCCGACGCCCCGGCCAACACCCCCAGCGCGGTCGCCATCGACCGCGACAACCACCCCGGCGACCGCGATCACGACGGCGACCACCGCGGACCCGATCGCGACAACCGCGGCGACAACCACGGCGATCGAGACCGCGGACCGGAGAACCAGCCGGCACCCGGCCCGCAGCTGCCCCAGCTCCCGCCGACCGGTTCCGCCGGCTGATCCCGGCTGATCCCCGAAACGGTGAAGGCCACCCCGCTCGACGCGGGGTGGCCTTCACGGGCGCCTTACCGGCTCATGCCATTCCGGCGATCCAGTTGTGCATCCAGGAGATCGCGGTCTGGCCGCCGCCCACCGAATAGCTGCCGTAGGAGGTGTGCGTGCCGGACTGGTAGAAGTGCTCGAGCTGTTCCACCCGCTGCTGGTTGGCGTCGTCGGTGAGCTGCGACTGCAGGGCCGCGACACCGCCGTGCGCCATCAGGTCGCCGATGATCGACCCCGCCTCGAGCTGGTAGCGCCACAGGTTCGCCGCGCTCGCACCGGAGGCCTGCGCCAGGAAGCCGGCGAAGCGGGTGACGTAGTCGGTGTCCTCGGTGGAGCAGTACAGGTCACCGGCCGCGCAGATGGTGCGCACCCGGTCGCTGAGGAAGCCGAATCCACCCACGCGCGGGCCACCGGCGCCCGCGCCGCCGACCACCGGGCCGACCTGGACGTCGGTGGGCGAACGACGCGGATCGGAGATCAGGCCGACACCCGAAACGCGGTCCGGCGAAACGGCGCCCAGGCCGGTGCCGATCTCGGCGGCCAGATCGCCCGCGGCATCCGCACCCTGGCTGTAACCGACGATCGCGTAGTGCGTACCGGCGCAGCGGGCCGCCATCGCCTGGATGAGGCCGCGCGCGTTGTCGGTCGCTTCCTTCTTGGAGGCGCCGTAGACATCGCCCTCCCACGGGAAGGCGGTCGCGGCGTAGCTGACGTAGTCGACGTCCGTCGAACTCGGCAGGCCGCGCGTCACACCCGACAGCATGCCGGGGCCGACCATATGGTCGGGCTTGTGATCACCGGTCTCCCAGGTGCCCGGAATCGCGACGACATACAGGCTCGGGCAACCGGGATCCGCGCTCGCGGAACCGCTTCCGACCGCGGTACCCGACACTGCCATACCAGCCAGTACCGCGACTGCCGCCCCGGCGGCCGCGACAACCTTCTTCAACCGCATGCTGCTCCAGTTCAAGCCAGCCCTCGCCGGGGCTCCCCATATGTATTCGCCGCTGATGATGCCGCCGCCACATTGCCGCGCGGTAAATTCCCGGCGAAGCAAAAACCGCCCGCGTCCGTGAACTCGTGAACGAGTTCGGACGCGGACCAAGAGCATTTACGACATACCGGTGCTCAGGATAACGGCGGCACGGTGGAACTGCCATCCGAGCTCGAAATGCCGTCCGATTTCCGATGTTTGGGACGCGGGTACACGTTTTCGCAGTACAGGGCGAAAAAACAGGCGTCCACGGGCTCGAAAGCCCGTGGACGCCTCGTATTTTCGATTGTTCGACCGACAGTCGGCCCCCGCCGTCCCGGCCGGGACTCAGCGCTGGGCGACCGCCGTCGGAGCGATCGGCGCCGGCAGCGCGGTCTCACCCTCGAGGTGCTTGTCCACCGCCGAGGCGGCGGCGCGGCCCTCGGCGATGGCCCATACGATCAGCGACTGACCACGCCCCATATCGCCGGCGACGAAGACGCCGGGCACGGTGGTCTGGAAGTCCTTACCGCGCTTGACGTTGCCACGCTGGTCGTAGCCCACGCCGAGATCCTCGAGCAGACCCGGCTTCTGCGGGCCGACGAAGCCCATCGCCAGCAGGACCAGATCGGCCTCCAGGGTGAAGTCGGTGCCCTCGACCTTCTCGAAGCGGCCGTTGACGTTACGGACCTCGTGCGCCTGCAGGCCGGTGACCTTGCCGTCCGCACCGATGAACCGTTCGGTGTTCACCGAGAAGACGCGCTCGCCACCCTCTTCGTGCGCCGAGGAGACCCGGAACATCAGAGGGTAGGTCGGCCACGGGGTCGACTCGGCCCGCTCCTCCGGCGGCCTCGGCATGATCTCGAACTGGTGGACGCTCGCCGCGCCTTGGCGGTGCGAGGTGCCCAGGCAGTCGGCGCCGGTGTCACCGCCACCGATGATGACGACCTTCTTGCCCTTGGCGTGGATCCTCGGCAGGCCCTCCTCGTCGGCGACCGGGTCGCCCAGCTGAACCCGGTTGGCCAGCGGCAGGAATTCCATCGCCTGGTGGATGCCGTCCAGATCGCGACCCGGAATCGGCAGGTCCCGCGCGATGGTGGAACCACCCGCGAGCACCACCGCGTCGAACTGCTCACGCAGTTGCTCTGCGGTGATGTCGACACCGACGTTCACGCCCGCCTTGAAGATGGTGCCCTCGGCCTCCATCTGCGCCAGGCGGCGGTCGATGAAGCGCTTCTCCATCTTGAATTCCGGAATGCCGTAGCGCAGCAGGCCACCGATGCGGTCGTCGCGCTCGAACACCGTGACGGTGTGGCCGGCGCGGGTCAGCTGCTGGGCCGCGGCCAGACCGGCCGGACCCGAACCCACGACCGCGACCTTCTTCCCGGTCAGGCGGGTCGGATAGACCGGCTGCACCCAGCCCTCGTCGAAGGCGTTCTCGATGAGTTCGACCTCGACCTGCTTGATGGTGACCGGATCCTGGTTGATACCGAGCACACACGACGCTTCACACGGCGCCGGGCACAACCGCCCGGTGAATTCCGGGAAGTTGTTGGTCGCGTGCAGACGGTCGATGCCCTCGCGCCAGCGATCCCGGTAGACCAGGTCGTTCCACTCGGGAATCAGGTTCCCCAGCGGGCAGCCGTTGTGGCAGAACGGGATGCCGCAGTCCATGCAGCGGCTGGCCTGGGTCTGCAGGGTCTGGTGGGAGTAGTTCTCCTCGTAGACCTCTTTCCAGTCCATCAGGCGCAGCGGTACCGGACGCCGAGTGGGCAGTTCCCGGCTGGTGTGCTTCAGAAATCCCTGTGGATCACCCACGTGCGGCCTCCGTATTTTCGCCTCTCAGGACCGTCCGTGCGTCTTGCACGCGTCTCACGTTATCCACGTGCGGCCTCCATGATCGCCTCGTCGACATCCCGCCCGGCCTTCTCAGCCTCGGAGATAGCGAGCAATACCTTCTTGTAGTCGCGAGGCATAACCTTCACGAAGTGGTTCACCTGCTGCGACCAATCGCTCAGGATGCGTTCGGCCACTGCCGAACCCGTCGCGTCGCGATGGCTCGCGACGACGTCGCGCAGCCAGGTGAAGTCCTCGCCCTCGAGCTGTTCGATATCCACCAGCTCGGTGTTGAGGTTGGCTTCGAACGTGCCGTTCGGGTTGTAGATGTAGGCGATACCGCCCGACATACCGGCACCGAAGTTGCGCCCGGTCTCGCCGAGGATGACGACCCGGCCACCGGTCATGTACTCGCAGCCGTGATCACCCACGCCCTCGACCACCGCGGTGGCGCCCGAGTTGCGCACGCAGAACCGCTCGCCGACCACACCGCGGATGAACGCCTCACCGCTGGTGGCGCCGAACAGGATCACGTTGCCCGCGATGATGTTCTCTTCGGCGACGAAGGACTCCGGCGCGTTCAGCGACGGCCGCACCACCAGGTGTCCGCCCGAAAGGCCCTTGCCCACATAGTCGTTGGCATCACCGAACACCCGCAGGGTGATACCGGCCGGGACGAACGCGCCGAAGCTGTTGCCCGCCGAACCGGTGAAGGTGATGTCGATGGTGTCGTCGGGCAGGCCGGCGCCACCGTAGAGCTTGGTCACCTCGTGGCCGAGCATGGTGCCGACCGTGCGGTTCACGTTCGTGATCTTGGTCTCGAACTTGACCGGCTTGCCGCGCTCGAGCGCATCCGCCGCCTGGGCGATGAGCTGGTTGTCCAGCGCCTTGTCCAGGCCGTGGTCCTGAGTCTTGGTGCAGCGGCGGTCCTGGTACATGAACGCCGTCTCGACATCGTCGAGGATCGGCGACAGATCCAGCTTGCTCGCCTTCCAGTGCTCCTTGGCCTTGGTCGTGTCGAGCAGGTCGACCCGGCCGATGGCCTCGTCGAGCGAGCGCAGACCCAGCGAGGCCAGCAGCTCCCGCACCTCTTCGGCGATGAACATGAAGAAGTTCTCGACGAATTCGGGCTTACCGGTGAAGCGCTGACGCAGCACCGGATTCTGGGTCGCGACGCCGACCGGGCAGGTGTCGAGGTGGCAGACGCGCATCATGACGCAGCCGGAGACCACCAGCGGAGCGGTCGCGAAGCCGTACTCCTCGGCGCCGAGCAAGGCGCCGATCAGCACGTCGCGGCCGGTCTTCATCTGGCCGTCGACCTGCACCACGATGCGGTCGCGCAGACCGTTGAGCAGCAGGGTCTGCTGGGTCTCGGCCAGGCCGAGTTCCCAGGGGCCGCCCGCGTGCTTCAGCGAGGTCAGCGGCGAGGCGCCGGTACCACCGTCGTGGCCGGAGATCAGCACGACGTCGGCGTGAGCCTTCGACACACCGGCCGCGACCGTTCCCACACCCGGCTCCGCGACAAGTTTCACGTGAATCCGAGCCTGCGGATTCGCGTTCTTCAGGTCGTGGATCAGCTGGGCCAGATCCTCGATCGAGTAGATGTCGTGGTGCGGCGGCGGCGAGATCAGGCCGACACCCGGCGTCGAGTGCCGCACCTCGGCGACCCACGGGTACACCTTGTGCGCGGGCAGCTGACCGCCCTCACCGGGCTTGGCGCCCTGGGCCATCTTGATCTGGATGTCGGTGCAGTTGGTCAGGTAGTGCGCGGTCACGCCGAAGCGACCCGACGCCACCTGCTTGATCGCGCTGCGCCGCCAGTCACCGCTGTCCTCCGGCTCGAAGCGAGCCGGCGACTCGCCGCCCTCACCCGAGTTGGAACGGCCGCCGAGGCGGTTCATCGCGATGGCGAGGGTCTCGTGCGCCTCCGCCGAGATCGAGCCGTAGCTCATCGCGCCGGTGGAGAAGCGCTTCACGATCTCGCTGGCGGGCTCGACCTGCTCGACCGGAATCGGGTGCCGGCCCTCGGTCTTGAACTTGAACAGGCCGCGCAGCGAGGCCAGGCGCTCGGACTGGTCGTCGACCAGCTTGGTGTACTCCTTGAAGATCGAGTACTGACCCGAGCGGGTCGCGTGCTGCAGCTTGAACACCGTGTCCGGGTTGAACAGGTGGTACTCACCCTCGCGCCGCCACTGGTACTCACCGCCGATCTCGAGCTCGCGGTGCGCGCGCTCGGTGCGGTTCTCCAGGAAGGCGATCCGGTGGCGGGCGGCGACCTCGGCGGCGATGTCGTCGAGACCGATGCCGTCCAGCGGCGAGGTCAGGCCGGTGAAGTACTGGTCGCAGAGTTCCTGCGACAGACCCACGACCTGGAACAGCTGCGCGCCGCGGTAGGAGGCGATGGTGGAGATGCCCATCTTGGACATCACCTTCAGTACGCCCTTGCCGGCCGCCTTGTTGTAGTTCTTGACGGCCGCCGCGTAGTCCGCCGCCTTGTCGCCGGTGCTGCCGGGCATCTCCAGCGCGCCGCGCTCGAGCATGTCCTCGATCGACTCGAAGGCCATGTAGGGGTTGATCGCGGCCGCGCCGAAGCCGACCAGCATGGCCATGTGGTGCACCTCGCGGGCGTCACCGGCCTCGACCACCAGGCCGACCTTGGTGCGGGTGCGCTCGCGCACCAGGTGGTGGTGCACCGAGGCGGTGAGCAGCAGCGACGGAATCGGCGCCAGCTTCTCGTTGGATTCCCGGTCGGACAGCACGATGATCCGCGCGCCGCCGTCGATGGCGGCCGACACCTGGGCGTTGATCGCCTCGAGTGCCTTGCGCAGGCCCTTGCCACCCTTCTTCACCGAGTAGAGGCCGCGCACGACCACCGAACGCAGCTCGGGCCGCGAACCGTCGTCGTTGATGTGGACGAGCTTGGCCAGCTCGTCGTTGTCGAGAATCGGCTGGGTCAGCGTGATGTGGCGACAGGATTCCGGACCCGGATGCAGCAGGTCGGCCTCAGGGCCGATGGTGCTGCGCAGGCTGGTGACGACCTCCTCGCGGATGGCGTCCAGCGGCGGGTTGGTGACCTGGGCGAACAGCTGCGCGAAGTAGTCGAACAGCAGACGCGGACGCGAGGACAGCACGGCGATCGGCGTGTCGGTGCCCATCGAACCCAGCGCCTCACCGCCGGTCTTGGCCATCGGCGAGATCAGCAGGCTCAGTTCCTCGGTGGAGTATCCGAAGATCTGCTGACGGATGAGCACGCGGTCGTGCGACATGTGCTCGTGCGGACGGTCGGGCAGCTCGGCGAGCTTGGTGATGCCCTCGTCGAGCCACTCCTGGTACGGCTGCTCGGCCGCCAGCTGCGACTTGATCTCGTCGTCGCTGATGATGCGGCCCTGCGAGGTGTCGACCAGGAACATGCGGCCGGGCTGCAGACGGGCCTTGCGGACCACCTTCGACGGCTCGATGTCGAGCACGCCGACCTCGGAGGCCATGACGACCAGGCCGTCCTCGGTGACCCAGATGCGGGAGGGGCGCAGACCGTTGCGGTCCAGCACCGCGCCGACCACGGTGCCGTCGGTGAAGCACACCGAGGCCGGACCGTCCCACGGCTCCATCAGCATGGAGTGGTAGCGGTAGAAGGCGCGCTGCGCCGGGTCCATCGACTCGTGCCGCTCCCAGGCCTCCGGGATCATCATCAGCACGGCGTGCGGCAGGCTGCGGCCACCGAGGTGCAGCAGTTCCAGCACCTCGTCGAAGCGCGCGGTGTCGGAGGCGCCCGGGGTGCAGACCGGGAAGATCTTCTCCAGCCGGTTGTTGCCCTCGCTGTCGGTGCCGAAGATCTCGGAGTTCAGCAGCGCTTCACGCGCGCGCATCCAGTTCTCGTTACCGGTGACGGTGTTGATCTCACCGTTGTGCGCGACGCGGCGGAACGGGTGGGCCAGCGGCCAGGACGGGAAGGTGTTGGTCGAGAAGCGCGAGTGCACGATGCCCAGCGCCGACTCCACCCGGTCGTCCTGCAGATCCAGGTAGAACGCCCGCAGCTGCGGGGTGGTGAACATGCCCTTGTAGACGAAGGTCTGGCCGGACAGGCTCGGGAAGTAGACGGTCTCGCGGCCGACCGCACCCTCGCCGGCGCCCTGCTTGCCGAGCTCGTGCTCGACCCGCTTGCGCACGACGTAGGCACGCCGCTCCAGATCCATTCCACCGAGCTGCTCGGCGGCATCGGCGGGCGAGGCGATGAACAGCTGACGGAACGTCGGCATGGCGTCGCGCGACAGCGCACCCAGGGAGGACTCGTCGATCGGAACCTCGCGCCAGCCCAGAACGGCCAGGCCCTCTTCCTTGACGATCTTCTCGACCCGGTAGCAGGCGCGGGCGGCCTCGCGGCGGGCCTGCGGCAGGAATGCGATACCGGTGGCGTAGGAGCCTTCCGGCGGCAACTCGAAGTTGGCACCATTCTCCGCCAGCACGGCCCGGAAGAACCGGTCAGGAAGCTGGATCATGATGCCCGCACCGTCACCGGAGTTGGGTTCCGCACCCGCAGCACCACGGTGCTCCAGGTTCAGCAGTGCCGTAATAGCCTTGTCGACGATGTCGCGGCTACGACGGCCATGCATGTCGACGACGAACGCGACACCGCAGGAGTCGTGCTCGTTCGCCGGGTCATAAAGACCAGTGCGGCCAGGTGACCGGTGTCCCATTCGCGGCTCGCCGCGGTGGCCAGGAAGTTGCGTCATGCCTCTGCCTTCAAGAAATAGGCGCCTTCAACGAAGAGGCCTTCGATTTCGATGCCTTCTTCCGATGGCCCTCGTCGAAACGCCTCCGCCTAGACTGCGTCCGGACGTTGCGGCGACCAGCGGCGCTGATGGTCATCCCGTGCAGTCAAACTCTCCAGTTGTCCACCCGCTTCGGTTTCGTAGTCGGGTGCTCGGTGGTAGCGGAACTCTGAGGAGTTCCTTACCCACCGCGCCGTGCTCGCCCGCTAGGCTGATGCTTGCGGCTCGTGGCCGAGTCCGGGCGACGAGTCGGACATTTCGCGTCCGACACTTAGAGCAAACGATAAGTCAGGACCGGAGCCCAACCAACTTAGGTTGTGCTAAATACTCCGTCTACCTGGGCATCTACATCGGTCCTCCACTACCTGCGCGTTCTCCAGTGTAAAGCAGGCGGCGCGGATCGCTGAGTCGCGTTCGCCACTGCCGTCGATAGCGCCTGGGCATCGGTCACGAGCTGGGAGCCCAGTCCTGCGCAACGCTCTCACCTGCGTCGAAACAGATTTCCCGTACGCGGCGGCGGCAAACCGGGGTGTAAGGCGGCTAACTCTCCGGACACCCGGAGGAGACATTCCGGATACCGGAGCGACAAGCCACGCCAATGTGCGGACCGTACGGCATCGTTTGCGAATGTGGAGTTCAGCACATTCTCGGCAAACCAAGATCGAGAATGACTGTGGTTTATTTCACATCCGTTGCGGGACAAAGCGTTACGGTCGCGCGGACCAGGGCGGCACCGTGCAGCGCGTCCACCCGGCCCGAGGTCAGCACCGGGAACACCGCGGCCGCGAGCTGCTGCGCACAATCCGGTGCGGTAAGCACCGTGCGGTGAGCCGCCAGCTGATTCAGGATCTCGCTGTTGACCTCGTCGATCACCGGCCGCACGGCGGCCAGATCCGACGCATCCGGTGTGGGCGCGGCCGCCGGATCGAAGCGCCACCGGGTGAGTAGTCCGTACTGCACGGTCTTGTTGGCCTCGATCTGTCCGGCGAACACCTGCCGCACCCAGTCCTGCGGCAGCCCCGACCGGGTGCCGGCCGCGGCCATCGCGTCGTAGACCTGCGCCTCGCGCGCCGGATCGTCGACGACCGGAGGCTGCCCGGTCCGCTGCGAGGCGGTCCATTTGGCGGCGGCGACGGCATCGGCGGTGTTCAGGCGGCGCAGCACCAACTCCACCAGCGGACTCAGTGCCGACCGGCCCTCCTCCGCCGGAGCCGCCTGCGCCTGCGGAAGTACTCGTTCGGTGGTCATCGGCGCCACGATCGCGAATGCCGAGGTGACGAGCAGGGCGGCCGCGACGAGACGGGTACGCCGGCGCGCGTGGTGACGATCGAATCGCGACAGCGCCCCGGTGTCGACCACCGGATCGTCGGTTTCGCCCGCATATGGTCCTCCCCCGATCCGATGAATACCGACTCCCCGGGTCGCTCGCACGTTCCGCCCTCCTGTCACCGCGGCACCATCGTGTCGATCGGTGCCGCCCTACCCGAGAGTAGGGTTTCGCTCCGCGGCCGTCTGTGAGGCTCACCACATCGATGCCGCCGCGCTCGGTGGTTCTTCGCTCGGCCTGTCACGCTGAACCTGATTGCGCGCGACCGCGGCGCTCGGCGGATGGCCCGTCCCGCTCGCGCGCGGGGGCACACCACCGCCCGGACCACGATGCAACGACCGTTTCGCCCGGTGGCGACAACGATTGGGACCCAGAGGATGTGAATCCGTTGACCGATCCCCACGTCTTCGAACAGTCCCCCACCGAAAGTTCGGCATCCGGACCCTCGGGGTCCGGCTCCCGCACGACCGAATCGCGAGCGAGGCGGTCCCCCGCCGCGGCGCTGACCTGGCTCGGTGGCGCCGAAGCCGGCCGCGGCGACCGGCACGAGGGATCGACGTACGCCGTGACCGGCGGGGTGGTGCTGCTGTTCGCGGTGCTGTCCGGGATCGTCGTCGCGGCGGCCGGTGTGGCGGCGCACTGGCCCGCCGCGGTCGTGGCGGTCGTCGCGCTGCCGGCGACACTGCTGGTCGGCGCGATCTCGCGAGCCTCGGCCACCGCGCCACTGTCCGCCGGTCGCGGCCGGGCCGAGCGGATCGGGCGAATCGCGGTCGCCGTGATCACCGGTGTCCTGGTGGCCGAGCTGGCGAGCACGGTGATTCTCGCCGGATCCGTCGACCGCACGCTCGACGATCGGTCCCGCCGCGACGCCGACTCCGCCGCGACAGTGGTCACCGCCCGCACGGAGCTCGACCGAGCCACTGCCGAACGCAGCGCACTCACCCGGACCATCGCCCAGGCGCAGGCCGATATGGATCAGGCCCTCGTCGTCGCCCGCTGTGAATACCACCCGACGCCGCAGTGCCCGCAGACCAAGATCACCGGGGTGCCCGGCCGGGGTCCGGAATCACAGACCGCCAACGCGATGCTCGACGATGCCCGCGGACGGCTCAACACCGCCGAGGCGCGCGTCCAGCCCGTGGACGCGGAGATCGCCACCCGCCAGAGCGCCCTGGAGCAGGCCCGCACCGCCGCCTTCCACACCGGAGACCGTGGTCTCGGCGCGCGCTGGCTGGCCATGAACGACTACACCACCGGACATCTGGGTGCGCTGCTGTTGCGCCTGCTCACGATCGCGCTCGGGGTTCTCCTCGCCCTGCTGCCGCTGGTGCTGCGCTCCTGGCGGGGCGAATCGTCGTTCGACCGCGCCGTGGCCGCGCGCGCCGAAGCCGACCGCGCCGAGCGGGAAGCCGATACCGCGGTCGCCGTCCAGCGGGCCGAACACCGGGTGGCCACCGCGCAACTGGCGTTGCACGCCGATACCGCCATCGACCGCGAGCGCCAGCGCAAACGGGTGATAGCGGCGATCGGCAACCTGGAAATCGGCATCACCGAACCGCAGCGCCGGGCGGTCGCCGAATTCGAGGCGCTGGCCGCCCTTCCGCCGGGTGCGCAGACCGCATCCGCGACCTCCCCGACCACGGGCGCATTGCCCGCCGCCGAATCCCCGGCCCGAACCGACTCGACACAGGAGGCGACCGTGACCGCACGGAATCTGCCCGCACAGCTGCCCTCGGCCGGCCTCGCGCCGCATTCGCCGGCCGCGGTGCCCGCCCCGCGCGAGGACGCGAAAAAAGGTGGCGGGCTGGAACTTCCGGTGATCGGCACGGTGCCGTTCACCGATACCGCCGCGCGCTGGATCCGTCCGCTGGTCCCCGGATTCGTCACCACCGCGCTCGATCGGACCATCGACACCGCGGTCGCACCGTTGCGGACCGTCCGTCAGGTCTTCGAGGAGGCGGAGGAGATCACCTTCACCCTCAAACGCACCCGCAAGGTGACGGTGAACTCCGAGGATTCGCTCGATCCGGCGGTGGGCTACGGACATCCGGGCCACCCGCTGCCGGATGCGCCCTACGCCCAGGTCACCGCTTCGTACCCGTACGACGCCTATCAGCACGACCCGCGTTATGCCGCCTACCGGCACGACCCGCGCTACGCGCGCTATGCGGCCCTCCCGCACCGGAATCCCGCCGCGCACCCCGATCTGCCGGAATCCGGCCGATACGGCGAACTGCCCGCCGGCGAGACGACCGAACTCGGCTACCGCGCCCCCCGCGAACTGCCGCCCGGCTCCGGCCGCGACTGACCGAACCCGACCGGACGCCCCAGGCGTCGCGGTCACGTGGTTTTCGGCCGAACCGGTCATATCCACCCGGTTGCGTCACCCGCCGGGTGGCCGATCGGATAACCGTCATACGTCCCGGTCCGTGGATAGACTCGGCCCGTGTTTCCAGTCGTGACCGATCGGGAGGGGCGATCGTCCGCCCACCGCGTGGCGCTGCCGCGCGGTGCCGACGACCGCGACTCCGGTGGTGGAGACGACGCCGAACGCATCCCGGTGCGACCGCTGACGTGGCGGGAGTTGGCCGACCTGCCCTTCGCGGTATTGCAGCATCGCATCCGGCCGATCGCCGGGTTGGCGGGTGCGGGTCTGGCCGCGGCCCTGGGGATCGTCGTCGGGGTCACCGCGTTGGTGTCGCTCGCGACCGACGATTCGAGCGCCGGAACCGCCTGGGCGGCAATCCTTTCCACAGCCTGCTGTGCATGGGTGCTGCGGTTGTGGATAGTGGGCGTGACCGTGCCGATCGGGCTGGCCGTCGTCCACAACCGGCCGATCACCGCGCGCACCGCCGCCGCGCGTCTACTCCCGGTGTCCGGCCGGCTGCTGCTGAACCAGGTGATCTCCACAGCGATCGGCGTCGGCATTCTCCTGCTCGGTACGCCGCTGATCATCACGCTGATTCCGGCGGTGATCTGGCTGGCCCGGGTGCGCGGTACGCGATGGCCGATCGTGCCGGTCCTGTTCGCCGAATCGACCCCGTACGCGGCGGCGGTCCGGCGAGCGAAACTGCTCGCCACCGGACGGGTGATGCCGCTGGCCGGACTGTGGCTCTATCTGCGCGGCGTGCTGCTGGTGCTGGCGGTGCCGGTCGCGGGACTTCTGGGCTTCCTCTCCGATATCTCCGGAACCCATCGCTGGGCGGTCGTCACTCTGCTGTCCGGTGCGGCGCTGCTGATTTCGGCGTTCGCCGCGGCCGTCGACGCCGCAACCGCCGTGGTGGTGTATCTCGACAGGCGTTGCGGCCGGGAGGGTTTGGATATCCGGATATCCACCGGGCAGGCGGCACGGTGACCGACGACGCACGCGCGGATCGGCCCGCGGCGCCGCCACCCCCGACGCTCGGAGCGGCCGCCCAGCACCGGGCCGCGGCCGAATCCGCCGCCGGGCACCACGACTTCGATACCGCACTGCGCGAACGCTTCCGCGCCGTCGTACGCGGACTCGAACAGGGCGGCGTACTCGAGGTCCGGCGTTCGCGCACGGCCCGGGAGACCGCCTCGGCCGCGGCGGACGCGCTTCCGGACGCCTCGGCCGAATTGGACTACGCCGCACACAGTTTCGACGAGATCGTCTACGGCGGCCGCACTGCCACTCCGGACGAATATCAGCGCCTCACCTCGGCCGATCGCTATTCGCTGGCGCCGCCTCCTCCGCCCGACCCGGTCGAACAGCAGCGGTCCGAACGCAAGCGCGCCGGTCGCCGCCGCTTGCCGCCGCTGCCACAGTTGGTGCGCGACAAGCGCTTCTGGGCCATCGTGCTCGGCGCGCTCGTCATCGCGCTCGTCGGGTACCTGCTGTTCCGGCTGGCCGCCGCGCCGACGGCCCCGCCGCAACCGACCCAGCCGCACTCACCACCGCCGCCCGATCACCCGGATATCCGCCCGCCCGACGTGGGCGAGGGCAGCGATTCGATCTTCCAGCGCTTACCGCCCTGGCTGGCCTACGGCGGGTTGCAGGCGCTGGTCTTCGCCGCCGTCGTGGTCTGGTGGCGCGCCCGCCGCCGGGGTGCCGTGGTCGGCGAGCCGCGCCCGGTGCAGGTGGCGGCCGGTGAGCTGCTGGCGGGTCAGGCCGCGCTCTACCGCAGGACCAAGGATCGCGACCATGTCGCGGCGAAATTGCGCGCGGCCACGCTGCGACGCGTCCGCGGCCGGGTGAATCTGCGCGCCGATGCCGCGCCGGAGCAGGTGAGCGCGGTGATCGGCGCCCGGATCGGCGTCGATCCCGGCCGCATCGCCACGGCCTTCTACGGCCCCGTCGCCGACGACTCGGCGCTGGAATACGTGGCGGCACAACTGGACTGGATCGAATCGGAAATAGGATGACGGAGACCGGATGACCACGGCGCAGACCAACCACATCCCCACGGCCGACCAGGCGCTCCGGGCGCTGGGCGAGGTACGTGCCGAGATCGGCAAGGCGGTCGTCGGCAACGACCACGCCGTGCTGTACCTCGTGCTCGCCCTGCTGTGCCGTGGCCACGTGCTGTTGGAAGGTGTGCCGGGCGTGGCAAAGACGCTGCTGGTGCGCGCCCTGGCCGCGGCGCTGGAACTCGACCACACCCGGGTGCAGTTCACTCCGGATCTGATGCCCGGCGATGTGACCGGCTCCCAGATCTACGATCCGCATTCGGCCGAATTCACCTTCCGCCGCGGGCCGGTCTTCACCAATCTGCTGCTCGCCGACGAGATCAACCGCACGCCGCCGAAAACCCAATCGGCACTGCTGGAGTCGATGGAGGAGCGGCAGGTGTCGGTGGCCGGCGTCCCGCAGCCGCTGCCCGATCCGTTCGTGGTGATCGCGACCCAGAATCCGATCGAACAGGAGGGCACCTACCCACTGCCGGAGGCGCAGCTGGACCGGTTCCTGTTCAAGGTGGACATCCAGCTGCCCGGCCGCGACGACGAATTCCGGATCCTGCAGCGCCACGCCGCCGGCTTCGACCCGCGCGACCTGGAGGCAGCGGGCGTGCGGCCCGTCGCCGGAGCCGCGCATATCGCGGCGGCACGGGCCGCCGTCGCGCAGGTGACGGTCAACCCGGAGGTGCTGGCCTACATCGTCGATCTGTGCCGCGCCACCCGTACCTCGCCCGCGGTCCAGCACGGCGCTTCCCCGCGCGGCGCGACCGCGGTGCTGGCCTCGGCGCGGGCCCTGGCGTGGCTGAACGGCCGCGCCTTCGTCACTCCCGACGATGTGAAAACCGTTGCGGTGACGGCTCTCCGGCATCGTCTGCAGTTACGTCCCGAGGCCGAACTGGACGGCGTGACCGGTGAAGGCGTGATGTCCTCGCTGTTGGCCGCGGTCCCGGTTCCGGTGTAGCGCAATGATCGTCACGGGTCGGCTCGCGGTCTGCGCGGCGGTGGCTGCGGTGGTGGTCGGTGTCGCGCTGCCGTCCTGGGCCGGCGTCGCCGTACTGACGAGTGTGCTGGCCTTCCTCGTCGCGATCGACGTGATCTCCTGTCGCGCCGATGATCTCGAGTTGTCCCGGGTTCCGCTCACCACCGTCCGCGTCGGCCACACCACCACCGTCGAGCTCACCGTGCTGAACCGCGGCGCCCGCGCGGTGCGGGCGCGGCTGTGGGACGACTGGCCGCCCAGTGCGCAGGCACCGGCCGAGACCCACCAGTTGCAGCTGCCGCCGAATACCACCACCCGGCTGGCCACCACCGTCCGCCCGGCTCGCCGCGGCGATCGGATCGCGGGGCCGGTCACGGTTCGGTTGTTCGGACCGCTCGGTCTGGCGGGGCGGCAGTTCCGTCGCACCGTGCCCGCGACGGTGCGTGCGCTGCCGCCGTTTCGGACCGAACGGATCCTCGCCGCCAAGGTGAAACGGCTGCAGCATCTGGACGGCCGATCGGTCGCCACTCTGCGTGGTCCGGGCTCGGAATTCGATTCCTTCCGCGAATATGTGGCCGGTGACGATGTGCGGTCCATCGACTGGCGAGCCACGGCCCGCGCCACCGATGTGCTGGTACGCACCTGGCGTCCCGAACGCAACCGCCACGTGCTGATGTTGCTGGATACCGGCCGAATCAGCGCCGCCCGGCTCGGTGAGCAGACTCGGCTGGACACCGCCGTCGAGGCCGCGCTGCTGCTGGGCGGACTGGCGGCCGCGGCCGGGGATACCGTCGACCTGCTGGCCTTCGATCGCGAGATTCGCGCCGAAGTCCGGGGCGCACGCGGAAAGGCGGTGCAGCCCAAGCTGATGCACGCCCTCTCGGGCGTCGTGCCCGCGCTGCTGGATGCCGACACCCCGGCGATGGTCCGCACCGCGGTTCGCCACACCCGCCGCCGCAGCCTGGTGGTCTGGTTCACCAGTCTCGACGGGGCGATGGTCGAAGAGAATCTGCTGCCGGTACTCCCGGTGTTGAGCAGCCGGCACCGGGTGCTGCTGGTGTCGGTCACCGATCCGGAGATCGCGGCGACCGCGACCCGTCGCGATACCGCTGCCGAGGTCTATGCCGCCGCGGCCGCCGAACATCTGCTGACCGAACGCGCGATCGTGCGAGAAACCCTGCAGCGCCAGGGCATCGACGTGGTGGCCGCGGCGCCGGAGCGAGTCCCGGAGGCGCTGGCCGACGAGTACCTGGAACTGAAGCGGTCCGGAGCCCTCTGAGCGTTCACGATCCCGGCCGGACCACCGATGCGTACGGCTGCGCCGGCCCGGCGGGTGGCGCCCACTGCTGGGGCATCGGCCAGAAGGGCAGGCGGGGCGGCGGCAGAATACGGCGTTGCCGCTCCCCGATGACCGCACCGAGGATGTGCAGCGGCGGATATCCGGCCGGTGGCGCCACCCGCAGTTGATCGCACACCGCGATCACCAGCGCCGCACCGAGTTCCGCCTGCACCTGCGGGGTGAGCTGCGGGAAGCGGGTCAGATACCGCCGCACGGGCAGCGCGAGATCCTCGGTGAGACCGGACAGATCCAGCCGGCCCACCCAGTCGACCAGCCAGGGCGGGGCAGTGGCCAGCGCGGGCATGGGAATTCGCGCCCGATCCGATACCACGACGGTGCCGGCCAGGATGTCACCGACCCGGCGCGCCCGCGGCGAACAGAGCGAGGTGACCACCGCGACCAGACCGAACCCACCGAGATTCCAGAAATCGACGAGGGCGCCGGCGAGGCCGCGGGTCAGCGCGTGCCGGAAATCGACGGGCCCGCCGTCGCTGCGCACCACGCGCAGGCCCAGCGCCAGTTTTCCCACGGTCCGCCCGCGCGTCAGCGTTTCGCTGACGACCGGATAGCCGACGAGCACGGTCACCATCGTCACCAGCACGGCCACGTCGACCCACGCGCCGTCGGGTTCGAATCGGAACAACACGGCGAAGACGGCCGACAACAACAGCAGGCCGAGCACGAGTTGCAGCACCAGATCGATCGCGAAGGCCGCGGCCCGGGTGGGGATGCGCGCGATCGGCAACTGCAGGGAGACGGCCTCCCCGGTGGTGAAATCGGCCATGATCGCTCCAGTATCCCGAATCGGGCCCGTGCGAACTAGCCTTCGAGAGGACCGGGCGGACACAGGAGAATCGCCGCGATACCCAGCGCAGCTCATTGCGGCGATTCGGTCGGGTGCGGGTGTCCCGCAGGAGCACAGGAGGAGCCGATGGACGTCGACGCCTATTCGTTCGCGCAGCGGCGGCATTGGGATCGGCTCGACCGGCTGACCGCGCAGCGGCGGCTCAGCGGCGCCGAGGTCGACGAATTCGTGGCCCTGTACCGCCGCACCTCCCAGCAGCTGGCGCGGTTGCAATCACATTCGCCCGATCCGGAGTTGATCAACGGTCTGAGCGCGGTACTCGCGCGGGCCCGGGGACGGCTGCTGGGCGCGCGCACCGACACCTGGTCGCAGATCGGCTATTTCTTCACCCATCGGTTCCCCGCCGCGGTGTATCGATCGTGGCCGTGGTGGGCCTCGGTGGCGGCGGCGTTTCTGGCCGTCTCGGCCGGTATCGGCATCTGGGTGTCCGGTTCCGGTTCGGCGCGAAGGACTTTGGGGCTGCCGTCGAACGCGGAATCGCTGACAGCCCCCGGCGGCCGCTTCGAGTCCTATTACTCCGAACATCCCCACGACGCCTTCGCCGCACAGGTGTGGACCAACAACGCCTGGGTGTCGGCCATCGCGTTGTTCACCGGCATCCTGATTCTCCCGGCAGCCTATCTGCTGTTCATGAACGCACTGAACGTCGGAGTCTCCGCGGGGCTGATGGCGGATGCCGGTCGGCTCGACTCGTTCTTCGGATTCCTGCTCCCCCACGGCATGCTGGAGCTCACGGCCGTCTTCGTCGCCGGCGGCGCGGGGCTGAAACTGGGTTGGACGCTGATAGAGCCGGGGCGGTCGTCACGCGCCGAGGCGCTGGCCCGGCAGGGACGGGCGACGGCGACGATCGCACTCGGGCTGGTGGCGGTCCTATTGGTCTCGGGCCTGATCGAGGGTTTCGTCACACCCGCCGACTGGCCCGCGTCGGTGCGAATCGGTGTCGGGCTGGTTGCCGAACTCGGATTTCTGACCTACGTCTTCGGCCCGGGGCGCCGAGCGGTGCAGGAACGAGCGGCGTTGCGGTCCGCGACCGATGCGAGCGAGCGCATATCGAGCTAACGCCGGGGCGGTTCTGCTGAGGCTGAGAAAATCCCTTGCGAGAGGGCGGGGATTCGAAGGATCATCGGAGTGCCGATTTGAGATCCACTGGCCGCAGCGAGTCCAGCTCAGCTGCGGCCAGCGTTACCGTCGACTCTACACAATCGTTATCCCTGCGCAACCTCCTGCACACTCCGTCTGCCCGGCCGTAACCGAGCCGAAACCCGCAGTCCGACAGCATCTCCGGAGACCATTCGCAAATACCTGGCGGGCGGTCGGAAATAACGGTCCCACGCATACCGCAACGCTCCGGTAGCCGGGATTTTTCTGCTAATTCGGCCGTTACTCGCGGTGCCGGATACCCGGACCGCGATGATTCCCCGGCGCGTCGCCTGCTGCTCACCTGTTGGTCATCACTGCAGGTCAGGGGCTCAATCGACCTGCGTCCGACCGGCTTTACCCACCTCACTCGGCCAGCAAACAAACTTCAAGTTTGTTACTGCCGGAGTTTCCAAGTCTGCTGTCAGGTAATTCTCAGATGGTTGCGTATGCGCTTCCATTGAATTGCGCAGTTATTTCGACAGCGAACTCGAACGGCGTTTTTTCACCGGTGATATCCGAAGCGAATAACGACCGGTCAACCGCCGAAAGTGCGGCGAAGATCACACCGGCACGCGCGTCCTCGCTCGAACCTGCGGGTATCCGACCTGCCGGACCGCGATACTGAGACCCATGACCGCCGAACAGCAACCCACTCCGGTCGTCACGCAGGCCGCGGAACGGTTCGAAATCAGCGTGGACGATCGGCTCGCCGGATTCACCGAATACCTCGACCACGACGGGCAGCGGATCTTCTACCACACCGAAATCGACTCCGACTTCGCTGGACGCGGCCTGGCCGGCGCCCTGGTCTCACAGGCACTGGACCGCACCCGCGAGGCCGGTTTGCGGATCGTGCCGATCTGCCCGTTCGTGGCCGGCTACATCCAGAAGCACGAGGAATTCGCCGACATCACCGACGCTGTCACGCAGGACGCCGTCGACTACGTGCGCACGCAGCGAGGCCGCTGACGACCGTCCCCGGAAACGATGCCGTCAGCGCACCCGGTCCGCGACCGGAACGTTCCACGCCTCGGGCAGATTGTGACTCGACACCTCGGCGATATCGCGCAATCGCCCGAGGGGAGTTCCCAAGCGGCTCAATTGGATAAGGCCCTGCGCGGTCATCACCACGGTGGCGCTGTAGGCGGCCAGGGTCGACGCGTCGAGTTCGGCGCCGGATTCCTCGGCGGCGCGGCGTAGCCGCTCGGCGACACCGCGTTCCATGGCGGCGGTGGTCCGATTCCCGATGCTGATCACTTCGGGCAGCCGCGAGCCGAGCTGGGCGATGCTGTTGAGCATCAGGCAACCACGCCGATCGGGCTGTGAGACGCAGTCGTCGATGATCGCCTCGAACAGTGCGCGCACCGCCGCCTGCGCCGAACCGGGAGCCGAGGTCACCACCTCCCGGACCAGGCGAGCACGGCCCTCGCAATAGCGTTCGAAGGCCGCGAGGAACAGTCCGCGCTTGCTGCGGTAGGCGGCGTAGATGCTGCCGTTTCCGATGCCACTGGCCCGCGAGACGTCCTCGACCGACGTCTGCTCGAAACCCTGCGACCAGAACAGTTCGGTGGCGGCGTCGAGCAAGGCCGATTCGTCGAACTGTCGTGGCCTCCCCATGGCGCCCACCGTATCAATCCCACTGCGACCCCGGCCACAAAGCTTGTTCTGGAGGCGTCACTCCAGAATGATGGCGGGATGGCCCTCGAACTCGCTCAACTACCGCGTCGGCGCGTAGGAATTCTGGTCTTCGACGGCGTCAAGATGCTCGACTTCACCGGTCCAGCGGAGGTGTTCGTCGAGGCCAACCAAGCCTGCCCCGGATACGAGGTCGTGCTGGTATCGGCGGACGGCGGCAGTGTGCAGACCTCGATCGGCGCCCGGATCGAATGCGCTGTCGCGGCAGCCGACGCGGGCGCCTTCGACACCGTCGTGATCCCGGGCAGTGAGCTGCCACCCTCGAAATTCGTCACACCCGAACTGCTCGCAGCGGCACGGCGACTGTCGTGGAACACCCGGCGTCTGGCATCGGTGTGCAGCGGCGCGTTCGTCCTCGCCGAACTGGGCCTGTTCGACGGACGCCGGGCCACCACGCACTGGAAGTTCGCCGCCCATCTGGCCCGGCGCTATCCCGCGATCGACGTGGCCGCCGACGACATCTACGTGCGTGACGGAAACCTCTACAGCTCGGCCGGAGTCACCGCCGGGGTCGACCTGGCGCTGGCGATGGTCGAGGAGGATTTCGGCCCCGACATCGCGCGCCGGATCGCCCAGCTCATGGTGGTGTACATGCAGCGCGCGGGCGGGCAGTCGCAGTTCTCGGCCTCGCTGTCGGGGCCGGCGCCGCGCAGCCCGCTGGTGCGCAAGGCCGTCGACCTCGTCTGCGCGAATCCGGCCTTCCCCCATACCGTTCGGACGCTGGCGGCACACGCCAACGTCAGTCCGCGCCATCTGACCAGACTGTTCCGCGCCGAATTGGAGCGCTCCCCCGCCGAGTACGTCGCCTTCATCCGCTTCGGGGTCGCCCGCGACATGCTGCATGCCGGCTTCGGAGTGACCGAGGCGGCGATGGCCGCGGGCTACGGCAGCAGTGAGGCGATGCGCCGCGCGTTCGTCGCCCGGCTCGGGATATCGCCCAGTAAATATCAGCGCCGGTTCCGCTCGACCGGTTCCGGCGAGACCCCCTTGGTCGCCGCCGTGTCTTGATCCGGTGTTTTCGCGTCCCGTAGCGAGGGGCGCGCCGCCCTCCGACCAGCGGAAACTGGTCGGGCGCCGCGTTGTTCGCAGCCGCACACCCGCTGAAAGGAAAAACCCGATGACCGGAAATCCGCTGGGCGTCTCCCTCGAGCCGGCCGCCCAGGAGTTCGTCGACGCAACCTCCCAGCCGCCGTTCCTCTATCAGCTGCCGCCCGAGGAGGGCCGCAAAGCCGTTGATTCGGTGCAGGATTCACCGATCGAGAAGCCGGCGATCGACGAGGAGTGGATCACCGTCGAGGGCGGGCCGACCGGGTCGGTGCGGGCCCGCATCGTCAAGCCGCAGGGTGTGACAGACATCCTGCCCGTCATCGTCTACACCCACGGCGCGGGCTGGGTGTTCGGCGATGCGCACACCCACGACCGGCTGGTACGCGATCTCGCCGTGGGCGTGCACGCGGCCGTCGTCTTCCCCGAATACGACCGCTCCCCCGAGGTGCGCTACCCGGTGGCCAACGAGCAGTCCTACCGCGTCGCGCAGTGGGTGCGCTCGAACGGCGCCGAGAAGGGGCTCGACACCACCCGCATCGCGATCGCCGGTGATTCGGTGGGCGGCAATATGGCCATCGCGCTGACACTGATGGCCAAGGAGCGGGGCGACGTCTCGTTCGTCCAGCAAGTGCTGTTCTATCCCGTCACCGACGCCAACTTCGATACGCCGTCGTACGAGCGGTTCGCCGAAGGCTACTTCCTGACTCGGGAAGGGATGCGGTGGTTCTGGGACCAGTACACGACCAGCGAAGCGGACCGCGCCCAGATCACGGCCTCGCCGCTGCGCGCCACCACCGAGCAGCTCGCCGGGCTGCCGCCGGCGCTGGTGATCACCGGTGAGGCCGACGTCCTGCGCGACGAGGGCGAGGCCTTCGCCGCCAAACTCCGCGACGCCGGCGTCCCCGTCGTCCAGACCCGTTACGGCGGCATCATCCACGATTTCGTCATGGTCAACTCCATGCACGACACCAACGCCGCGAAAGCAGCCGTCGCCCAGGCGGTTTCGGTGCTGCGGGCGGCCCTGTACCCGGCCTGACACACAAAAAGAAGAGCCGCAGATCGGATTCGATCTGCGGCTCTTCTTTTTGTGGGCGAAGGGGGACTTGAACCCCCACGTCCCGAAGGACACTGGCACCTGAAGCCAGCGCGTCTGCCATTCCGCCACTCGCCCGAGCGACTGGAAGACAGTATCACGCGCTCGGTTCCGGCACGAAATCGCCTGCTCACGGGGGTTGCGGACGAGTATTTTCGGGTAATGGGAACCGTGGGTGGACGGTCGTGAGTTACAGGGGTGGAGGATCGTGGATATCATGCAGTGACCGTGTCCGTTCGACGACACGCCCTATCGGCATGTCGTGTCGCGGGATCGTGACGCCCGGACGACACAGACCGATCAGCTGACGTAGACATACAGCGTAGGCAACGAGGGCGGGCATCGAAGGGAGGCCGGTATGGGCATCGTCTCGCGTTTCGAGCGACGTCTGCAGGGCGCCGTCGGTGACGCCTTCGCCAGGGTCTTCGGCGGCAGCGTCGTTCCCCAGGAGGTGGAAGCGGCGCTGCAGCGCGAGGCCTCGGATCGCCTGAGCGAACTCGACGGCGGGCATCTGCTCGCCCCGAACGTCTACGTCATCACGGTCAACCCCACGGACCTGCAGGAACTCGACGCAGACCACGAGTTGACCACCCGCGCGTTCGCCAAGCATTTACAGGACTACATCCGCGATCAGGGGTGGCAGACCTACGGTGAAGTGCACGTCGAATTCGAGACATCCCCTACGCTGCACACCGGACAGTTCAGGACGCACGGCCGGGTCGACCCGGATGCGGGCCGCCGGAACCCCCCGGCGCCGCGCCGGCCGCCCGATCGACCTGGACGACCCCCACAACGACCCGCACACCCGCAACCAGGAGCTGGCCCCATGACGCAGAACTCAGGCTACGACCCCAGCCGAGAGCCCGCGGAGTCCGATCCACGCAACCGCGGGTACGCACCCCCGCCGGGGGGCCGCCCCGCGCCGCAATATCAGGACGACTACGGCCGGGGTGGCCAGTATCCCGGTGCCGGTGAGTACGCCGCGCCGGAATCGCAGCCTGCCTATGGCGACTATCAGCAGGGCGGCGGCGACTACCAGAACGGCTACGACTACCAGCAGGGCGGCGCGGGCTACCAGCAGGGCGGCGCGGCCTACGGTCAGCCGGGCTACGAGCAGGGCAGCTACGACCAGAGCAGTTACGACCAGGGTTACGGCCAGCAGGCCTATGCCGACCAGGGGTACGGCCAGCAGCAGGCGTACGAACAGGGCGGCTACGAGCAGAGCGGCTACGACCAGGGTTACGGCCAGCAGGGCTACGCCGACCAGGGGTACGGGCAACAGCAGGGCTACCCGGAGCAGAACTACGGTCAGCAGCCGGGCTACGGCCAGGCTCCCGGATACGACCAGGGTTACCAGGCTCAGAGCGGCTACGGCCAGCAGGGCTACGCCGACCCCGGCTATGCCGATCAGGGGTACGCGGACCAGGGCGGTTACGGCGCCGAGGATCAGGCCTACGGTCAGCAGCCGGCCTACGGACAGCAGGGCGGCTACGCAGCGGCCCCGCCGCCGGCGCGCGGGGGGTCCGGTTATTCGGCCACCCTGCACCTGGACGACGGCAGCGGCCGCACGTACCAGCTACGCGAGGGCAGCAACATCATCGGGCGTGGCCAGGACGCCCATTTCCGGCTTCCCGACACCGGGGTGTCCCGCCGCCACATCGAGGTGCGCTGGGACGGTCAGGTCGCGATGCTGTCGGATCTCGGTTCCACCAACGGGACGCTGGTCAACGGCTCGCCCGTCCAGGATTGGCAGCTCGCCGACGGAGATGTGATCCGGGCCGGGCATTCCGAGATCCTGATCCGAATCGTCTGATCCCGTAAGCTCGCCGGTGCAGGTCACGATGGGGCGCGAAAACCGCTCGCCCGTATCGTGATCGCAACCGGTCATCGGCCCTATTATGCTGCCAACATTCGCTCGGCAGCCGGGCCGTGCTGACCAGCACGCCGGTTGGGGGACGAAACGCCACTACGGGACCGGTCGAACAGGAGGTGGAGCGCCGTGCAGGGACTGATCCTGCAGTTGACCCGTGCGGGGTTCCTCTTGTTGTTGTGGCTGTTCGTGTGGGCGGTGCTTCGCACCTTGCGCAGCGACATCTACGCGGCATCAGGCATTCGGATCCAGCCCCGACCCACCCGAGGTTCGGTGGTGCTGCCATCCTTCAGCCGTGGCCAGAAGGGCGCCAAGTATCTAGTGGTGACTCAGGGTTCACTCGCCGGCACTCGGATCACGCTCGGCACCCAACCGGTGCTCATCGGGCGTGCAGACGACTCCACGCTGGTACTGACCGACGACTACGCCTCGACCCGGCATGCACGGTTATCGCCGCGCGGCGAGGACTGGTACGTCGAAGACTTAGGATCGACCAACGGGACCTACCTCGATCGAGCGAAGGTCACCACCCCCGTCCGAGTTCCGCTCGGCACCCCTGTCCGTGTCGGTAAGACTGTGATCGAGCTGCGATCGTGACTCAAGTTCTCCGCTACGCAGCGCGTAGCGACCGTGGTCTCGTCCGGGCGAACAACGAGGACTCCGTCTATGCCGGTGCACGCCTGCTGGCGCTCGCCGACGGCATGGGCGGGCACGCCGCCGGTGAGGTGGCCTCGCAGTTGATGATCGCCGCGCTGGCTCATCTCGACGACGACGAGCCCGGCGACGATCTGCTCGGCAAACTCGACCGGGCGATTCGCGAAGGCAACGCCGCGATCGCCGACCAGGTCGAGGAGGAACCCGAACTCGACGGTATGGGCACCACGCTCACCACCATCCTGTTCGCGGGCAAGAAGCTCGGCCTCGCCCATATCGGCGACTCCCGGGCCTATCTGCTCCGCAACGGCGAGCTCGCCCAGATCACCCGCGACGACACCTTCGTCCAGTCGCTGGTCGACGAGGGCCGGATCACCCCGGAGCAGGCCCACACCCATCCGCAGCGGTCACTGATCATGCGGGCACTCACCGGAAACGAGATCGAGCCGACGCTCATCGTCCGGGAAGCCCGCGCCGGTGACCGCTATCTGCTGTGTTCGGACGGCCTGTCCGACGTGGTGAGCGACGAGACCATCGCGAACACCCTGCGCGAGGGCAATACCGACGAGGCGGCCGACCGGCTCATCGAATTGGCCCTGCGCAGCGGCGGTCCCGACAATGTGACCGTCGTCGTCGCCGATGTGATCGATCTCGACTACGGCCAGAGCCACCCCATCGTCGCGGGTGCGGCCTCCGGTGAGGACGAGGACACCCCGCCGCCCAACACCGCCGCCGGGCGTGCCGCCGCCATGCGTCCCCCGCGAGCGGCACCTCGCCGGGCCGCGGTCGCGGCGGAACCGCCCGAGCCGCACAAGAGTCACAAGGGCCGCTGGATCGCGCTGGCCGTCGCCCTGGTCGTGGCCGTCGTGGTCGGACTCGTGGTGGGCTACAAGATGATTCGCAGCAACTACTACGTGGGCGCCGACAACGGCAACGTGGTGATCATGCGCGGTCTGCCCGGCTCGGTCCTCGGCTATTCGATTCAGGATGTGGACCAGCTGGTCTGCGTCGACTCGCACAACAAGGTCACCCTCATGCGCCCCGGCGCCGGGTTCCCCAGCGGGTGTAAGCAGCTGGCCGTAGCCGATCTGCAGCAGACCGGCCGCGACAAGGTCAACAACGGCCTGCTGCCGCCGGGTGGATTCGACTCCACCCGCGGGCAGCTGGAGAAGCTGGCCGCCACCGATCTGTTGCCCGTCTGCGTCAAGCCGGCGCCGCCGGTCGCCCCGCCGCCGCCCGCCGAGGGCAGCACCGCGGCCCCGGGCAGCCCGGCTCCCGCACCCTCCCCCGCGCCCAACACCCCGGGTACGGCCGCGCCGAACCCGACCAATGCCCCCGCCCATTCCGAGCAGCCGGCACCCACCACCGCGGCGCCGGCCCCTCAGACTCCGGGGGAGAACTGCAGGAAGGCGGACTGATGTCCGCACCGGCACCGCCGTCCGCTGGAGCGTTCCCCAGTCCACCGGGCGGGTTCGCTCCCGCGCCGCCACCCTCGACCCGCCGCAACGTCGAACTGTTGCTGCTGGGTTTCGCGGTGGTCATCACCACGGTTGCGCTGGTGCTGGTGGAGGCCAGTCAGGATCAGGAAATCACCTGGGATCTGGCCAAATTGGGTTTCGCCTATCTGGCGCTGTTCGGTGTCGCCCATCTGGCGGTGCGGCGGTTCGCCCCGTTCGCCGATCCGCTGCTGTTGCCGATCGCGGCGCTGCTCAACGGACTCGGGCTGGTGTTGATCCATCGCCTGGATCTCGCCGACGAGCAGACCGCGATCCACAATTCGTGGTCGATCCCCTCCCCCGACGCCAATCAACAGGTGCTGTGGACAGCGCTGGGGATCACCCTGTTCATCGCGGTGCTGGTGCTGCTGCGCGACTACCGCACCCTGGCCCGCTACGGCTATACGCTCGGTCTGCTCGGCCTGGTGGCGCTGATGATCCCGGCGCTGCTGCCCGGGAGATTCTCCGAAACCAACGGCGCCAAGATCTGGATCCGGTTACCGGGTTTCAGTGTGCAGCCGGGTGAGTTCGCGAAGATCCTGCTGATCATCTTCTTCGCCTCGGTACTGGTCGCCAAGCGCGATCTGTTCACCGCGGCCGGACGCCACGTCCTGGGGATGGAGTTGCCGCGACCGCGCGACCTCGGCCCGATTCTGCTGGTGTGGGCGGCCTGCCTGGTCGTGTTGTTCTTCGAGAAGGACCTCGGCACCTCGCTGCTGATCTTCGCGACCGTGCTGGCCATGCTCTACATCGCGACCGAACGGGTGGGCTGGCTGATCGTCGGTGCCGGACTGCTCGCGCTCGGATTCTTCCTCGCCTACAACGCCTTCGGCCACGTGCGGGTGCGGGTGTCGACGTGGTTGCACCCGTTCGACGACTACAACAACACCGGTTACCAGATCTCGCAATCGCTGTTCGGGCTCGCGACCGGCGGCCTGGCCGGAACCGGACTCGGCAGCGGACGGCCCTCGCAGGTGCCGTTCGCCAAGACCGACTTCATCGTCGCCACCATCGGTGAGGAGCTGGGCCTGATCGGGCTCACCGCGATGCTGATGCTGTTCGCCGTCTTCGTGGTGCGCGGCCTGCGCACGGCACTGGCGGTCCGCGACAGTTTCGGCAAGCTGCTCGCCGCCGGATTGGCGTTCACGATCGCCATTCAGGTATTCGTGGTGGTGGGTGGCGTCACCAAACTGATTCCCCTGACCGGACTCACCACCCCCTTCGTGTCCTACGGCGGCTCCTCGCTGCTCGCGAACTACGCCCTGCTGGCGTTGCTGGTCAAGATCTCCGACGCCGCTCGTGCGCCGGCGCCGGCTCGCCGCCGGGAAGCCGCGCCGATCGCCGAAGCGCAGACCGAGATGATCCGCGCCGAGACGCCCCGACCCGAGAAGGGAGAGCCGGCATGAACACCCCGCTCCGCCGGGTCGCGATGGCCGTCATGGTGATGATCGTCGCGCTGCTGGTCAACGCGACCTACGTCCAGGTGATCAAGGCCGACAGCCTGCGCAACGACCCGCGCAACTCCCGGGTCCTGCTCGACGAGTACAGCCGCCAGCGCGGTCAGATCTCGGCGGGCGGCACGGTGCTCGCCAGTTCGGTGGCCACCGACGACCGCTACAAGTATCTGCGCACCTATCCCACCGACCCCTCCGCCTACGCCCCGGTGACCGGCTTCTATTCGATGCAGTACGGCAGCACCGGTCTGGAGCGTTCCGAGGATTCCGTGCTCAACGGGTCCGACAGCGCGCTGTTCGGCCGCCGCCTGATCGATATGATCTCCGGACGCGATCCGCGCGGCGGCAATGTGGTGACCACCATCAATCCGATGATGCAGAAGGTCGCCTACGACCAGCTCACCAGCAAGGGTTACACCGGTTCGGTGGTGGCCATCGAACCGAGTACCGGCCGCATCCTGACCATGGTGTCGACACCGAGCTACGACCCGAACCAGCTGTCCACGCACGACGGCGCGCGTGCCACCCAGGCCTGGGAATCGCTGAGCGCGGACCCCGGTCAGCCGATGTTGAATCGTGCGGTGTCGCAGACATATCCGCCCGGTTCGACGTTCAAGGTCGTCGTCGCCGCGGCCGCGCTGTCGATGGGGATCAAGCCGGAGGACGCGTTCACCGCCGCGCCGAACATCACCCTGCCCGGTACGAACACCACGCTGGAGAACTACAACGGCACCCCGTGTGGCGGCGGTGCGACCGCGACCATGCACGACGCGTTCCGGCTCTCGTGCAACACCGCCTTCGCCGAGATCGGCATGAAGGTGGGTGCGGCCAAACTCAAGGACGAGGCCGCGGCCTTCGGCATCGGCCCGCATTCGGGCATTCCGATTCCGGTGGCCGACAGCACCGTCGGGCCGATTCCGGACAACGCGGCGCTCGCGCAGACCAGCATCGGACAACGAGACGTGGCTCTCACCCCGCTCGACGATGCGGTGATCGCGGCTACCGTAGCCAATGGCGGTGTGCGGATGGAACCGCATCTGGTCGACCGGACCCAGGGTCCCGACCTGCGCGATCTGTCCACCACCAAACCGGTGTCGGTCGGGCAGGCGATCAGCGCCCCGGTGGCCAGCCAGCTGACCGGGCTGATGATCGATTCGGAGAAGTCCACGGCCGGGGGCACCCAGCCGCGGCCGTACCAGATCGCTTCCAAGACGGGCACCGCCGAACACGGCAGCGACCCGCGCAACACCCCGCCGCACGCCTGGTACATAGCGTTCGCGCCGGCCCAGAACCCGAAGATCGCGATCGCTGTCATCGTGGAGAACGGCGGCGACCGTGCCCTGGCGGCGACCGGTGGATCGGTGGCGGCGCCGGTGGCACGGGCGGTGCTGGATGCCGGATTGCAGGGGGGCTGAGAACAATGAGTAAGCGAGGACCAGGACCCCAGGTGGATATGCAACAACGTCGTGATCGGCGAACCTACCGACGGGGGCGGCCATGCTGAACAACGGTGCCCTGATCGCCGATCGGTATCGGCTGCAACGTCTGATCGCCACGGGCGGTATGGGCCAGGTGTGGGAGGCATTGGACACCCGCCTGGACCGCCGGGTCGCGGTGAAGGTCCTCAAGGCCGAATTCTCCGCGGATCCGACGTTCCGGCATCGGTTCAAGACCGAGGCCAAGACCACCGCCCAGCTCAACCACCCCGGCATCGCAGGCGTCTACGACTACGGCGAGACCTACGATCCACAGGGTGGTGAAACCGCCTACCTCGTGATGGAGCTGGTCCAGGGCGAACCGCTGAACGCGGTGCTGAACCGGCTCGGCCGGCTCTCGGTCGGCCAGGGTCTGGACATGCTGGAACAGACCAGCCGCGCCCTCGAGGTCGCCCATGCCGCGGGCGTCGTCCACCGCGACGTGAAGCCCGGCAATATCCTGGTCACCCCCACGGGTCAGGTGAAGATCACCGACTTCGGCATCGCGAAGGCGGTCGACGCCTCACCGGTGACCAAGACCGGCATGGTGATGGGCACCGCCCAGTACATCGCCCCCGAGCAGGCCACCGGCGAGGACGCCACCTCGGCCAGCGATGTGTACTCGCTCGGCGTCGTCGGCTACGAGGCGCTGTCGGGCCATCGGCCGTTCACCGGCGACGGTGCCCTGACGGTGGCGATGAAGCATGTGCGCGAGGCGCCCCCGCCGATGCCGGCCGATCTGCCGCCGAACGTGCGCGAGCTGATCGACATCACGATGACCAAGGATCCGACGCGGCGCTACCACAGCGGCGGCGAATTCGCCGATGCCGTGGCCGCGGTCCGGGCCGGTCGACGCCCACCGCCGCCGCGCGGAGGTGCGGTGCCGCAGACCGGTGCGACTCGCGTACTCCCGCCCGGTCCGACCGCGGTGATCCCACGCAACGACTACGACGGCGCGACCGTCCGCTACCCGACCGCCGAACCGGCCCGGGTGGGCGCGGCGGCAGGTTCGACGGCCATGATGCCGGGTCCCGGCGGCCCGGACGAGGACGGCGAGAAGTCGGGATTCACCACCGGTCAGAAGGTGATGGCCGGGCTCGGCGCCGGCGCGGTGCTGCTCGGCGGCCTGGCCGCGTGGGTGCTGCTCAGCGGTAAGGCGCCGGATTCGACGGTGTCGCCGGTGAAGTCGACCACCTCCGTCGTCGCGCCTCCGCCGCCGACCACGGTGTGGACGACGACCGAGGAACCGACCACCACCACCCAACCGGCCCCGCCGCCGGTGGTGACGACGACTCCCGAGCCGACCACGACGACGACACCCCCGCCGACCACGACCACCACCGCACCGCCGACGACCACCACCACCCGGGAGCGGCCGACCCGCACCACACGCCCCACAACTCGCCCGTCCTACCCCTCGCTCGACCTACCATTGCCGGGGGCCGGCGATTCACTGCCGGGGGTCGGCGGTACGCACGAAGCCGACAGCAGCAGATACCCCGAAACCTCCTCACAAGGAATGCCATGACGACCCCGAAGAATCTGTCTTCTCGCTACGAACTGGGCGAGATCATCGGATTCGGCGGTATGTCGGAGGTGCACAAGGCTCGTGACCTGCGGCTGGGTCGCGACGTGGCGATCAAGGTGCTGCGCGCCGACCTCGCTCGCGACCCCACGTTCTATCTGCGGTTCAAGCGCGAGGCGCAGAATGCGGCGGCGTTGAACCATCCGGCGATCGTCGCGGTGTACGACACCGGCGAGGCCGAGGTGGACGGCGGCCCGCTGCCCTACATCGTGATGGAGTACGTCGACGGCGAGACGCTGCGCGATATCGTGCGCGGCAAGGGTCCGCTGCCGCCGCGGCGGGCGATGGAGATCATCGCCGATGTCTGTGCCGCACTGGATTTCAGCCACAAGAACGGCATCGTGCATCGCGACATGAAGCCGGCCAACATCATGATCAACCGCCAGGGTGCGGTGAAGGTGATGGACTTCGGCATCGCGCGCGCCATCGCGGACAGTTCGAATCCGATGACCCAGACCGCCGCGGTGATCGGCACCGCGCAGTATCTGTCCCCGGAACAAGCCCGCGGCGAGCAGGTCGACGCCCGGTCCGATGTGTACTCCGTCGGCTGTGTGCTGTACGAAATCCTCACGGGGCAGCCACCTTTCACCGGCGACTCGCCGGTCGCCGTCGCCTACCAGCATGTCCGCGAGGATCCGAAGCTGCCGTCGCTGGTTCATCCCGGCGTACCGCGCGAACTCGATTCGGTCATCCTCAAGGCGATGAGCAAGAATCCGGCCAACCGGTATCAGTCCGCGGCCGAGATGCGCGCCGATCTGATCCGGGTGCTGGGCGGCCAGAAGCCGCAGGCCCCGATGGTGATGACCGAGGAGGACCGCACCACCTTCCTCGGCAGTATGGATCCCGAACCGCGTAGTTACCGCACGGTCGAACGCAACGACGGCGACGACGAACCGGAACCCGAATCCGAGGGGTCCAGACGCAAGTTGTGGATCGGCATCGGCGCGGCCGCGGTGGTCGCGGTGCTGGTCGCGCTGTTTTGGGTGTTGATCGGGCCGGGCAGCCGGCCCGATCAGGTCGCGATCCCCGATCTGGCCAACAGACCCGCCCAGGAAGCGCAGAGCGATCTGGAGAAGCTGGGCTTCGACGTCGCCATCCAGCAGAAACCGGACGGCAAGGTCGCCAGCGGCAATGTGGTCGCGACGCAGCCGCTCGGCGGCGCTCGGGTGGACAAGGGGTCCACGGTGACCCTGCAGATTTCGACCGGACCGCAGCAGGTACCGGTGCCACAGCTGACGAAACTCACTCAGCAGCAGGCCGAGCAGAATTTGAACGCGGCCGGGCTACTGCTGGATCCGCAGATCCAGCGGGGCGCCTCCAGTCCGGAGGACAAGGACAAGGTGATCGCCGAATCCCCCGCCGCCGGCACCAGGATCGATGCCGGTTCCAAGGTGACGATCACCCTCGGCAAGGGTCCGGACCAGGTTCGCGTGCCCGATGTGGTGGGTCAGTCGATCGATGTGGCCGAACCGAACCTGGCCGACAGCGCGGGGTTCAAGGTCGTGATCCAGAAGGTCAGCTCGTCGCGGCCCGCCGGTGAGGTGCTGTCCACCGATCCGGCCGGCGGCTCCATGGCCGACAAGGGCTCGACCATCACGGTCCAGGTCTCCAGCGACCAGATCACCATGCCGTCGCTGACCGGCCTCACCCCGTCGCAAGCCGTGGACAAACTGCGCTCGGTGGGCTGGACCGGCGGTGTGGGCCAGATCAGCCAGAGCACGCAGGGCACATTCGACGCGAGCAATGTCGGCCGGGTGATCGATCAGCAGCCCCGACCGGGTTCGTCGGTGGCGCGCAACGCGACCATCACGATCGTCACGGGAGTGCTGGGACCGCCCTGATCCGGGCCGGTAATCACAACGCGAGGTGGCGATTCATCGACATGGCTTCTTCGGCCAGGTCGGGAAGTTCGACCACCTCGACGCCGTGTTCGCACAGGTTCTCCACGCCGACGCAGTTCTCCACGAAGGTGCGCGGTTCCCGCCACGCGATGACGACGCGCGGAATTCCGGCAGCCAGGATGCGGTCGGCACACGGGACGCGGCCTACCGAGGCCCGGGTGGAACACGGCTCGAGCGTGCTGTAGATGGTGGCCTGAGCGAGCCGGGGGTCGGCGCCGAGTTTGTTCAGCGCCGATTCCTCGGCGTGCACCTTCGCGTCGGTCTCGCGGGAGTAGCCGTGCGCGAGTTCCACGCCGTCCGGGCCGACGATCACCGCGCCGACCGAGAAAGCGGTCGCACTCGGCGGGCACAGCCGGGCCAGGCCGATCGCGTGATGCATCCAGAATCGGTGCGCCCCCGGCCGGCCGGGGACACGGCTGGCCGACTCGACCGACTCCCACGCATCGGATTCGGTTGTCACTGTGAGTGTTCCATCGTCGGCGAACTCCCATCGGACGGTGTCTGCTTCGGCAGATAACGCAGCACTGCGATATCGCCGAGACGAGTGATATCCACCAAAGCCATTCTGCGCCGAGAACCGCCGGGAAAGTCGGCAGGATGCAGAAATTTCGGGGCCCCGCTGTCCCCGACCAGCACCGGGGCGACCGCCATCAGCAGTTCGTCGGCCAGATCCGCCGCGAGAAACGCGGTGTGGATGCGGCCGCCGCCCTCGACCATCAGGCGGCCGATCCCGCGCTCGCCCAGATCGTCGAGCAGCGCGCCGAAATCGACGGAGTTGCCGAGGGCGACGACCTCGGCGCGGCCTGCGAGCCGATCGCCCAGCCGCGCGCGCCCGGCCGTGGTCGTATAGACCAGTCGCTCCCCATCCTGTTTCCACAGCCGCTGTCCGGGATCGAGTTCACCGCTCGCGGTGACGATGACGCGCACCGGGAATTCGGATTTTCCCGCCGCGATGCGAGCCTCGCGCCGCCGCTCACTGCTCAGCGACAGCCGGGGATCGTCGCGCCGCAGGGTCTCGGCGCCGATCAGAATGGCGTCGGCCTCGGCACGCACCTGGTCGACGCGATCGAAATCCTCGGCATTGGACAGCAGCAGTCGTTGCGGGCCGGCGTCGTCGATATATCCGTCGACACTCGTGGCCACCGACAGCACGACATAGGGCCGAGCCATCAGCGCCGCCGGGTCACGACGACCGCACCGGGCTTATGCATGCGCAAACTCCTTGTCACGGTAAGGCTTTCGCGTGCGGCGCTACGAGCCCGTCAGACCAGCGCGGCGACCTCGGCTTCGAGCGTCTCGACCAGGCCCTCGGCCGGCCGCTCGCCGCACACCTCGAGCCAGTTCGCCAGCATCCGGTGCCCGCCCTGGGTCAGCACCGATTCGGGATGGAATTGCACACCGTGAATCGGCAGGTCGCGATGCCGCATGGCCATCACGATCCCGCTCTCGGTCCGCCCGATCACCTCGATATCACCGGGCAAGGTGTCCTCGAGCACGGTCAGCGAGTGATAGCGGGTGGCGGTGAACGGGTCGGGCAGCCCGGCCAGCACCCCGGAACCGATGTGGAAGACCGAACTCGTCTTGCCGTGCAGCAGCTCGGGGGCACGAGTCACGGTCGCGCCGAACGCCTCTCCGATCGCCTGATGTCCCAGGCACACCCCGAGCAGCGGAGTCCGGTTCCGGGCGCACGCGCGGACCAGTTCGATGCTCGCGCCGGCGCGGTCCGGTGTGCCCGGGCCCGGGCTGATCAACAGGCCGTCGAAATCGGCGGCCGCGGCATCGGTGTCCTGCAGCCGGGAGTCGTCGTTGCGCCAGACGGTCGCCTCGGCACCCAGCTGGCCCAGATATTGGACCAGGTTGAATACGAAGCTGTCGTAATTGTCGACGACCAGAACACGCATGGTTCGAGAGTACGTGGCGCCACCGCCGATACGCAGCTGAGATAGCCTTTAGGCAGACCTGCACGCCGAATACGAGGACGTCATGCCCAAGTCGAAGGTCCGCAAGAAGACCGACTACACGATCAACCCGACCAGCCGCACCCCGGTGAAGGTGAAGGGCGGTCCGTCGCCGGTCTGGTATGTGGCGATCATGCTCGGCTTCATGCTGGCCGGCCTGGCATGGTTGCTGGTCTATTACCTGGGCGCCGACCACATCCAGTGGATGAGCGATCTGAACGCCTGGAACTTCCTCATCGGCTTCGGACTGATGGTGATCGGCCTGATCATGACGATGCGGTGGCGTTGATCGCGCTGTCGCACGGGTGGCGTTGATCGCGCTGTCGCACGGGTGGCGTTGATCGCGCTGTCGCACGGGTGGCGTTGATCGCGCTGTCGCACGGGCGTTGACCCTTATTACACGCGTGTGATTCATGCACACCTGTGGATGACTCTGTGGACAACTCGAGGAGCAATTGGGGACCGTGAGCACACCACCCGAACACCCCGAGTCCGACCGCCCGGGATCCAGCCCGGAATTCGGCAGTTCCGAGTCGGCGCCCCGGCTCGAGTGGTCCACCCCCGCGCCCGCCTTGGCCGCGGTCACCCTCGGCGGAGTGGCGCTGGCCGTGGCCGCCGCGTTCGCCTCCGACGCACCGAGTCGGCTGTTGATCGGATTGGGTGCGGCACTGCTGCTGTGCATGGCCGGACTGGGCTTCCGTCAACGCCCGCGCCTGACCGTCGTGCCCGGGAAACCGGCCCACCTGGTGGTTCGTGGCCTGTTCGGCCCGGTCAGCTACGGACCCGAGCAGATTCTGCGGGCACGGGTCGTCGGTTTCCGGCGGCTGGGCCGGAGCATCCCCAATCTGGAACTCGATGTCGACCACAAGGGTGAGGAACGGCTGGTGATCTTCGGCCGCTGGGACCTCGGTACCCATCCTCAGGACGTCCTGGACGTGCTGACCGTGCACGGTCTCGTTCCCGCCGATCCCCGCACCAGCTGACAACCGGGCGGGCCGCAGTCGAATCGGGCGGCCACCGAATCAGGCGAGAACCGCCGCACCCGCACCGATCAGTGCGAGCGCCAGGGCGGCGAGTCCGGCTACCGCACCCCATCCGATCCATCGGATCGAATCGCGCGTGCGCGCCCGCAGCCATTCCGGCAGGAACAGGATTCCGGCGGCGGCGAGCGTGCCCGCCACCAATCCACCGAGGTGGCCCCACAGCGAGATGCCGGGCAGGGACACGCTGATGAGCAGGTTGATCGCGATCAACACCAGCATCTGCACCGGACTCTGCCGCAGCCGCAGCAGAATCACGGTCATCGCGCCGAACAGACCGTAGATGGCGCCGGAGGCACCGGCCGTGGCGGAATCGGTCGCCAGCCACATGACCGCCGCGGATCCACCGAGCAGCGACACCAGATAGATCGCGAGGAAGCGCGAACGTCCCAGCACGAGTTCGGTATCGCGGCCGAGAATGTAGAGCGCGAACATGTTGACCACGAGATGCAGCGGCCCGTAGTGCAGGAATCCGGAACCGAGGACCCGAATCCACTGCCCCTGGGCAACCCACTGCGGTGCGAGCACCCAGTCGAAGAACAGCCGCGACAGATGATTGTCGGTGACACTGTGCGCTTGACTCGCGGTGACGGCGAAGACCGCGACGTTGATCGCGATCAGCGCATAGGTGACATACGGCGTGCGGCGAGCGGTGGCGAACGGACCGCCGACGGTCGGCTGTACCGGCCGAATATCGGTGCGGCCCTGCGCGACACACTCCGCACAATGCTGTCCGACGGCGGCCGGTTGCAGACATTGGGGGCACGCCGGCCGCCCGCACCGCGTGCATGCCAGTCCGGTGGTGCGATCGGGATGGCGGTAGCAGGTCGGTACGGGCGGTTGCGGATTCACGAAACTCCGATGGGTCAGCTCAGGGTGATGCTCGAGATGACGACCGGCTCCTTCGGCCGGTCGTTGCGGTCGGTCGCGGTGGTCGCGATGGCGTCGACGACCTTGCGCGAATCGGCGTCCACCACTTCGCCGAAGATGGTGTGGCGACGGTTCAGGTGCGGCTGCGGACCGACGGTGATGAAGAACTGCGAACCGTTGGTGCCGGGTCCGGCGTTGGCCATGGCCAGCAGGTAGCCACGATCGAAGCGCAGTTCGGGGTGGAATTCGTCGGCGAATTCGTATCCCGGCCCACCACGGCCGGTACCCGTCGGGTCACCGCCCTGAATCATGAAACCATCGATCACCCGGTGGAATACGCTGCCGTCGTAGAACGGTCCGGAGGTGCCGCCGCCGGCGTTCTTCGTCGTGTAGGCCGCGCTGCCGTCGGCCAGGCCGACGAAGTTGCGCACCGTCTTCGGGGCGTGGTTACCGAAGAGCGAGATCTTGATGTCGCCGAGGTTGGTGTGCAGGACGGCCACGGCGGTCTGATTCGGTGAGGTCACGCCGAATATCGTGCCATGTCGGCTGTCCGTACTCGCGGGGCGCGCCTAGCCGGTGTGCGCCGCGTCGTCGGTGGAGGCCGCCGTCTCGGGCGCGGTCGCTCCGCCCGCATATCCCAGCCGCGGCGGTTCGGCGGCCGGCTCCGGAAGCTGCGGGCGACGCGAGGCGGCCACCCATGCGGCACCGCCCGCGGCGGCGGCAACGCCCGCCGCGATGAGCCGATTACGCAACCGACCGGATTTCCGGGAACTCCCCAACTGCATGGCACCATGCTGTCACAGGCACGGGCCGCCCGCAGTAGCGCCAGGTGAGAGGCTCACCGGCTGACGGACCGCTTGAACTGACGCAGCGCCAGCGGCACGAAGATCGCCAGGATCGCCACCACCCAGATCAATGTCGTCGCCACCGGATGCTGCAGCGACCACACATCCGGCGTCGGATTCGTCGGACTCGTGTTGCCGAACAGATCGCGCGTCGCCTGCGTCACCGCCGATACCGGATTCCATTCCGCGACGACGCGCAGCGGCGTCGGCAGCACCTCGCTGGGCACGAAGGTGTTGGCGATGAAGGTCAGCGGGAAGATCACCATGAAACTGGCGTTGTTGAACACTTCCGGCGCCCGCACCAGCAAACCGACCACGGCCATGATCCAGGAAATCGCGTAGGCGAACAGCAACAGCAAGGCATAGGCGAGCACGGCCTCGAGGAAGGATCCGTGGATGCGCCAGCCGACGAGCAGACCGGTCACCGACATCACGACCAGGCTCACCACGTTGATGGCGACATCGGCCACGGTGCGCCCGACCAGCACCGCCGACGGTGCCATCGGCAGTGAGCGGAACCGGTCGATGATTCCGCGCTGCATATCCTCGGCCAGGCTGGTACCGGTGAACGTGGCGCCGAAGACCGAGGTCTGGGCGAAGATGCCGGCGATCAGGAATTCGCGGTACGACGTGCCCTGCACGCTGATCGCCGAGCCGAAGATGTAGGCGAACAACAGGACGAACATGATCGGCGACAGCGTCGAGAAGATCAGCACGTCGGGCACTCGTTTGATCTTGATGACATTGCGCTTGGCAATGGTCAGGCTGTCCCCGGCCACGGTGGCCGCGCGTTCGGCCAGGGTCGGTCTGCGGGTGTCGGCCGCGGCGGTGATCATCTGCTCTGTCCTTCCGTGGCTTGTTCGAGGGTCTGCGCGGCATCGGCCGGGTCGATGGAGTCGGCGGCCTCGTGCCCGGTCAGGGTGAGGAAGACGTCGTCGAGCGAGGGCCGTCGCAGGCCCACATCCTGGATGCGCACCCGGTGCGCGGACAGCCGCTCGATGGTGTCGACCAGGGCCTGCGAGCCGTCGTCGACGGGAATGGTGAGCCGCCGCAACCCCGGTTCGACGTGGATATCGCCGACCGCCAGCCCGGCCAGTGCCTGCTGGGCGACGGCGAGCGCGTCGACATGCTCGACCGTCAACTCGATCCGATCGCCCCCGACCGTAGCTTTCAACTCGTCGGCGGTGCCGCGCGCGATGACCGAGCCGTGATCGATCACCACGATGGTGTCGGCCAGCCGGTCCGCCTCCTCCATGTACTGCGTGGTCAGCAGGAGGCTGGTACCACCGGCGACGAGTTCCTCGATCACATCCCACAGGTCCATCCGGGCCCGTGGATCGAGCCCGGTGGTCGGCTCGTCGAGGAACAGCACCGGCGGATTCGCCACCAGGGCTCCGGCCAGGTCCAGCCGGCGCCGCATGCCGCCGGAGTAGCCCTTCACCGGCCGATCGGCCGCCTCACTGAGCCGGAAGCGCTCGAGCAGTTCCCGGGCACGCTGTTTACTGCGCTGAATGCCCAGGTGGTACAGCCTCCCCACCATCTCCAAATTCTCGAAGCCGGTGAGATATTCATCCACGGCCGCGTACTGACCGGAGGCACCGATGTGGGCGCGTAACCGCTGCGGTTCGCGCAGCACATCGATACCGGCGACCGTGGCGCGGCCGGCATCGGGGGTGAGCAGTGTGGTGAGCACCCGGACCGTCGTGGTTTTCCCGGATCCGTTGGGGCCGAGCAGGGCGGTCACCGTCCCCTCGGGAACCGCTAGGTCGAGCCCGTCGAGTGCGACGAGCCGACCGTACTTCTTGACCAAACCCTCGGCGATGATGGCGTCGGGCATGCTTTTCCCCTGCCGTTCGATGTGGATGTGAGGTTCGCTACTTGCCGTGCAGTATTGCCCACACCACCGACAAGTTCATCCGAATAAACCCATATCGGACATCGACCGAGCGAGGAACCCCGACCGGGCAGAGGGCGGAGGTGGTCGCATCCCGGGGATCCGGCGGTGCTCGGGGGTGCCGGCGGGATGCGACCGACTCGATACTCCCGCGCCCGGCCCCGAAGGTCGCGAGTAGCGCGCTACTCGAGTGCGGCCCGCACGGCTACCTGCCGTGGCGCTCACGGGGCCCCGAGGGTGTGAAAACGCCCACCGTCGTGCGCCGCCACACCCGCACAGCTACCGAATTCGACGCTCGCGAAGGCGCCCCGCCACGCCCGATCGTTTCACGTGGAACAAGTTTATTCCTTTGTGTTACAACGTAATTCACGAATGCCTCCCCGCCGACTATCAACCCTCCGGCAAACCGGACGACGCGCCCCGCAACACGCCAGAGAAAAAAATTCCGAAACTAGCGCCCCTCATGCAGACACAAACGAGAATCGTCGCGTAGGATCAGTCACGTCGGCCCCTCCCCCCCGGGCCGACCCTACGCGGGCCTCGGCTAACTCCCCCCCTTCGCCGAGGCCCGCTTCCAATTCCGGTACTTTTCCGGTCGGCGTCTGCGCCGCCTCCACCCTTGTGCGACAGCGTTTTCGGATCCGACGACAGAGGCGGTCAGCTACCGTTCCGCCGCAGCACGTGCGAACCCAAACGGTTGATTCCGCGCACCCGCACAGTGCGCAGATGCCGCAACGAGAACTCGGGCTCGTCCGCCAATTGTGTTGCCGCGCCGTCGTCCACCAGGACCGTGCCCGGCCGGGCGACTCCGGTCAGCCGCGCCGCGGTATTCACCACCGACCCGTAGAGATCACCGAAACGTTGCAACACTTGGCCGTAAGCCAGCCCGACCCGCAGTTCAGGGGTGGTTCCGGCACTCGTTGTGGCCTCCTGGATCGCCAATGCGATCCGGGCGGCCGCCACCGCCGATTCGGCCGCGAACATCACCTCGTCGCCGACATTCTTGATGGTCCAGCCGCCGTTCGCGGTGATCGCGTTCGTGGTGACGGATTCGAACGACTCCAGCAGATCGTCCAGTTCGTCGGCTTCCAGATGCCGGGTCAGCCGGGTGTAGCCGACCATGTCCGCGAATCCGACGGCCAACTCCCGCAACGTTTCTCCGGTGCCGTCACCGGCCAGCGACCGCGTCAGCGCCGCCGCGAGATGGCGCCGCCACGCGTAGGCCTGCAGTTGCTGCAGCGCCGACACCACCTCGGCGGTCGCCTCCCGGGCGACCTTGTCCTGGTCCACCGCGGGATCGCCCGCCGTGATCGAACGGATCCGGTCGGCGATCTCCTCCGCGACCAGATCGACCTGCCATTCCGCCAGCCGCGCCATCGACTGCCCGAGGGTGCGCGCGGCCGCCTGCTGCCGGCGCACATCGGCGCCGGCCAGCGCGTCGAGACTTCTGAAGTTCCGGACCGCGTTGACATCGCCGTCGGTGAATTCGACCGCGGCGTCGTCCTCATGAGCCGGGAATCCGAGCGAAACCCACAGCCGCCGCGACAGATCGGCCGGTACGCCCGACAGTTCCGCGACCTCGACCCGGTTGTAGCGGCGAGATCCCTCCAGTAGATAGGGCTCGACCACCGACTGAACCAGCTTCGACAGCTCCGGAGAGGCCATAATTCCGACGATACGGATCCCGCAGAGGCCGGGCCGCCGGCTGATTATTTGTCACAGCCGGTTGTCACAGCCCGGCGAAGCGGGGATCAGACGCGGTCCGGGCCGGGCTGCCAGGTGGCGACCGCCCAGATGACCACGACATTCAACGCGATCACCAGGATCGACCATGCCGGGTAGTAGGGCAGCCACAGGAAGTTCGCGAGGATGGACAACGCCGCCAACGTGATTGCCACGATCCGGCCCCACGTGGTGCCGGCCATCAGACCGAGGGCGGCGATGACCAGCAGGATCCCCAGCACGATGTGGATCCATCCCCAGGTCGTGGTGTCGAATTGGTAGACGTAGTCGATGCCCACGACGAAGAGGTTGTCGTTGGCGACCGCCGAAATTCCTTCCAGGATCGAGAGCACACCGACGGTGATCAGCAGGATCGCCGCGCCGATCGATGTTCCGGCGGCGATGCCCTGACGTACGGGATGCTCCTGCGGGGTTGTGGTCATGGCAGAACTCCTTCCCAGCCGAGAGGTCTTCCCCTGAATGTGCCCAGCGCGGTGCGCAATGGCTTCACCCGTGACGGGTGAGTGTCGGACGCCGTCGCCCCGCGGGACCGGTTCGCGGCCGGATCTCGAGCTCATCCCGGGCGGATGAGGCGACTACCAGCGGTTGTGCCCGAGCCTGGAGACGCGCATGCACCCCGGCCGAGGAGGTGAGTTGGTCGTTGTCGATCCGCTATCAGTTCGTCATCGATGGTGAATTGTCCGAACGGGCGCTGGCCGCATTTCCGGAATTGAGCCGCAGCAATCATTCGTCGGCTGGGACGACCACACTGTTCGGCACCCTCTCCGACACCACGGCCATGCGTGGCGTGCTGGCACGCATCGATTCGCTCGGGCTGACACTGCTGGGGATGGCGCAACTGCCCGACTCCGCCGGCTGAACTCGTCGGCTTGGGTCGTCGGCTGGGCCCCAGGTGGGGTCGCCGCCGCCTACGGTTCCTCGTCCGGATCGGGCGCCCGGTCCTGGATCAGCACGTTGACCCACCGCGTGGTCGGATCGATATCGAGCAGCAGCGCCTTCATCAGCAGCGTCAGCGGAATCGCCAGCAGCGCACCGAGCGCGCCCAGGACCCACGACCAGAAAACCAACGACAGGAACGTCACGGTCACGCTGAGGCCGACGGCATCACCCACGAATTTGGGCTGGATGATCGACTGAATCACGAAATTGATCACCGAATAGACGACGATCACCCACAGCATCAGCATCGGGCCGCTGTCGAGCAGCGCCAGCAGCGCCGGCGGAATCAGGCCGATGACGAAGCCGATATTCGGAATGTAGTTGGTGATGAAGGAGAGCAGCGCCCACAGCACCGGAAGCGGCACGCCCATCAACCACAGGGCACCGCCGTCGAAGACGGCGACGATCAAGCCGAAGACCGTGGAAACCACCAGATATTTCCGGGTGCCGATGGCGAATACACCCAGCGCATAAGCGATTTCGGGCCGTGCCTTGGCCACCACCGCCAATTTTCGATCGATCATCATGCCGTCGATCGCCATGAACAGCAGCAGTGCCAGAACGAAAAACAGATTCGAGAAGATTCCGAGCGCGTTGCTCAGTGCGACCGACAGCAGATCGACGACCTTGCCCACATCCAGACCGTTGAGGGCGTTGTGGATCTGCTCGGTGTCCACCCCGAAATCGGCGAGGGTACTCCGCACACCGTTGAGCATGTCGTCGAGTTTGTCGGAGTATTTCGGTAGTTCGGACGCCAATTGCGCGACCGAGAGCACCAGCGCCCCGATCAGTACGAGCAGAATCAGAACGACCAGGAAAAGGGCCGCCACCATCCCGATCCACGGCCGCCAGCCGCGCCGTTGCACCCAGGTCTGCACCGGCTGAACGGCCATGGTCAGCATCAGCGCCAGGAAGGTGGGACCGAGCACGCCTGCGAACGCCTTCATACCCATGACGGCCACCACGGCCCCGGCGACCGAAAGCATCACGATCAGACCGCGCGGTAGCGACCATGTCGCTCCGGACGCGGGCGGCGGAGCTTTTCGCTCGGCCCGCGCGGGCCGATCTCGTCGCAATTGCATCGGAATTACCTCGCCGCCGCAGACCGGTGTGTCGATTCTCCGACCGACACTACGGCTCCGACCGGCCCGTTACGTCCTGCGCCACGGCCGAATTCGACGGCCCGAGACCGATTCGAAATCATGATGGGACGCACATTTTGACCGAATTCAGCAAATGATTAGTGTACGTTTCAGTTTGGAGAAAGCAGGCTTCACCGACACTGCCTTCGGCGAAGGCACAGCTCCGGGAGGCGCTTTGAACGCTTCGCCCAGAACAACGCGATCGCTAGCCGATAGCTCGAACGTTGCCGCCATTCGCAGTGGCCTCCAACTCGGCGTGCCGGAACTCTCCTTCGTACCGCTGTCGCTTCCCGCTGCCCACGCCCGCATCGACGAGGCGGCGGCGACCGGCGCCGGCCAGACCGTATTGATCTGCGCCCCCGCGGGAACCGGCAAGACCGTCCTGGCCGCCGACTGGGTGGCGCGACTGACACCCCGGCATTCCGCCTGCCGGGTGGGCTGGCTGACCTTCACCGGCCGCCGCGGTGAGTCGGCCGATCTGTGGCGTGCGATCGCCGGAGTGCTCGACCTACCCGTCGGATCACCCGACCGGGACCCCACCGGCCCCCTCGCCGAACCGGCGACGCTGGTGGACCGGTTGACCGACCGAGCCGAACCGACCGTTCTGGTCCTCGACGACGCCCACCTGCTGACCGACCCGTTGGCTCTCGCGGGATTGGAATACGTCGTCGAAAACGCACCGCCCACATTGACAACCATCGTCACCGGCCGGTTCGATCCGCCGCTGCGATGGCACGGCCTCGAGCTGAGTGGCCGGCTCACCCGGCTGACGGCGCGCGAACTCGCGCTCGACGACGAACACACCGCGGCCCTGCTCGATCAGCACGACCTCCACCTGAACGCGGCCGATATCGCCGGCATTCAGCGACTGACCTGCGGCTGGGCCGCGTTGGTACGAATAGCCGCGATCTATCTGGCCGCGAATCCGCAGGACCGGCCCACCGCCTTGGCGGCATTGGCCCGCGCACCGCATGCCATCAGCGACTTCCTCGTCGGCGAGCTGCTGGGGGCGTTGCCGGACGATGCGCTGCATTTCCTGCTCGCCACGGCGGTGCCCGAGGAGTTCAGTGTCGCGCTGGCCACGGAGCTGGTCGGCGAATCCGCCCCGGCCACGCTGGAATATCTGCTGCGCAACAATCTGCCGATCACCTGCGTCGCCCGCGACGGCGAACTGTGGCACAGCTACCACCCCATGCTGCGCGCCTATCTGCTCGCCGAAGCCGCACGCTCACTTCCGGACCGGCTGCAGCGCATTCACCGCAGCTGTTCGAAGTGGTTCATCGATGCCCGGATGCCGTCCGCCGCACTGCATCACGTCCTCGCCGTGCCGGGACATCCACAGCTGTCGCGGTTCATCCGCGAACACGGCCCGAGGTTGGTGTTCGGCGGGGACGGGCCGTCCTTCTTCGCCCGATTGGACGACGTCGGCGAACTCGCCGACGATCAATTCGTCCAACTGCTGCGCATCGCCGAGGCCGTGGGCCGCGGAGACGTGGCGGCCTGCACGGCCTACCTGGATCGCCTCGAAGCAGAGCCCTGTTCGGCGTCCGCACTGGTGCCCGCGTCCTGGCTGACCGCGCTGCGCTGCGCCGTGGCCGCCGATGTCGCGGTGCTGACGGGCACCGAACCCGCCGCTCCCGATCCGGCGACGCCCACTCCGACCGGGCATGCCGAACTGGACTGCTACATCATCCTGCAGCTGGCCAACGCGCACCTGCACCGCGGCGATGTCGCGCGCGCGGAATCCGGGCTGTGGCAGGCGCTCGCGCTGGCCGAACATGCCGGACTGGGTCGCTTCGTCGTGCCGGCGGCAACGCGACTGGCGTTGTGCGGTGGTATCGGCGGCCATCTCACGGTGATGTGCAAGCGGGCCGAACATGCCGTGGAGCTCGCCGAGAAATACGGAATGCGAACACATTCCGCGATGACGCACGCACAGGCGATGATCGCGTACGCCCGCTATCTGCAGGGCGATCCGATCGATGTGCACGGCCAGCTACCGCCCGCCACGACGAGCGGCCTGTCTCCCGCGCCGGCCGCCGACCGTCAGGCGCAGGCGATTCTGCGGCTGATCGAATTCGATTCCGCCACAGATCGTTTCCTGGCTGCCGATACGCTGCGGATTCAGCTGCTCGACATGCTCGCCGAACCGACACCGGCGCGCTCCTCGGGCAATCTGGTCCTGCATACGATCCTCGCCCTGCTGCGGATCCAATCCCGCGTCGGCGCACAGACTCTGGTCGAGCGAGCGGTCGCGGTACTGGGCCATACGCCCGAGGTCGTGCTGGCGCAGGCATGCCTGTCGGAGTATGCGCAGACCTCGTCGACGACACTCGAGCTGCTCCAGCCACTGCTGCGCCGGACCGACGGACTGCCCCCGCTCACCTCCGTCACGGCATGGCTCCTGTATGCCTCCGCGGCCGCCCATCTGGACCGCCCGGTCAAGGCCTACGAGGCGGTGGCGCAGGCGCTGACTCACGCCGCCGACGACCGGATCGTGCGCCCGTTCCTGGAGGTGCCGGGAACCGTTGCGTTACTGGACGGTTCGGTCGGCCGCTTCGGTCACCACGACCGGCTGGTCGATCTGATCCGGTCGCACCCGTCGGCTCGCGGCGCGGCGCACAATCCAGGATTGACCGAAACCGAGATGTCGGTGTTGCGCCAGTTGCCGTCCGGGATGACGACGCTCAATATCGCCGAGGGCATGGGCGTTTCGATCAACACCGTCAAAACACACTTGCGCGGGATTTATCACAAGCTGAGCAGCGGTTCCCGGGCCGAGGCCATCGCGCGGGCGCGCGAGCTCGGTTTGATCTGATCGGAATCTCCGGATTCGCCGAGGAATTCGCCGATCGCGGGCCAGATCGAGCCGGCCGCGTCGGGACCCACCATCAGGCCCAGATGTCCGCCGGTCACCTCCGCGAATCGCACGTCGGCGGCACCGGTGAGCAGCTCGACTCCGCGGCGGGTGGACCGGGCGGGCACGAGCATATCGGTGCGGCTGCCGATCAGCAGGACCCGGCAGGTCAGTTTCGACAGATCCACGACGAGATCCGAGCGCAGTCGAATCACGCCGTCCGCCAGCTCGTTTCGCAACACCAGACTGTGATAGATCTGCCACAGCGAACGGCCGAGATAACCGGGCATCGGCGCCATGAAGCGGTCGACCGCTTCCATCCGGGCCAGCGCTTCGGTATCGGCGGCATGCCGCGCGATGAACAGCGGACGTCCCGCAGCACGCGCCGGACCACACCGGCACCTCGACGAACGATAGCTCTGCGATCGTAGGCAAGCAGCACATCTGCCCGCTACGCGCAGTCACATATAACACGCCCGAACGAGCCGACGAGAAATCCCGCTCACCGGCCGAACCAGCGAGTCAGCGCGGTCGTCAAACCTTCGGTGCCGTCGGTGGCGGCCCAGGCGACGTAGCCGTCCGGACGGACGAGCACGCCGGCCGCATCGCGGGAGCCGGGCACGTCCGAGGCGTCCAACGGCTTCGCCGTGACGATCCGGATCCGGTCCTGCCACGGCGCCGCCGCGGCGCGCAGCTGCGCGGAGTCGGCGAAATCGAACAGCACACCCTGACCGGTGGCGAAGTGCTCCGCCACGCGGGTCCCGTCGGACAGATCGCGATCGGGAGCGATGGTGCCGATCAGCTCGTGGTCGCCGCCCAGATGATAGCGGTGCAGCACACCGGAAATCCGCTTGAACACGGCGGTCGCGCCGTCGCCGGTGGACAGTAGCTCCGACATCACCGCCCGCAGCGCCTTGCTGCGGCGGTCCAGTCGCATGAGCGCGACCTGCGCCCGGGTCCATTCCAGCACCCAGGCGCCGATCGGATACCGCTCGGCGGTGTAGGTGTCCAGGAGCCGCTCGTCCATCCGCCCGTCGACAACCGCGGCGAGCTTCCAGCCCAGGCAGACCGCATCGCCGATTCCGAGATTCAGGCCCTGTCCGCCGAACGGCGAATGCACATGCGCCGCATCACCGGCGAGCAGCACACGGCCCTTGCGGTAGTCCGGCACCTGACGGGTGTTGTCGGTGAACCGGGTGGCGGAATGCACCGCCGAGACCCGCACGGGCGCCCCGGAAACGCGACGCAGGCTCGCCTCCAGCTCGGCGGCCGTGATCGGCGCGTCGCGATCGATCGGCGGTCCGTCGAGTTCCACGGTCAGGAAGCGGCCGGGAGTCGGCCCGTAGACGTAGATGCCGTGCTCGGTATCGTGCCAACCGGGTTGCAGCCCTTCGGTTTCCGACATCTCGACCACCGCCTGCCGTCCGGTGATCTCCGGCCCGATGCCCGGGAAGTCGAAGCCGGCGAGTGTGCGGACGGTACTGCGTCCACCGTCGCAACCCACCAGCCACGAGGCACGTATCACCTCGCCGCCACAGGTCCCGGCACCACCACCCTGGGCGGCCCGGCAGCGCACGGTCACGCCGTCGCCGTGGTCGGTCAGATCGGTCACTTCCACGCCCCGGCGCACCACGACGCCGAGTTCCGCGGCGCGCGCACCGAGAATCTCCTCGATGCCCTGCTGGCTCACCAGGACGGCCCGGCCCGCTGGCCCCACCCCCGCGAACGCCGGGTCTTCGGCGTCGATCAGGTCGAACGACAACATGATTCCGGCGAAATGTCCCGCGATCGGCGGCCGGTTCGCGGCCACCCTCCGGACGTCGAACGCGTTCATCCGCTCGATCGCCGCCTGCTGATGCGCCAGCAACTCGGGCAACAGTCCGCGCCGATCGAAGGCCTGAGCCGTCGGCACATTGATCGCTCCGGCCTTGATGGTCCGATCGATCTCCGTCAGCCGCTCCACGACCAGCACCTCGACCCCGGCCAGCCGCAGTTCACAGGCCAGCATCAGTCCGACCGGGCCCGCACCGGCGACCACCACATCGAATGTCTCGCTCATGACATCGACCCTGCCGCCAACCGCTTGCAGCGTCCTTGCACCGCGGATGCGCGAACCGCGCAAGTCTCAGGTGAGCGCCACCAATTCGTGCAAGGTGGTGCCGGTGCGGCGGACCGGTTCCGCACCGCCGAGCACGGTCAGTTCGAAGGTGGATTCGAATCGGAAATAGCCCGGATGTCCGATCAACTTGTGCGCCAGCGGTTTCAGCAGCCGAGTGCCCACCAGCGGAATATCGTCGAGGAGATCGTGGGCGTGAATCACCCGATCCACTGTCAGCCGCAATTCGACCCGATCGGGTACGCGCAGTTCGATCCACTCCGGATAGCCGCGCCCGGCGGTCGCGTCGAAACGCGCCGGTCCCTCGCGCAGCGTCGTTTCGCCGGTCGAGAGAACGACGCGGTCGTGGTGGGCCAGCATGAGCGGCGCGATCTCGTGCGCGCCGCGTCGCTGCTGGGTCAGCACGTCGGCGAACAGCAGCGAATAGTCCTCCACATACAGCCGCCCCCAGTGCCAGCGCTCGATGATCTTGCGCATATCGCCGACGCCCCAGTTGTGATCGGCGTACCCGCGACCGGTGACGGACCGCTCGACGCCGTCGATGGTCACGGTGCCACTCACCCGTGCGCGCGGCGCGCCGACGACCCAGCCGAAGGAATCACCGCCGCCGAAATGCGTCTCCCCCTTACCGGGCATCCAGCTCGGCAGTTCGTTGTCGAAGCGCAGGTCGAAAACCAAACCGTCCTCGGCCAGTCTCAGGTGATGCGTCGGCAATCCGTCGGGCCGGAATTCGGTGTAGGCCCGGTTGTCTCCGATCCGCACATCACACGACTGCGCGTCGAACGACGCCTGATTGCGGGGATATTTGCGCGAGACCTGCCGACGGGTGCCGTCCGGTTCGTAGACCATCAGCTCGACCCAGGGACGCGCGTGCGGGAAATCCTCCGGGCGGCGTTTGGTGAGGAATCCGACGACGGTATGCCCGCTGTCGAGATGTGCGTCGAAATACCAGTGCTCGAAGGCGAGCGAACTCGCCGCGGGATGCAGTGCGTTGTGGCGCGGTTCGACCGTGGTGAGTTCACCGTCCCGGCGGCCGGGACCGTTCCACGCCTCCACAATGGCTGTCGTTCATCGCCGCAACGCTCCGCTCGCATCGAATTCCGCTTCTCTGCCCTGCATTTGGGCCCGGTACCAGTTCTCCCGGTGCCGCACCATCACCTTCTCGTGCACCCGCCCGACCGGCGGTATCCGGCGCACGAATTCCATCGCGGTGATGAGCGGAAACCGCAGCACCGGAATCAGCAACCAGGGAAAGGCCGGGGGCATACGGTATTTGCGCCGCGTGCCCGGCGCCATGTACATCGCCGAATACACGGAGTTGATGCGGTAGTTGTAGGCGGCGCGCAGCCGGCTCACGCCGCGGTGTTCGGGACGGGGAGCGAACGCGGCGGGATAGGACTCGATCAATTCCGCGGCGTGCGCACCGGCGTCGTAGGAACGCGAGGCGATGGTCATCGCCAGCACCCGCAGCGAGTCGACCACGGTTTCCGGATGCCACTGCAACCGCACGCCCAGCAGATATCCCATGTACTTCTGAAAGTGCAGCAGCGCACGGATTTCCGACGGCGTCGTCTGATATCCCAGCGCCCACAGCCCGAGGCCGGGTGTCACACTGCCCGCGATCAGGGTCAGCAACTGATAGGTCTGGCTGATCGGCAGCCCCCACTTGTCGATATCCCATTCGGGATGGCCGGCCACCCGTGCCCGCACCGACACGTGCATCACCCGGACCTTGAGCGCGGTGGCGCGCCCGGTCGACCCCGGGGTGAGCAGCGCATTCGGCTGCGAGACGTCCATCCAGAATCGGCAGGTCTCCAAATACCTGCGCAGCGCACTGTTTCCGGCATATCCGCCCGCCAGCGACAGCGGAGTCGCGACCGCCGATTCGGTGTACATCTCCAGTGTTTCCGCACCCGCGAAGCTGAACAGCATGGTGCCCCAGCGCCGCCAGATGGCCGCGCCCTGTTCGACCAATTCGGGACGCACCCACTCGGGCACGGTGTCGAATTCGGCGAACAGTTCGCGCATCGAATCCGGCGCCTCGGGAACGGCATCGATCCCCTCGGCCAAGGCCCGGTCCAGCAGTGCGCGGCCCTGTGCCGAACCACCGGGACCGTGCATCACCTCGGCGACGAATCGTTCGGCGACCGGATCACCGGCGAACAGATCCTCGGTGAGAGCCCGGGCCTGCTCGTCGGTGGGAAAGAGTTCGGCCCCGGTCACTTTCCGCACGATCGCTTCCAAGCGCTGCACGGCGGGCTGCTGCTTCGCCTCCCAATACCGGAAAGCGCTGGGGCATTTCAGGGTTCGTATCTGTGTCGTCATTTCACCGCACCGTTCGGAATCGCAGCATCATGTCGTGGTCCTCGTGATCGAGCAGATGGCAGTGCCAGACGAAGCCGCGCAGATCCGAATCCCGATGCGCGGCATGCTCCGCCGAATGCGCCGCACCCGGCATGGGCGCGGTGAGTCCGGTAAAGGGCGCGTCGGGATCGAATCCGAGTTCGTCGGCGGTCGGAAATCGCACCACGATCCGGGTGACGGTGCCGCCGTCGACTCGCACCACATCCTTACGGCCGCTCTCCCACGGCGCCGGCGGCTGCGGCGGCCCGGCCAGGAAGCCCTCCGGATCGGGAGTCCACCGGGTGCCGATCGCCGGTTGGGGATGAGCGAGTTGGTAATCCACAGTGCGCAGCGGCGTACGGCTCAGGATGCGGAAATCCACCAGGTGGATGTGGATGGGATGGGGATCGGGCGTGATGTTGACGATGTTCCACACCTCGGTCGTGCCCTGCCGCGGCATTTCGATATCCGGATCCGAATAGCGCAGGTTGTTCAACGACATGATCGCGGGCGGCATCCGCAGTTCGTACGGCTGGCTGACCGTGAGGGTCCGCGACAGAGTCGGCACCGGCACCGGCGGCAGCGGCGCGGGCTGTCGCGGTCCACCGCGCAGCGTCTGCGGGACCGGCCCGCGCAACCCCGCGCGATCCTCGGCGCGGAAGCGGCAGAACACCGGCATCGCGACCTCGCCCAGGATCGACGCCTGGAACACCGGTGCTTCGTCGTTGCATAGTTCGACCGTCTCCCCCGGCGCGAGCTCGGCGAAATCCACCAGGAGATCCACCCGTTCGGCCGGAGCGAGTCGTAGATTGCGTACCGGCACCGGCGCATCCAGCAGTCCGTGGTCGTTTCCGATCACCCAGAACCGCATCCGATTGCCGAAGAACAGATTCCACGTACTGAACGAGGCGGCATTGATCGCACGGAACCGATACAGCCCGCGCGCGACCGGCAGCTGTGGCCACACCACCCCGTTCACCACTCCGACGTCGCCGACCGCACCGCCTTCCCACGAACCCGGTGGCACCACCGCGGTCGAGCGCAGACTCTGGCGGCCGTCGGGGGCGAACAACTTCTCCTGCAGCACCAGGGGTATCTCGAACTCCCCCGCCGGCAGTCCGAGCGGATTGTCCGGAGCTCCCGTGTCGAATTCGTCGCGCAGCAGCATCATGCCGGTCAATCCGGCGTAGACATTCGCCCGCGTGATCCCCATCGCGTGGTCGTGGTACCAGAGGTGACCGGCCGACTGCCGCAGCGGGAAGTCGTGATCGAGGTGTTGTCCCGGCATGACCAGTTGTTCCGGGTGCCCATCACTGGCGGGCGGAGTCACTCCACCGTGCAAATGCAGCGAGGCGGGAACCGTGGTCCGGTAGCTCTCCGGCACCCCGTGCAGGGTGGTGTCGATATCGGCCGCGAACGGATGAGCGCCGAGCCGGTTGCGGAACCGGACAGTCAGCGGTCGGCCGGCTTCGTGTTCGACGGTCGGGCCCAGATAGGTCTGATCGTTGTATCCGAAGGCGGGCACCGCGGGCATATCGCGGTGAAATCGATGGCTGGTGGTGGTCGCGACAAGGTCCAGGTGACTGCCGGTGACGACGGGCGGCCGCGGGAGTTCGTCCACGAAAGGCTGCATAGGGGGCGAGTGGAACAACAGCGGGCTCTCGAATCCGCCCGGCACGGGATCGGCCGTGACTGTCGCCGCGCGCCCGGCCACCGCGGCCGTCAGACCTGCGCCGATACCGCGCAGCATCGCACGGCGGCCGATCGGTCGATTCATCCCTCGCACCTTCCGAGGTGACATCGATCGTCACCCGTCGCAGCGACCATACCATTGAGTACAGTAGACGGTACTCGTTTGAACGGTGCGAGGAGGTGGGCCGTGCGCATGTCGAATCCACAGCGGGCCGGCTCCCCTACGATCGGGTTATGGACCTGGGCGACTCGGCGGTGAATGGATGACGGCACCGAAGAAGGCCCCGGTCACGTCCAAGAAGGCGGTGTCCGGAAAGGCGGCCTCCAGAAAAGCGGAGGCACAACATCGCAACCGCCGTCAGACGACGCGGCTGTCGTACGACGACTGGGTGAACGGCGCGTTGGATCTCCTCGCGCGCGAGGGTGTGACCGCGATCCGGATTCCCCGGCTGTGCGAGGAACTGGGCGTCACCAAGGGTAGTTTCTACTGGCATTTCGACGATCTCGAACAACTGATGGCCGCGATGGCCGACCGGTGGGGCGAAATGCAGAGTGAGGCGGTCCGGGCCCTCGCCGCCTTGGATTCGATTCCGGTCGAGTCCCGCATCGAACAGATGGCGGCCATGCTGGTGGATCCGCAGCACTGGATGGTGGAGGCCTCGGTGCGGGAGTGGTCACGCACCGACGACACGGTGGCGGCGGCGGTCCGGGCACTGGATCAGCGCATCTTCCGGACCGTGCAGACGGCGATGCTCGATCTGGGTTTCGAGCCGGGACAGGCGCGGCTGCGCGCGGGCGCGATGGTGTATCTGGGGATCGGGCTGATCCACGGCCGCGACAATCTGCCGACCCCGACACCGGAGGAAGTGCAGGCGGTCATCGACCTGCTGGCCCGGCCGTGAATTTGTGGAGCTGTGGGGTTTTGTGGAGCTGTGGGGTTTTGTGGAGCTGCGGGGTTTGTGGAGCTGCGGGGTTTGTGGAGCCTAGGGGAATCGAACCCCTAACCCCTGCCTTGCAAAGGCAGTGCTCTGCCAATTGAGCTAAGGCCCCGGTGAGCGTGGCGGCTCAGCGCGCGGTCACCTCGTGCCACAGATCCGCCTCGCTCCGCTTGCGAACCTTGGTGACGGCGAAGACAACTGCGGCAATGGCACCGATCGTCAGAAGAAGTTTCATGCCGTCCACCCTACTGTGCCGCGACCGCCCCAGCAGCCACGGCTTCCGGCATCGACGACGCGGTACCGGCAGCGCTGCGTGAGGTGTATCGGCGCGACAGGAACCGGCGAGAGAGACGGATCGGATCCCCCCGGATCGTGAGAAGAAGAAGTGGAGCCTAGGGGAATCGAACCCCTAACCCCTGCCTTGCAAAGGCAGTGCTCTGCCAATTGAGCTAAGGCCCCCTCGGCCGTCGTCGACGACCAGGTATGCGAATGTGGGCCTAGGAGGACTTGAACCTCCGACCTCTTCGTTATCAGCGAAGCGCTCTAACCGCCTGAGCTATAGGCCCGTAGTGTTCGTCTCGACTCGACATGCTGTCGTGACTGACTCGGTAGAGACTACACAACCCCCCGATTGCTCTCCAAAACGCCTGGTCAAAGCACCCATAAAGCACGAACGGCCGGTCCGGTGAGAACCGGCCGGCCGTTCGTCGCGGAGCGTCAGTCCGGATCGGCCAGCGTCACCTGCACGCCGCCCACCAGATCGGTGCACTGGTTGTAGATGAAGACACCCACCGTCGAGAGCGCGGTGAACAGCACCACGTTGATCAGGCCGATGACGGCCGCGTATCCGAATACGCTGCCGGCGTCGATGATCGTCGTCGCCGACGAGTTGTTGTCGTTCACCATGTCGGTGAAGGTGCTGTTCAGGCGGTCCCACACACCCATGCCGGAGAGCACGATGTAGAGGAATCCGACGGCCAGCATCCACACGAAGAACATGGCGACGCTGATCACCAGCGAAACCTTCAACGTCGACCACGGGTCGATATGGCGCACCTGCACGGTCGCGCGCAACGGCTCACCGCTGGTCACCGCCTGGGCGACCGCCGCCTGCGCGGCCGGCGAGACGGTCGGCGCCGCGGTCTTCACCGCCATCGGAACCGACTGTGCCGCACCGGCGTCCGCCTGCGGCAGCGGATGCCGCAGATCCGACAGATCGGGCAGATCCTTGATCAGTTCCGGACGGGCGATGCTGCGGGTCGGTCCGTCGATGCCGACGGATTTCACCATCGCCGCTTCCTTGCGCGCCGCCTTGGCCGCGAGGTCGGTGGTGGTACGGGCGTTCTTAACCCCGCCGCCGAGTCCGGTCTGGGGGTTCGCCCGGCCCTGCACGGGAGCCTGGCCGGGGCGATTCAGATTCGACTGCGGCTCCCGCTGCGGCAGCTGCGACCAACCCTCCTCGAAGCGAGAACCACCACGACCCTCACCGGCCTCGGCGGCCTCCGGCGCCGCAGCGCCGGATTTCGCGGAATCGCCCTGCGACTCGGGGTTTGCGGACGAACTACCCGAGCCGTTGTCGGCCGACGACCCGGACCGCGGCGCCGGCCGCGGCGGAATCGGTGACGGTGCGATCCGCTCGGTCACACCGTTGGCGTGGTTTCGCTCGTCGTTCGGCTGATTCGGAGTGGTCAATGCAGAATCCTTCGATCCGTCGTGGCGCCGCTGCTTGTGGAGAAATTACCGCTTCCAGAACCTAACGCTAATCCGAGCCTCAGGCCTCTTCTTCCCCGGAAACCTGGTCGGGCTCATCGGCGTTACGCGCGATCGCGAGCAAGGTATCGCCCTCGCCGAGGTTCATCAAACGCACGCCCTTGGTCTGCCGGCCCGCCTTGCGTACCTGATTCGCCGCCGTCCGGATGACACCGCCGCCGGACGTGATGGCATAGAGCTCGTCATCGTTGTCGACGATGAGCGCTCCTACCAGACTGCCACGCTTCGGGTCGTACTGAATCGTCAACACACCTTTACCGCCGCGGCCCTGCGCGGTGTACTCCTCGATCGCGGTGCGCTTGGAGTATCCGCCCGCGGTCGCGACCAGCAGATAGGTGCCGTCTCGAACCACGTTGAGCGACAACAGCTCATCGTCGGCGTTGAAGCGCATACCCTGCACGCCCGAGGTGGCGCGGCCCATGGGACGCAGCACCTCGTCGTTGGCGGTGAACCGGATCGACTGTCCGTGCGCGGACACCAGCAGCAGATCGTCGTCGGCCGAACACAGTGCGGCGCCGACCAATTCGTCACCGTCGCGCAGGTTCACCGCGACGATGCCACCGGTGCGGTTGGAGTCGAAGTCGGTCAGTTTCGACTTCTTCACCAGGCCGTTGCGGGTGGCCAGCACCAGGTAGGGGGCGTCCTCGTAGGTCTTGATCCGGATGACCTGGGCGATCTTCTCCTCCGGCTGGAACGCCAGCAGGTTGGCCACGTGCTGGCCGCGCGCGGTGCGGTTGGCCTCGGGCAGCTCGTAGGCCTTGGCCCGGTAGACCCGGCCGAGGTTGGTGAAGAACAGCAGCCAGTCGTGGGTCGAGGTCACGAAGAAGTGCTTGACCAGATCGTCCTGCTTGAGGCCGGCGCCCTGCACGCCCTTGCCGCCGCGCTTCTGGCTGCGGTACAGGTCGGTCTTGGTGCGCTTGGCGTAGCCGGTCGCGGTGATGGTGACCACGACGTCCTCGCGAGCGATCAGATCTTCGTCGGCGACGTCACCGTCGGCCGCGACGATCTTGGTGCGGCGGTCGTCGCCGTACTTCTCGACGATTTCGGCCAGTTCGTCGCGCACGATGGCACGCTGACGCTCCGGCTTCTCCAGAATGTCCTTCAAATCGGCGATCTCGGCCTCGATGCGGGCCAATTCGTCGACGATCTTCTGCCGCTCCAGGGCCGACAGGCGCCGCAGCTGCATGTCGAGGATGGCGGTCGCCTGGATCTCGTCGATCTCGAGCAGTTCCATCAGGCCGGTGCGCGCGGTGTCGGTGTTGGCCGAACGCCGGATGAGGGCGATGACCTCGTCGAGCATGTCCAGCGCCTTGACCAGGCCGCGCAGGATGTGCGCCCGCTCCTCGGCCTTGCGCAGCAGGTAGCGGGTGCGCCGGACGATGACGTCCAACTGGTGATCGACGTAGAGCCGGATCATCTGGTCCAGCCGCAGCGTGCGCGGTACGCCGTCGACGATCGACAGCATGTTGGCGCCGAAGCTGGTCTGCAGCTGGGTGTGCTTGTAGAGGTTGTTCAGCACCACCTTCGCCACGGCATCGCGCTTGACCGTGACCACGATCCGCATGCCCGCGCGGTCGGAGGACTCGTCGTGGATATCGGAGATACCCGCGATCTTGCCGTCCTTGACCTGCTCGGCGATCGAGTTGATGAAGTTGTCGGTGTTGACCTGGTACGGGAGCTCGGTGATGACGATCGTGGTGCGACCCCGATTGTCCTCTTCGATCTCGACCACACCGCGCATCCGGATGGAGCCGCGACCGGTGGTGTAGGCGTCGTGGATGCCCTGGCTTCCGACGATCAGGCCGTAGGTCGGGAAGTCCGGTCCCTTGACGCGCTCCATGCACGCCGCGAGGGTGGTCTCCTCGTCGGCGTCGTAGTTGTCCAGCGCCCAGTAGATGGCATCCGCCAGCTCGTTCAGGTTGTGCGGCGGGATATTGGTCGCCATACCGACGGCGATGCCGTTGGACCCGTTCATCAACAGGTTCGGCACCCGGCTGGGGAGAACCACGGGCTCCTGGGAGCGGCCGTCGTAGTTCGGCGTGAAATCGACCGTCTCGTGATCGATCTCGCGGAGCAGTTCCATCGCCAGCGGGGTGAGCCGGCATTCGGTGTACCGCATGGCGGCGGCACCGTCGTTACCGCGGGAACCGAAGTTGCCCTGGCCGTCGACCAGCGGATACCGCAGCGACCACGGCTGCGCCATGCGCACGAGGGTGTCGTAGATCGAGGCGTCGCCGTGCGGGTGGTAGTTACCCATGGTCTCGGCGACCGGGCGCGCGGATTTCACGTAGCCGCGGTCGGGCCGGTAGCCGTTGTCGTACATCGCGTAGAGCACGCGCCGGTGCACCGGCTTGAGCCCGTCGCGCACATCCGGCAGCGCGCGGCCCACGATCACGCTCATCGCGTAATCGATGTAGCTGCTCTGCATTTCGTTCTGAATGTCGACCGGCTCGATCCGGTCGCCCGCACCACCGTTGGGCGGCAGCGTGGTCTCGGTCATGAAGTCTCCTTAGAGGGCCTGTGCATAGGGCTCGGCATGTGGACGGGCGCGCAGTGTGCTGCGCAGCGCCGGCTACACGTCGAGGAAGCGAACGTCCTTGGCATTGCGGGTGATGAAGCTGCGACGCGCCTCGACGTCCTCACCCATCAGCACGGAGAACAACTCGTCGGCCGCGGCCGCGTCGTCCAACGTCACCTGACGAAGCACCCGCACCGAGGGATCCATGGTGGTCTCCCACAGTTCCTTGGCGTTCATCTCGCCGAGACCCTTGTAGCGCTGGACACCGTCGTCCTTGTTGATCTTCTTGCCGGCGGCCAGACCGGCCTCCAGCAGACCGTCGCGCTCGCGGTCCGAGTAGGCGAATTCCGGCTCGGAGCGCTGCCACTTCAGCTTGTACAGCGGCGGCTGGGCGAGATACACGTGACCGTGCTCGACCAGCGGGCGCATGAAGCGGAACAGCAGGGTGAGCAGCAGCGTCGAGATGTGCTGGCCGTCGACGTCGGCGTCGGCCATCAGCACGATCTTGTGATACCGCAGCTTCGAGATGTCGAACTCGTCGTGGATACCGGTGCCGAAGGCGGTGATGATCGACTGGACCTCGTTGTTCTTGAGGACCTTGTCGATGCGCGCCTTCTCGACGTTGATGATCTTTCCGCGCAGCGGCAGGATCGCCTGGTACATCGAGTCGCGGCCGGATTTCGCCGAGCCACCGGCGGAGTCACCCTCGACGATGTAGATCTCGGACTTGCTCGGATCCTTGGACCGGCAGTCGGCCAGCTTGCCCGGCAATCCGCCCAGATCGGTCGCGCTCTTGCGCCGGACCAGCTCACGAGCCTTGCGGGCGGCGACGCGAGCCTGCGCCGAGGACACCGCCTTCTGCACGATCGTCTTGGCATCGGCCGGATTGGCCTCGAACCAGTGCGCCAGATGTTCGTTGCAGGTGCGCTGGACGAACGACTTCACCTCGGTGTTGCCGAGCTTCGTCTTGGTCTGTCCCTCGAACTGCGGCTCGCTGACCTTGACGCTCACGATGGCGGCCAGACCCTCGCGGATGTCGTCGCCGGTGAGGTTGCCGTCCTTCTCCTTGAGGAGCTTCTTGTCCTTGGCGTACTTGTTCACCACTGTGGTCAGCGCCGCGCGGAAGCCCTCTTCGTGCGTGCCACCCTCGTGGGTGTTGATGGTGTTGGCGAAGGTGTGGACGGATTCGGAGTAACCCGAATTCCACTGCATCGCGACCTCGAGTTCGTGGCCGGTGCCCTTGCTGGTGAACGAGACGACCGTGTTGTGGATCGGCTGCTTGGTGCGGTTGATGTGCTTGACGAAGTCCTCGAGGCCGCCCGGGTAGTGATAGGTCCGAGTCTTGACCTTGTGCTCGGGCGCGGCCGCGCCTTCGTCGTGCTTGGGTGCCTCGGCGGTCTCACTGACCACCTCGTCGGTGACCTCGGCATCGCTCACCCGCTCGTCGGTGAGGGTGATGGTCAGGCCCTTGTTCAGGAAGGCCATCTCCTGCAGCCGGCGCGAGATCGTCTCGAAGTTGTAGGTCGTGGTCTCGAAGACGTCCGGATCCGCCCAGAAGCGCTGCGTGGTGCCGGTCCGGTCGGTGGGCTCACCCTTGACCAGCTTGCCGGGCTTGGCGTCCTTGTACTCCTGGCTCCAGTGGAAGCCGTCGCGGTCGATCTCGGTCACCATCCGGCTGGACAGCGCGTTCACCACCGAGATACCGACACCGTGCAGACCACCGGATACGGCGTAGGCGTCCGAGTCGAACTTGCCGCCGGCGTGCAGCTGGGTCATGACGACCTCGATGGTGGGCACGCCCGTCGCGTGCATCGCCACCGGGATACCGCGGCCGTCGTCGACGACCTCGACGCCGCCGTCGGCCAGCAGGGTCACGTCGACTCGGCTGGCGTAGCCGGCCATCGCCTCGTCGACGGAGTTGTCCACAACCTCCCAGATCAGGTGGTGCAGACCGCGCTCACCGGTGGAACCGATGTACATACCGGGGCGTTTGCGGACCGCCTCGAGTCCCTCGAGAACGGTGATGTTGGAGGCACCGTAGTCCTTGTTGCCCGCTTTCGCCTTGGACGAGCCGCTTGCGTTGGAGTCGTTGGCAGCCACTGCTCGGTAGCTCTCCTTACTTGCTGATCCCTCGATGCGACGTCGGACAACACACACAGCCCGAGCCCCGTATGGCCTCTGCTCGAGATTTCGAACTGCTCGAGAATTACGGGTCCTCGCGCGTGCTGCACGGAACGCGCCGAAGGTATCGCCGCTAGTTACTCTTCCATCCTACTGGTACCCCCGGCACAGGATGCACCTATGACACCCCTGAGAGCGTCGTGAGTGCGTGAAATCGGTCGCCGCCGGGTCCGGTTATGGGCGAACCCGCTCCCGTGAGCCTCAGCGAAAGCGACGGGCACTCGGATCCCGCGGCGCGAAGTTACGCCGATGTGGTTCGGCCGGCCGCCGGACTGCGCACCGGTTCCACGTGAAACTCGGCGCCCGCGGATCAGCCGTAGGTGTCGCGCGGACCCCGCCCCTTGATATGACGCTCACCCTTGCGCCAACTCGGCGCGGCGGGACCGCTGATCTTCAGCGAGGTGACCACGCCCTGACCGACCGCGGCATTGATCTTCGCCAGTAGCTGCGACTGCAGCATTCGCAACTGAGTGGCCCAGGCGGTGGATTCGGCCTGGATACTCAGCACGCCGTCGGTGAGCGATACCGGGTCGGCGTGTGCCGCGATGTCGTCGCCGACCACGGCCGACCACCGGCCGAAAACCATTCCCTCGGCGACCTTTCCGGACCACCCGCGACTCTTGGCGAGCGATCCGGCCAGTGCGGACAGCAGTTGCGGATCCCGGTCGTCGGGCCGCGCACCGGACCAGCCGGAGCGCCGGCGCAATGCTCGAACCCCGCCTTTACGCGGCGATGCGCGCCCCTGGCCGACCGCCTTACCGCTGGCGCGAGCCGCGGCGCGCGCCTCCTCCAGGGCACGACGAGCCAGGTCCACACCACGCAGTTCCGGTTCGGGGCCGGTGGACGGCGGGGAGCCGTCTTCGCGCCCGGGGTCTGCGGCCACCTTCGACTCCTTTCCGGTCACTACGTTGCGGCAAGGCTAGCCGCTGGGTCCGACAGCTTCAGCCGATGTGCCGGCCTTCGGCGCTCTCGTCCGCGAGGGTCTCGTCCGCGAGGGTCGGCGGCTCGACGATGCGCGAGGTCCGCCCGTCCGCGACGCCGTCGGTCTCGACCCGGACCGGATTCGCCTCGAGTTCCGGCGGCACGTCCTCGGGCACCGCGGCCGTGATCAGCACCTGTTCGGCCCCGGCGGCCACCGCGGCCAACGCGGTGCGACGACGCCGGTCCAATTCCGCGAAGACATCGTCGAGCAGCAGGACCGGATCGGTACCCGCGCTGCGAAGCAGTTCGAAGGCGCCCAGCCGGAGGGCCAGCGCGAACGACCACGATTCCCCGTGGCTGGCAAAGCCTTTCGCGGGTGCCGAACCGAGCATCAGATCCAGATCGTCGCGATGCGGGCCGACCAGGCAGACCCCGCGCTCGAGTTCCTTGCCGCGCGCGGATGCCAACTCGCTCAACATATTCGCCTCCAGCGCCTCGACATCGTCGGACTGTGGAGAACGCTGTGGATCGAGGAACTCCTCGGGCAGCGCGGAACTGCGGTAGCGGATAGCCGCGGTCCGCGATTCCGGGGCGATGGACCGGTAGGCCTGCTCGAGATAGGGGTGCAGTTCGTGCACCAGCCGCAGCCGCTGCGCCAGCAGTTCGGCGCCGTGCGCGGCCAGATGCCCGTCCCAGACGTCGAGGGTGCTCAGTTCGGCCGGCGCGCCCGAGCGCGAACGCGCCTGTCGCCCCGCTGTTTTCAGCAGCGCGGAGCGTTGCCGCAGCACACGGTCGTAATCCGAGCGCACCGCCGCCAGCCGCGGCAGCCGGGCAGTGGCCAGTTCGTCCAGGAAACGGCGTCGTTCGGACGGGTCGCCGCGGACCAGCGCCAGATCCTCCGGCGCGAACAGCACGGTCTGGAGGATCCCGAGGATCTCGCGCGTGCGGCGGACCGGTGACCGATTGATCTGAGCGCGATTGGCGGCGCCCTGGTTCAACTCCACATCGATGCGCAGTTCGCGGCCACCGTTGACGACGGTGGCGCCGATCCGAGATCGCTGCTGCCCCAACCTGATCAGCGAGGCATCGCCGGCAACCCGGTGGGAACCGAGTGTGGACAGATAACCTACGGCCTCGACGAGATTGGTCTTACCGTTGCCGTTGGCCCCCAGGAAAACGGTTCTGCCCGTGGGTAATTCGAGGTCGGCATGCTCCCAGGAGCGGAAATCGCGCAGCGTGAGCGTTCGAATGTGCATGGATGAACCCGCCGTCACCAGGCACTTTGTGACGGACGGGTCGAAATGCACACGCGCCCGGGGTTTTTCACAGGTTTATCAACATCTCCACAGGTCGGGTTGAACGAGTGCCGCCTCGCCGGTCGTATCGTGGCCGGCGAGGCGGGGAGGATCGGAGCCGAATCGATCAGCCGGGCAAACGAACCGGCATCAGCAGGTAGATGTAGTTGCTCGACAGCGCCGCGAACGCACCGGACTCCGAAAGCTCCGGCTCGTCGTCGGTGGTCGGGCACATCACCGCGGGGCGGCTGGGTGTGGTGAAACCGAAGGTCACCCGGTCCGAATGCAGCGCCGACAGGCCGTCGTTGAGGTAACTGGGGTTGAACGCGATGGTCAACGGCTCACCGCGGAACTCGGCCTCCAGCCACTCCTCGGCGCGACCGGCGTCGTCACCTCCGGCGGACAGCTGCAGGCCCTGGTCGGAGAATTCGAGCCGCACCTGGGCGCCGCGCTCGGCGACCAGGGCCACACGTTTGATGGCCTCGATCAGTGCGCTCACCTGCAGGGTCGCGATCGAGGTGTGCTCCTTGGGGAGCAATTGGCGGAACTTGGGGAATTCCGCGTCGAGCAGTCGCGTGGTGGTCCGGCGGCCGCCGTTGACGATCCCCAGCAGTCCGTCGGTCCCGGTGCCGAAGGCCAGCTGGACGGGCGCGTCGGAGGCTCCGAGCGTCTTCGCCGATTCCGACAGCGTGCGAGCCGGGACCAGGACCGCAGTCTCCACATCCGGGCGACCGGGCTGCCACTCCAGATGCCGCACCGCCAGGCGGAAGCGGTCGGTGGCTGCCAGAACCACCTGGGAGCCCTCGATTTCGACGCGGATGCCGGTCAGCATCGGCAGCGTGTCGTCGCGGCCGGCGGCGACGGCCACCTGGCCCACGGCCTCGGAGAACAGATCCACACCCAGTTCGCCGGTCTGCGGCGGCAGTTCGGGCAACTGGGGATAGTCCTCGACCGGCATGGTCGGTAGCGAGAACTTGGCGCTGCCACACGCGATCAGCACCCGGGTGCCGTCGACCGAGACGTCGACCGGCTTGTTGGACAGCGCCTTGGTGATGTCGGCCAGCAGGCGACCGGAGACCAGCACCTGTCCCGGGCCGGCCACCTCGGCGGCGACGCGCATCTGCGCGGAGACCTCGTAGTCGAATCCGGAGACCGTGAGACCGTCCTCGTCGGCCACCAGCAGCACACCGCCCAGGACGGGCACGGGCGGGCGAGACGGCAGGCTACGGGCCACCCAGGCGACGGATTCCGCGAAATCCTCGCGAGCGACCCGAAACTTCATACTTGCAAGCTCCATCGCTCGGTATGTCCTCTCCCAGTCTCGATCGGTCGTGATCTGTTCGACGCCGTGGTGATCAGCGTGGTTCATACAACAGCGTGGTTCGCGCGGCAATGCGGTCGAAACGACTCGCCCGTACGCACCGCAGTGTGGCACAGGCGACCGACATCAAACCGTACCCGCGCATGCGGGCGATGACTACGTCACCCCCTCGCCCGGTGCGTCGTCCGCCGGGATGGGCCGGACGCGTTCCGCTCCCTGCTTCGTTCGGTTGTGGAGTGCCACGAATCGATCCGTCCGCCTCCGAGCCGAGTTTCCACACACCCTGTTTTCAAGAAGAAATCTAAAGAAGAAGAACTGAAGTAGTAGTAGGCACTGTGGATTCTGTGGACGCGGCCCGTCCGCCCAGCTCAGGTGGCGTGGCGGCGTGGGGATGTCCGGCGGGTGACTCGAGGATGAACAGTGGGCCGCTGTGGAGGCCGCGAAACTGTTCAACTTCCATCCTCGAGCCATCCTCGAGTTCTTCCATGGCCCGAGACCTGTTGTACACACGTGTGTGCCGATCGGTGCACTACCGGGGGATTCCTCGAGGACCTGACAGGGAGTCCTCGAGGAATCCACATGCCGATTCGGCCGTCTTCGCAGTTCGGACCCCGTGGACGAATTCGGCTGTGGGAACTGTGGACCGAGGGCTGTGAGCGAATGCGTGCACAGCCCCGCGCATCGACTGTGCGCAACCTCGAGGACAAACCTGGGATTCCTCGAGGACTCCACAAGGACTCCTCGAGGAATCCACAACACGAAAAAGCCGATCCACCCAGGTCAACCGGGTGGATCGGCTTGTGTAGCGATTCAGCGCGAGCGCTGTTTGATTCGGGCTGTGAGTTCTTGGACCTGGTCGTAGACCCGGCGGCGCTCGGTCATCTCCTTGCGCACTTTCTTCTCCGCGTACATGACCGTCGTGTGGTCGCGACCGAAGGCCTGACCGATCTTCGGTAGCGACAGGTCGGTCAGTTCCCGGCACAGGTACATCGCGATCTGGCGAGCCTGGGCCAGCGGCCGAGCCTTACCCGGACCGGTCAGCTCCTCCAGCGTGGTGTTGAAGTATTCCGCGGTCACGGCCACGATCGTCGACGCCGTGATCTCGATCGTGGTGGTGTCCGGCATCAGATCGCGCAGGACGACCTCGGCCAGCGACAGATCCAGCGGCTGTCCGTTGAGGGAGGCGAAGGCCGTTACCCGGATCAACGCGCCCTCGAGTTCACGGATGTTGCGCTCGACCCGGCTGGCAATCAGTTCCAGCACGTCGTGCGGCACATCGAGGCGGTCCATCCGCACCTTCTTGCGCAGAATCGCGATCCGGGTCTCCAGCTCCGGCGGCTGCACGTCGGTGATCAGGCCCCATTCGAACCGGGTACGCAGTCGCTCCTCGAGCGTCGCCAGTTGCTTCGGTGGCCGATCGGAGGACACGACGATCTGCTTGTTCGCGTTGTGCAGGGTGTTGAAGGTGTGGAAGAACTCCTCCTGGATACCTTCCTTGCCCTCGATGAACTGGATGTCGTCCACCAGCAGGATGTCGGTCTCGCGGTAGCGCCGCTTGAACGCCACCTTCCGGTCGTCGCGCAGACTGTTGATGAAGTCGTTGGTGAATTCCTCGGTCGAGACGTACTTGACGCGCATCCCAGGGAACAGCCGCTGGGCGTAATGCCCGGCCGCGTGCAGCAGATGCGTCTTTCCCAGACCGGAAGCCCCCCAGACGAACAGCGGGTTGTACGCACGGGCCGGCGCCTCGGCGATCGCGACCGCCGCCGCGTGGGCGAATCGGTTCGAGGCGCCGATGACGAAGGTCTCGAAGGTGTATTTGGCGTTCAGGCTGGCCGAGGAGTTCGCGGGGGCGGGCGGCGGCGGTTCCGGCGACTTCGTGAAATACGTCGGCCAGGAATTGCGCGCGCTCACCACCGGTTCGTCGGCCTCTTCGGCCGCGCCCGGCCGCTGACCGACCTCCGGCTCCGGCGCGAACAGCGACTCCTGTCCGGGATGGCCGCCCGGCCGGGGCAGCTCGGGATCGTGACGCAACGGTTCGGTCTCCCGCCGCAACGCCTCCTGGGGATGCAGTTCGTGGTCGCGGCGCAGGGTGTCCGCCTCACGCCGCAGCGAATCCGGACCGTGCAGGCCGTCCCGGCCGGGCAGGCTGTCCGGGTCCCGCCGCAGGACGTCGGCTTCGCGGCGGAGTACGTCCGGGTCGTGGCGGAAGGCTTCGGCTTCCCGGCGCAGATCGTCGGGATCGCGACGCAGACTTTCCGGATGCCGGACCAGCGCTTCGTCGTGCAGATGCGCTTCCGGGTCCCGGCGCAGCGGGGAGGACGGTCCGAGGCTGTCCGGCAATTCCCCGGCCATCGGCGCGGACGGATATTCACCCTGGGGATAGGCGGTCCGGGCCTGGTAGTCGGCTGGGGAAAGATAGCGTGGGGTGGGGAAATCGTCGGCGTCGGGATACTGCGGTGGCGCCGGGAAGCCGACCGGTTCACGGGGCTTGTCGCGCATCCGCTCCGGACGCGACGTCAGGCGAGCATGTCGGGCGCCGGCGCCGGGGCGGTCCGGCGGCGGATTGGCCGGAGCGGCGATCCGGACGCCCAGACCCTCGACCTGCGGGCCCAGCCGACGGGCCAGCGACCGCAGAATCGGTTCGCGCAGATCGCGTTCGATGGCCTCCTGGGCCAGGGAAGAAGGCACCGAGAGCAGGGCAAAGCCTTGTGCGACCGTCAGCGGCTTGACCAAGCCGAGCCACGCCTTCTGGGCGTTGGTCACCGGCGGAATGGCTCCGTCGGTGGAGCCGGCGGTGAGCTCGGCGACCACTTCGGGCCAGACCGCGGTCAACACGTTCTGCTCGTCGTCCACGTATTATTTCCTCCCCGGAGCAAGTCGACAGGAGCTCCAACGGTCGGCGACCACTGACAAGCCTGGCCGTCAGCCATACGAATATGCCACTCCAGGGGTCTTTCCACACAATTATCCACAGATGTGGAGAACTCGGATGATACGTGGCTCGCTGCAACAACCCCCCGGTCAGCGCCTGGACCTGCGCTTCTGCAGCTATCTTCTAGCTATGAATCGTAGTGCGTCCGCGGTGGCTGTGACAAGGGCGGTTCACGACCGCGCCGTCCGCACGGCGCGTCGCGGCCGTTCGGTGCGTCGCGCGGAGCGAACGGATATCGTCGACCCGGAAAGCAGTGGCGGGCGTCTCATGGGGGACCCCGAGTTTGACCCTCTCCTGGCTGATCAGTACCCTCGTACAGTCACCCGTTGACGCGGTGTTGGCTGCCTGCTGCCCGGTCGAATCGTCGATCCAGCGGGACCACCACGCAATGGGCGTTGTGCCGATGAAGACCAGTTTTCATCGCGACCACATACGTTTCACCGAACAGCTTCGGGCGCCGCCTGGCGCCCACCAACTCGAGGAGTGTTGACCGTGGCCAAGGGCAAGCGGACGTTCCAGCCGAACAACCGTCGTCGTGCGCGGGTCCACGGCTTCCGACTCCGGATGCGTACCCGTGCCGGGCGCGCGATCGTGTCGGCGCGCCGTCGCAAGGGCCGCGCCTCTCTGACGGCCTGATCGCACGGCATCGGCATCGCCGCCATGCCTGACTCGTCGATCGTCTCGCTGCTTCCGTTCACCCGTTACGTGGTCGGACACTCGGGTGTTGCCTGAGCCGTACCGGCTGCATCATCGTGCCGACTTCTCCCGGACGGTGCGACGTGGCCGACGAGTCGGGAGACGGGACATCGTCGTGCATGTGGTGATGCCGTCGGCGTCGGAGGAACTGAGATCCGACGATGCCGTGAGGTCCGACGATGCGGCGGCTAGGCCGCTCGCACGCTTCGGTGGTCCTCGTTTCGGATTGATCGTCAGCAAGGCGGTGGGCACCGCGGTGGTTCGACACCGCGTCGCCCGCCGCCTGCGTCATATCTGCGCCGGGGTCGTCGCAGATCTACCGGCGGAGGCCGATGTCGTGATCCGCGCCCTCCCGGGTGCCGCGGTGGCGACCTCGGCGGAGCTGGATCAGCAGTTGCGGTCCGCGCTGCGGAAAATGTCGTTCGATCTCTCCGCCGCGCGGGTGGCTTCGAGTGATGCGTCATGAACCGCCTACGCGTAGTGACGCGGCTTCCGGCGAATCTCTTGATCTTTCTGATCGAGCTGTACCGGACGTACGTCTCCCCCACCCGCATGCCGGTATGCCGATTCACCCCGACCTGTAGCGAGTACGCGGTGACGGCTCTGCGTACGCGCGGGCTGTTCGTAGGTCTCGGATTGACGGCCGTGCGTCTGGCCAAATGTGCGCCCTGGCACCCTGGTGGGTGGGACCCGGTTCCGGAACGGAAACGGGCTGCTGCCGAAGCGGCTCACGAGACGAGTCGGGCCCACGACGAGGCGGCCGAACACAAGTCTTGTAAAGGGTCGCCGCGCGCGGTGACCGGCGACACGACCGACGGGAGTACATAGAGCCGTGCTCGACTTCATCTATTACCCGGTGTCCTGGATCCTTTGGTTCTGGCACCGGATCTTCGGGTTCGTCTTCGGACTCGGAGATTTCGACAAGGGCGCCAGCAACGGGTTCGCCTGGGCGCTGGCAGTGGTGTTCCTGGTGTTCACCTTGCGCCTGGTGCTGTACAAGCCCTTCGTCAAACAGGTGCGCACCACGCGGCAGATGCAGGAACTGCAGCCGCAGATCAAGGAACTGCAGCGCAAATACAAGAACGACCGCCAGAAGATGGCCGTCGAGATGCAGAAGCTGCAGAAGGAGCACGGCTTCAACCCGCTGATGGGCTGTCTGCCGGTGCTGGCTCAGGTGCCGGTGTTCATCGGTCTGTACCACGTGCTGCGGTCCTTCAACCGCACCGGTAGTGGTATCGGCCAGCTGCACATGACGCCCGAGCAGAACGCGATGACGCCGAACTACGTGTTCAGCGCGCACGATGTGCAGTCGTTCCTGAGTGCCCGCATCTTCGGTGCGCCGATCTCCGCCGCGATCACCTCGCCCAAGGCGACCCTGGACGCGTACGCCGATTACGGCGGCATTCCGCACGTGTGGAATATGGTCGTCGTCGCGGTGCCGCTGATGATCATCGCCGGCCTCGCAACCCACTTCAACGCCCGCGCCTCGGTGGCACGCCAGAGTGCGGAGGCGGCGGCGAATCCCCAAGCCGCGCTGATGAACAAACTGGCGCTGTGGGTGTTCCCGCTCGGTGTCGTCGTCGGTGGCCCCTTCCTGCCCATCGCGATCCTGCTCTACTGGGTGGCCAACAACATCTGGACCTACGGGCAGCAGCATCTGGTCTTCGGGCGCATCGATAAGGAAGAGCAGCAGAAGAAGGAAGAGGCGATCGAGCGGAAGGCGCAGAACGCCCCGAAGCCCGGCGCCAAGCCGACCGCCAAGAAGAAGTCCGGGGCCGCCGAGCCGTCGGCCGCCGACGGGGACAAGCCCGCAGCCGCGACGAACGGCACCTCCGCCTCCACGACGTCGGAGTCCACCACTCCGACTTCTTCGGCCAAGGCAGGTTCGGCCTCCGGCAAGTCGGGCTCGTCCGGTAAGTCACCCGGGCCGGGTAATCGCAAGCGGTCCGGCAACAGAGGTCGGGCGAATCAGAAGCGACGTCGCTAGCGGATCCGGATACGACGGAAGATTCAGATTGAAGGAAACGACATATGACTGTTGAGACCGATGGAGGGGACGCCACTGTGGCCCTCGGTGTGCAGGATGATGCGTCAGCGGTAGACGACCGCGATGAGGCGACGACCGAGCCGGATACGACCGATGCCGAAGAGGCGTTGATCGAAGAGGGCGAGATCGCGGGCGACTATCTGGAGCAGCTGCTGGACGTTCTCGACTTCGACGGCGATATCGATCTGGATGTCGAGGGCGACCGGGCGGTCGTCAGCATCGACGGCGGGCGGGACCTGTCGAAGCTCGTCGGTCGGCGCGGCGAGGTTCTGGACGCGTTGCAGGAGTTGACCCGACTGGCCGTGCAACAGGCGACCGGTGTGCGCAGCCGCCTGATGCTCGATGTGGCCGGCTGGCGGGCGAAGCGTCGCGAGGAACTGAGCGCGCTCGGAACCGATGCGGCGCGACGGGTGGCGGAATCGGGCAAGCCCGAATCGCTGGCCCCGATGACTCCGTTCGAGCGCAAGATCGTCCACGATGCGGTGGCGGCCGTGGACGGTGCCGCCAGTGAGAGTGAAGGTGTCGAACCCAACCGGCACGTGGTCGTGATCCCGGCCTGAGAAATTGGATGGGTAAGGTAGGGCCCCCGGTTCATCGAACCGGGGGCCCTACTCTTTGTGATGAGTTGCGTGTGATGGATTTCGACGGTCCGGAAGGATGTTTCACGTGGAACGAGGCGCGGGTGCCACTCCTCAGCACTCCCCCGGCGGTGACTCCGTCGATCTGACGCCGCCCGCGGTGGCGGCCGAGGTATTCGGCGATCGTCTTCCGCTGGCCGAGCAGTACTGCGCCGCGCTGGCGACCGCGGGCGTCGAACGCGGTCTGATCGGTCCGCGGGAGGTGCCGCGGCTCTGGGACCGCCACATCCTCAACTGTGCGGTGCTGGGCGAGTTGATTCCTCTCGGAGCTTCCGTCGTCGACATCGGCAGTGGCGCCGGACTTCCGGGAATTCCACTCGCCATCGCGCGTCCGGATCTGCGCATCACACTCGTCGAGCCGTTGCTGCGGCGCACCAAGTTCCTGGCGGAGTTCGTCGAATCGGCAGGGCTCGAGATCACCGTGGTGCGTGGTCGCGCCGAACAGCCGGACGTTCGAAAGGAAGCGGGCGGTGCGGATTACGTGACTTCCCGTGCGGTCGCTCCCCTCGGGAAATTGGCCAAGTGGTCCCTGCCGCTGGTTCGCGAGCACGGCCATATGTTGGCGCTCAAGGGATCCAGCGTCGCCGAGGAACTCGAGCGGGATCAGGTTGAACTGGCGCGCGCGGGTGCGGGCCACGCGAAGATTCTCGAATGTGGTGTGGGCATCGTGTCGCCGCCGACCGTCGTGCTCAGTGTCGAGCGTGTGCCCCGCGCGGAGAAGCGGGCGAACAAGGAAGCGAGTCGACGCGCCCGGCGCGCACAGTAACTTTCGTTGTTTCACATGAAACAACGCCTCGCGAGGCCGCTCGAGACGGCCGCAGCGAGTCATTCCGTGCGTGTCGGATAGTGATTGCCGCGGTTCAACTTCCGTATTCTGGCCGGTGCTGGCAAGCTAGTTGTCGTCGAGCGTGAGCGCGCGGTTTCGCGGTTCCCGGCAGCTCCGCGTTCTGCTTGTTCGAGCCATGCGGCGCCGGTGCTGCCTGGGCACGTGTCTGAAGTTCTCGGGGTTAGGAGCCTGTATGTCGAACCGTCCGGCGAATGTTTCACGGGAAACAACATCCCGGGTGCCCGGAATGCTGGACAGCGGCGGCCTCGAGGGAGATGAATTCGCCAAGACCGCATTCGGAAACATCTCCGCCGCTGAAACTCCGATCGCGGCCGAAGCGCATCGCGCCAGCCAGGTCCTGCACCCCGGCTCCCTCAACATCCCCAAGCCGCGCGAACAACGCATCATCACCATCGCCAATCAGAAGGGTGGCGTCGGTAAGACGACGACGGCCGTGAATCTCGCTGCCGCGCTGGCACTGCAGGGGATGACGGTGCTCGTCATCGATCTCGATCCCCAAGGCAATGCCAGCACCGCGCTCGGCGTGGAGCACCACTCCGGCGTGCCGTCGAGCTACGAACTGCTGATCGGTGAGATCTCGGTGCAGGACGCGATCCAGCGGAGCCCGCACAACGAACGCCTACTGTGCATTCCGGCGACGATCGACCTCGCCGGCGCCGAAATCGAATTGGTCTCCATGGTCGCCCGTGAAGGCCGATTGAAAGCGGCCATTCAAGAAGCCAACCTGGCGGGCTACGACATCGACTACGTGATGATCGACTGCCCGCCTTCTCTCGGCTTGCTGACCGTCAACGCGATGGTGGCGGCCAAGGAAGTGATGATCCCGATCCAGTGCGAGTACTACGCGCTGGAGGGCGTCGGCCAGCTGCTGCGCAATATCGGTCTGGTGCAGGCACATCTGAATCCGGAGCTGCACGTCTCGACCGTCGTTCTCACCATGTACGACGGCCGGACCAAACTCGCCGACCAGGTTGCCGAAGAGGTCCGCGGCCACTTCGGTGACGCGGTGCTGCGCTCGGTGATTCCGCGCAGCGTCAAGGTTTCCGAGGCGCCGGGCTACGGCATGACCGTGCTCGATTACGATCCTGGTTCCCGCGGCGCGATGAGTTATCTCGACGCGGGGCGGGAGATCGCGGCCCGCTCGGCCGTCATCCAGAGCCGAGTGTCGCCGGGCCAGGAAGGCGCGTCGGCCGGTACGGCTGGTGCAGCACAGGAAAGGGGTCGGTAGGCCGATGAGTCAGGCGAAGAAGGGTGGCTTGGGGCGCGGGCTAGCCGCGTTGATTCCGACCGGTCCTGCCGATGTGCAGGGACTCGGAAGCGCGGCAGCCAATGCGGTGATCGGACTCGATCCGATCGGGCCGCATCCCGCGTCGGCCTATCTGCATCGGGTGCCCGATGCGGCCGAGGAGTCGAGCGCCGGTGCGGTGTACCGGGAGATTCCGCCGGATCAGATCGAGCGCAATCCGAAGCAGCCGCGGCAGGTCTTCGAAGAGGATGCGCTCGCCGAACTCGTCCATTCGGTGCGGGAATTCGGTCTGATGCAGCCGATCGTGGTGCGGGTGTTGGAGTCCTCCCCCACTCCGCGCTATCAGCTGGTGATGGGTGAACGGCGATGGCGAGCCTGCCAGGAAGCCGGCCTGGAGACCATCCCGGCGATCGTGCGGGAGACCACCGACGACGCCATGTTGCGCGATGCGCTGCTGGAGAACATCCACCGGGTGCAGCTGAATCCGCTCGAAGAGGCGGCGGCCTATCAGCAGCTGCTGGAGGAGTTCGGCGTCACCCACGAAGAACTGGCGAACCGAATCGGCCGATCCCGACCGGTCGTCACGAATATGATTCGCCTACTGAAGTTGCCGATTCCGGTGCAGCGACGAGTCGCGGCCGGCGTGCTCTCCGCCGGACATGCTCGCGCGCTGCTCGGGTTGGAAGCGGGCGCCGAGGCGCAGGAGCGGTTGGCCGAACGCATCGTCGCCGAGGGGTTGTCGGTTCGTGCGACCGAGGAGGCCGTCACTCTCGCGAACCGCTACCCCGAAGAAGAAGCGAAGCCGACCCCCAAGCGGCGGCAGATCTACGCACCGGGGTTGGACAAGGTTGCCGAGCGATTGGCCAATTCGTTCGACACCAGGGTCACGGTGAGTATGGGCAAGAAGAAGGGCAAGATCGTCGTCGAGTTCGGTTCGGTCGACGATTTGGAGCGCATTGTCGGGCTGATGGAGCAACAACAGCTCTGACGAGACAGAACCCTGAGGTTCGGCGAGAAACGTCACTGTGACACCGCTGTTTTTCGCGCCGATCCGAATGTGCCGCGATCGATAAGGGATGGGAAATGAGGCGTTCGCTTTGATCGCATATTCTTGCTGGCGAGAAGATGTTGATGCGGCGTGAGCATAGATGAATCGGAAAGCTGGAGGCTGAGCAGAGCGGTGTCGACCAGCGTGACCGCACTAACCCTCGGCGGACTGGACAAACTTCCCGCACATGCGCGTCGATGCGTGTTCTGGGAGATCGACCCTGCCGTGGCGGCAGACTCTCGTGAATTCAGCGATCCCGTCTTCGAAAAGGAGGCGTGGTTGTCGACGGTCATGCTCGAATGGGGGTCCTGCGGGCAGATCGCGTTGGTCGATGGCCAGCCGGCCGGATGTGCGCTGTATTCGCCGCCGAGTGTGGTGCCGCGCGCGGCGTTGTTCCCCACCTCCCCCGTGAGCCCGGATGCGGTCCTGCTGACCACGCTGCGGGCCGAACCGCCGCACAACGATGGAGATATTGCCCATCGGCTGATTCAGGCCGTAGTCGGCGATCTGATGCGCCGAGGTGTGCGAGCGATCGAGGCCTTCGGAATTCGCACCGATCCGGCCGCGACCGCGCTGCCGGCGCGCGGAGTGCGATCCATGTTCTTCATGGAGCGCATCGACTCGCCGGGCCACGGCATCGCCTCGGCCCCGCGGCCGAAGGCCAACAGGGCCTGCTCTCCCGAGAGCTGCATGATCGACGCGGATTTCCTCGAGGACGTCGGATTCTCGGTGGTGGCGCAGCACCATCGTTTTCCGCGACTGCGGTTGGAACTCGACAGCGATCATCTGTGGAAGGAAGACGTCGAGCGCGCCCTGGACCAGCTGCTGGCCGCCGCCGCGATGCAGGCCCAACCGAGCGTTCCCTGCCACTGACCGAAAAAGAGGGCGCCCCCGGAATCCGATTCCGGGGGCGCCCTCTTGCGGTATATGGGAACTACATGCGGTCGGCCGCGGCCAATTCCTCCGCCAACAGCTCGGCGAATGTGTAAGTGCCGGTGGGCTGATCGTCCTGGCCGAGCAGATACAGCCGCTTGACCGAGATCAGAATGGCTT
>NZ_BDBN01000044.1 GCF_001613005.1 Nocardia nova NBRC 15556 | reverse complement strand
AGTTCAAGGAGCGTTTCGCCCGGTTGCGCGAGTCGGTGGATCTGATGCGCGCGTTGTGGAGTGGTGATCGGGTCGATTTCGAGGGCCAGTACTACAACACGGTCGGCGCGTCGATCTACGATGTGCCGCCGGCGGGGATTCCGGTGTATATCGCGGCGGGTGGTCCGGTGGTGGCTCGGTATGCGGGCCGGGCCGGTGACGGTTTCATCTGCACCTCGGGTAAGGGGATGGACCTGTACACGGAGAAGTTGATGCCGGCGGTGACCGAGGGCGCGGAGAAGGTGGGTCGTACGCTCGGCGATATCGATCGGATGATCGAGATCAAGATTTCGTATGACACCGATCCGGAACTGGCGTTGGAGAATACGCGGTTCTGGGCGCCGTTGTCGTTGACGGCCGAGCAGAAGCATTCGATCACCGATCCGATCGAGATGGAGGCGGCCGCGGATGCGTTGCCGATCGAGCAGATCGCCAAGCGCTGGATCGTGGCCAGCGATCCGGATGAGGCGGTCGAGCAGGTCAAACCGTATGTCGATGCCGGGCTGAACCACTTGGTCTTCCACGCCCCGGGCCACGATCAGCGTCGTTTCCTGGATCTGTTCGCCCGCGACCTCGCCCCGCGCCTGCGCGCACTCTGAGCCTTCCCGCGCGTCCGCTCCCTCGGATGTCACGCTCGGCCGCCCGAGCGTGACATCCGTACGTTCCGGGCCGGTACGGTGCGGAGCCGCCCGCTGTGTGTCCGTTCCGCCTGGTCCGTCCGTCCCTCGCAGGCCGGTCGGACTCGGTAGGGTGCTCACGGCGAGGAGGAGTAATGCTGTATTCGGGGGAGTTGTTCGCGGGCTACCGGATCGAACGGGTGCTCGGCGCCGGTGGAATGGGTGAGGTCTACGTCGCCCGGCACCCGCGGTTACCGCGATCGGACGCGGTGAAGGTACTACCGGCCCAGTACGCGGCCGACCCGGAGTACCGGGCGCGGTTCGAGCGGGAGGCCGATCTGGCGGCGAGTCTGTCACATCCGGCGATCGTGAAGGTGTACGACCGCGGCGAGCACGAGGGCCGGCTGTGGATCGCGATGGAATTGGTCGACGGCGTCGATGTCGCCCAGCGACTGGCCGCCACCGGGCCGTTCGGGATCGATGAGGTGATCCGGATCGCGGAAACCGTTGCGGGAGCACTGGATCGCGCGAATGCGCAGGGTTTGGTGCACCGGGACGTGAAACCGGCGAACATCCTGCTGAGCCGGGACGGTGACGTGCTGCTCACCGATTTCGGCATCGCCCGGCAGGCCGCCGCGGGTGCCTCCGATCTGACCGGAACCGGGGTCATGATCGGCACCCTGAACTATGCGTCGCCGGAGCAACTGAGCGCGCAACCGCTGGACGGACGCAGCGATCAGTATTCCTTGGCCTGCACCGTCTTTCACGTGCTCACAGGCGACGCGCCGTTCGCGGACGCCAATCCCGTCGTGGTCGTCACGCGGCATGCCACGGCCACGCCACCGAGCGTGCGGACGGCGCGTCCGCACCTGCATCCGGACGTGGACGCGGTCCTCGCGCGGGCGATGGCGAAGCGACCGGAGGCACGGTTCGCCTCGTCGTCGGAGTTCGCGGCGGCGCTGGGTGCGGCCTTGCGGGCCGGCACTGCCGGCCCGCCGCAGGGCGATCCGCAGGCGGCGATCGCGACCGTGCTCGCGGGACAGCCCGAACCGTCGCGGGGCCGGTCGGAAGCACAGACCGAATCACCGACGGTGCTACCGCGAACCGGTGCACCGTCGAGTGGAATCCGGTGGGGCGCAGGTATCGCGGTCCTGATCGTGATCGTGATCGTGACGGTTTTCGTGGTGCGGTCGGCCGGCTCCGATGAGGTCGGTCCGACCGATGCCGCCCGGGCGCTGGCCCGGATCTCGGTCACTCCGCAGAGCCCGGATCTGAGTGCCGAACCCACCGGGAAGCGGTGGTCGGCCGACGGATCGGAGCTCCCGATCGGCGGCACGGACAAGGTGGTGCTCTACAACGGCACCGAGAAACTCGACATCATCGATGTGGAGTCGGGTGCGCTGTTGCACAGCGTCGGTGTGGGTTACATCTCCTACGCCGAGTGCGTGTTCACGGCCTCGGGCCGCTACGCCGGCTGCCGTACGGAGGCCGGGGACAGCGCCGCCGGAACCCGGGACGTGAATTCGGATTCGTACGCGACGCTGCTCATCGATACGCAGGCGGGCGTGATCTCCGGCCGCCTGCCGGCCGCCACCGAAATCGTCTCCGCAGGCGAAACCTTCGCCACGTTCGAACCCGAGCGCGAAGGGGCCGGGACGGGTTCGGTCATCGCCGCGGACGTCAGCGGCAAGGTGCTCTGGCAGGCCGACGACATTCAGCCGGGCCTGGTCCACGGTTCCGGTGTGCTGTCGCTGCAGAAGAATCCCGTGTCCGGTGATCCGTTCTCGAAGGCCGGTTTCGAATTGCGGAATATCGAAACCGGGAAGGTCGTGTATCAGGTGGCTCCGGACCACGTTCAGCCGAATACGGTGTGGGCTCCGGATTGGCTGGCGTACTCCGGCGGATTCGCGATCGGTGCGGACTTCTTCGCTCTCGACGGAACGAAGCGCGCCGGTGCCGGTCCCGGCTGGCGGGTCGTGGCGAGCCAGCCGTATGCCACCCAGGGTGACGATCCGGCGCCGAACGGCAACGACAAGCGCTACGCCGAACCGGACACGGCCCCGGCGCTGCCGGTGATGACGAACCGCGGCATGCTCGCCGCCTTCGATCCCGCGACCGGGTCCATGCTCTGGTCCAGGCAACTGCCGAAGGAAGCGAGTTACGGCCACGGTGTGTCCGTCGCCGGAATCGGCAGCAAAATTCTGATTCGCTGGGACACCACCACGAAATCCGGCTCCGACTACCTCGAGAACAGATACAAGCTCGCCTACGCCTGGTTCGACGCGTACACGGCCGAGGGCGGTGTACTGCCGGACAACCAGGTCCCCTGGGCCACCGATGGATCAAGGGTGGTCACCGTCGCGCGTGGCGGTCAGGGCGGCATCACCGTCGTCGCGGCCGGAACGAATCGGCAACCGGTGTGGTCACTCGACTTCGGCAGCAGCCCGATCCGGACCTTCGCAGGGCGGGCCTATCTGTCCCACAGCCGGATCGTGTGAACACTCACGCCCGGGTCAGGGCGAACAGGCGCAGATCGCGCGTCGTGCGGCTGCGGTAGGCGGCATAGGCTTCGGTCGTCTCCACGAACCGGTCGAAGATCCGCTGCTTACGCTCCGGATCCTCGATCAGCTGTGCGCGCACCGGAATGCTCTGTCCCGCAAGGGTTACGGTGGCCTCGGGGTCTGCCAGCAGGTTGGCGGTCCACGCCGGATGGCTGGACTGACCGAAGTTGCTGCCGATCACGTACAGCGTGTCGCCGTCGTGGACGTACAACAGCGGGGAGGTGCGGGGCTGCCCGGACTTGCGGCCGGTGGTCGTGAGCAGGACGATCGGCGCGCCGATCGGTCCGAGCACGGTGTAGCGAGCGCCGGTGCGCTGCAACACCTTCCGGTCCAGCGGGGTGAGGGTGCGGACCACCCGCGAACCGAACTTCGTCGCGGCGAACGCGCTCGCGGTGCGTCCGAGCAGACCGGTCCGCGAACCCCACTGCCGATCCGGAAACTGTGCCGTCATGGACAGTGATCCTAAGGCTCCGGCCGCAGTCGCGAGGGCGGGTGAGAGCGTTTACCGCCGGATCGCGGCCGCGAATTCGTAGCCCCGGCGCCAGTCGCCGTCGCGCGGCGCGGTGAGCAGGTGTTCCACACCCGCCTCGGCATAGGCGTCGAACAGTGCCCGGGCTTCGCCGAGTTCGGCGGGTAGCGGCGTGACGACTGAGACAGTCGGTGTGTTCCGGCCGAATTCCGCGGCGAATTCGGTCACTTCCTTTGTGGCAGTGGCTACTTCCTGCGGCGCGAGGCCGATCGCGAGCCAGCCGTCGGCGAATTCGGCCGCCCGGCGCCGGGCACGCGGACCGTCGCCGGCCACCAGAATCGGCGGAACTTTCGCACCGGGTGCGAGCGTGACCTCGGTGCCGTCCGGCAGGACGGCGGGCCGGCCCGCGATCAGGTCGGGCAGTACGCGCAGATTCTCGTCGGTGCGCCGGCCCCGGTCGGCGAACGACAGCCCGGCCGCTCGCCAGCCGATATCGCCGTGGGCGGGATTGCCGGTGCCGACACCCAGCAGGAGCCGATCCGAGGACACGTACTGCAGCGCGCCGATCTGCTTGGCCGCCCACGCGGCCGGGCGCAGTGCGAGCAGCAGCACGCCGTAGCCGATCCGAATCCGTTCGGTCACCGCCGCCGCGGTCGCCAGCGTGACCGAACTCTCCAGAATCGGCGCGCTGGCCACGAGGTGGTCGGTCGACCACACCGAATCGAGCCCGGCCTCCTCGGCGAACCGCGCCGCGGCGCCGACATCGCCGAGGATCGGCTGCTGGGGATCGGGAGTGGAGGTGGGGAGGAAGGTTCCGAGTTGCATGAGACGAGACTATGGGCTGATCGTGAGCCGTTGAATGGTCGAGAAGCGCACGAGTATGTCCGTAACACTCATCGAGCCCGCTTGCAGAACCGGTCCACAGTCAGCCGAATGTGATTTCACCGGCACCGCCCGTGCGGACGACCGCGGGCGCGGATCCGCTCACTAAGCTCGGGATCATGGCCGAACCCGCACCCTCCATCGTGTTCATCGCGTCACTGGAAGGTGACACCGGCAAATCCACCGTGGCGCTGGGCATGTTGCAGATGCTCTCGGCGACGACGCCGCGGGTGGGCGTCTTCCGGCCGATCACCCGGTCCAACCGCGGCCGCGACTACATTCTCGAGCTGCTGCTCGAACACTGCACCGCCGATATCGACTACGACCAGGCGGTCGGGGTGACCTACGAGCAGGTGCACGCCGATCCCGACGCCGCGATCAGTGAGATCGTGATGCGCTTCCACGAGGTCGCCAAGGTCTGCGACGCCGTGGTGGTGGTCGGCAGCGACTACACCGATGTCGCCGGGCCCAGCGAACTGCGCTACAACGCCCGGATCGCGGTCAACCTCGGCGCGCCGGTCCTGCTGGTGCTGCGCGGGGCCGGACGCAGCCCCGAGGAGGTCGTGCAGGTCGCCCGGGTCTGCGAGGCCGAACTCGAACACGAGCACGCGCAGCTCATGGCGATCATCGTCAACCGCTGCGATCCCGAGCGGCTCGAGGACGTGCGGAAGGCGATGGGGGTGCTGCCCTGTCCGTCGTGGACGATGCCGGAGGTGCCGCTGCTGACCGCGCCGACCATGAACGAACTCTGCGAGGCCATCGACGGCACCGTCTACTCGGGCGATCCGGAACTGCTGCAGCGCGAGGCGCTGAAGGTGATGGTCGGCGGGATGACCGCCGAGCACATTCTCGAGCGGCTCAGCGACGGCGTCGCGGTGATCGTGCCGGGCGACCGCTCCGACGTCCTGCTGTCGCTGGTGAACGCGCACGAGGCGGAGGGATTTCCGTCGCTGTCGGGCATCATCATGAACGGTGGCATGTTGCCGGATCCGGCAATCGCGCGCCTGATGGAGGGCCTCAAGCCGAAACTGCCCATCCTCACCACGCAGCTGGGCACATTCGACACGGCCAGTGCCGCCGCCCACACCCGCGGGCGGGTCTCGCTCAGCAGTATGCGCAAGGTCGACACCGCGCTGGCGCTGATGGAGCAGCGGGTGGACAGCCGGAAGCTGCTGGATCTCATCGAAGTTCCGGTGCCGTCGGTGGTCACACCGCAGATGTTCGAATATCAGCTGGTGGAACGAGCTCGTGCCGATCCGCGCCGGATCGTGTTGCCGGAGGGCGACGACGACCGCATCCTGCGGGCGGCCGGCCGCGTGCTGCAACGCAAGATCGCGGAGCTGACCATCCTCGGTGACGAGGCCACCGTGCGTGCCCGTGCGGCCGAACTCGGCGTCGATATCGAGGCCGCCCAGGTACTCGATCCGCGGACCAGCGAGTTGCGCGCGGAGTTCGCCGAAGAGTTCGCGCGGCTGCGCGCGCACAAGGGAATGACGGTCGAGCGGGCCCGCGAATACATGGCCGACATCTCGTATTTCGGCACCATGATGGTGCACCGGGGCATCGCCGACGGCATGGTCTCCGGCGCCGCGCACACCACCGCGCATACGATTCGGCCCTCATTCGAGATCATCAAGACCGAACCCGGCGTCTCGACGGTGTCCAGTGTGTTCCTGATGTGCCTGGCCGATCGGGTGCTGGCCTACGGCGACTGCGCGGTGGTGCCGGATCCGACCTCCGAACAGCTCTCCGATATCGCGATTTCCTCCGCCCGCACCGCGCAGCAGTTCGGGATCGAGCCCCGGGTGGCGATGCTGTCGTATTCGACGGGCGAGTCCGGTTCGGGTGCCGATGTCGACAAGGTCAGGGCCGCAACCGAACTCGTGCACCGGCGCGCGCCGCAGCTGCCGGTGGAGGGGCCGATCCAGTACGACGCCGCGATCGAACCGACGGTCGCCAGCGCCAAACTCCCGCATTCCGATGTCGCCGGGCGCGCGACGGTGTTCATCTTCCCGGACCTCAATACCGGTAACAACACCTACAAGGCCGTGCAGCGCAGCGCGGGCGCGGTGGCGATCGGACCGGTGCTCCAGGGATTACGCAAACCGGTCAACGACCTGTCGCGCGGCGCCCTGGTGGCCGACATCGTGAACACTGTGGCTATTACGGCGATTCAGGCGCAGCAGCAGGAGGCACGGTGAGCGACCATCGCGCAGCGGCTCGCTGTGCCGACCGGGTGCGGGTGGCCCGCAGGACACAGGAGGCGCGGGGCTGATGCAGGTATTGGTGATCAATTCGGGGTCGTCGTCGATCAAATATCAACTGCTGGACCCGGTTTCGGCGCATGTGGCGGCGTCCGGGCTGGTGTCGCGCATCGGGGAGCCGGTATCCGAGGACGAGGTCACCGTCGAACATCACAGTGACGGAAAGAATTTCGAGCACACCGGCCAGATCTCCGATCACGCCGCCGGGCTGCGGGTGGTGTTCGACCTGTTCGCCCGCAGCGGTCACGATCTGAGTGGCGAGGGGCTCTCGGCGGTCGGACATCGGGTCGTGCACGGTGGCGAGGTCTTCTACGAACCGACCCTGATCACCGATGCCGTGGTGGAATCCATCGACAAACTCTCCACCCTGGCGCCACTGCACAATCCGGCCAACGTCACCGGTATCCGTTCCGCGCGTGCCCTGCTGCCCGATCTCCCGCAGGTCGCGGTTTTCGACACCGCCTTCTTCCACGGACTGCCCGACGCCGCGAAGACCTATGCCATCGACGCCGGTGTCGCCGCCGCGCACGGTGTCCGGCGCTACGGGTTTCACGGCACCTCGCACGAGTACGTGTCCGGGCGGGTGTCCGAACTGCTCGGCGGCGACCCGTCCGAGCACAACCAGATCGTCCTGCATCTGGGCAACGGCGCCTCGGCCTCGGCGATTCGCGGCGGCCGGGCCGTGGACACCAGCATGGGACTGACGCCGCTGGAGGGACTGGTGATGGGCACCCGGTCCGGCGATATCGATCCGGGTATTCCGCTGCACTTGGCGCGGACCGCGGGGCTGGACATCGACGGCATCGACGAACTGCTCAACCGCCGCTCCGGCATCAAGGGGTTGTCCGGGGTCAACGACTTCCGGCAGTTGTTCGGGCTGATCGAATCCGGCGATGCCGCGGCGCGTTTGGCGTATGACGTCTACGTGCATCGGTTGCGCCATTACATCGGCGCCTATCTGGTGGATCTGGGCCGGGTCGACGCGATCACCTTCACCGCCGGAGTCGGGGAGAACAACGCGCAGGTGCGCGCCGACGCGCTGGCCGGGCTGGAACGCTTCGGCATCGCGGTGGATCCGGTGCGCAACACCGCGAAAGATCGTGCGGCGCGCCGTATTTCGCCGCCGGACGCGGAGGTGGCCGTGCTGGTGGTGCCGACCGACGAGGAACTGGCCATCGCCCGCGCGGCGGCCGCGCTGGTGGGCTGAACGGGGCTCAGAACCAGCTCTTGGCGCGAATCGCGTTCGCCAGATCCACCAGCGCGTACCGGTGCGTCCGGCCGGGGGCGGTGCGGGCCAGTGCGCGCAGGCCCGATTCGATCCCCCGCCGCAGCCCGCGTTCGGTGAACGGTTGTCCGAGCAGGGTGCGGTCGGACGCCTGAGGGCGGTTCCCGGCCTGCAACCACGCCAGAGCGGTGCCGAGCACCAGGACCCGCAGCTGCGCGACCCGGCGTTCCGCGGCGGGCAGCGCCTGCAACCGCGCCGCGGCGACGTGCAGGGTCGACTCCGCCGGCCGATCGGTGCCGACGTGCGCCTGTCGACGATCGCCGCCGCCTTCGGACTCCGTGCCGCCGGGCTCGGTGGGGTGTCCGGTGAGGAGTAACAGGACCGCGGTCAGCCGCGCCTCGGTGTAGTGGCGGGAGGCGGAGGGGACCTCGTCCAGGGCCGCCACCGCCGCGGTGACCCGGCCGTCGGCGGCCAATTGCCGGGCGAGCCCGAAGGCCGCGCTGACCACGCCGCGGTCGGTCCGCCACACCGTCGCGTAGAACTTCTCGGCGCAGTGCCGCCACTGCGCGGGGTCCGGCGAATCCCACTGTTGCAGAACCAGTTCCGCGGTCGCGGCGATGGCCAGTTTGGGTGCGATCTCGCCGGGCAGCGCGCACAGCACCGCGTCGAAACAGTCGTAGGCGCGTTCGTAATCCTGCTCGCGCAACGCGATCAGGCCCTGGAACCAGTCGGTGCGCCAATCCTGTACGCCCAGGCGACCGAGCAGCTCACGGGCCGCGGCCGGCTGGTCGAGATCGAGGTGGATGCGCACCTCGGCCAGGGTGGCCTCGGTGGCGAAACTGTCCGGCGCGCCACCCGGCGCGGTCTCGGCTCGGCGCCGCGCGGCCCGCACCGCGTCGAGGGCATGCTCCGGTTCGGAATGCACGGTCCCGGCCAGCAGCGCGGCCGAGGGATCGGCCGGATCGATCAGCGGCACCGGCAGGGCGGCGGCGATATCGCGGGCCGCGAGACTCTTGTCGCGGACCACGCCGTCGGCGTAGACGTCGGTCTGCCCGATCAGCTCGTCGGTGCCGAAACTGGTACGCGGCGGGCTGAACAGCGTCGAGAGCTGCGGATGTTCGGTTCCGGTGTCGGTGGCCAGGATTTCGCGCAGCACACCCGCGAGCTGTGTGGTCATCACCCGGGCCGAGGGGAAACGGCGGTCCGGATCGGGATCGGTCGCGGTCAGCAACAGCCGATGCAGGAATTCGTACCGAGCCAGCACCGGTTCGATGTCCGGATGCGGGATGCCGTCGGTGTAGCGGCCGGCGACCATCGGGATGTTCACGGTCAGCACCGCCAGGGTCCGGCCGACCGTGTAGATGTCGGTGGCCGCCGTGGGGCCGGTGGTGGCGATCTCGGGCGCCTGGAAACCCTTGGTGCCGTAGAGATTTCCGTACGAGTCGAAGGGAGCCGTCGCGCCCAGGTCGATCAGTTTCACCTGGTCCTCGGTGACCATGATGTTGTCGGGCTTGAGGTCGTTGTAGGCCAGCTCGAGCGCGTGCAGATATTCCAACGCGGGCAGGATCTCCAGGATGTAGGCGATCGCCTCGGGCACCGGCATCCGCTCCGGCCGCGGATGTGTGTCGAGCAGATCGCGCAGCGAACGTCCGCCCACGTACTCCATGACGATGTAGCCGATCGGCGAGCCGCCGGGCCCCGGATGTTCGACGAAGTTGTGAATTTTGACGATGCTCGGATGGGCCAGTTCGGCCAGATATTGCCGTTCGGCGACGGCGACCGCCTGGGCCTCGGCATCGCCGCCGTGCAGCAGGCCCTTCAACACCACCCAGCGGTCGCTGACATTGCGATCGATCGCGAGATAGATCCAGCCGAGTCCGCCGTGCGCGATACAGCCCTGGATCTCGTACTGTCCGGCGACTCGATCGCCGGCACGCAGATAGGGGCGGAAATCGTAAGGGGCGCCGCAGTTGTCGCAGATTCCGACGGCAGTGGCGGCGTGGGCAGGCGTCGTGCGCCCGACCGGCCGGCCGCAGCGCCAGCAGTACCGCCGCCCCTCGGCCACCACCGGATCGGCGAGGACGGCCACCATCGGATCCATCTGCGGCACAGTGGGAATCGGCACCAGGCCGGCGCCCAGGCGGCGCACGGTCGGGCGGGAGCGGACCGTGCGCCCGCTGCGCCCGGTGGGGCGACTCGGCTCGCTCGCATACGACGAGGTGTCGGGACCTCCGGTGCCGGTCGCGGCGGCAGCGGTGTCGGGGCCGGTGAAAGGCGTTGCGGCCGTGGATGCGTCGGTGCGCTGCGTGCCGGGGATGTTTTCTGTCCCGGTGGTGCGCTGGACTTCCGGGGTGCGTTCGGGCCCTGGGGTGCGTTGCGTGCCGGGGGTGTTCCGCGGCCCTGGGGGGTGCTGAGTTGCCGGGGTGCGCTGGGGCTCGGGAATGTGCCGGGTCCGGGGGCGGTGCCGTGTCCCGGGAGTTCGCTGGGTCGGCGGCGGTTCCGGGGCACGGCGGGGCTGCGGTGTCGTCGGATTGTCGCCGGTATCCGGGGTGGAGGTGAGCGACGTCGGCGGGGGATCGGATTCGGAGAATGCGTGGTGTTCGGACATCGATCAGTCCCGATAGGTCGGTTCCGGCGGTCCGGCCGCGGGACCCAGCGCGGGCGCCAGCCAATGCTGATAGAGCCGATCCCAGGTCCCGTCGGTGCGCAACCGCTGCAGGGTGGCATTCACGAATCGGACCATATCGTCGTTCCCCTTCGGCACGCCGACGCCGTAGGGTTCGTCGCTGAGGGCGGGACCGACCACCTCGGCGTAGGGATCCTGCGCCGCCAGCCCGGCGAGCAGCGCGTCGTCGGTGCTGACCGCGTCGACCTGGCGCTGCTGCAACACCACCAGGCAGTCCGCCCAGGTCGGGACCGTCATGATCGCGGCCGTCGGCTGGATGTGCCGAATCCGGTCGAGGGAGGTGGTGCCGCCCACCGCGCATACGCGTTTGCCGGCCAGATCCGCCATCGAGCCGATGCCGGAGCCCTTCACGGCCAGCACGCGCTGATGCGACATCAGATACGCGGTGGAGAAGTCCACGCGCTGACGTCGATCGCAGGTGATGGTCATGGTCTTCACCACGACGTCGACGCTGTGATCCTGCAGTGCCCGTTCGCGATCCGCCGAGCCGAGGATCCGGTATTCGATGCGGCGCGGATCGCCGAACAGATCGCGCGCGATCTCGGCGGCGACGTCGACGTCGAATCCGGCCAGGGTGCCGCTGATCGGATCGCGGAAGCTGAACAGATTGCTGCCCGGGTCCAGGCCGACCAGCAGGCGCCCGCGCGCGCGGACGGCGTCGAGGGCCGGTCCGTGGTCGGCGCCGGGACGCAGGCTGGCGGTGGGATTGCCGCATTGTGGTTCGAGATCGGATGCGGGGGCCGACTGCGGTTGTGTCACAACGGCATTGGCGGGCAGTGGCGGTTCGGTGTAATTGCCGCTGCCGCCGGTGCGCGGGGTGGCCGGCGCACCGCCGCAGCCCCCGGCCAGCAGAGCCGATGCCGCCAATGCCGCTGCCGCGACCCGCCTCGCCCTCATCGGTACTCCCTCAAACGCGGCCACAACCCGGCCACCACGAACACCGCCGTCAGCGCGGCCAGCGTGAGTGCGCCCGGCGCCAGGAAATCCAGCGCACGCGCGGCATCGGATATCTCCCCGCGCAACGTATTTCGCGTTTCCCCCATGCCGGCGGCGAGCGCGGTGTCGAGGGTGTCGACGGCGGCGCTGGCCTGCGCCGGGTCCGCGCCGATCGCCACCACGGTGGCCGCCGGGAAATCGCCGCGGCCCAGCGCGTCGTTCATCCGCTGATGTGCCGAGCGCCAACGGCCCAGTGCCGCATGCGCATTGCGCACATCGTCGGCCCCCGGTGCGTCGCCGGGATAGTGGGTGAGCAGATCGTCGAGCCGCGCGGTGGCCGTGTCGTAGGTGTGGTCGTAGTCGCCGCTGGCATCGCGGCGCACCAGTTTCAGCGTCTCCGCCGCGCGCGCCTGCTGGGCGAGGATGCGGCTCTCGGTCAGCTGTGCGCCCGGGACCGCGCCGTCGTCGCGTCCCGAGCTGGTCGCCACCGCCGAGAACGATCCGGCGATCACCGTCCAGGCCAGCAGGATCAGCAGAATGCCCGAGGCCACCAGCAGCCCCGGATTGAGCACCCGATGCCAGCGCCGGGCCAGATAGAACTGCGCCGCCACCAGTGCGGCGAGGGTCAGGATCGGCAGTACGATCGCCGCCCACGGCGGCCGCACGTGCCGGCGCTGGGTCGCCGCGATCGCCGCGGACCGGTGCTCCTGCAACTCCTGTGCGGTCGGAAGCATGGTGGTCTGCATGAGATTCGACGCCTCACTCAGATAGGCGGCGCCGACGGGATGGCCTTCGCGATTGTTGGCGCGTGCGGTCTCGATCAGCCCGGTGTAGACCGGCAGTTCGGTGGCCACACCGGTGCGCAGGCGGGTGTCGGCGTCGGGCGTGGCCGAGCCGGGCGTCCCGGCGTTGTCGGACTGGGCCACCAGTTCGGCCGCGGCCTCACCGACCGCCTGGTCGTAGCGATCGCGCACCGGTTTCGGCTCCAGCCCGCCCGAGATGAAGGCGGTGCCGGCGGCCGCGTCGGCCACCGACAGCGAGGTGTAGAGATGCTGGGCGGAATTGGCGTCGGGTTCGGCCTCGTCGAGCAGATAGTCCAGGGCGTGCTGGCGGTTGCCCACCTCGCCCGAGGTCACGGCGCCCGCGACCAGGCACAGCCCGAGCAGCAGCAGGCCCAGCGCGATCAGCCGGGCGGGGGACGAGCGCGCGAACGCCCGGACATCGGTCGCGTCGAGCCGGCTGCGCACGGCGGCCGCCGCGGCCCGGGGGGACAGCTCGTCGAGCTGCGAATGCCCGATTCGAGCCATGCCCACCTCCGTTCGTTCAGCGGGTTGCATTGTGCGGACTGAGCTTATTGTGGTCGTACCGGTACCGCCCGATATGTGTCGGTCACGACGGCGGTACCCGGAGGCCGGCGATCAGGACGCCGGCGCGGATCGGGACGAGGCGGAGCATGCGCGGTGACGGAGACGGCTTCTTGGAAAGCCCCGATGGGACGCGGCAGTGGGGCCTGTTCGGGGCCGCCGGACTGCTGCTGCGGGCACCCCGGCAGGGCGGCGGCGCACTGGTGCTGCTGCAACATCGGGCGCCGTGGAGCCATCAGGGCGGAACGTGGGCGCTGCCCGGTGGTGCACGCGACAGTCATGAGACCAGCGTGCACGCTGCGGTGCGCGAGGCGCAGGAAGAAGCCGGAATCGATCCGGATGCGGTGCGGGTGCGCGGCAGCCGGGTGACGAGTACCGCGGACTCCGGCTGGACCTACACCACCGTGGTGGCCGATGTGTCGGAAACCTTGGCTACCACGGCAAATCGCGAAAGTGCGGAGCTGGCGTGGGTTCCCGAGGAGGAGGTCGACGCCCGGCCGCTGCATCCCGGATTCGCCGCCGCATGGCCCGGATTGCGGGCGGCCGCTGCCCGGCTCGAACTCGACGGCCTCGCCGAGGCGGCCGCCATCGCGGCGGCGCTGCCGCGCACGGTCGACCTCGCCGATCGCGGATTCCTGTGGCTGGACGCCCACGACTCCGCCGCGCCGACCGCCCGGATCGCGCAGCGCGAGAACGGATCCGGCGGATTCGTGCGGTACGAGGAAACGCTGGTCCTGACCCTGGACCAGGTGCTGGGCTGAACGCCGTGTGTGAATAGCCGTGTCCTCCCCATGTGTACGGCTGTGGATCAGTTCGCCGCGTTCTCCAGCAGCCGCTGTTTGAGTTCGCGGGCGGCGGCCTGAGGATCGCGCGCCGCGGTGATGGCACGCACCACGACCACCCGGTCGGCGCCGGCCGCGAGCACCTCCGGCAGGCGGTCGCGATCGATACCGCCGATCGCGAACCACGGCCGGGTCGGATGCGACTCCGCGGTCGACCGCACCAGCTCGATACCCGCCGCGGTGCGGCCCGGTTTGGTCGGTGTGTTCCACACCGGCCCGGTGCAGAAGTAGTCGATGTGCTCGTCGACGACCGCGAGTCCGGCCTGATTGCGATTGTGGGTGGACCGGCCGATCACCACATCGGGCCCGACGATCCGGCGGGCGTACCAGGGCGGCAGGTCGCCCTGGCCCAGATGCAGCACGTCGGCGCCGGCGGCCAGCGCGATATCGGCGCGATCGTTGACGGCGACCAGCGCGCCGTGGCGGCGGGCGGCGGCCTTCAGTTCGGCCAGCGCACCGAGTTCGGCACCGGCCTCGAGCGGCCCGAACTTCGCCTCGCCGGCCGAACCCTTGTCACGCAGCTGGATGATGTCGACGCCGCCGGAGAGCGCCGCCTCGGCGAACGCGGCCAGATCACCGGTATCGCGCCGGGCGTCGGTGCACAGGTAGAGCCGGGCCGAGGCCAGGCGTTCGCGCGGTGCCATCGGGCGTAGCGGTTGGGACGGTTGCACGGCTTCGACCGTAGCCGCGCTACCGTGGAGAGGCGAAACAAGAGGGCATTCCCGCAGCGATGGCGGCCGCGCGGGAACGCCGATTTCCCGGTGTCGGCCGTGCACGGCGCGGTGCGTGCGAGTCCGGGACCCGAGCGAGGTGGAGTGATGCGAAGTCTGGCCGTCGTGGGTGGGGGTGTGATCGGTCTGGCGGTGGCCTGGCGGGCCGCCGAACAGGGCTGGTCGGTGACGATTCTCGATCCCGGCGTGGGGTCCGGCGCGTCCTGGGTCGCGGGCGGCATGCTCGCCCCGCTCTCGGAGGGCTGGCCCGGCGAGGACGATCTGCTCGAATTCGGTGCGGCTTCGCTGCGGCGGTGGCCGGAATTCGGCGCGCGGCTGCGCGAGGCCACCGGGGTCGACGTCTTCGTGGCCGGACAGACCCTCACCCTCGCGCTGGACGCGGCCGATGCCGCCGACCTGCGCACGATCGCCGACTTCTGCGGCACCCACGGATATCCGATGCGCGTGCTCGACCGGGCCGGGGTCCGCGCGACCGAGGCCGGTCTGTCGCGCACCGTCCGGGCCGGCCTGCTCGCGGTGGACGAACCGGCGGTGGACAACCGCCTGCTCCTCGACGCCCTCCGCCGGGGTTGTGCACAGGCCGGTGTGCACATCGAGCCCGTGTCGGTGGCGGCGGTGGACGAACTCGACCACGACCGGATCGTGCTGGCCGCGGGTTCGGCCAGCGCCCGGCTGTGGGATCTGCCGGTGCGGCCGGTCAAGGGCGAGATCCTGCGGCTGCGCCGGCGTCCGGGCACCCCGCCGCCGCCGTCCTCGGTGATCCGCGCGCGGGTGCACGGCCGGCCGGTCTATCTGGTCCCGCGCGCCGACGGCCTGGTGGTCGGCGCCACCCAGTACGAGGCCGGATTCGACACCACCGTGACCGTCGCGGGGGTCCGCGATCTGATCGCCGACGCGGAGTCCGTGTGGCCGGCCCTCGGCGAATACGAACTGGCGGAGGCCGCCGCGGGCGGACGTCCCGGTACGCCCGACAACCTGCCGCTGATCGGATGGCTCTCGGATCGGGTGATCGCCGCCACCGGCCACGGCCGCAACGGCATCCTCGGCGTACCGATCACCGTCGACGCGGTGGCGGCGCTGCTGGCCGGAGACGTCCTCGCCGAGGCGAAGGCCGCCGATCCGCACCGCTTCGCTGCCGCCGAAACCGCTACTCCCGCATCATCATCAGGAGGTAACCAGTGACCGCGCAACCGAGTTCCGCGTCCACATCGATCCCCATCGGCGTCACGGTGAACGGCACCGAACACGCCTTCGCGGAGCCGCTCACCGTCCGGGAACTGCTCGAGCGGCTCGAACTGCCGTGCCGCGGCGTCGCCCTGGCGGTCGACGGTGCGCTGTTCCCGAAGTCGCGGTGGGACGAGCCGGTCGGCCGCGGCTGGGAGATCGAGGTCCTGACGGCGGTGCAGGGTGGCTGACATGTCGGGTACCGAACCGCTACCGGCCGAGCCACTGCGGATCGCGGATCGGGAATTCGGCTCCCGGCTGATCATGGGAACCGGCGGTGCGGAGAATCTGGCGGTGCTCGAGGAGGCGCTGGTTGCCTCCGGCACCGAATTGACCACGGTCGCCATGCGCCGCATCGACGCCGCGGGCGGAACGGGCGTGCTCGACCTGCTCAAACGCCTCGACATCGCCCCGCTGCCCAATACCGCCGGCTGCCGTACCGCGGCCGAGGCGGTGCTCACCGCACAGCTGGCGCGCGAGGCGCTGGAGACCCACTGGGTGAAACTCGAGGTCATCGCCGACGAACGCACGCTGCTGCCCGACGCCATCGAATTGGTCTCGGCCGCAGAGCAATTGGTCGACGACGGCTTCGTGGTGCTGCCCTACACCACCGACGATCCGGTGCTCGCGCGACGCCTGGAGGATGCCGGCTGCGCCGCGGTCATGCCGCTCGGTTCGCCGATCGGCACCGGCCTCGGTATCGGCAATCCGCACAATATCGAGATGATCGTCGAGGCCGCCGGGGTTCCGGTCGTGCTGGACGCGGGAATCGGCACGGCGAGTGACGCGGCGCTGGCGATGGAACTCGGCTGTTCGGCGGTATTGCTCGCGACCGCCGTCACCCGGGCCCGGCATCCGGCTCGGATGGCGAGGGCGATGGCCGCCGCGGTGCAGGCCGGTCATCTGGCGCGCCACGCCGGGCGTATCCCCAAGCGGTTCTGGGCCCAGGCGTCCTCACCCGCGGTGTGACCACGGGGATGTCCCCAGGTCGCGGCTGGGTGAGCCCACCGGGACCCTAGGGGTACCCCTCATCCTCGAGGATGACCGGACTCGCGACCTGTGAGCGATGGTCGCGTGCCGTTTTCTCGGGAAGACTGTGCCCATGATCGAATGCAGAGGTCTTACCAAGCGCTTCGGTGCGACCGTTGCCGTCGAGAACCTGTCGTTCACCGTCACCCCCGGCAAGGTGACCGGGTTCCTCGGCCCGAACGGCGCCGGTAAGTCGACCACCATGCGGATGATCCTCGGCCTGGATCAGCCCACCGCCGGGACGGCGTTCATCCAGGGCAAGCGCTACCGCGAGCTGGATCATCCGTTGCGCACGGTCGGTGCCCTGCTGGATGCCAAGTGGGTCCATCCGAACCGGTCGGCTCGCTCGCATCTGCGCTGGATGGCCGCCACCAACGACATTCCGGCCGGCCGGGTCGAAGAGGTGCTGCGGCTGGTGGGCCTGACCGAGGTCGCCAACAAGAAGGCCGGTGGCTTCTCGCTCGGCATGTCGCAGCGGCTCGGCCTGGCCGGGGCGCTGCTCGGCGATCCGCCGGTACTGCTGTTCGACGAACCGGTCAACGGCTTGGACCCCGAGGGCATTCTGTGGATTCGGCGGTTCATGCAGCGGCTGGCCGCCGAGGGGCGCACCGTGCTGGTGTCGAGCCATCTGCTGTCGGAAATGGCGCAGACCGCCGACCATCTGGTCGTGATCGGGCGCGGCAGGCTGATCGCCGACACCGACACCAAGGATTTCATCGCGAAGTCGTCGGAATCGACCGTGCGGGTGCGCAGTCCGCAGCTGGACGAGCTGCGCAGCCTGCTCACCTCGAACGGGATGACCGTGCGCGAGGACGGCAGTGCGGCCGACCGGGAAGGGGCGATCGACACCGCCCCCGCCCTGGTGGTGGTCGGGGAAACCAGCGACGCCATCGGCAAATTGGCGGGCGCGAACAGCATCACCCTGTATGAGCTTGCGCCGCAACAGGCTTCGCTCGAGGAGGCGTTCATGCGAATGACCGGAGGTGCGGTGCAGTACCACGGTGAGGGCATCGAGCAGGCGATGGGAGGTGCGCTCTGATGGGTGTCGTCACCGCGGAGCGGATCAAACTCACCTCGACCCGGTCGCCGTGGTGGTGTTCGGCGATCGTCGTGGCGCTGGGCCTGGGCATGGCCGCTCTGTTCGCGGCCGTATCGCGGGCGAGTATGGGCCACGAGAACGAAACCACGCTGACCACCGCCGGCGCTACGGTCGGTGTCTCCGGATTCGGCGTCATGGTCCTGATGATCATGGCCGCCCTCACCGTGACCAGTGAATACCGTTTCGGCATCATCCGGACCACGTTCCAGGCGACCCCGAACCGATCGCTGGTCCTCACGACCAAGGCCCTGCTGACCGGGGCCTACGCGGCGGTGCTGACCTTCGTGCTGGGCCTGCTGGCCTATCTCATCGCGAAACCGCTGGCCGGCGATGCGGGGCGGCGGATGAGTCTGAGCTCGGACGCCGATTGGCGCGCGCTCTACGGACTGGCGATCTATGCCTTCCTGGCGGTGGTCCTGTCGGTCGGCATCGGCGCGCTGGTGCGGCAGTCGGCCGCGGCGATCTCGCTGATCGTGTTGTGGCCCTTGCTGATCGAGACGCTGCTGGGTAGTTTCGGCAGCTTCGGCCGCACCGTGCAGCCGTTCCTGCCCTTCGCCAACATCAACCGGTTCCTCGGCGAGGACACCTCCTCCGCGGCGCACTGGCACTGGGGGCCGTGGGGCGGACTGGTCTACTTCGTCGTCTTCGTGCTGGTCGTCTTCGGTGCCGCGCTGATCGTGGTCGATCGTCGCGACGCCTGATCCACAACCTCATACCTGCCCGCTCCCGGGCGTTCACCCTCGCGAAGCCCGGGAACGGGAGGGCGGTCCTGTCGGGGGACTGCTATCCCGGTCACAGCCGCCACTGCCCGGCGAATGTGACGATCACCGGCCCGATGTGCAGCCGTTTCGCGCTGTGCATCGGGCCGGTGTGCTGTGTGCAAAGCCTTCGTTAAACAGCGCCGCCGGACCTTCCGTGTGGAAGAGCCGATGGGTAACATCGGCCGGGCAACCAGCACGTTATCCATCGGCGGACCCAGCGCTGTGCCCGCTCCGTCCGATAGAGAGGTGGCAGGTGGCGATCATTGGCTACGCTCGGGATGTGAGCGAAAGACCTTCCGGCGACGGCGAAAACGCGTCCCGCGCAGTCCGTCCCGGAGATGCGCGAAACCGCACGGATGGTTCGCGTCGCAACGGCACCGCCGGTCGGCGGGGCAAAAGGGGGCTGGGTTCCGATGGCGACACTGTGCTGCCGGTCGACGCGCCCGAGGCCGGTGTCGAATTCGACGACGACTCGGATGTCGAGATCGTGATTCCGCTCACACCGGCCGACGAGGCGGAATCTCGGCTGCGGTCGTTCGGCCGGCGTCGAACCGGTCAGCTGTCCTCGTTGATGGCCGCGGCCAATCAGCGGGCCGACGTCATCGGCGTGATTCGCAAGGCGCGTGAGAGCCTGCCCGGCGATCCCGCATTCGGCGACCCGCTGTCGCTGTCCGGCCCCGGCGGCGCGCGGGCGGTGGCTCGCGCGGCCGACAAGATCGTGGGTGACAATCCCAGCGCGGCCAAGGAGCTGGGTCTGGGCGCGCTGCAGGTCTGGCAGGCGATGCTGGAGCGTGTCGGCCGCGGTAAGGGCAATGCGGAGATCACGGTGGTCTTCACCGACCTCGTGGCGTTCTCCCGTTGGTCGCTGTCGGCCGGTGACGAGGCGACGCTGGAGCTGTTGCGGCGGGTGGCGAGGGCCATCGAACCGCCGATCGTCGATCGGGGCGGTCAGGTCGTCAAGCGCATGGGCGACGGGGTGATGGCGGTCTTCGCCTCCCCCGACAGTGCCGTGCGGGCGGTGCTGACCGCGAAGAAGAATCTGGATCGGGTCGAGGTGGCGGGATATCGGCCGCGCATGCGGGCGGGCCTGCACACCGGGACGCCGCGCGAGATCGGCGGCGACTGGCTGGGCGTGGACGTCACCATCGCCGCGCGAGTGATGGAAGCCGGCGGCAACGGAAACACGATGATCTCGGAGACCACGCTCGAAGCGCTGGAGCCGAGCACACTCGAGGAACTCGAGGTCGCGGCCAAGCCCTATCGGCGCAGCATGTTCGCCGCACCGCTCAACGGCGTTCCGGAGGGGATGCGCATCTTCCGGCTCGCCGGAGACTAGACGCCGGGCGGTCTACCACCAGGTGACCACGCCGACGACCGCGAGGACCGCGCAGACGCCCAGCATCACCGACAGCACCCGAGAGTTCTTCCACATGGTGAAGGCGCCGCCGACCAGGAATCCGGCCACGGCCAGCAGGAGTACGACGATCACGGAATTGGACACCCTGCCATCTTGCCCGGCGGCTCGCGGACCTCGGACACCGGCCGGTTCCGCCGGTTCGCGGTAGCCGCCGGGCGAGCCGGCGGTCCGGTTCGCGGTGTACCCGATCGGGCCACGTTCGGACCGGTCGCGCGGCGCCGCACCGTGTCTACCTGCGGTTTCCACAATTAACAAGCACGCAGGCTTGATTTTTTCCATACCCGATGTGACCCTTGAACCCGACGCAGCGAAGGCGCTGCGGCAGGCACGTCGCATGAGGAGGCGCCGCGCAGATGACGAGTCTCGGCGCCGACCCGGAGGTCCTCCGGATCGGCAACTGTTCCGGCTTCTACGGCGACCGGTTGAGCGCGATGCGCGAGATGCTCGAGGGTGGGCAACTCGACGTGCTCACCGGTGACTATCTCGCCGAACTGACCATGCTGATCCTCGGCCGCGACCGGATGAAGGATCCGGCACTCGGCTATGCCAAGACCTTCGTGCGGCAACTCGAGGACTGCATGGGCCTGGCTCTCGAACGCGGCGTGCGCATCGTCGCGAACGCGGGCGGACTCAATCCGGCCGGATCGGCGCAGCGGGTCGCCGAGGTGGCCGGCAAGCTCGGCCTCACCCCGAAGATCGCCTACGTCGAAGGTGACGACTTGTTGCCGCGCGCCCAGGAACTGGGCTTGGGCGCACCGCTCACCGCCAACGCCTACCTCGGCGCGTGGGGTATCGCCGAGGCGCTGAACGCCGGGGCCGATATCGTCGTCACCGGCCGGGTCACCGACGCCTCCGTGGTCGTCGGACCGGCGGCCGCCCACTTCGGCTGGGCCCGAGACGATTTCGACGCCCTCGCCGGTGCGGTGGTCGCCGGACACGTCATCGAATGCGGCACCCAGGCCACCGGCGGCAACTTCGCGTTCTTCACCGAGATCGAGAATCTCGACCGGCCCGGCTTCCCGATCGCCGAGGTACGCCGCGACGGCAGTAGCGTCATCACCAAACACGCGAACACCGGTGGCGCGGTCACCGTCGACACCGTCGAAGCGCAGCTGATGTACGAGATCCAGAGCGCGCGCTACGCCGGACCCGACGTCACCGCCCGCCTCGACAGCATCCGGCTCGCCGCCGACGGTGACGACCGCGTGCTGATCGGCGGCGTGACCGGTGAGGCGCCGCCGCCGCGGCTGAAGGTCTCGCTGAACACCCTGGGCGGCTTCCGCAACGAGATGACCTTCGTGCTGACCGGACTCGACATCGAGGCCAAAGCCGCACTGGCGCAACGGCAGTTGGAAAGCTGGCTGCCGGTGCGCCCGGCCGAACTCGACTGGTCGCTGTCGCGGCTGGACCGTCCCGACGCCGAGACCGAGGAACAAGCCAGCGCGCTGCTGCGCTGCGTGGTCCGCGATCCCGACCCGAACAAGGTGGGACGCGCGTTCTCCAGCGTCGCAGTCGAATTGGCACTGGCCAGCTATCCCGGCTTCACGATGACCACACCGCCCGGAAACGGTGCGCCCTACGGCGTCTACACCGCGGGCTATGTCGACGCGGGCGAGGTCGCGCACACCGCGGTCCTTCCCGACGGCTCGCGCGTGGCGATCGCCCCGCCCGCGCAGACCCGGGAACTGGACGAGGTGGCCGAACCCGAGCTGCCGCAGCCCCTGCCGCCCGGTGAAACCCGCCGGGTCCCACTGGGTTCCATCGCTCTCGCCCGCAGCGGTGACAAGGGCGGAAACGCCAATATCGGGGTCTGGGTACGCACCGACGACCAGTGGCGCTGGCTGGTGCACACCCTCACCGTCGACACACTGCGGGCGCTGCTGCCGGAGACCGCGAAGCTCACCGTCACCCGGCACGTCCTGCCGAATCTGCGAGCGGTGAACTTCATCGTCGAGGACCTGCTCGGCCTCGGCGTCGCCTACCAGGCCCGATTCGATCCGCAAGCCAAGGGCCTCGGCGAATGGCTGCGGTCCCGCCACCTCGACATACCTGTGGAGTTACTACCGTGACCAGTGTCTGGGAGACGCCCGAGCGGCGTGAATTACGCGCTACCGTACGAGGTTTCGCCGAGCGCGAGGTGCTGCCCTTCCTGGACGAGTGGGAGCGGGCCGGCGAGATCCCCCGCGAACTGCACAAGAAGGCGGGCGCGCTCGGACTGCTCGGGATCCAGTTTCCGGAGGCGGTCGGCGGCGCGGGCGGCGACGGCATCGACGCCGCGATCGTGGCCGAGGAGATGCACTACGCCGGCTGCTCGGGCGGACTGTTCGCGTCCCTGTTCACCTGCGGTATCGCGGTGCCGCACATGGCCGCGTCCGGCAACGCCGAACTGATCGGACGCTGGGTGAAGCCCACCCTGGCGGGGGAGAAGATCGGCTCACTGGCCATCACCGAACCCGGTGGCGGTTCCGACGTCGGCCACCTCACCACCAGCGCGGTGCGCGACGGCGACGAGTACGTGGTCAACGGGTCGAAGACCTTCATCACCTCCGGCGTGCGCGCCGACTACGTCGTGACGGCCGTGCGCACGGGCGGGCCCGGCGCCTCCGGTGTCTCGCTGCTGCTGGTGGAGAAGGACCGGCCCGGCTTCACCGTCAGCCGCAAACTGGAGAAGATGGGCTGGCTGGCCTCCGATACCGCCGAACTGTCCTATGTCGACGTGCGTGTGCCGGTGTCGAATCTGGTGGGCGCGGAGAACTCCGGATTCGCCCAGATCGCACAGGCTTTCGTCAGCGAGCGGGTGGGGCTGGCGGTGCAGGCCTACGGGCATGCGCAGCGCTGCCTGGATCTGACCCTGCGGTGGTGCCGCGACCGCGAGACCTTCGGCCGCCCGCTCATCAGCCGGCAGGCCGTGCAGAACACGCTGTCGGAGATGGCGCGCCGCATCGACGTCGCCCGCGTCTACACCCGGCACGTGGCCGAACGCGCGGCGGACGGGGAAACCGATCTGATCGCCGAGGTGTGCTTCGCCAAGAACACCGCGGTGGAGACCGCGGAATGGGTTGCCCACCAAGCGGTTCAGTTGTTCGGCGGCCTGGGATACATGCGCGAATCCGAGGTGGAGCGCCACTACCGCGATGTGCGCATCCTCGGCATCGGCGGCGGCACCAACGAAATCCTGACCAGCCTCGCGGCCAAGCGATTGGGGTACCAATCTTGAGCACTCTCCGTACAGCCATCGACCCGAATTCGGCGGACTACCGCGCCGCCGCCGACGCCATGACCGAGAAATTGGCCGAGGTCGAGGCCGAATACGCCAAGAACATCGCGGGCGGTGGCCCGGACAAGATGGCGCGCCACCGCAAGCGCGGCAAGCTCACCGCGCGCGAGCGCATCGAACTGCTCATCGACGAAGATTCGCCGTTCCTGGAACTGGCGCCGCTGGCCGCCTGGGGCAGCGAATTCCATGTGGGCGCCTCGGTGATCGCCGGAATCGGCATCGTGGAGGGCGTCGAATGCATGATCGTGGCCCCGGATCCGACCGTGCGCGGCGGCACGTCGAATCCGTGGACGCTGCGGAAGAACCTGCGCATGAACGACATCGCGCTGGAGAACCGGCTTCCGGTGATCGGCCTGGTGGAATCCGGCGGCGCCGATCTGCCGACGCAGAAAGAGGTCTTCGTCCCGGGCGGTCGCATGTTCCGCGACCTCACCCGGCTCTCCGCGGCCGGAATCCCCACCATCGCACTGGTTTTCGGCAACTCCACCGCCGGCGGCGCCTACATTCCCGGCATGTCCGACTACACCGTCATGATCAAGGAACGCTCCAAGGTGTTCCTCGGCGGTCCACCGCTGGTCAAGATGGCGACCGGTGAGGAGTCCGACGACGAATCGCTCGGCGGAGCCGAGATGCACGCCCGCACCTCGGGTCTGGCCGACTATCTCGCCGCCGACGAACAGGACGCCATCCGGATCGGCCGTTCCATCGTGCGACGGCTGAACTGGCGCAAGACCGGACCCGCCCCGCGCCCGCGCGCCGAGGTGATCGAACCGCTCTACGATTCCGAGGAACTGCTCGGCATCGTGCCCACGGACCTGAAGATTCCGTTCGACCCGCGCGAGGTCATCGCCCGGGTGGTGGACGGATCCGATTTCGACGAATTCAAACCGCTCTACGGTTCCAGCCTGGTGACCGGCTGGGCGGAGCTGCACGGCTATCCGGTCGGCATTCTCGCCAACGCCCGCGGCGTGCTGTTCTCCGAGGAGGCGCAGAAGGCCGCGCAGTTCATCCAGCTGGCGAATCAGTCGAACACCCCACTGCTGTTCCTGCACAACACCACCGGCTACATGGTGGGTAAGGAATACGAGCAGAAGGGCATCATCAAACACGGCGCGATGATGATCAACGCCGTCTCCAATTCGAAGGTGCCGCATATCTCGCTGCTGATGGGCGCCTCCTACGGTGCCGGGCACTACGGCATGTGCGGGCGCGCCTACGATCCGCGCTTCGTCTTCGCCTGGCCCAGTGCGAAATCCGCCGTCATGGGCGGTGCGCAGCTGGCGGGCGTGATCTCCATCGTGGGCCGGGCCGCCGCCGAAGCACGCGGCCAGGCATTCGACGAGGAGGCCGACAAGGGCATGCGCGCGATGATCGAGGCCCAGATCGAGGCCGAATCGCTGCCGATGTTCATGTCGGGCCGGCTCTACGACGACGGTGTCATCGACCCCCGCGACACCCGCACGGTATTGGGAATGGCGTTGTCGGCCATCCACAATGCCCCGATCAAGGGCGCCGAGGGCTTCGGCGTCTTCCGGATGTGAGGTCTGAGATGACAGTAGGGCCGATCACGAACGTCCTGGTCGCCAACCGCGGGGAGATCGCCCGTCGGGTGTTCGCGACCTGCCGGCGCATGGGCGTCGCCACGACCGCGGTGTATTCCGACGCGGATGCGAACGCACCGCATGTGGCCGAGGCCGATGCGGCGATCCGGCTGCCCGGCAACACCCCCGCCGAGACCTATCTGCGCGGCGATCTGATCATCGAGGCCGCCCGTGCCGCGGGCGCCGACGCGATCCATCCCGGCTACGGCTTCCTCTCCGAGAACGCGGAATTCGCGCGGCAGGTGATCGATGCCGGCCTGGCATGGGTGGGGCCGCCGGTCGCGGCCATCGAGCAGATGGGTTCGAAGGTCGAATCCAAGAAGATGATGGATGCCGCGGGCGTTCCGGTACTGGCCGAACTCGATCCGGCCGAGGTCACCGCGGACATGCTGCCCGTGCTGATCAAGGCGTCGGCCGGAGGTGGCGGGCGCGGTATGCGTGTGGTCCGCTCGCTGACCGACCTGCCGGAACAGCTCGAGGCCGCCCGGCGCGAGGCCGAATCGGCCTTCGGCGATCCGACGGTGTTCTGCGAGCGCTACCTGGAAACCGGCCGCCATATCGAGGTGCAGGTGATGGCCGACACCCACGGCCGGGTCTGGGCGGTGGGCGAGCGCGAATGTTCCATTCAGCGGCGGCATCAGAAGGTCGTCGAGGAAGCGCCGTCGCCGCTGGTGGAGCGGGTCGAGGGGATGCGGGAGCGGTTGTTCGAGGCGGCTCGCCTCGCCGCCGAGGCGATCGGCTACGAGGGTGCGGGCACGGTCGAATTCCTCGCCGACGAGCAGGGCGATTTCTTCTTCCTGGAGATGAACACCCGCCTGCAGGTGGAACATCCGGTCACCGAATGCACCACCGGCCTGGATCTGGTCCGGCTGCAGCTGCAGGTGGCGCAGGGCTACCGGCTGCCGCAGGACCCGCCGCCCCTGCGCGGCCACTCCATCGAGGTGCGGCTGTACGCGGAGGATCCGGCGCACGATTGGCAGCCGCAGAGCGGTGCGGTGCATCGCATCGAATTCGCGCCGGGCACAGCCGAATTCGCCGTCCTGACCGAGCCGGGTCTGCGGCTGGACTCCGGTGTGGTGGACGGTTCGGCGGTCGGGGTGTTCTACGACCCGATGCTGGCCAAGGTCATCTCCTATGCCGACACCCGCGAGGAAGCGGCGCATCTGCTGGCGGCCGCGTTGCAGCGGGCCCGCATTCACGGTCTGGTCACCAACCGCGACCTGCTGGTCCGGGTACTGCGGCATCCGGCCTTCCTCGCCGGTGATACCGATACCGCGTTCTTCGCCACGCACGGACTGGAAAATCTCGCCGCGCCGCTGGTTTCGGCGGACGACGAGGCGCTGTCCATCGTCGCGGCGGCGCTGGCGGATGCGGCCGCCAACCGGGGGCGAGCGCGCGTCGGCGCGGCGCTGCCGAGCGGATGGCGCAATCTGCCCTCGCAGGCGCAGAGCAAGTCCTACGAGAGCCGGGTGTCGGGGACACACGAGGTGCGCTACCGCCTGACCCGCTCCGGGCTCGAGGTCGAGGGCCATGCGGGACTCGAACTGATCGAGGCCACACCGGATGTGGTGGTCCTGGGTGTGCCCGGCGAGCGTGGCTCGGTGCGGCGGCGGTTCGAGGTCGCTCGCTACGGCGACCTGGTGGCCGTCGATTCGCCGCTCGGCCCGGTCGCGGTTCGCCGGCTCCCGCGCTTCTCGGACCCGGCCGACCAGGTCGCCGAGGGGTCGTTGCTGGCGCCGATGCCGGGTTCGGTGATCCGGCTGGGTGCCGAGGTCGGCGCCGCCGTCGAGAAGGGACAGCCGATTCTCTGGCTCGAGGCCATGAAGATGGAACACACCATCGCCGCCCCGGCGGCCGGTGTGCTCACCGAACTGAATGTGGTTGCCGGACAACAGGTCGACGTCGGCGCCGTGCTGGCGGTCGTCCACGCCGAAACCACCTCCGCACCGGCCGAAGTCACCGCCGGATAGCCGCCCACAACAGGAGAATTTCCATGAGTTTCATCGAATCCGACGAACAGAAGCAGTTGCGGGCGGCCGTCGCCAAGCTCGCCGCGAAGTACAACTACCGCGACTACGTCTCCGCGAAGGCGCGCCGCAACGAACCACTGGACGAATTGTGGGACGAGGCCGGCAAACTCGGCTTCCTCGGCGTGAACCTGCCGGAGGAGTACGGCGGCGGTGGCGCCGGAATCTACGAGCTGGCGCTGGTGATGGAGGAACTGGCCGCCCAGGGCGCCGGCCTGCTGCTGATGGTGGTCTCGCCCGCGATCTGCGGCACCATCATCACCAAGTACGGCACCGAGGAGCAGAAGCAGTACTGGCTGACCAAGCTGGCCGACGGCTCGTCGAAGATGGTGTTCGGCATCACCGAACCCGATGCCGGCTCCAACTCGCACAACATCACCACCACCGCGCGGCGCGACGGCGGTGACTGGATCCTGAACGGCCGCAAGATCTTCATCTCCGGTGTGGATCAGGCCGAGGCGGTGCTGATCGTCTCGCGCACCGAGGATTCCAAGACCGGCAAGTTGAAGCCGGCCCTGTTCATCGTCCCGACCGATACTCCCGGCTTCCAGAAGAACCGCCAGGAGATGGACATCATCGAGCCAGACAACCAGTTCACATTGTTCCTCGACGATGTGCGGCTGCCCGGCAGCGCGCTGGTGGGCCAGGAGGACGCCGCCATCGCGCAGCTGTTCGCCGGTCTGAATCCCGAGCGCATCATGGGTGCGGCGATGGCGGTCGGCATGGGCCGCTACGCCATCGACCGAGCCGTCGAATACGCCCGGGAGCGGCAGGTCTGGAAGACGCCGATCGCGGCGCACCAGGGCATTTCGCATCCGCTGGCCCAAGTGAAGATCGAACTCGAACTGGCCAAGCTGATGATGCAGAAGGCCGTGGTCCTCTACGATTCCGGCGACGACTTCGGTGCCGCGGAGGCCGCCAACATGGCGAAATACGCCGCGGCGGAGGCGAGTATCAAGGCCCTGGATCAGTCCATCCAGACGCACGGTGGTTCGGGCCTGACCGCGGATATCGGTCTCGCGGGCATGCTCGGCGCGGCCCGGATCGCGCGGGTGGCACCGGTGAGCCGGGAAATGATCCTGAACTTCGTCTCCCAGCATTCGCTGGGTCTGCCGAAGTCGTACTGAGCGGTGACCCGGCCGGGCCGCCCCTGCGCGGCCCGGCCGAGCACACCCACCCGAACCGGACGAGGAGGAATGCACGTGAGCGAAACCCCCGGCACCGAAACCGGCACCGAGATCACCGAAACCGGCGGCACCGGAACGCCTTTCGTGCGATACGAGGTGCGCGACGGCTTCGCGGTGCTCACGCTGGATTCACCGCACAATCGGAATGCGTTGTCCTCGAAGCTGGTTCGGGAGCTGCTCGACGGACTGCGCAAGGCCGGCGCCGACGAGCGGGCCCGCGGGGTGATCCTCACCCACACCGGCAATACGTTCTGCGCCGGCGCGGATCTCAAGGAGGCGCTCGACGCCGATCCGGCCGCGGCCGCCGATATCCGCACCGGATGGATGATCGACGTGCTGCGCGGCATCGTCGAACTGCACAAACCGGTGGTCGCGCAGGTCGACGGCAATGTGCGTGCGGGTGGGATGGGCATCGTCGGCGCCTGCGATATCGCCGTCGCCGGACCGTCGAGCAGTTTCGCGCTCACCGAGGCGCGGCTGGGCCTGGCGCCGTTCATGATCTCGCTCACACTGCTGCCGCGGCTGACCTCCCGGGCCGCCGCCCGCTACTACCAGACCGGAGAGACCTTCGACGCGGCCGAGGCCGAGCGGATCGGATTGATCACCGTCGCGGCCGCCGATGCCGCTGCCGAGGTGGCCCGCCTGTGCGGCGAACTGCGCAAGGGGTCCCCGCAGGGGTTGGCCGAAAGTAAGCGGCTGGTGAATGCGTCCATCGTCGCGGAATTCGATCGCACCGCCGATGAGCTGGCCAAACGTTCCGGCAGTTTCTTCGGCACACCCGAGGTGATCGAGGGGATGACGGCCTTCTTCCAGCGTCGCCCACCCAGCTGGGCAGAATGAACCGATCATGACCGCATCGCACGAACCCAAGCAGGACCGCAGCCGGGCCACCCGTCAGCGATTGCTCGAGGCGACCATCGACTGTCTGGCCGAAATGGGCTGGGCGGCGGCCACTGTCGCGGTGGTCGCCGAACGGGCCGGGGTCTCGCGCGGGGCGGCCCAACATCATTTCCCCACCCGGGAGGATTTGATCACCGCCGCCCTCGAGTACATGTTCGACACCCGGATGGCGCAGTCCAAGGCCGAGGCGGCGGTCGTGACCGAGGTGGCGCAGGGCGTCGGCCGCACCGAGGCCGTGGTGGCGCAGCTGGTCGAGTCCTATACGACTCCGCTGTTCAAGGCGGCGCTGCAGGTGTGGACCCACGCCGCGGCGGATCCGGTGTTGCGCGAACGCATCGTGCCCCTGGAGGCCCACTTCGGCCGCATCTCGCATCGCCTGGCCGTCGAGGCCCTCGGCGTCGACGATTCCGACCCGGTCGCCCACCACCTCGTGCAGGCCACCCTCGACATGGCACGCGGCCTCGGCCTGGCCGACGTTCTGACCGACGACTCGGTCCGGCGCAAACAGATCGTGCATCAATGGGCGGCGACCCTGCACATGGGGTTGCACACCCCGCACTGACCCATGCCCGCCGGTGGGAACAGCGCCGCGCCACGCTACCGTAGCCGGACAAATTCATCGGATATCGAGCGAGGGGAATCGATCATGGATTCGGGTTCTGCGGCAGCTCTGGAAGGTATTCGGCAGGGATATCTCAACGGCGACCCGGTGGCGACCGCGCTGTTCATCCCGTTGTTCTTCATCGCCGGAATCTTCGGGCTCATCCAGGGCAAGCCGTTCTGAGATCGACGGTATGTGAACACCGGATTTGGTGCCGCCGCCCGGGACCGATAAGCTGACCGGGCTCCGGTTCCCGGAGCGAAGTTCTCGGCCCCGTCGTCTAGCGGCCTAGGACGCCGCCCTCTCAAGGCGGTAGCGCGGGTTCAAATCCCGTCGGGGCTACAACAACGCGATGCCCGCCCTCTTTCGAGGGCGGGCATTGTCGTTTCCGGGAGCACATGTCGTTTCCGGGAGCACATGTCGTTTCCGGGAGCACATGTCGTTCGCGGGTCGGCTCGCTCATCGCGGCACGGTCAGGTCGTAGATCGTCACCCCGTCCACGTTCTGTGCGGTGAAATGGTGCCGCACCCAGGCGGTGATCCGCGCCGCCGTCGAATCCGCCGCATCGTCGCCCGGCCCGCGATCCGCACCGGCGACGAAGTAGTGGATATCCAGCGCCGCCACGTGGTCGCGGAACTGGTCCAGGGTCGGGGCGGGATCGCTGCCGTTGAATCCGCCGATCGCCATGACCGGCAGTTCGGTGGCGAGCTGGTATCCGGCCGCCCGGTTCGAGCTCACCGTGGCCGCGACCCATTCGTAGGCCTCGCCGTCGCGGTCCAGCAGGGCGGTCAACTTCTCGCTCGGTGTGCTGACCTGCATCGCGTTGCCGCCGGGGTTGTCGCGTCCCCGGGGGCCCGCGGCGGGACCGCCAGCCCGGCCACCGTGCGTACCCGGTCCGAAACCCTCGGCGCCGGAGTTCTGCCCCCACGGCATCCGCGTACCCGCACGAACGTGCATCGGCATCCGGGGCCCGGCACTGGGAATCGGCCCGGTATGCGCGGTTGCGAGGGTGTCGACGGTATAGGCGAGCGGACCCGCGGCGCCGACCAGGCCCGCGGCGATCGCCAGCGCGGCAGCGATCCGCCGCGGCGCCGGCGACAGCAGCGCGACGGTGACCGCGATCCCGCCGACCAGCACCAGCCATCGCAGCCACGGTACGAATTCGAGGTTGCGCGACAACAACATCCACGCGGTGGCGGTCGTCGTCGCCATCGTCACCGCGGCGACCGCTCGGACCCACGGCCGTTCCCGGCGCCGCGACAGCAGCGTCGTCCCCGCACCGACGAGTGCCGCGATCGCCGGGGCCAGCGCCACCGTGTAGTACTGGTGGAAGATGCCCCGCATGAAGCTGAACACCAGGGCGGTCACCACCAGCCAGCCGCCCCACATCACGAGCGCGGCGCGCTGGTGGTCGGTTCGGGATGCTCTGCCGCGCAGAACGATCGCCGCGCCGAGCAGGATCAGCGCGGCCGGAAGCAGCCAGGCGATCTGACCGCCCTGGGCGGGCTGGAACAGCCGGGTCATCCCGCTCTCGCCCCAGAATCCGCCGCCGTGTGAGCCGAGGCTGCCGACCTCGTCGCCGTCGAGCCGGCCCAGGCCGTTGTATCCGAAGGTCAGCTCCAGCGCCGAATTGTGTTGGGAACCACCGAAATACGGCCGGGAATCGGCCGGCCACAGCTCGGCGAGCAGAATCCACCAGCCGGCGGCGGCGACCATGGCCGCCGCCGCGGCGCCCAGATGCGCGATCCGCTTGCCCAGACGTGGCGGGCCGGCGATCAGGTAGGTGATCGCGAGGGCGGGGACCACCAGCAGCACCTGCAATTGCTTTGCCAGGAAGCCGAATCCGATGATGGCGCCGCACAGCACCAGCCATCGCAGCCGCCCGTCCTCGAGCCCGCGCGTCATGGCCCAGCATGCCGCCACCATCAGCAGGACCAGCAGCGCATCCGGATTGTCGAACCGGAACATCAGCGCCGCCACCGGTGTCACGGCGAGCACCGCGCCCGCGAGCAGACCGGCCACCGGCCCGAACGGCCGGCGCACCGTCGCCCACAGCATCGCGACCGCGCCCACGCCCATCAGCACCTGCGGCACCAGCAGGGTCCAACTGGACAGCCCGAACGCCCGCACCGCCAGATCCATCGGCCACAGGGCGGCCGGGGTCTTGTCCACGGTGATCGCGTTCGCGGTATCCGAGGAACCGAAGAGGAACGCCTTCCACGACACCGAACCCGCTTGTGCCGCAGCCGCATAGAAGGAATTCGCCCACCCGTTGGCACTCAGGTTGCACAGGTAGGCGACGGCTGTCGTGAGCAGGAGCGCGGTCAGCGCCGGCCGCTCCCACCGTGGCCGGTCCGTAGCCGGCGACGGCGGGGCGGCCGACGCGTCCGGGGACATCGGCCGGATGAGGGTGGTGGTCACCGCGGTTCCGTCGAGGCCTGTGCCGTCGCGATGTCCTCGACGGCGATGTCCTCGACGGCGCTGCCGGCGACCGCGTTGCGGAAAACCCAGCGCAGTCCCACGAATCGGGTCAGCGTCGCCACCAGGTTCGCGACCACCAGTACCAGCAGTTCCACGTGCACGGACGCGTCCGGCGCCCACCGGTGCAGGGCGAACAGCGAACCACTGGTCAGCACCCAGGCGAAGGTGAAGATCAGCAGGCCCTGGAAGTGATGGGAGACCGCATTGCCCGAGCCGCGCACGCCGAAGGTGAAGGCGCGGTTCGCCGCGGTGTTGGCGACCGCGGTGATCAGCAGGGCGGCGAAGTTCGCGGGCTGGGCGCCTACCACGGCCTGCAACATCACGTACAGGAGCATGTAGGCCAGGGTGGAGAGCACACCGATGATGCCGAAGCGCACCAGCTGCCCGACCATGCCCAGCGGCACCCCGTCCACCAGCGGTTCCCGCCCGATGGCGGCGCGCAGCTCGTTGATCGGCAGCGCGCCGGTGGCCAGGCCGCGGCCCACCCGCCACACGCCGAGCAGATCCTTGCGGGCGGTGTCGACGATGTCCACGCGGCTGTCCGGATCGTCGATCCAGTCCACCGGCACCTCGTGGATGCGCAGCCCGGCGCGTTCGGCGATCACCAGCAGTTCGGTGTCGAAGAACCATTCCCCGTCCTCGACCAGCGGCAGGATCCGGCGCGCCACATCGGTGCGCATCGCCTTGAATCCGCACTGGGCGTCGGAGAACCGGGCCTGCAGCGAGGCTCGCAGAATCAGGTTGTAGCAGCGGGAGATGATCTCACGTTTGGGGCCGCGCACCACCCGCGAGGATTTGGCCAGCCGGGTGCCGATCGCCAGATCGGAATGTCCGGAGACCAGCGGGGCCACCAGCGGCAGCAGGGCGTTGAGGTCGGTGGACAGGTCGACGTCCATATATGCGACGACCTGTGCCTTCGAGGCCTCCCATACCGCACGCAGCGCGCGCCCGCGGCCCTTGCGGTCGAGGTGGACGACCTCGACCTCGGGCAGCTCCTCGGCGAGTGCGCGCGCCACGGCGAGCGTGGAATCGGTGGAGGCGTTGTCCGCCACCGTGATTCGGGTCGAGAACGGAAATCCGTCACGCAGGAAGGCGTGCAGCCGGCGGACACAACCGGCGAGATCGCGCTCCTCGTTGTACACCGGGATCACGACCTCGAGCACCGGTGTGCGCGTCGAGTCGGGGGTGGTGGCCGCCTGGAACGCCATCGCTGTCTCGGTCATGATCCCAATCTCGGGGATCAGCCTTGGGCAGCGCTGCGTCCGACCTGTGAGCTTCCTGGGAGCGCGCTGGTTCGTCCGGCCTGGTCGTGGAGCGAATTCAGTTCTCGCGCAGCCGCCACAGCGGCGACACCGGACCGTGGCCGGCGCCGAGGTCGTAGGCGTCCTTCAGGCAGCGCGTGGTCCACTCCTTGGCGAAGGCCACCGCCTCCGGCACCCGGTAGCCGTGTGCCAGTGCGCAGGCGGAGGCGGCGGCCAGGGTGTCGCCGCCGCCGTGATCGTTACCGGTCGTGATGCGGGGCGCGGTGAGCTCGTGGAAGCGCTCGCCGTCGAACAGCAGATCGGTGCTGAATTCGGAGGAGCGCAGGTGGCCGCCCTTGACGACGGCCCAGCGCGGGCCGAGTGCGATCAGCGCCTCGGCGGCCTTGCGGGCGGTGCGGTCGTCGGTGACGGCGATGCCGGTGAGCAGCCGCACCTCGTCCAGATTCGGGGTCACCAGCGTGGCGCGCGGAATGAGAACCGAGCGCAGTGCGTCCAGGGCTTCCGCATGCAGCAGTGGGTCGCCGTGCATCGAGGCCGCCACCGGATCGACCACCAGCGGCACCGTGCCGTCGCGTCCGATACCGACCTCGTCGCAGACCTGCGCCACCGCCTCGATGATGGCGGTCGAGGCCAGCATGCCGGTCTTGGCGGCCGCGACCCCGATATCGCCCGTCACCACCCGCACCTGATCGGCGACGGTCTGCGGTGGGATCTCGTGGAAGCCGCTGACCCCCACCGAGTTCTGCACCGTCACCGCGGCCACCGCCACGCAGGCGTGCACCCCCAGCAGCGCCATGGTCCGCGAATCGGCCTGAATTCCGGCCCCGCCCCCGGAGTCGGTTCCGGCGATCGTCAGCACCCGGACCGGCGTAGCACCCGGTTCCGGCAACGGCAGCAGTTTCACGAGACAGACCCTACGACGCGCCGGCACGCGGCCGCAGCGTGGTCATCCACGCGGCCGTGCTGATGGCGCATTACGCCGATGCGAGAGTCCGGGCGCGTACGGTCGAGCCAACAGGATCATTCGGATCCTGCCAAACGAAGGACCCTCATGTCCGATAAATCTCCGCGCAGCACCATGTCCAAGAAGTCCGGCAAGTCGCTGAAGGAGAAGCGAGCGGAGAAGAAGGCCAAGGGCGTCACCTCATCGGGTGTCGAGACGACGGTCGCGGGGAAGAAGCAGCGGTAGGGCGCCCCGGCTGAGCAGTCGGTACGACTGCTCAGCCGCGGGGATTCACCGGACCCGGGCGAAGAACGTCCGGATGTCGCCGACCAGCACCTCCGGTGCCTCGTGCGCGGCGTAGTGTCCGGCCGCGTCGTTGGGTCCGCCGGTCACCGATCCCACGTCGTAGGAATTCCAGCTCACGATGTTCTTGTGGTCGCGCTCGGCGAAGCGGCGGATCGAGCGGAAATCGCCGGCGAACATGGCCAGCGCGGTGGGGGTGGTGGTCGGCCCGTCCGGATGCGCGGTGGCGTGGGCGTTCTCGTAGTAGAACCGGATCGAGGAGGCCGCGGTGCCGGTGAGCCAGTACAGCGCGATATTGGCGATCACGAATTCCGGATCGAGGCTTTCACCGAAAAGCTGTGCGTTCCAGCCCAAGAGCCCCAGCGGGGAGTCGCTGAGCGCGTAGGCCAGTGTCTGCGGTTGCTGGCTGCACAGGATGTTGAACGCCATCTTGTTGTCATGGAACCACTGCAGGTGCGCCAGCGCCCCCAGGTCCTCTTCGGACAAGCCCTCGAATTCCGCCGGATCGCCGGAGGGGAAGGAGAACAACTGCGTCACGTGGACCCCCACCACGCGATCACCGGCCAGCCGGCCGATCTCCGGGGAGATCATCGACCCGCCGTCGTTGCCGATCGCGCCGAAGCGCTGGTAGCCGAGCCGATCCATCAGCTCCACCCAGGCCCGGGCGGTGCGCTGGGTGTCCCAGCCGGTGCTGCGGGTCGGGCCGGAGAAGCCGAAACCCGGCAGCGACGGCACGACCACGTGGAAGGCCGGATGGTCGGGCGATTCCGGTTCGGTGAGCGCCTCGATCACGTCCAGGTACTCCAGTACCGAACCGGGCCAGCCGTGGGTGAGGATCACCGGCAGGGCATCCGGCCGCGACGAGCGGACATGCAGGAAGTGGATGTCCTCGCCGTCGATCTCCGCGCGGAACTGGGGATACGCGTTCAGCCGGGCTTCCGTTGCGCGCCAGTCGAATTCGTTCAGCCAGTACTCGGCGAGCGCGCGCACCCGATCGCCCGGCACACCGTAGGCGTCACCGACACCGGGCAGTTCGTTCGGCCACAGCGCCCGGCGCAGCCGATCGGCGAGGTCGTCGAGGCGGTCCTGCGGGATGTCGATGTGGAACGGGCGGATGGTCATGATCGTCTCCCTCTGGAACGGAATGTTTCGTTCTGTTCAGACCGTATCAGAACGGATCATTCCGTTTCAAGTGCTACGCTGCGATCATGCCGAAATCAGCCGACGCCCCAGCTCACCAGGCGCTTCCCGGCCGCAAGGCGCAGGCCGCGCGCAACGACGGGATCATCCTCGACGCCGCCCGCGCGGTCTTCCTCGCCGATGCGACCGCGCCGATCTCGGCCGTCGCCGAACGGGCCGGGGTGGGGATCAGCGCGCTGTATCGCCGCTATCCGAGTAAGGAGGCGCTGCTGCGCACGCTCTGCTACCAGGGGCTGTGCCGTTACAACGCCGAGGGTGCGGCCGCGCTGGAGTTGCCGGCGGATGCGGACGTGCTGGCGGAATTCCTGCGCCGGGTGGTCGACGCCGATGTGCATTCGCTGACCGTGCGACTGGCCGGGACCTTCACGCCGGACGAATCCTTCGCCCCTCAGGTGCGGCGCTCGGCAGCATTGAACGAGGAGATACTGCGCCGGGCAACGGTTTCCGGCGCCGTGCGCGACGGGGTGACGGTCGCCGACCTGAGCCTGGTGCTGGAGGCGTGCGCGGCGATCGTCCTCCCCGATCCCACCCGGACCACGCAACTGCGTCATCGCATGCTCGCCCTGCTGCTCGACGGTCTGCGCACCCCGGGCGAACTCCCCGGCCCCGCACCGCAACCCGAGGATTTCACCGCGCGCTGGCAGCCCCGGAAGTAGCCGTCGAATTCACCGCACTGCGGTATTCGCGCCGACCCAGGTGGTGAGCGCCGCGTCCAACCCCTCGGTGCTGGAATCGACTGCGGCCCAGGCGATATAGCCGTCCGGGCGGATGAGGGTATGCGTGGGTGCCGGAACGGGCCCGAGGCCCGGAACGGTCCATTCGGCGCCCCGATCCTGTGCGCACACGATGTCCACCCGATCCTTCCAGTCGCTGATATCGGGCACCTCGGCTGCGTTGCGCACCAACACGATCGGCCGCCCCGGGCGCAGCAGTTCATGGACGCGGGCCGGGCCGTCGGCAGTCACGATGTCGGAATCCGGAACACGCCGGCCGCACAGCGGATGGTGGTCATCGCAGTCGTAGCGGATGTCGAGCGCGGTGATCATGAGTCCGAGGCGATGACGGACCTCGTCGATCGCGAGGAGGTCGGACATGCTGTCGCGCAACGCGTCCACGTGTGCGCCAGGTCGTGACAGCGCCGTCTGGGCGCGTGTGTTCTGCAGTACCCGTGCGGCGATCGGCCGGCGTTCGGACTCGTAGGTGTCCAGCAGCGCGTCGGAGGCATTGCCGCGCAGGACGGCGGCCAGCTTCCAGCCCAGGTTGGCCGCATCCTGCAGACCCAGATTCTGGCCTTGGCCACCGGCCGGGAAATGGATGTGCGCGGCATCGCCGGCCAGGAACACCCGGCCGACGCGGTAGCGATCGGCCTGCCGGGCGGCATCGCTGTAGTGGGTGACCCACCGCGGGCTGTGCATACCGAAATCGGTGCCGGCGAGTTCGGTGAATGCGCCGCGAAATTCGTCGAAGGTCAACTCGCTGCCCCGCTCGCGCACCCGGTCGTGGCACTGGGCGATCAGCCGGTACCACCCTGGCTCGAACTGGATCACGGAATAGTCGCCGGTAGCGCCCCGGGCGCCGAAGAACAACTCGGCAGGGGGAGCGGCGAGTTCGACATCGGCGATCATTCCCGTCACCGTCGCGTCGGTACCGTCGAAGCCGATGCCCGCGAGCTTGCGCACCGCACTGCGCCCGCCGTCGCAGCCGACCAGGTAAGCGGCGCGGATCCGGCGGGGGTGGGCCCCGCCGACCTCGACCTCCACCCCGGAATCGTCCTGACGAAATCCCGTGACCGGCGAATCCCACTGAACGGGCGCGCCGGCCGCCGTCGCGTGACGGTCCAACTCGCGCTCGATCACCGACTGCAACACCGCGAGCGTGTACGGGAAGCGGGTGTGGAAGTCGCTGAAGTCGAGCGGAAGTCCGCCGAAATGCCCCCGCGGCAGAGTGCGTCCCTGACGCAGCAGCTCATCGAGCAGGCCGCGCTGGTCGAGGATCTCCATGGTGCGCGCGTGAATACCTCCGGCCCGGGATTCGCCGGTGCGGGCCGGCAGCGCGTCCAGCAGTTCCACTTCGACCCCGGCCAGCCGCAATTCGTACGCCAGCATCAGGCCGGTAGGCCCGCCACCTGCGACGACCACCTCGGTTGTGTGCACGACCCGCTCCTTAACGTTGTTAAAGCCTTAACGTCGTTAAGGAGACCAGAACGTTGTTAAGCTGTCAAGCAATCGACTGGGAGGTGCGATGAAACTCGACGCCAACGTCATCGGCGCGGCCGCGCTGGAGCTGCTGGACGAGACCGGGCTCGACGGGCTGACCATGCGCAAGGTGGCGTCGGCGCTGAACGTGCAGGCGCCGGCGCTGTACTGGCATGTCAAGAACAAGCAGGAACTGCTCGATGTGATGGCGCGCGCGGTCTTCACCGCCGCGGTCGACCGCGTGGAGGGGCCGCGCCGGGGCGAGAGCTGGCAGGACTGGATCGCCGAACTGGCCGGGCGGCTGCGGCGTTCGATGCTGCGCCACCGCGATGGCGGCAGACTGCTCGCCGGTACCTACGTCAGCGACGAATCGATGTGGCGCACAATGGAATTGACGCTACGCACACTGGAGGACGCGGGCTTCTCCGCCGATCAGGCCGGGTGGGTCTTCCCGATCGTCCTGCATTACACGGTCGGCTTCGTGATCGAGGAGCAGGCGCGTACGGGCGCGGACTACGGTGCCGACAATCCCTACGCCCACCTCGACCGGGCGGTGGACCCCGATCGCTATCCGCGTACGGCCCACCTGGTCACCACGCTGTCCTCGATCGATCCGAACGACGAATTCGAGCACGGCGTCCGCGTGATCCTCACCGGAATCCGGACGCTCGCGAACATCGAGTGATGAGTCGCGGGCGTGCGGCACATCTGCGGCGCCGACGCACGCCCTGGCGGCGAGCGGGCGTCGGCGCGCGCAGCGTAACGGCCGGACCGTTACGGCACAACAGCTTTCGCTGTCAGGACACGACCGGCAGATAGACCTTTCCACCGGCCTCGGCGAATTCGGCCGACTTCTCGGCCATACCGGCCTCGATCGCCTCCACGTCGGTGAGTCCCTGCTTCTCCGCGTACTCGCGCACATCGGCGGAGATCCGCATCGAGCAGAACTTCGGGCCGCACATCGAGCAGAAGTGAGCGGTCTTGGCGGGTTCGGCGGGCAGCGTTTCGTCGTGGTACTCCCGCGCGGTGTCGGGGTCCAGCGAGAGCGCGAACTGGTCGTGCCAGCGGAATTCGAAGCGCGCCTTGGACAATGCGTCGTCGCGTTCCTGCGCCCGCGGATGCCCCTTGGCGAGATCGGCGGAATGCGCGGCGATCTTGTAGGTGATCACGCCGGTCTTCACATCGTCGCGGTTGGGCAGCCCCAGATGTTCCTTCGGGGTGACGTAGCAGAGCATCGCGGTGCCGGCCTGGGCGATGATCGCCGCGCCGATCGCCGAGGTGATGTGGTCGTAGGCCGGTGCGATGTCGGTGGCGAGCGGGCCCAGGGTGTAGAACGGCGCCTCCTCGCACAGCTCCTCCTCGAGCCGCACGTTCTCCACGATCTTGTGCATCGGGACGTGGCCCGGGCCCTCGATCATCACCTGCACGCCATGGGATTTCGCGATCTTGGTCAGCTCGCCGAGGGTGCGCAGTTCGGCGAACTGCGCCTCGTCGTTGGCATCCGCGATGGAACCGGGCCGCAGTCCGTCGCCGAGCGAGAAGGTGATGTCGTATTTCGCGAGGATCTCGCACAGCTCCGCGAAGTTCGTGTACAGGAACGATTCCTGGTGGTGGGCCAGACACCACGCCGCCATGATCGAACCGCCGCGCGAGACGATGCCGGTGACGCGCTTGGCGGTCAGCGGTACGTACCGCAGCAGCACCCCGGCGTGCACGGTCATGTAGTCCACGCCCTGCTCGGCCTGCTCGATCACGGTGTCGCGATAGATTTCCCAGGTCAGCTCGGTCGGATCGCCGTTCACCTTCTCCAGCGCCTGATAGATCGGCACGGTGCCGACCGGTACCGGCGAATTCCGCAGGATCCACTCGCGGGTCTCGTGGATGTTCTTACCGGTGGACAGGTCCATGATGGTGTCGGCGCCCCAGCGGGTGGCCCACACCATCTTCTCCACCTCTTCGGCGATCGAGGAGGTGACCGCGGAGTTGCCGATGTTGGCGTTGATCTTCACCGCGAACTTCTTGCCGATGATCATCGGCTCGCATTCGGGATGGTTGTGGTTGGCGGGGATCACGGCCCGGCCGGCGGCCACCTCGTCGCGAACCAATTCCGGCGAAACACCTTCGCGCGCAGCGATATACCGCATCTCGGCGGTGATCGCGCCGGCTCTGGCCCAGGCCAGCTGAGTGCGCGGGCCCGGCACGTCCGGTTCGGTCCAGCCGGCGCGGAGCTTCGGAAGTCCGGCCTCCAGGTCGATCGTCGCCGAATCGTCGGTGTACGGCCCGGAGGTGTCGTAGACGTCGAAGTGTTCGCCGTTGGTCAGGTTGATCCGGCGGACCGGGATGCGCAACGTCGTCCCGTCGGCGTCGATCTGCTCGTAGTGCTTTGCGCTGCCCGCAATGGGGCCGGTGGTGACATGGTTCGACGACATGTGAGCTCAATCCTCCCTACGCCGGCATTACCCGGTCAGGTTCGTACGGTCGACGGCCCTCGATCCGCCCGAATGGGCTAGCCGTCCTCTCAGCCCGCTGGTGCGAGCCCCCGTTGGCACGATGTGGTACCCGGCCGAGGGTACCGCGCGACCGTGGGGCGCGTCACTGCCCCCGCGATCGGCCCCTGAATCGGACTCGGTAGTCGAACCGGCCCTGCTACGTCGAATACAGTGCCTCGATTTCCTCGGCGAAGTCGCGCAGGACCACGTTGCGCTTGAGTTTGAGGGACGGGGTGAGATAGCCGTTGGCCTCGGTGAATTCGGTGCGCAGCAGCCTGAACTTCCGGACCGCCTCGGCTCGGGATACGGCCGCGTTGCCGTCGTCGACGGCGGCCTGGATCGCGCTCAGCAGCTCCGGGTCGGAATCGAGGTCTTCGAGGGTGGCCTCGGAGGGTTTGCCGTGCAGCTGCTTCCAGATCGGGAAGTGCTCGCTGTCGACGGTGACCAGACAGGTGACGAAAGGTTTGGCGTCGCCGACGACCACGACTTCGCCGACGATGGCGTGGGCTCGGATGCGGTCTTCGATCACCGCCGGGGCGACGTTCTTGCCGCCGGCCGTCACGATGAGTTCTTTCTTGCGGCCGGTGATGGCCAGGTAGCCCTCGTCGTCGAGTGAGCCGATGTCGCCGGTGGCGAACCAGTCGTCGCGGAAGGTGTTCGCGGTGGCCACGGGGTTGTTCCAGTAGCCGGGGAACATCTGGGGACCTCGCAGCAGGATCTCGCCGTCTTCATCGATGCGAACCGTCGTGCCCGGCACCGGCTGGCCGACGGTTCCGATCTTCGGCCGGTCGTCCGGGTTGAAGGTGGCGATTCCGGAGGTTTCGGTGAGCCCGTAACCCTCCAGCACCGTGAAGCCGACGCCGCGGAAGAAGTGCCCCAGGCGTTCGCCGAGTGGAGCACCGCCGGAGAGGGCGTGCGTGGCCCGGCCACCGAGCGCGGCTCGCAGCTTGCGATACACCAAACGGTCGAACAGTTGATGGCGTAATCGCAGCCCCAGCGGGACGTGGTCGGCATCCAAGGCGCGGCTGTAGGCGATCGCCGTATCCGCGGCGATGTCGAAGATCCGGCCCCGATGCGTCAACTGCGCCTGCGTGCGCGCCGTGTTGAAGACCTTCTCGAACACTCGCGGTACGCCGAGAATCAGCGTCGGCCGGAAGGTGCCCAGCTCGTCGGTGACGTTCTTGACGTCGCCGACATGACCGATCTTGATCGGCACGAGCGCGGCGGCCACCTCGACGATCCGCCCGAACACATGGGCCAGCGGCAGAAACAGCAGGACCGACGACTCGCCCGTGCGGAACAACTGCGGCAGGCGGGCGGTCGCGTTGCTCAGTTCGCCCAGGAAGTTGCCGTGGGTGATCCGGCATCCCTTGGGCCGGCCGGTGGTGCCGGAGGTGTAGACGATGGTCGCGAGAGCGTCCCCGGCGATCGCGGAGCGCCGTTCGTCCAGCGCGGCGTCGGTGACATCGGCGCCGGTTCGCACGAGGGTGGCGACCGCGTCCGCCTCGATCTCCCAGATGTGCGCGAGATCGGGCACCTGTTCCTGCACCTTGCCCACGACGGCCGTGTGCGCGGCGGTTTCCGTGATCACCGCGACGGCTCCGGAATCGGAGAGTATCCATTGCACCTGTTCGGCGGAGGACGTCTCGTATACCGGAACGGTGACGGCCGCGGCGCACCAGAGGGCGAAATCGAGCAGTGTCCACTCGTACCGCGTGCGGGACATGATCGCCACCCGATCGCCCGGCTCGATACCACTGGCGATCAGGCCCTTGGCCGCCGCTCGCACCTCGGCGAGGAATTCGACCGCGGTCAGATCCTCCCATCGGGAGTCGCGTTTTCGAGCGATGACCGCGACGTCGGGATACTTTTCGGCGTTGCGGTGAACAAGGTCGCCGAGGGTGGCGCCGGGCGGAACTTCCTGTAGGGCCGGCAGGCTGTATTCGCGCATAGCTGCTCCTCGTAAGCCACGCTGCCGATGGTGTTCACCGCACCGAACGGGTGGGGATGACGCGTTCCGTGCTGTGACGCCTCTCACATTGTAGTCGCGCTGCACAATTATCGGTTGTGTCCGCCAGGACGGTGACACCCCGCCGATCAGCGGCGAGAGGGCAGGATCCGGCCGCTGACCTCACCCAACGCCATAGGTGAGCCGCCGGGGCCAGGGGCCGTCGCGGTCAGCAGGACCGTATCCCCGTCGGCGAGGAAGGTCCGCTCGGAGCCGCCGACGTCGACGGGCTCGGCGCCGTTGCCGGAGAGTTCGATGAACGATCCGCTCTGATCCCGGCGGGGACCCGAGATGGTGCCGGAGGCGAACAGGTCGCCGGGCCGGGTGCCGGCGCCGTTGGCCGTCAGATGGGCCAGCATCTGCGCCCCCGACCAGTACATCGCGCGATACGGCGGCGCACTCACCGGGACGCCGTTCCAGTGCACGCGCACGTCGATGTCGAATCCCCAATCCTGTTGTCCCCGTAGATAGGGAAGCGGTTCCGGGGTTTGTTCCGGCAGCGCGATCCGGGCGCATTCCAGCGCGGCGAGCGGCGTGATCCACGCCGCCAGCGAGGTGGCGAACGATTTGCCGAGGAACGGGCCGAGCGGCTGTCCCTCCCAGGCCTGTATGTCGCGGGCCGACCAGTCGTTGACCAGCGCCACGCCGAAAACATGATCGGGGAACGCGTCCACCGCGATCGATGTCCCGAGCTCGGAACCGGCGCCGACGACGAAGCCGAGTTCCGCCTCGATGTCCAGCCATGCGGACGGCGCGAATTCCGTTGCGCCCGAGCCGGTCCGGCGCTGTCCGCAGGGCCGGATCACCGGGCTGCCCGAGACCACCACGCTGCCCGCACGCCCGTGATAACCCACCGGCAGGTGTCGCCAATTCGGCAGCAGCGGTTCGCCGTCGGGACGCAGGAACCGCCCGAGCCGGGTGGCGTGGTCGATACTCGCGTAGAAGTCCACATAGTCGCCGATCGCGATCGGGAGCTTCGATCGCACCGACGCGAGCGGATGGATCACCGCCGCGGGCAGTGGCCCGCGCACCGCCTCCCGCAGCCGTTCACGCACCGTGTGCCAACGCCGTGGCCCCTGGGCCAGGAAAGCGTTCAGATCGGGTCGCGCGAACGTCGAATCATCCAGCAACACACAAAGATCCACGACATCCGAGCCGATCCGGGCGCCGACTCGGAAATCGCCGCCGGGCGGCGCGAACACCCCGTAGGGCAGGTTGTCCGGCCCGAACGGGGCATCGTCGGACACCTCCAGCCGGACCGTGGCGTTCACGCCCGCTCCGAACTCGGCCCGCGGCCCGACCAGGTCCACGCGTAATCCGGGTCCTCGCAGGCCAGGGCGCCCTCGCCGAGCCCCAGCGGGCGGAAGGTGTCGACCATCACCGCCAGCTCGTCGAAATAGTCCACGCCGATACTGCGCTCGTAGGCGCCCGGCTGCGGACCGTGTGCATATCCGCCGGGATGCACCGAGACCGATCCCGGTCCGATACCGGAACCGCGCCGCGCCTCGTAGTTTCCGCCGCAGTAGAACAGGATCTCGTCGGAGTCGACGTTGGAGTGGTAGTAGGGCACCGGAATCGACAGCGGGTGGTAGTCGACCTTGCGGGGTACGAAATCGCAGATCACGAAGTTCGTCCCCGCGAAGGCCTGGTGCACCGGTGGCGGCTGATGAATCCGGCCGGTGATCGGCTCGAAATCGGCGATATCGAAGGTGTACGGGTACAGGCAGCCGTCCCAGCCCACCACGTCGAACGGATGATGGGCGTACACCATTCGGGTGCCGAGTATTTCGGCGCCGGGCCGATGTTTCACCAGCACCTCGACCTCGGTGCCGGACTCCTGGAGCGGCTCGGCGGGACCGTGCAGATCCCGCTCGCAGTACGGCGAATTCTCCAGGAACTGGCCGCTTGCGGACAGATACCGCTTCGGTGCGGTGATATGTCCGGTCGCCTCGATGATGTAGCCGCGCAGCGGTTCCGGGCCCTGCGGCCGCCAGCGATGCGTGGTCGCCCGCGGCAGCAGCACGTGATCGCCGGCGTGCACCGGCAGCCGCCCGAAAACGGTATCCACCACGCCCGATCCGGATTCGACGTAGACCAGCTCGTCACCGATCGCGTTGCGGTACAAGGGGGATTCGCGCAGCGCCGCCACATAGGAGATGCGCACGTCGTCGTTGCCGAGGATCAGGCGGCGGCCCGTCACGACGTCGGTCTGCGCGAGTACGGACTCGGGGAACAGTTCGTGCAGCCGCAGGTGCCGGTGCCGCAGCGGATGGTTCGGCACGGTCCGGGGATTCGGCGGCCGCCAGACCGAGGAGTCGACGATCGCCGGCGGCAGGCCGCGGTGATACAGCAGCGACGAGTCGCCGGAGAAGCCTTCCTCGCCCATCAGCTCCTCGTAGAGCAGCTGCCCCCGTTCGTCACGATGCTGGGTGTGCCGCTTCGCCGGTAGGAATCCCAGTTGCCGATAGAACGCCATACCGCTCTCCCGCCGGGTCGCTGGTCGAATGGACGCCGATTTCCATTTTAGCTAGACCGATTGCCGGAGAGTGCGAACTTCGGCCGGCAAAAATACCAGTCGAGCGGCGGTTTCGCGACAGCTCTCAGGCCGAGCGCAGCGCCCGGTAGACCGCCGCGCCCACGAAGGCGCCCAGATCCTGCGGGGTCCACTTGTCGCCCTCGGTCACCAGCGTTCGCACCGCGCCCTCACCGGCCGAAACCCACAACTCGACCAGTGCGGGCAGTTTGCGTTCCGCGTCGACGGTTCCCCACGCCTCCAGCGTGGGCCGCAACCGGCGGGTGCAGCGCTCGACCGCGAAGCTGCGCCCACGTCCGAACGAACTCGCCACCGCCGGATCGGGATTGCCGTGCAGCAGTTTCCAGGTGTCGGGGCGTTTGGAGACCGTCTCCAGCAGGGCGCGGAACCCCTCGACGAAGACCTCTTCGTCGGCCTCCACCCGGCGCGGCGGCAGGGCGTCCATGATGCCGGCCAGCAGCAGCCCCTCCTCACGCTGGATGAGGGCGTTGATGAGTTCGACGCGATCGGCGAAGCAGGCGTAGACCACCGGCCGGGTCACGGTCAGGCGTTCGGCCACGGCGGCGATGGTGACGGCCGCGATCCCCTCGTCCGCCGCGATGCGCAGCGCCGCATCCAGAACCTGCGGGCGGCGGCGTTCGGGGCCGAGATGCTGGGCCCGTTGACGCGGTCGTACCGCGGATTCCGAAGCCATGGCGAACAAGATAGCAGTGGTAGAGGGCGGTTATGCCGGTCGCATCGCACCGGCGGAGGGCAGCCGCGCGGGCGGGTCTCCGCCGATCGGGGATGCCGATCGAGATATCGAATGCGAGCACATTCCGAGCAAATTGCCGCGAGGCGGGGCGCGATTGGGAAAAGTGAATCGCGGATGGACTGGTCCGCCCGCATAAGTTACCCCGAATTCTCTAGTCTCGGCCGGTTACGGTTGCGTAAGTGAACGCGGGTACGGCAACCTCCGACGGAGAACAATCGACGATGGCGAGGAGGCCCTGAGCGTGTCGCACTACAAGGCGAACCTTCGGGATATCGAGTTCAACTTGTTCGAGGTGTTGGGAATCGGTGCGCTGCTGGAGGCCGGCGCGTACGGCGATCTGGATACCGAAACCGCACGCGGAATGCTCACCGAGGTGCAGCGGTTGGCGGAGGGGCCGGTAGCCGAGTCGTTCGTCGACGCCGATCGCAATCCGATCTCGTTCGACGCGGCCGAGCACGAGGTCATAGTGCCGGACCCGCTGCGCAAGACGGTCGCGGCGGTCAACGAGGCCGGCTGGTCCGGACTGGGTATGCCCGAGGACATGGGCGGTGTCGACGCCCCGTCGCCGCTGATCTGGGCCATCCAGGAAATGCTTGTGGCGGCGAACAATTCGGCCAGCTTCTTCAATATGGGCCCGCTCATGCACCAGGTGCTGTACCGCGAGGGCACCGAGGAACAGCGGCGGTGGGCCGAGCACGCCTGGGAAAACCGCTGGGGCGGAACGATGGTCCTCACCGAACCCGACGCCGGATCCGATGTCGGCATGGGCCGCACCAAGGCCGTTTCGCAGCCCGACGGGACCTGGCACATCGAAGGGGTGAAGCGCTTCATCTCCGGTGGTGACGTCGGCGACACCGCCGACAACATCTTCCACCTCACCCTGGCGCGGCCCGAGGGCGCCGGCCCGGGTACCAAGGGCCTGTCGCTGTTCGTGGTGCCGAAGTACCTGTTCGATTCGCAGACAATGGAATTGGGCGAGCGCAACGGCGTGCTGGTGACCAACCTCGAACACAAGATGGGCATCAAGTCCTCGCCGACCTGTGAGCTGACCTACGGTGGCGACAAGCCCGCGATCGGTTACCTGGTCGGCGACGTGCACAACGGCATCGCCCAGATGTTCAAGGTCATCGAGAACGCTCGCATGATGGTCGGCGTGCTGTCGGCGGGAACCCTGTCCACCGGATACCTGAACGCGCTGGAGTACGCGAAGTCTCGCGTGCAGGGCGCCGATCTGACCCAGATGGCCGACAAGACCGCTCCGCGCGTCACCATCACCCACCACCCGGACGTCCGGCGCAGCCTGGCGCTGCAGAAGTCCTATGCCGAGGGCCTGCGGGCGCTGTATCTGTATTGCGCGTCGTATCAGAACGACGATGTGGCACAGGCGAATTTCGGCGCCGACCCCGATACCGCGGCGCGGGTCAACGACCTGCTGCTGCCGATCGTCAAGGGCGTCGCCTCGGAACGGGCGTACGAAACCCTCACCGAGTCGCTGCAGACCTTCGGTGGCTCGGGATATCTGCAGGACTACCCGATCGAGCAGTACATCCGCGACGTGAAGATCGACTCGCTGTACGAGGGTACGACCGCGATCCAGGCGCAGGACTTCTTCTTCCGCAAGATCGTTCGCGACAAGGGCGTGGCGCTCGCCCATGTCGCCGGACTGGTGCAGCAGTTCGTCGAGAGCGAGCCCGACACCCTGAAGGCGGAGAAGACGCTGCTGGGCGCCGCGCTCGCGGATGTGCAGGCGATGGCGACCGCGCTCACCGGCTATCTGGTGGCCGCGGCGCAGACGCCGGAGGAGATCTACAAGGTCGGACTCGGTTCCGTGCGCTTCCTGCACGCCGTGGGCGATCTCGTCATCGGCTGGCGGCTGCTGGCCCAGGCGCAGGTCGCGCAGGCCGCGCTGGCGGGACAGCCGGCGGAGAAGGATCGGCTGTTCTACGCCGGAAAGGTCGGCGTCGCATCGTGGTTCGCCAAGAACCAGCTGCCGCTGCTGGGTGGTGTGCGGGCCGTGGTGGAAAACCTCGATACCGACATCATGCAGCTGGAGGAGGGCGCCTTCTAGGCTCGAAGCCCACACCGCGCACACGGCCGGCCGGGAAATCCCGGCCGGCCGTGGCGTATTCGTGTCCGACTCGCCCGCGTGCGGTACCCGAATGCGGGTACAACTGTCGGCATGGTGTTCCCGATGGCCTTCGGCTGGATCCAGGCATTGCTGGCGGTGCTCTTCGTCGTCGCGATCGCGATGCTGGTCACGGCCGTCCTGCGCGCCCGGAAGGCGGGCTGGCGCAGCCATATCGGGCGCGGCGCGAGTGGGCTGGTGGTGCTGCTGGTGGCGGTCGTCCTGCTGTGGGCGGTGACCCTGCTGCAGACCTACCTCGGGCTGACCGGTGAGGTGAAGGCCGCGCACGTCGTCGCGAAAAGCGTTGCGGGCAAAGACCATACCCTCGATATCGAGCTCACCCTCTACGGCGACGGCCATCACGACGAGACGCATCAGACCTATCGGATCGAGGGTGATCTGTGGGTGCTACAGGCCGATATCGTGGAATTGGAGCCGTGGGTCAACGCGCTCGGATTCCATTCCGGCTACAAGGTGACCCGGCTCTACGGTCAGCGGCTCGACGGTGCCGCGGTGAGTCAGCACCAGACCATGCTCAATGGCGGCGACGGAGACTTCTTCACCGATATGCGCGAGCACAGCTGGTACACCGAACCGTTCATCCGCTCGGCCTACGGCAACGCGGTGATCGCGATGCCCGGCAGTTACGACGTCTACATCTCCCACGACGCCATCAAGACCCGGCAGAGCTGACCTCCGGTCCCGGCCGCTCCGAAAGCGCCGGAGAGTCCGAGAATTCGACCACCACGGGCGCATGATCGCTGGCGCCCTTACCCTTTCGTTCCTCGCGATCGACCCCGGCATCGACGGCGCGGGCGCTCAGCGCGGGTGAGGCGAGGACGAAATCGATGCGCATACCCTCCTTGCGCGGAAAGCGCAGCTGGGTGTAGTCCCAGTAGGTGTAGACACCTGGACCGGGGGCGAACGGGCGCATCACATCGGTGAATCCCGCCGCCACGACGGCGTCGAACGCGGCTCGCTCCGGCGCCGAGGTGTGCGTCTTGTGCGCGAAGAATTCCGGCGACCACACGTCGTCGTCGGTGGGTGCGATATTCCAGTCGCCGCACAGCGCGATCTGCGCCGACGGGTCGGCCCCCAACCAGGCCGCGCCGGAATCACGCAGGGCCGCAAGCCATTCCAGCTTGTAGGTGTAGTGCGGATCGGTCAGTGTGCGCCCGTTGGGTACGTACAAACTCCACACCCGGACGCCACCGCAGGTGGCGCCGATCGCCCGTGCCTCCACCACCGGCGCGCTGATCAGCGAGGCCCCGGCGTCCTTGTCGAATCCGGGCTGGCCGGGGAAGGTGACCTCGACCTCGTCGATGCCCACCCGGGAGGCGATCGCCACCCCGTTCCACTGACTGAAGCCGGTGTGCACGACCTCGTAGCCGGCCTCTTCGAACCGCTCGGCCGGGAACTGGTCGTCGCGGCATTTGGTTTCCTGGATGGCCAGCACATCGATATCGGCGCGGTCCAGCCACGACACGACCCGATCCACTCGGGATCGAATCGAATTCACATTCCAGGTGGCCAACCGCATGAAACGAGGTTAGTCGGCGGGTTCACTCGCGGCGGTGGCGGCCCGCCTCGGGGTCCGGAGCGGCGTAGCGGTAGGTGTGATGGTCGACGAAGCCCATCTCCCGGTACATCGCGAGGGCGGCGTCGTTGTTCACCTCCACCTGGACGTAGGCGTGGGTGGCGCCGCGTTTGTAGCCCCAGTTGATCAGTTCGGCGCAGACGAGGGTGCCCAGGCCGTGGCGGCGGTGGGGTGCGGCGACCGCGAGACAACTCAGGCCGATCCAGTGTCGGCCGTCGGGGGCGGTGGTCAGGGCGCCGCGGCCGATCGCCAGCGGAGTCGGCAGGCCCAGCGCGGCGAAACCGAGTTCACCGTCGCAAACCGCGGTGAGCACGTCGGTATCGGGCAGCGGCGCGGCCACGTCGACGGTGTCCTCCCCGCGGTGCCGGTGCAGTTCCAGCCAGGCCGGGTGCGGCCGCTCGTCGATGCGGACCATCGACGGACCCTGCGGCAGTACGAAAGTGGCGATATCGATGCCGAGCACCCTCGTCTCGCCCCAGGTGCGCCAGCCCGGCGGCACCGGCGCCAGGCGGTCGGGGAGCCGAAGCTGCAGCGGCAGACCGTGTTCGGTGTACCACTCGCCGATGCGTTGCAGCGTGCGCATGTCGAGGGCGGCGTTGCGACCGGATTCGCCCAGTGGCACAGCGGAATTCGCGCGATGGCTGTATCCGTTGCCGGCACTGCACAACCAGCCGTCGAACCAGGCCCGTTCGAGCCCGGGCCAGCCGTCGATCGCCGCCGCTTCCAGCGCGCGGATCTCACCGATCCGGATCGGGCGCGGCCCCAATGCTTTCATCGCCACCACCCGATCGGGTGCGATGGTCACCGTGGTGCCGTCGGCGGTGCGGACCTGCACCGGATCCGGTGCGACGAGTTCGCCGATCACATCCGTGAACTGCTGCGGATAACCCTCGGGCAGGCGGTACCGCACCACCACGCGGCGCCCGAGCGGGATATCGGGACGGTCAGTCGTCATGCCCGAACGGATCCGGCACCTCGCCCGGCACCCAGCTCAGACCCGGTGTGCCCCAGCCGTTGCGCTTGATCGCCTTCTTCGCGGCGCGGGCGTTGCGGCCGATCAGCACATCCACATAGAGGAAGCCGTCGAGGTGGCCGACCTCGTGCTGGAGCATGCGGGCGAAGAAACCCTTGCCCTCGATGGTGACCGGCTCGCCGTGTTCGTCGGTGCCGGTGACCCGCGCCCAGTCGGCGCGGCCGGTGGGGAACTGCTCACCCGGAACGGAGAGGCAGCCCTCCTCGTCGTCGTCGGGATCGGGCATGGTTTCGGGGATCTCGGAGGTTTCCAGCACCGGGTTGATCACCGCGCCGCGCCGCCGCTGCACCGAACCGTCGGGCTGCACGTCGGGGCAGTCGTAGACGAACAGGCGCAGCGATTCACCGACCTGATTGGCGGCCAGCCCGACTCCGTTGGCGGCATCGAGGGTTTCGTACATGTCCGCGATCAGGCCGGCGAGCTCGTCCGGCGACTGCGACACCTGCCGGGTCGGGTTGTGCAGCACCGGATCGCCGACGATGCGGATCGGGAGAATCGCCATGGTGGCACACTTTACGCGGCGCCGCGTGTACGGCCCGACACGCCGTACGACGCCTCGGTGAACGGGTGTGCCGCGTGGTTGAATGACGACGACTGTCGTCCGTTGTTGATTCGGCGAGGGAGCGATATGGACAGCGCAGCGGCCCGGAATCTATCCGCAAGCGAGGACAGCTCCGCGAGCGAAGAGATCGTGGCAGTGGTCGAAGGCGCCTCCGGCGCGGCGGTCGAAGGCGCCCCAGAGGGGGCGGCGGTCGACGGTCTCACCCGTCGCGAACTCGACATCCTCGATTTCGAGCGCAAGTGGTGGAAGTACGCCGGTGCCAAGGAAGAAGCCATCCGGGAGCTGTTCGCCATGTCCGCCACCCGTTACTACCAGGTCCTCAACGCCGTCGTCGACAAGCCCGAGGCGCTGGCCGCCGATCCCATGCTGGTGAAACGGCTGCGCCGGTTGCGGGCCAGCCGGCAGAAATCGCGGGCGGCGCGGCGGCTGGGCTTTCAGGTCTGATCGGCCGATGTCCGATGCGCGCGCACGCTCATCCCTGCGACTAGGGTCGACACCGTGAGCAACCCGAATCCGCCCTCCGGTGGACCGCCGCTGCGAGCACTCGCGATGGTGCTGATCGCGCTGGCCATCGTCTTCGCGGGCCTCGGCGCGATGGCGCTGTCGAACTCGAGTTCCGATTCCGCTGCCGCGGAGACCTCGTCGGACACCGAAACGACGGCCGCGCCGGTCACCACCACCCGCGCCGCCGCCACCACGACGGCGGCCACGACCACCGCGGCGCCGACGAGCACGCTCACCACGACCACCGCGGCGGCGACCAGCACGACGGCCGGTGTGGACAAGACCGTCCCGGTCCGGGTGCTGAACAACAGCACCGTCGCCGGCCTGGCCTCCCGCACCGGGAGCCAGCTCACCGCGGCGGGCTTCGACGTCACCGAGACCGGCAACTATCCCGGCGGTGTGATCGCGAAAACAACTGTCTATTACGGAAATTCCCCGCACGAGCGGGAAACCGCCCAGGCGATCGCGAATGAACTGGGAGTATCGGCCGAGCCGCGTTTCGCCGGAATCGCGGACTCGCCGCCGGGCGTCATCGTCATCGTCACCGGTAACTAGAACCCAACCGAGCCCCACCAGTGCGGTGCATAACGGCTCTGGCAAGATCTTGTCCGGTAAGGAATCTGTTCAACCAGCACTACTCGTAAACTCGGTACTCGTAAAGGAGTTCTCCGATGGCCCCCTCCGCAACCCGTCGCCCCTCCTGGCGGACTGTGACCCCGATGCTGGCGATCGCGGCTTTCGGCCTGGTCGCGTGCAGCAACAGCCAGGAGTCGAGCGACGTCAAGGGGACCACCCCGCCGGTATGGACCGGTAGCGCCGGTCCGGCGGAGAACTCCGGCACCGGCGCCGAGCAGAACCCGCCCTCCGGCGACTCGGTCTCGGTGCAGTTGAAGGACCCCTCCGGCGCGCAGGTCGGCACCGCCACCATCGCCAAGTCCGGCGACAAGCTGCAGATCACCGTCGACGCGCACGGCCTGCAGCCGGGCTTCCACGGCCTGCACATCCACCAGAACGGCAAGTGCGAGCCGAACTCCACCGCCCCGTCCGGCGGCGCGCCGGGCAACTTCCTCTCCGCCGGTGGCCACCTCCAGGTGGGCGAGTCGAACGCCCATCCCTCCAGCGGCGATCTGACCTCGCTCGAGGTCGGTAAGGACGGCACCGCGAAGCTGGTGACCACCACCGACTCCGTGACGCTGGACCAGGTCAAGGGCAAGGCGCTGATGATCCACGCCGGCGCCGACAACTTCGGCAACATCCCGAACCGCTACCTGCAGGCCAACGGTGGCGCGCCCGGACCCGATGCCGAGACTCTGGCAACCGGCGACGCGGGCGGCCGGGTCGCCTGCGGCGTCATCGGGTAAGAGCGGATTCGTCATGGGTGGGGCTGGCTCTCGAACGGTTCCCTGGAACGGCTCGCCCCGCCCGACGCTGGGCGTCGAATGGGAGATCGCGCTCGTCGACAAGCAGACGCGCAATCTCTCCAATACGGCCGCCGCGGTCTTCGATCAGGTCGGTGATCTGCGGGCGCCCAACGGCCCGCCGCATGTCACCAAGGAACTGCTGAAGAATACGGTCGAACTCGTCAGCGGTGTCCACGACACCGTCGGCGAGGTGGTCGACGAGATGCACGCCACGATGGACACCGTGCGCGCGGCCGCCGACCGCGTCGGTGTGGACCTGTTCTGCGCGGGCACCCATCCGTTCGCCCAGTGGTCGACGCAACAGCTGACTCGCTCCGAGCATTACGACGAGCTGATCAGCCGCACCCAGTGGTGGGGCCGCCAGATGCTGATCTGGGGCGTGCACGTGCACGTGGGAGTCTCGCACCCGGAGAAGGTCTTTCCGATTCTCAACACGCTGCTGCTCTCGTATCCGCATCTGCTGGCGCTGTCGGCGTCCTCACCGATGTGGGCCGGCATCGATACCGGGTACGCGAGCAATCGCGCGCTGATGTTCCAGCAGCTGCCGACCGCCGGCTTGCCGTTCCAGTTCGAGAACTGGTCGCAGTTCGAGTCTTTCGTGCACGACCAGATGAAAACCGGTGTGTTCGAACAACTCGGCGGGATGCACTGGGATATCCGCCCCGCGCCGAAATGGGGGACCATCGAGGTTCGCGTCTGCGACGGCATCCCCAGTCGCTTCGAACTTTCCGCGCTCGTCGCCCTGATCCACTGCCTGATCGTGGATCTGGATCGCAGGGTGGAGGCGGGGGAGACCATGCCCACCCTGCCGCCGTGGCATGTGCAGGAGAACAAGTGGCGCGCAGCGCGGTACGGCCTGGACGCGATCATCATCACCGACTCCGACAGCAACGAGCGGCTGGTCACCGACGATCTGATGGATCTGCTGGATCGGTTGCAGCCCACCGCGAAACTGCTGCAGTGCGAGAACGAGCTCGCGCGGGTGCCCGATATCGTCGAACGCGGGGCGTCGTATCAGCGGCAGCGACGAGTGGCGGCGGCCGCGCAGGGCGATCTGGTCGCGGTGGTGGACGCGCTGGTCAAGGAATTGAATAGCTGAGTCAGCGGTCCTCCGGCGCGGCCGGGGTGATGGCGGTGCCGGCCAGCAGCAGGGCGGCGATCAATTCGGTGAGATGGGTACGGGTGGCGCGGAATTCGCCACGAATCCACGCCGCTACCAGTTCCAGCGTGCCGCTGACGACGGCGTAGGCGGTCATATCCAGGTCGAGCGGGGCGGCGGCCGGGTCGGGCGGGCGTAGTTCCCGCACCACCGCGGCCATGGCGGCCGCGATATCGCGCTGAGTGCTGAGCCGGCCGCTCTGCAATGCGGCATCGGAATGGGATGCCAGCACCAGCGCTTGGCGTCGCGGGTCCGCGGCGAGGAATCCGAGCGCGGCGTCGGCGGCGGCACGGACCTGTTCGTGCAGATCCGGTCCCGCGGCCAGCGTGGCCGAGATCACGGCCGCGATGCCGTCGGCGGTGAGCTGCCCGGCCAGGGCCTGGACCAGGACGTCGCGATCGGCGAAATGTTCGTAGAAGTACCGGTCGTTCAGGCGGGCACGGGCGCAGACCGCGCGCTTGGTCACCGCATTCGCGCCGCCCTCTGCGAGCAGGTCCAATGCCGCGTCGAGCAGGGCGGTGCGCCGCCGTTCCCGGCGTTCGGCCGCGCTGATCCCGCCGTAGGCGCGCACGGCGCGACCTCGGGACTCCGCATCCGCATTCATGATCTTGACCACCGCCCTCTTTTGGTGCACTCTGACACCAGAACCATTTGTGGTGCCGCGTGGCACCACACTAATCGGAACAAGGGAGTTCTGTGATGTCCTGCCCCGTGTCTCATGAGGCGCCGACGCGGGAGCCGGCGCGCTCGGCCGGTGATGCCGCGACGACTCGCGCACACGCCGATGCATCGGCGGCCGCGGTGCGGCGGTTCGAGCGGGTGGCCGGGTCGGTTTTCCTCGGACTCTTCGGTGTCGGCCTGTACGACCAGACCATGCTGCCCGCCGTCTCGGCCGCGCTGGAGGTCACCGGCCGGGTTCGCGACGAGCCGTGGGGGCGGGCGCGGCGTACCGCGGCGGCCGATCAGATCCTGTACCAGGCGGAGGAGGCCGACCGGCTGGCCGAGGCCGACCGGCTCTTGCGACTGCATCGCGATGTGAAGGGAGTCGGCGCCGACGGCGTGCGGTATTCGGCGCTGGCGCCGGAATCGTGGAACTGGATCCTCTACTCCGCCTTCTTCGTTCAGTACCACGCGTATCGGACGGTCACCGGCGATCGGCCGACGGCCGCCGACGACCAGGCGATCTGGGACGCCTTCCGGGCGAGCACCGCGCCGCTGCACCTTCCCGGCCGGTCTGTGCCGATCGCCGACTACCGCGAGATGGTCGAGCACTACAACCGCGTGGTCGCCGAGCAATTGCGGCGCACTCCCACGCTGACCGCGGCCACCGGCGCGATCGACGCGGCGCCGCGGCCGGACTTCCTGCCGCCGCTCGCCGAGCCGCTGTGGCGGATGGTCGCGCCGTTCATCCGGCACGTGATCATCGTGCTGGGTTGCGGGATCATGCATCCCCAGGTGCGCGAGCTCATGCCGTACCCGTGGACTCCGCGGCAGGAGCGCGAATTCCGCGCCCTCGCAACGGTACTGCGCCTGGCCTACCACGCGCTGCCGGCCGCGGTCACCGATACCGCCTTGGCGCGCAACCGGCGCCGCTATCGCAAGCTGGTCTCGAAATACAAAGGGATGGGGCTGAATTCGTTCGCTCCCGACCTGGTATCCGCCCGACGCTGACCAACCAGTGGCCTCGAATCGCTTCCTCGACAGCACCTTTCGGGACAGCAGCTATTCGTGTCCGACCGGCAGGAAGCGGGCGACCTGCTCGTCGGCGAGAAAGTCGAGCAGCAACCGGTTCACCAGCTCGGGCTTTTCCAGCGGTAGCGCGTGCGACGTGCCGGGAACGACGGCCAGCTGCGCATCGGCGACGGTGCGGGCGAGCAGTGCGCTGTGCTCGACTCGCACCCAATCGCCGTCACCCTGCAGGAAGAGTGTCGGTGCGGTGATGCGGGCGATGTCGCCGAGGGGAATCTCCGGCTCCTCGCGCCACATTCGCATGATCTTGTCGTAGACGACGGGGAAGTGGTCCGGGCCGTCCGGCGACAGCGGTGCGTGCAATCCTTCGAACATGGCACGGGTGCCGGCATCCTCGGCAAGATCGTCCAGTGCCGCCCGCGACGACGGCCACTCGCCGTCCAGCGACAAATACTGGCCGATCACCACCAATTTGCCGACCAGCTCCGGCCGCGCGATGGCAACCAGCGCCGCCACCGCGCCCCCGTCGCTCCACCCGATCAGATGGGCACCGCGTAGCGCCATGGCGTCCAGCCAGGCGGCCGTATCCTCGGCCATCGCCGCATAGGTGATCGGCCCGGGCACATCGGCGGTCCTGCCGTGTCCGCGCCGCTCCGGCACGTACACCCGATAGTGCCGAGCCAGCTCGTCCACCTGCTGTCCCCACGATTCGGCCGTCCCGAGCCCACCGTGCAACAACACCACCGGCTCACCGTCCCCGTGCACCTCGTAGTAGGTCCGCAACCCGCCCGCGTCGATGTATTCACCCATGCGTGCAGTCTGGCCCGATTTCGGTCAGCGGTGGAATTCGCGCCAGGCCTTCTGGGTGTCGGTGAGCTTCGGGCGGGGCGTGCGGTTGCGGAAGAAGTTCACCACCATCGTCACCGGAACGATGAAGGCGTGAAAGAAGATCAGGTACGAGCCGCCGTCGAAGAGAAAGGCGAGGTAGAAGGCGTAGCCGAGGAAGATGCCGCCGAAGATGCCGTTGAAGGATCGTGACGCGCTGCTCTGCCCCTGCTTCACCGACGCCATGGCGATCATGACGATCCCACTGATCGCGAGCAGTGCGACATACCAAGTGAACATGGCTCGAACTCTGGCAGCGCGCCCCTGGTGATCGCTTACGGAAAGGTTGTCGCGGCCGGGCCCGTCGCGACAATGGCGAAGATCACATCCGTCGCCGACGTTTCCGCTGTGCGAGGGGCGGCGTTCATCGCCTGTTTACGATGATCGGGTGCTGCTCGATGATCCGCGTTCCGGCTTCGGTGACGCTCGCCGTGGACGGTTCCGGAACCTGTCGCCGCACCACGCGGCCTGGGTGCTGGTCACCGCGGTGCCGGCGCTGCTGGTCGTGTTGCAGATTGTGGCCGTGCGCAACAACTTCGAGGGCCCGCTGCACAGCCTCTGGGAGGATTTCGCCGGGACACCCAAATCGGTCTCCGTGCCGTGGGCGGGGCTGGCGCTGGCGCTGGTCGGGTTGTCGTGGCGGTGGCGGTTCATCACCGTGGGCGTGGCGGTGATGGTCGATGCCGTCTGTGCGTCGATCCGGGTGTCTCTCGGCGGCCCGCTGACCATCGGCAACGGTGCGGTCATCGCCCTCACCGGGGTGGTGCTGATCGCCTGGCTCGGCTGGGAGGGTGTGCCCAAACGCAACGCCCTGCACGCGGCGGCGCTGGGATCGCTGCTGATCATCGCCACCAAGGTCGGTGACGTGTGGCTGCACTTCACGGTGGTGGCCGGGCCGGAGGTCCGCGACCGCTATCTGGTGCTGGCCGATCACGCCTTCGGTGAGCCCGCATGGGTGATGGGCCGGGTGATCGACGCCCTGGGCCCGGTGGTCTACGGCGTATTGCATTGGGTCTACATCGAATTGCCGGTGGCCGCGATGGTGGTGGCGGTCTGGCAGCTGCGCAAGGTGGTGCGCACCGGGGTGTGGCCCCGGCACTATCTGGTGCGCACCTTCCTGGTGCTGGGCCTGGTGGGCCCGGTGATCTACCTGATCTTCCCGGTGGTCGGGCCGATGTTCGCCTACGGACCCGATGGGCACGGTCTGCAGGCCGGCGACTATTGGCCGCACGTGGTGCCACCGACCGACTACCACCCGAAGCCCATGCCGTTCGACCGCTACACGCCGCGCAACTGCATGCCCTCCATGCACACCGCCTGGGCGACTGCGGTTTTCCTGCACACCCGCCGCGACAACGACGGTGCGCCCGCACCCCGCTGGGTGCGCTGGGCCGGGACGTTCTGGTTGCTCGCGACGCTGTCGGCCACTCTGGGTTTCGGCTATCACTACGGCGCCGACCTGCTCGCGGGTGCGGTGCTGGCCCTGACCGTCGAATCGGTGCTGCGCGCCCCCGAGCGCGGCTGGGACCGGGCGCGCGCACTGCTGGTCGCCGCCGGATTCACGCTGCTGATCGGATTGCTGCTCGCCTACCGGTATCTGGCGGTGTGGATGGCCGAATATCCGCTGCCCGCGGGGATCATCGCGCTCGGTCTGTTCGCCGGATTCGCGTCGGCGTTCTATCGCACCTGGTTCGCGCGCACGGCCGCGGAGGTGCCCGAACCGGTCGCGGTGTAGCGGGTGCGTCAATCGTCGGGGAGGTCCTCGTCACCCATCTCGTTGATCAGCAGCAGGCCGTCGCGGTGGCGCTGTTCCCGATAGGCCGTCCGGCCGACCAGGTGCGCGATAGCCGGCGCGGTGACCAGCGTGAACAGGCCGACGAGCACCAACATCCAGACGTTGGGATGGCCGCGCAGCTGGATCGCCGAACCGATCAGAATCAGAACCAGGCCGACGACTTGAGGTTTCGTCGCCGCGTGCATGCGCGAGAGGGTGTCGGGGAAGCGCACGATCGCGACCGCGGCGGTGGCGGCGAGGAACGCCCCGAGCAGGATGGTCGCGTACGACAACCAGATCAGCGCGGTATGGAAGATGCCGCTCATTTGTCGTCCCGCACCCGGAAACGCGTAACCGCTGCCGATCCCAGGAAGCCGACCAGCGACAGCGCGACGATGCCCGGCACCACCGTGGTGTCGTCGCTGTAGGCGGCCCACACCGCCAACCCCGCCGCGGCGATGCCGACCAGCGAATCGATGCCGACGACCCGGTCCAGGGTGCCGGGACCGGCCAGCACCCGGAAGGAAGTGAAAGCCGCGGCGGTCGCCAGGAGTATGCCCGCCACGATCGCGACAAAGGTCATGAACCTGCCTCCTGTAATTTGCGGGACACCCGCACCCGGTCGGCGGCGCGAGCCGCTACGCGATGGTCGCTCACGCCGCCTCCTGTTTGTTGCCTTCGAAGGACCTGATCAGCAGGCCTTCCAACCGGCGGGTGATGTAGTAGAACTTCTCGACCGCGTCGTCGCTGCCGACATCGAGTACGTGCACCCACGCGACCCCGGCCACCCGATCCAGTTCCAGCACCATCGTGCCGGGAATCAGATTGAGCACATCGGCGCACAGCACCATCACCAGATCCGAGTCGATCGCGAGTCGCACCCGCAGCACCCCCGAGACCGGCGCACCGGCGGGCCGCACCGCGAACCACGCGATCTGAAGACTGGATTCGATCGCGTAATAGGCGGTGAGTACGACCAATTCGATCAGTGGCAACACCCGCAGCCCGCCGTTGACCGGAACCCGGGGCAGCGGCAGCAGCACCATGATCAGGATGCCGACCACCAGCCCGGCGAGCAGATTGGCGACACTGGCATTACCCCACAGCGCGGTGTAGAGGACGGCCAGCCAGATCAGCACGCCGATGCGAACCAGTCGTTCCCGCGTCATCGGTTTCCTCCCGACTGCCACGTCTCCGGCGGGCCGAGCACGGTGCCCAGATATCGGTGCGGATCGTTGAGATCTTCGGCCGCGCGTTGGCAGATGCCCAGGATCGGCCCGGCGAATACCGTCAGCGCGAGCGCGACCACGATCAACGCCGCCGTCGGGGCCACCATCAGCCGGGGCATGCGGCCGGGGTCGACGCGGTCGTCGAACAGCACATCGGTGGATTCGTCGATCAGCGCCGAGGGGGCGGCATCGGCCAGTTCACCCTCCGGGGCCTGTACGCGCGGGCGCCAGAACGCTTTGCTCCACACCCGCGCCATGACGTACAGCGTGAGCAGGCTGGTCGTCACCGCTCCGGCGATCAGCATCCAGGCCAGCACGCTCCCGTCGGCGGCGCCCGCCTGCAACAGCCGCACCTTGCCGATATATCCGGAGAACGGCGGAATACCACCGAGATTGAGCGCCGGAATGCCGAACAGCAGGGCCAGCGCCGGACTCGCCGCCAGCAATCCGCCCAATCGGCTCAGCGACGCCGACCCGGCCTGCCGCTCGATCAGGCCCACCACCAGGAACAGGGTGGTCTGGACCAGAATGTGGTGCACCACATAGAAAACCGTGCCGGTGGTGCCGCCGACCGAACCCAGCCCCACCCCGAACATCAGATAGCCGATATGGCTGACCAGGGTGAACGACAGCAGACGTTTGATATCGCTCTGCGCGATCGCACCCAGGATGCCGATCACCATGGTGAGCAGACCGCACACGAGCAGCACGTTGTCGAAGGTGCCGGCCGGCAGCAGCAACGCGTGCACCCGGATGATGGCGTACACACCGACTTTCGTCAGCAGACCCGCGAAGACCGCGGTGACGGGTGCGGGGGCGGTCGGATACGAATCCGGCAACCAGTTCGACAGCGGGAACACCGCTGCCTTGATGCCGAACGCCACCAGCAGCACCGCGCAGATCGCACTGCGCACGCCCAGCGGCACCGTGCCCATCCGCACCGACATGTCGGCCAGATTCAGGGTGCCCGTCGCCGCGTACGCCAGTGCGATGCCGGTGAGGAAGATCAGCGACGACACCATCGACACCATCACATACGACACCCCGGCCCGGACCCGGTCGGCGCTCGCGCCCAGCGTGAGCAGGACGAACGACGCGGCCAGCAACACCTCGAATCCGACGAACAGATTGAACAGGTCACCGGCCAGGAAGGCGAGCGAAACACCCGCGCTCAGAATCAGATACGTCGGCTGGAAGATCGAGGTGGGCTGGCGTTCGGTGCCGTCGCTGATACCCTGCCCGACCGCGAAGATCAACACCGCGAGCAGCACGATCGACGACACCAGCAGCATGCCCGCCGAGAGCCGGTCGACCACCAGTGTGATGCCGATCGGCGTCTCCCAGCGGCCGACCTGCACCGCGCCCATACCGTCGCGGTCGGCCAGATACAGCAGCACCCCGGAGATCGCGACCACCACCGTCAGCGCCGCGATCGAAATCGCCTGCTGCACGCGCGCTTTGCGACCGACGATCAGGGTCGCGGCCGCGGTGAGCAGCGGGATCAGCACCGGGAGCGGGCAAAGGGCGGGGAGCAGACCGGGGGACAGGCTCATTGTTCGGGATCCTCGCCCTCGCGCTGCGCGGCGACCTTCACGTCCTCGGGGTCGTCCTCGACCTGTTCCGTGGTGGTCAGCGCGAAGGCCCGATAGGCCAGGGCGAGAACGAATGCCGCCAAACCCATCGTGATGACGATCGAGGTGAGAATCATCGCCTGCGCGAGCGGATCGGCCGGGTCGTGATGGCGCCGGTCCGATTCGCCGAGGATCGGCGGCCGTCCATCCGGACCGCTCATGGTGAGGATCAGCAGGTTCACCGCATTGCCGAACAGGATCAGCCCCAGCAGCATCTTCGACACCGCGCGTTCGAGCACCAGATACACCCCGCAGGCGACCATGATCCCGATCAGGGCCAGCATGGTGATATTCGCGCTCATCGCATCCCTCCCTTCGTCGAAGACGTTGTGCCGTCCAGGAATTCGATATCGAGGCGGGCGCCGAGGCTGCGCAGCACGTCCAGGACCAGACCCACCACGATCAGGTACACGCCCAGGTCGAACAGCATCGCGGTGACGAATTTGACATGTCCGAGCACCGGCAGGGTGACCTCGATGATGGCCGAGGACAGCGGTGGCGCGCCCAGCAGCAGCGATCCGGTCGCGGTGCCCGCCGACAGCACCAGTCCGGCGCCCAGCACATGCCCGGCGTCGACCGGCAGCGCCTCGGCCAGCTCGTAGCGGCCACCGGCGAGATAGCGCATGACCAGGGCCAATCCGGCGGTGAGACCGCCCGCGAAGCCGCCGCCCGGCGCATTGTGGCCGGCGAAGAAGAAATACGCCGACAGCACCATCATGGTCGGGAACAGCATCCGGGTGGTCATCGCCATCACCATCGACCGGTCCCGCGGGGCGACGAGCGGACTGGCGCGCAACCAGTAGGCCCGATCCGGGTCGGGGGTGTAGCCGGGGGCGTCGGAGACGCGCGGCAGGGTGCCGAACCGGCGGCTGCGGAACATCAGCGAGGCGACACCGGTGGCCGCGACCACCAGCACCGAGATCTCGCCGAGGGTGTCCCACGCCCGGATGTCGACGAGCAGCACGTTCACCGCGTTCTTCCCGCCGCCGAAACTGTATGCGGCGGGCGGGATTCGATGCCAGATCGGTTCGGTGCTGCGGGCCGCGGTGGCGAAGGCCGCCACGATCACCACCGCCGCTCCGACCGCCGCGGACAGGATGGCGCGGCGCACCTTGAGGGCGGCGGTGCGGCTGGGTTCGATCTCGGCGGAGAACTTCCGCAGCACCAGCACGAAGATCACCAACGTCAGTGTCTCGACCAGGAACTGGGTGAGGGCGAGATCCGGCGCGCCGTGCAGGGCGAAGATCACACCGCAGCCGTAGCCGGTGACCCCGACGAGCAGCACGCTGGCGAGGCGGTTGCGCATGATGGTGGCGCCCAGCGCCATCGCGGCCATCACCAACGCGATCACCAGCTGTAGTGAGGAATCCCACGCCCGCACGGAGATGCGCGAACGCGCGCCGATGAACAACAGGACCAACGGCAACGCCACGACCGTGATCAGGATCAGCCCCTGATTCAGCGGCAGCGAACCACGCTGGGTGGCACCGGTCATCCGCAGCGACAGCTGATCCATCGCGCGCAGTACGGCGTCGTAGACCCGGTCGGCGTTGCCGAGGCGCGGATTCACCGATTCGCCGATCCGGTCGCGGATCTCGAACAGCACCAGACCGCAGGCGATGGCGATCAGGGTGAGGGTGAGCGGGGTGCCCCAGCCGTGCCACAACCCCAGATGCGCCTCCAGCGGCCCGAGGGTGCGGGCGTAGGGCGAGAGCAGCCGGTCCATCCAGGGCGAGGCGAGACCCGCGGCCAGCGAGGCCACGGCCAGCACGGCCGGCGGCGCCACGAACAGCGCACTCGGGCGATGCCAGGGCGGCTCCGGCTCCGGCACACCCTCGGAGGCGCGTTTCGTACCGAACGCGCCCCAGACCATGCGCGCGCTGTAGCCGACGGTGAACATCGACCCGAGCACGATGCCGATCGCGACGGCGATCCGAACCGGTGGGTTCAGATTGCCCGCGTCGAGTTCGGCGGCGAAAGCGCTTTCCTTTCCGACGAATCCGAACAGCGGCGGAATCGCGGCCATGCTCAACGCGGCGAGCGCCGCGACCGCGCACAGGACCGGCGCGCGCCGCCCGATGCCGGAGAGCCGGCGCAGATCGCGGGTGCCGGCGCTGTGATCGATGACGCCGACCACCATGAACAGACATCCCTTGAACAGCGCGTGCGCGACCAGCAACGCCGCACCGGCCAGCGCCGCCTCCGGGGTGCCGGTGCCGACCAGGACCAGCAGGAATCCGAGCTGGCTCACGGTGCCGAAGGCGAGCACCAGTTTCAGGTCGTAGACCTGCAGCGATCGCAGACCGGCGAGCAGCATCGACAGGATGCCGAGGGTCAGCACGATCGGATGCCACACCGGTGCCTCGGACAGGCCCGGGGCGAGTCGCGCCACCAGGTAGATACCGGCCTTCACCATCGCGGCGGCGTGCAGGTAGGCGCTCACCGGGGTGGGTGCGATCATCGCGCCGGGCAGCCAGAAGTGCAGTGGCACGATCGCCGATTTGCTCAACGCGCCGATCAGGATCAGCACCACCGCGACATTGGTCGACCAGTCGTGCGGATCGGCCCGCGCCACCACATCGGAGAGCAGATAGCTGTCGCAGCGCTGCCCGAGCAGCACCAGGCCGACCAGCATCGCCAAGCCGCCCGCTGCCGTGACCAGCAGCGCCTGCAGCGCCGCGCGACGGCCGGTGCTCTGTTCGGCGTGATGGCCCACCAGCAGGAACGACAGCACCGTGGTGAGCTCCCAGAAGGTGAACAGCACCAGCATGTTGTCGCTGACGACGAGCCCGAACATGGCCCCGGCGAAGGCCACCAGATAGCCGGCGAAGATACCCAGGCGGGCTCGGTCGTCGTCGTCGAAATATTCGGCGCAATAGGCCAAAACCAGCGCGCCCACGCCCAGGACCAGCACCGACATGATGGAGGCGAGGCTGTCCAGACGCAGATCCAGATTCATGTGGATTTCCGGCGCCCAGGCGATCCGGACCTCGGCGTCGCTGTTCCAGTTCGCGATGACCCATACCAGCCCGGCCAGCGGCGCCAGGGCGATCGGGTAGAACCCGCGCCTTCCCCATACACGCACAGCGAGCGGTGCGAGCAGGGCGGCACAGGCATGGGCTAGCAGGATGGCGAGCAAACGTCACTCCGTCGGTCGGCGGCGGGGTGGTGGCGCCCCGATCCTACTGCTGACTCCGGGCTTCAGTGGTCACGGCCGGATCCGGCGCGGTCCGGAGCGCGACCTTCCAGAGACGATGGCTATATATCGGCTACCGATTCGGTGGTGGTCGGCTTGCGCCAATAGCGCAGGGCGAACAGGCCCGCCGCGCACCCGGCGGTGATGCCCAGCGCGGTCCAGAACGGCGCGGGCGAGGCCATCGACGGAGCCGGGCACAGGTACCACCGGCCGAGGTCCGAGACACACTGCTGCCGGCCGAGGCGGTCGCGCAGCGCGGTGATCACCGACGGCACGAACACGATCGCCACACCCAGCACCCGGGTCGGGTTGTAGCGCGGTGCGGCACTGCCGAAGCTGTAGCCGCCCACCACAGCCAGGAGCCCGCTCAACACCGCCGCCTGCACGCCACCGTCGATCCGATGTCCGGTGACCAACGCGCAGTACAGCGCCATCGCGGCCAGCACCACGACCGCGAGCATCGGCAGCGGACGCCGGAAACCCGCGATCAATCCCAGCGCGATCAGCAGCACCAAGGGGGCGACCGACCACAGCGGCAGCCGCGCCGGAATCAGCGCGCCGCCGACCGCGGCCAGAGCGACCGCCAGCAGGATCAGCACACCGTCGCGCCGGGGCAGCAGCACGGCCGCCACCACGGCCGCGGCCACCGTCAGCACCGCGGCGGTGACGATATGTCCCGTGCTCTCGGCGTGGCGGGCAAGCCATTCCGCACCGAACACCTCGACGATCACGAAGACCAGTCCCGCGACGATCGGCGCCATCGGTAATTCGACCGAGCGGCGCTCGACGGTGTCCTGGTTGCGATTGACGACCATGCCGGCGATCACGAGGACCAGTGTGATCACGATCAACCACAGCGGCGGCAGCGTGGTCGTCGACCAGCCCGGCGCGCCCATCGCTCCGTTCTGCACTGTTCCCGTCGAGGTCGAACCGAGCTGGCCGAAGACCACAGCCGCGAGCGCGCCCAGGGTCCAGCCGAACACCTGCAGCCAGCCGCGCAGCACCGCGACCGCGATTCCGCCCAGCAGAATTCCGCCCGCCAGCGCCTCCAGATAATTCAGCGTGGCCGGCGCGATGCTCTGGTCGCCGCTCTCGGCCAGCAGATGAGCCAGCAGCATGGTCGCCACCCCGCACAGCGCCGTGCCCCAGGCGACCAGGGCATGGTTGACGGTGGTGGCGAAGACGGCCACGATCAGCGCCACGATGGCGCCCACGGCGATGGCCCGCGGCTGGCTGGCGGCGAGCATATCCAGTTGCAGCACCGAGGTCTGCGAGGCCCAGCGGAAGCCGTTGGGCAGCAGCAACGACAGCCCGGCGACCAGGGTGGCCAGGGCCGCCGTGATCATCTCCAGAACCGCGTGGTGCGTGCGCACCAGCCGAAAATACCTGCGAACGGGGTGGAACCGGGGCAGACCTGCCGGATCGGGCGCGCCGGTCGGAGGCGCGGCGAATCAGAGTGTCGCGCGCTTGCCGGCGTACTGCCGCAGCGCCTCGACCTGATCGGCGTCGAGGGAGGGCCGCACACTGCCGCGGGCCGTCGCCAGATCCGCGGCGCCGAGCGCGGCGGCATCCACATCGCGGCGCATCGCGGCCATCGCGGCCTCGCGCAGCAGTGCCGCGCAGTCGGCCGCCGAGTAGCCGTCCAGGTCGGCGGCCAGTGCGGCGAGGTCCACATCGTCGCTCAGCGGCACGGAACGGCTTGCGGTGCGCAGGATTTCGGCCCGGGCCGCGGCGTCCGGCGGCGGGACGAAGACCAGCCGCTCCAACCGGCCCGGACGCAGCAGCGCGGGGTCGATCAATTCGGGCCGGTTGGTGGCGCCGACCACCACCACATCGCGCAGCGGTTCCACCCCGTCCAGTTCGGTGAGCAGCGCCGCGACCACCCGGTCGCCGACGCCGGAGTCCGTGCTCTGGCCGCGTCGCGGGGCGAGGGCGTCGATCTCGTCGAGGAAGATCAGCGAGGGAGCGGAATCGCGGGCTCGCTGGAACAGTTCGCGTACCGCGCGCTCGGAGGAGCCGACCCATTTGTCCATCAGTTCGGCGCCCTTGACCGTATGCACGCTGAGCTGCCCACTTCCGGCCAGCGCGCGCACCAGGAACGTCTTCCCGCAACCCGGCGGTCCGTACAGCAGCACTCCGCGCGGCGGGTCGATACCCAGGCGCGCGAACGAATCCGGATGCCGCAGCGGCCACAGCACCGCCTCGGTGAGCGCCTGTTTGGTCTCGGTCATATCGCCGACGTCGTCGAGGCTCAGGCTGCCGATCGCCAGTTCCTCCGTACCCGAACGCGAGAGCGGCCGGATCACCTCCAGCGCGCCGACCAGATCCGCCTGCATCAACTTCGGCTCGGCGTGATCGCGGCTGGCCCGCGAGGCCGCCCGCAGCGCCGCCTCCCGGCACAGCGCCGCGAGGTCCGAGACGACGAATCCCGGTGTGCGCGAGGCGATCTCGTCGAGATCGAGATCCTCGGTCGGTACCTTGCGCAGCAGTTGTTGCAGCAGTTCCGTGCGGACCGCGGCGGTCGGCAGCGTCAGCGCCACTTCGCGATCACAGAGATCCGGTGCCCGTAGCCGGCTGTCGACCGCGGTGGGATGAGAGGTGGTGGCCAGGAAGGCCACTCCGGCCGTGGCCACCGCGGCGCGCAGTTGATCCAGAATGAGCGTCGCCACGGGCTCCGGCTGCTCGGGAAGCAGGGCGTCGATATCGGTGATCAGCAGGACACCACCCGCGCCGGAGCAGACCTCCGAGACCGCGAGCCCCACCTCGCGCAACCGGGTGCCGCTCTCGGACGCGCCGACGGTCGGGCCGTCCAGTTCCACGATGCGCCGCGGTGTCGACACCGCGCGTGCCAGGGTGGCTTTGCCGGCGCCGGCGGGCCCGGTGATCAGCACGCCCAGATGCGGCGGGGCGCCGAGGGTCCGCAGGAGTTCGGGTTCGTCGAGCGCCAGGCTCAGCCATTCCGACAGTTTCGCCGCGGGCGCGCGCACCCCGGCCAGATCCGCCACCGGGACGGCCGAGGGACGCTCGCGCACCAGCATCCGGCTGCCGGGACGATTCGGCGCCAGCGCGCCCCGGGGATCGTGGGAGGCGTCCGCCGCCGGGGCCGCGGCGCCCCACACGACCGCGCTGTTGGGCTGCACGCTCACCGGGCCGCCGGTGGGATCGGTGGTGGTCACGGTCAGCAGTTCCGAGGTCCAGGCGATCGCGAAGGTGCGCGAGAGCGCTTGTGTCGCGGCGGCGGAGCTGGTGCCCGGCCCCAGATCGCGGGGCAGCAGCGATACCGCGTCACCGACGGTGACGACCTTGCCGAGCAGCGCCTGCCGCAGCGTGGATTCCGCGATCGCGCCCATCGCCGCGACCGAACCGGTCACCGAGATGTGCCGGGCCCCGTACACCGTCACCGGGGCCACGACCACCGCGCCGTCCTCGCGCACCCCGGCATTGGACAGCGTCACATCGTCGAGCAGGGCGATTCCGGCGGGTGTATCGGCGGGCGCCCGGCCGACCACCGCGGCCGTGCGCCGGGAGCCGATCACGCTGATTCCGTCCCACTCCCGCAATCCCAGGGCCGCGAGCGCCTCGGAATGCAGGCGAACCACGCCGCGGCGGGCGTCGGCGGCCGAGCGGTTGAGTCGGGCGGTCAGCGACAATTCAGGCACGTCTGCCATTGTGCCCGCGGCGCGGTAGCGGCCGTGTGGATCGAGCTCTCCCGCTCAGCGCCCGCCCGGCCTGCGCAACCGCAACCGCGCCGACGATTCGCGAATGCCCGGCGGCCGCCGCAGCCGCAGCCGCGCACCCTCGCCGATCGGCGGCATCCGCCGGGCCGCACGCCGCTGCGCACGACGTTCGGCCGGTTTGTGATGCCAGGTCTCCGGCCGCGCCGCCACCCAGCGCTGCGAGCGCCACGCGAACGGGATGTGCACCAGATACAGCCCGATCAGCACCATCAGCAGGATCAGCGGATAGGTGACCAGGGCGGCCGCGGCCAGCGCGACCAGGACCAGCAACAGTGCGGCCGCCTGCGGCGCGACCGACACCGACTTCATCGCCAGCGTGGGGATCGTGCTGACCGCGAGCAGCGCCGCGAACACGGTCCACGCCGCCACCATCGGGAAGTTGTTCCACCATCCCTCGCCGAACTGGCTGTGCAGCGCGATCGGCAGCAGCGCGATCAACGCCGCCGCCGGCGCGGGAACGCCGGTGAAGTATTCGCGCTCCCAGTCGGGCCGGGTGTCGTCGTCCATGATCGTGTTGAACCGGGCCAGCCGCAGCACGATGCTCACCGCGTAGATCAGCGCGATGATCCAGCCCGCGCTGTCCTGGCGCAGGAAGGTCACGTACAGCACCAGGGCCGGTGCGACGCCGAAGGAGATGGCATCGGCCAGCGAATCCAGTTCGGCGCCGATCTTGGTGGTCGCCGACAGCATCCGGGCCAGCCGGCCGTCGAGGGTGTCGAGGACGGCGGCCGCGCCGATCATCGCCAGGGCGATGTCGAGGGAGCCGTCGAGTGCGAATTTCACCGCCGACAGTCCGGCACACAGCGCCAGGATCGTCACGATGCTCGGCAGCAGGCGAATCGTGCGGCGGCGGCGACCCGGTTCGGTCACGGTGTTCTCGATCATGGCAGCAGTTCGGCCAGCACCGTTTCCGCGCCGATCGTGCGCTGTCCGGGCTCGACCAGCAGCCGGGTGCCGGCCGGGAAGTAGGTGTCGACCCGCGACCCGAACCGGATCAGACCGTAGGTCTCGCCGATGCTCAACGCGTCGCCGACCTTGGCGTCGCAGACGATGCGCCGTGCCAGCAGTCCGGCGATCTGGACGACCGTCACCAGCTGACCGGAGGCGGTCTCGAGCACCATGCTGTTGCGCTCGTTCACCGAACTGGCCTCCGGCAGATCCGCCGAGCGGAATTGACCACGCTGGTAGGCGATGGTGCGCACGGTGCCCGAAACCGGGGTGCGCTGCACGTGCACGTCGAGCACCGACAGGAAGATGCTCACCCGGGGCAGCGGGGTGTCGCCGAGGTTCAGCTCGGCCGGCGGCACCGCGGTATCGACGAGTGCGATCTCACCGTCGGCCGGGGCGACGACGATATTCGCCCGATTCGGCGGCACCCGGTGCGGATGCCGGAAGAAGGCCGCCGAGGCCGCGGCCGCGGTCAGCCCGGTGCGGCGCAGCCAGCGACGGCGCCGCCCGCCGAGAACCGCCACCGCCAGCGGCGCGGCCACGAAGGGCAGGCCGGCGGGATGCAGCGGCGGAATCGCTGCTTTGACCAGGTCGGCGACATGACCGAGCCCGGTACGTTCGGGCGTACCGGGCGGGGTGGGGCGGCGGGCCACGGACTCCTCTTTCGTGCGCGGATGACATTCGGTCCGCAGAGCTTCCGGGACCGCGCTCACACCTTACGGGACACGGCATCACCGTGGCGTGGTCCCGATCGGGCGTACTCGCCGCCGGATGCCGTCAGCGCGCGGCTTTGCGCCCCGTGGCCAGCCGCACCAGCCACAGCAGGATCACCGCTCCGCCCAGGCAGGTGAGGAAGCTGAAGAAGAAGCCGCCGCTGTGCACGTCGACGCCGAACAGCCGCAGGATGAAACCGCCGATCAGGCCGCCGATCACCCCCACGACGATATTGAGCAGGATGCCCTGCTGGGCGTCGGTGCCCATGATCTTGCTGGCGATCCAGCCCGCCAGGCCGCCGATGATGATCCAGCCGATGATTCCGAGACCGAGCATTGGTGTCCTCCAGGGAAACTCGTCGGAAATTGCCGTCGTCGCCTCGCCACGGTTCGGTATCGGAACCAGTCTGCGAGCCGGTTCTACACGAATCGATTGTGACAATACCCACCGTGGGGATTAGCATTCCTATTAATATGAGGGGGCCTCATGTCTACGCGCACGTAGCACTCGGACTCGTCGGGTCGAACCGTCGGTTCGCGAACGACGAGCGCGTCGGCCTCCGAGGCCCGATGAAGGAATGTTCGATAGCGGGTGGCGCCCGGACCGGGGCAAATTTCCGGTTCTCCGGCCCGCCGGCAGGTACATAGGAGATGCGCGATGGCTGCTCGACTCGCCCAAGTCACCGGGGTGGAGCACACGGCGATGCTCGGGCTCGGTGTGTACCGCCCCGCCCGGGTCGTGACCAATGAGGAAGTCGCCGGACCGATCGAATCCAGCGACGAATGGATTCGCACCCGCTCGGGCATCCGGACCCGGCGGTTCGCCTCCGAATCCGAGACCATCATCGCCATGAGCGCCGCCGCGGCGCGCGATGCCATGGCCGCCGCGGGGATCACTGCCGAGCAGGTCGACTGCGTCATCGTCGCGACCTCGACCTGGCTGCTGCTGACCCCGGCGGCCGCCCCGCAGATCGCCACCGAACTCGGGATGAACAATCCGGCCGCATTCGACATCTCCGCCGGGTGCGCGGGCTTCTGCCATGCGCTGGGCGTGGCCTCGGATCTGGTCAAGGGTGGCACAGCGGGCCACGTGCTGGTGATCGGCGTCGAGCGGCTCACGGACACGTTCAACCCGGCCGACCGCGGCACCGCCTTCCTGTTCGCCGACGGTGCGGGTGCCGTGATCGTCGGCCCGTCCGACGAGCCGGGCATCGGCCCCACCGTCTGGGGTTCGGACGGCGAACAGCATCACGCGATCCGCCAGGACAAGGACTGGATGGAGTTCTTCCGCGAGATCGACGAGAAGGGCACCGACGCGGTCCGCCCGTACCTGGCGATGGAGGGCACCGCGGTCTTCCGCTGGGCCGCCCATTCGCTGAAGAAGGTCTGCCTGGACGCGATCGAGCGGGCCGGCCTGACCCCCGGCGATATCGACGCGATGGTTCCGCACCAGGCCAACGGCCGCATCATCGAGATCATGGCGCGCGAGCTGAAGTTGTCGGCCAATTGCGCACTGGCCAACGACATCGAGGAGACCGGCAACACCTCGGCCGCCTCGGTTCCGCTGGCCATGGAGGCCATGCTGCGGTCGGGCGAGAGCAAGCCCGGTGCGGCGGCGTTGCTGGTCGCTTTCGGCGCGGGCCTGTCCTACGCGGCGCAGGTTGCGAAACTGCCGAACTGGCAGTAGCCGAGTCGAACTGCGCGGGCGTCCGGCGGGCGCGCGTCAGCCCATGGTCCAGGTGACCGTCACCGTGAAGGTCACCGTCTGCCGACCGGGTTCCAAAGGTACGTCCGGAGTAGCGAATTGGGCCTTGGCCTGCGGCGGCGCCGATTCCCCGCTGCTGGTCTCGTTGATGGTCTTCACGTCCTTCAACTTCAGGCCCGACAGCACCGCGTACTGGTTGGCGCGCGCCTTGGCGTCGGCGAAGGCGCCGGCCCGGGCGTCGGCCAGCAGTTTCGAATTGTCGTCGAGCGCGAACGACACGCCGCGGATGCGGGTGTCGTTCCCGCCGGCCCCGACCGCCGACGCCAATACGCCCGAGGCCTTGGACAGATCGCGAACCACGACGTGCACGGTGTTGGTCGCGGTGTACCCGGTGACGTTGTGGTCGGGGCCGTACTGCGGCTGCACCGACACATCGGTGGTCCGGATGTCCTCGCGTGTGGCGCCCGCGTTCACCATCGCATCGGTGATCGCCGCGGCCTTGCCGTTGGCGTTCGCGATGGCGGTGGACACGTCGGGCGCGGTCACTTCGACACCCACGTCGGCGTTCAGGGTGTCCGGCGCTCCCCGCACCTGACCGGTGCCGACCACCGTCACCTCGCGTGAGGTCCCCGAATCCGAACTGCCACAACCGCTCAGCAGCACGGTGGTTCCCACGAGTACCGCCAACACGCCCGTCATCCGTCGCATACCGGGCAAATTACGCGGTCGAACCCGCCTGTGGGGCCAAAGGCGCGCCGAGTCAGCGCTCGGCCGCGGCCTTGATCTTGCCGAGGGTTTCGTTCATCCCGGCGACCAGATCGGCCTCGAACTGCTGCTCGCCGCCGAGGAGCGCGTCGATCATCAACCGCACCGGTTTGCGCACCCCGTTCGGCACGTCGCGGCGCTCGGTCACCCGCGTGCCGGCCGCGGTGGGTTCGAGGGTGTAGCTCCACACCGTGCCGTTCTCGTTCATCCGGAACGCGAAGGCCTGATCGGGCTCGTAACGCACGATGCGTGAGGTGGTCGGGTAGTACTTGCGGCCGACCTTGTTGAAATTCACCGTCCACGTGCCGGCGCGCGGCGTGCCCAGCGGAATCATCTTCAACGTGGTGGGGCTGAATTCCGGCATCCGCCCGAGATCGGAGACGACCGCCCACACCTTGTCCGGCGTGGCGGCAATGTCGATGGTGGCTTCCAGGGTGTTCGGCAACGCTGCCTCCGAGATCGTGACGGGTGTGGTTATGACGGTCGGTAACGGTAATCCTAGACGTGGCAACCGGACCCGCGACCCTGTGAGGGAGACCACTTTTCCATTGAAGATCAGCTAGGTCACATTCTGATGTGATCCGTTTCGCCGGCCGTAATAAACGACGCACAATGGCGGATAGGCAACTACGGCAGGCAACGAAGCATTCGACCGGAGCACACGCTGCTACGTCCCTGTGAGGTGATCGGCCGTGAACATTCGAACCATCCTCCATCGTCGGCAGGCGGAATCGGTTCCGTTACTTCCCGATTCGGAATCCGGGCCGTCGGTGGTCGTCCCCTTCCGCAATCACAGCCGGCGATCGCGCCGCAATCTGGCCGAGCGGGAGGAAAGGCTCGAGCGGCTGCTGACGCCGAGCGAACTCGATCTCGTCGAGCACCGCCTGGTGTGATCGATGTGCTGCCCGTAGCGAACATCCTCGGCAACTCGCCGCCGGGGCGCTCATACTTTTCGATGTGACTTCACCAGCTGCCGTCAAACCGGTAATTCTCAGTGTCGACGACGACCCCGGCGTCTCCCGGGCCGTCGTGCGCGACCTGCGGCGGCGATACGGAGCCGACTATCGCATCATGCGCGCGGAATCCGGTGCCTCGGCACTCGACGTCCTGCGCGAACTCAAATTGCGCGGCCAGCCGGTCGCGGTGCTGATCGCCGATTATCGAATGCCGGGTATGGACGGCATCCAATTTCTGGAGAACGCGATCGATCTGCACCCTTATGCGCGCCGGGTGCTGCTGACCGCATATGCGGACACCAATGCCGCCATCGACGCGATCAATGTGGTCGATCTCGACCACTATCTGCTCAAACCCTGGGACCCGCCGGAAGAGAAGCTGTATCCGGTGGTCGACGCGCTGCTGGAATCGTGGCGCGGTGACGACCGCCGCCCGGTGCACGAGACCAAGGTGATCGGGCACCGCTGGTCGGCGCGCAGTTCCGAGGTGCGGGAATTCCTGGCCCGCAATCAGCTGCCGTACCGGTGGTACCTCGCCGACGATCCCGAGGGGCAACGCCTGCTCGAGGCCGCCGGCGCCGATGCCGAGCAGTGCCCTGTGGTGATCGATCCGAGCGGCAATGTGCTGCTGTCCCCGTCGGACAGCGAACTCGCCGGCTGCGTCGGCCTGAGCACAAATCCGAGTGGTGAGTTCTACGACCTGATCGTGGTCGGCGGCGGCCCCGCCGGACTCGGCGCGGCCGTGTACGGCGCCTCCGAGGGGCTGCGCACCGTCCTGGTCGAGCGGACCGCCACCGGCGGGCAGGCCGGGCAGAGCTCCCGGATCGAGAATTATCTGGGCTTCCCGGACGGGCTTTCGGGCGCCCAGCTCGCCGATCGGGCGCGGCGCCAGGCGGTGAAATTCGGCGCCGAACTCATCACCGCCCGCGAGGTGGTCGGGCTGGAGGCGTGCGGTTCCGCGCGGCGGGTGCTCTTCTCCGACGGCTCCTGCGTCAGCGCCCACTCGGTGCTCATCGCCACGGGCGTCAACTACCGGCACCACCCCGCGCCCGGCGTCGACGATTTCACCGGCCGCGGCGTCTACTACGGCTCGGCGATGACCGAGGCGGCCGACTGCGCCGAACGCGAGGTCTACATCGTCGGCGGGGCGAATTCGGCCGGCCAGGCCGCGGTCTTCCTGTCCCGGCACGCCTGCACGGTGCACATCCTGGTGCGCGGCAGTTCGCTGGACCAGTCGATGTCGCACTATCTGATCCAGCAGATCGAGGCCGTGCCGAATATCAAGGTGCACACCAACACCGAGGTGGTGGCCGCCGACGGCAGCGATCACCTGGAACGAATCGTGTTGCGCAACAACGCGACCGGCGCCGAGGACAAGGTCGACGCCGAACGGCTGTTCCTGTTCATCGGCGCGGCGCCCGAAACGGACTGGCTGGACGGACTCGTCGTCCGCGACGAATCCGGCTACGTCCTGGCCGGACCGGATCTGATGGTCGACGGTTCCCGGCCGCCGGGCTGGGAACTGCCCCGCCCGCCCCATCATCTCGAAACCAGCATCCCGGGCGTCTTCGTCGCCGGCGATGTGCGCTCCGAATCGGCGAAGCGGGTCGCGTCCGCTGTCGGCGAGGGTGCGATGGCGGTCATGCTGGTCCACCGATACCTCGCGAAACAATAGGAGGCGCACGTGAGCGACGACAACCGCACGGTCACCGGCTCCCGGACCCTGTGCGATCCCGTGGAATTGCGCACCCTGTTCCTGTTCGAGAAGCTCGACGACGAGCAGCTGGCCTGGCTCTGCCGGGAGGGCCGGGTCGAATACTTCGAGCCGGGTCCGGTCTACCGCGAGGGCGAGCCCGCGACCTGCTTCTACGTCCTGATGGACGGCGAGGTCGTGCTGTCGAAACTGTCGGCCGGCGAGGATCTCGAACTCGTCCGCACCGACCACCGCGGCTCGTACGCCGGCGCGTGGACCGCGTATATGGGTGAGCGGGCCGACCAGAACTACACCGGCTCGCTGACGGTGACGAAACCGTCGAAGTTCTTCGTCCTGGACGCGGACACCTTCGCGCGGATGATGCGGGAATGGTTCCCGATGGCCCTGCATCTGCTGGAGGGCGTGTTCTTCGGCAATCGCAACACCAACGAGATCATCGGCCGGCGGGAACGACTGCTGGCGCTGGGCTCGCTGTCGGCCGGTCTCACCCACGAGCTGAACAATCCCGCGGCGGCCGCGGTGCGGGCCACCTCCTCGCTGCGGGATCGGGTCGCCGGGATGCGGCACAAGCTGAAGATGATGGCGCACGGCAAGTTCGACTCCGCCGCGCTCGAGGCGCTGGTGCAGCTTCAGGAGGAGGCCGCCACCCAGGTGGCCAAGGCGCCGACCCTCACCGCGATGGAGGCCGCCGACCGCGAGGACGAACTCGGTGACTGGCTCGCCGATCACGGCATCGCCAACGGCTGGGATCTGGCCCCGAACTTCGTTCAGGCCGGCTTCGACATCGACTGGCTGGAGAAGGTCGCGGGCACTCTCGAACACTGCGACGACGGAGTCTTCGAGGGCGCGATCCGCTGGCTGAACTACACCGTCGAAACCGAATTGCTGATGAACGAGATCACCGATTCGACCGGGCGCATCTCCTCGCTCGTCCATGCGGCCAAGCAGTATTCGCAGATGGACCGGGCTCCGTTCCAGGTGGTCGACATCCACGAGCTGCTCGACAGCACGCTGGTGATGCTGGCCCGCAAGATCGGCGACGACATCTCGGTCGTCAAGGAGTACGACCGCGCGCTGCCCGAGGTCCCTTGCTACGCAGCGGAATTGAACCAGGTGTGGACCAACCTCATCGACAACGCGGTGGCGGCGATGAACGGGTCCGGCACGCTGACGGTTCGTACCTATCGGGAAAGCGACTGTGCCGCAGTGGAGATCGGCGATACCGGGCCGGGTGTCCCGGAGGCGTTGCGGGACAGGATCTTCGAGCCCTTCTTCACCACGAAACCGGTCGGTGAGGGCACCGGACTCGGCCTCGACATCTCGTTCCGCATCGTGGTGAACAAACACGGCGGCGATATCCGGGTGGAGTCCACGCCGGGTGACACCCGATTCATCGTGCGGTTGCCGCTGGAGGCGGTCTCCGGACGCGGTTCGGCCGCCGCCGGGGCCGAATCGTAAGGGCGGCAATTCGATCCGGTCCCCGCCGCGAGGCGGGGGTTTTCAACGGCCGATGTGGCCGGTACGCTGCGAGCCGCGCCGGAGGCATCCGGCGCGCGCCGGAGGAGATTCGGCGTTGCCGGACCACTCGGGGGTTACGCACGAGATGAAACGACTGACCGTGACGGCCGTCGCGCTGGGCGCACTGACCATCGGCCTCACCGGCTGCGGCGGCGACCATGCGTCCAGCGATGCCAACGGCCTGCGCAGAAACGGCTCGGCCGTCGCGACCTCGGCCTCGGCCCCCGCCTCGTCCACCGCCCCCGCGCCGGCGACGCCCACCGAGGCGCCCGGCACCACCGCGCATCCGGAGAACTCGGGACTGGGCCCGGCCTCGCAGACCACCTGCGGCGAGTTCCGCAAACTCGATATCGAGGGTGAAAAGTCCCTGATGGACCGCATTTTGGCGGAGAACCCCGGCTCGAAGTTCGACGGCAGCCCGAATGTGGCGCTGGGGACCGCGAAACTGGTGTGCCTGTCCAAGAGTGAGGCCGACAAGCCCGTCGCGGTCGCCATCGGGATGGTCACGGAATAGCTCCGGGCCCGGCCTGTGCTGGGCCCGCCGCCGCCGACCAGCGAGCCCGGCTGTCCCACATCACCTGGCCGAAACGCGACCCTGGGGCCGACGGCGAGTAGTCTCGCCCTCGATCACCGGGCCGGCACTGGAGGGCGGAGCGGATGGACGATACGGGTCTGGCCGAATTCCAACGCCATCGTTCCCGCCTGTTCGCACTCGCCTATCGCATGCTCGGCTCGGCGAGCGAGGCCGAAGACGCCGTCCAGGAGACCTATCTGCGCTGGGAGGCCACCGAGCGCGCCGACATTCGGTCCGCCGAGGCCTGGCTGACCACGGTCGTGGTGAATCTGTGCCGGAGCTGGCTGGAGTCGGCGCGCACACGCCGCGAAACCTATGTCGGCCCCTGGCTGCCGGAACCGGTGCCGACCGGCGGGGGCGAGCTCGGTCCGATGGAATCCGCGGAGCAGCGCGAACTCGTCTCGCTGGCGATGCTGACGCTACTGGAACGGTTGTCGCCCGCCGAACGCGCCGTTTTCGTGCTGCGCGAGGCCTTCGGTTACGCCCATCGCGAGATCGCCGACATGCTCGAGTTGTCGGAGGCGAATTCGCAGCAGCTCTACCGCCGTGCCCGCATGCACGTCCGCAGTGAACACACCCGGTTCGACGCCGAACCCGCCCGCGCCCGGGAACTGTTCCAGCGCTTCCTCGTGGCCGCCCGGGCCGGCGATATCGCTGCGCTGGAACAGATGTTCACCGCCGATATCGTCTCGGTCGCCGACGGTGGCGGCAAGATGAGCGCGGCCCGCCGGCCCGTGGTCGGGGCGGCCCGGGTGGCGCGCTATCTGGCCGGGCTGTTCCACCGCGAGGTCGAGGACCTCGAACTGAGCATCGAGGAGGTCAACGGCGCACCGGCCGCCGTGGCCCGGGTCCACGGTGACCTGCTGTTGATCGGCGCGGCCGACGTGGACGGTGAGCGGATCTCGGCGATCCGGATCCTGGTGAATCCCGACAAACTCGCGTACTTCGGTCGCTTCCCGGCGCCGGCGGAGGCCGATCGCCTCGGGTAGTGATGCGGAACACAGCAGCTCGTTGTCAGGGATCGGCGAGCTGTCCGGTCTGAAGGGTGTCGGCCTCGAAAAGGAGTCACCCATGAATGCACATCACACCGCATCCCACCGAATCCTCGTGCTGGGCGCCGGCTACGCCGGCCTGGCCGCGGCGGGCAGACTCTGCAAATCCCGCGGCGCGCAGATCACGGTCGTGGACAGCCGTGCGGAAATGGTCGAGCGCGTGCGGCTGCATCAGCTCGCCGCCGGGCAGACGATCGCGCGCCGGGATCTGCGGACCATGCTGGAACGCAAGGGCGCCCATTTCGTCCGTGGCCGGGTTACCGCGATAGATACTGCGGCACAAGAGGTTTCGATGTCCGATGGTTCGGTGCTGGGTTACGACACGCTGGTGTACACCCTCGGCAGCGCCGCGGATACCGACAGCGTTGCGGGCGTGCGGGATCACGCCCATCCGATCGCGACACTCGAGAACATCGCCGCGCTGCCACCGCTGCGTGGTCGTGTCGCGGTGGTCGGCGGCGGTGCGACCGGCATCGAGACCGCGGCCGAGCTCGCCGAATCACATCCGGAACTGTCGGTGGCGCTGGTGAGTTCGGAGCAGCCGGGCTATTGGCTCTCCGATCGCGCGCAGCGGCATATCGCCGCCACCCTGGAGCGGCTCGGCGTCGAGGTGCACGCGGGCGCCAAGGTCGTCGAGGTCGCGGCGGACGGCGTGCGGCTCGCCGACGGTGGCCACATCGACGCCGAAACGGTTTTGTGGACAACGGGTTTCACCACCAGCGACCTCGCCGCCCGCGCCGGGCTGGCGGTCGATGCGCGCGGTCGCGTCCTGGTGGATGCCACGCTGCGCACCTCCGACCCGCATATCTACGCCGCGGGCGATTGCGCCGCGATCACCGGACCGGGCGGGCGCGAACTGCGGATGGCCTGTGCGACGGCGCTGCCGACCGGATCCCATGCCGCGCGGTCGGCGCTCGCCCGGATGCGCGGCGCGGAGCCGGACGATCTGCGTTTCCGCTACGTCCTGCAGTGCATCAGTCTCGGGCGCCGCGACGCGGTCGTGCAGTTCGTCCGCGCCGACGACGCCCCGACGCCGCGTGCCCTGACCGGTCGTCCGGCTGCGGTGGTGAAGGAGATGATCGTGCGCGGCGCGGCGATGCAGGCGCGTCCCTGAATTGTCGTCAACCAATGGTTGACTGACATATGGCAGTCAACCTAGCGTTGACGTATGACCGAACGTATCCGCCTCGACGATCTGATCGAAGGCATCAAACGCGCCCGGCCCGACGACGTCCTGGAACAACTGTCCGACGCCATCGTGGTCGCCGAACATATGAGCGAGGTGGCCGATCATCTGATCGGCCACTTCGTCGACCAGGCCCGCCGCTCGGGCGCCTCCTGGACCGATATCGGCCAGAGCATGGGCGTCTCCAAACAAGCCGCGCAGAAGCGTTTCGTGCCGAAACCGGGTGATCCCGCGATGGATCCGAATGCCGGGTTCGCGCGCTTCACGCCCCGCGCGCGCAATGTGGTGATGGCCTCCATGGAGGAGGCTCGGCGCGCGGGCAACGCGGAGATCCAGCCCGAACATCTGGTGCTCGGACTGCTCAGTGAGCCGGGCGCGCTGGCCGCACACGCCATCGTCGCCAAGGGAGTCTCGCTGGACGCGGTGCGCCGGGTGGCGACAGTGGCGCTGCCGGCGGCGGTGGACGAGGTTCCCGCCCTCATCCCGTACACCGCGAGCGCCCGCAAGACGCTGGAGCTGACCTTCCGCGAGGCGCTTCGGCTCGGCCACAACTACATCGGCACCGAACACCTCCTGCTCGCGCTGCTCGAGCAGGAGGACGGCAGCGGCGTGCTGTCGGGACTGGGCTTGACCAAGACTGATATCGAACGCGATCTGGTCGCCCAGCTCGCCCAGTTCATGCCGCCGAATCCGGTGGATGCACCCCAGCCGCCGCCCGCGCCGGCTCCGCCCGCGCCACCC
>NZ_BDBN01000043.1 GCF_001613005.1 Nocardia nova NBRC 15556 | reverse complement strand
GCAGCGCCGGCGCGAGCTGCAGCGCGCACGGCTGCGCCTGCCGCTGCTGCCCACGACCACGATCGGCTCCTATCCGCAGACCACCGCGATCCGCACCGCCCGCGCCGAGCTGCGCGCCGACACGATCGACGAGGCGCAGTATCGCGAGCGGATGCGCGCCGAGATCGCGGATGTGATTGCGCTACAGGAGAATCTGGAACTCGACGTCCTCGTACACGGTGAACCCGAGCGCAACGACATGGTCCAGTACTTCGCCGAACAACTCGACGGATTCGCCGCCACCGACCACGGCTGGGTGCAGTCCTACGGCACCCGCTGCGTGCGCCCGCCGATCCTCTACGGCGATGTCGTTCGCACCGCGCCGATGACCGTCGAGTGGATCACCTACGCCCAATCGCTGACCGGCAAGCCGGTCAAGGGCATGCTCACCGGTCCGGTCACGATTCTGGCGTGGTCGTTCGTGCGCGACGATCAGCCACTGGCCGAGACCGCGCGGCAGGTGGCGCTGGCCATTCGCGACGAGACGGTGGACCTGGAGGCCGCCGGAATCCGTATCGTCCAGGTCGACGAGCCCGCGCTGCGCGAACTGCTGCCGCTGCGCCGTGGTGATCAGCAGCCGTACCTGGACTGGGCGGTGGGCGCGTTCCGCCTGGCCACCGCCGGGGTTCGCGACGACACCCAGATCCACACTCATCTGTGCTATTCCGAATTCGGCGAGATCATCGGCGCGATCGCGGCACTCGACGCCGATGTCACGTCGGTGGAGGCGGCGCGCTCGCATATGGAGATCCTCGACGATCTCACCACCGCCGGGTACGCGCTCGGTATCGGGCCGGGTGTCTACGACATCCACTCACCGCGGGTTCCGAGTGTGGCCGAAATCGAGAATTCACTGCGTGAGGCGATGAAAGCCGTTCCGGCGGAACGGTTGTGGGTGAATCCGGACTGCGGCCTCAAAACCCGCGGCCGCGCCGAGGTGGAGGCGTCGCTGCGCAATATGGTCGAGGCGGCCGCGCTGGTGCGCTGATGCCGTGATGCGCCGTTGGATGTGACGCGCTGCCGCATGTGACGCGCTGCTGCCGCACGGTTGGCGACTCGCCCGGACGCGAGTCGCCGGCCGGACGGCCCGCCGGAAAAATTCGGGGCCCAGCAGCTTTTCCGGCAACCTTTTCCACCCGGTAGTTCACCACCTCCGAGCAGCACTTCCACTATCGTGTGCCTACCGGATCCGGCCGCATACTTCGCACGCTACGCATCATCGGAGTTGATCAAAACTCCTTGCAGCAGCAGATTTTTGTGCGCGCCTAGTAGCGAAATTGCAATGATTGCGAAGGCGTGAAGGTAGCATCTGCGGCGTGCGCAAGATGTATGCGGGTGCCCGGTTACGGCGGTTGCGCGAAGAACGACGGATGACCCAGGCCGCCCTGGCCAAGTCGTTGGAGCTTTCGCCCAGCTATCTCAATCAGCTCGAACGTGACCAGCGGCCTCTGACGATTCCCGTTCTCCTGAAACTCAATTCGACCTTCGATCTGGATGTGCAGTTCTTCGCCGCCGACTCCGACGCGCGGCTGGTCTCGGACCTGCACGAGGTGCTCGTGGAAGCGGCCGGCGGTACCGCCCCGCCCGCCGCGGAGGTCGAGGATCTCGCCACCCGGCTACCGGAGGTCGCCAAGACCATCGTCGCCATGCATCGCCGTCTGCGCGCTACCACCGATCAGCTCGACCTGTTGTCGTCGAAGGTCGCCACCCCCACCGGTGCGCCCGGTGTGCCGATGCCCTACGAGGATGTGCGCGATTTCTTCTACGACCACCACAACCACATTCCTCAGCTGGATCTGGCCGCCGAACGGCTGTTCGACGAATGCGGTCTGACCATCGGATCGATCGATCGCCAACTGGCGCGCGTCGCCGAGGAGCGGGCCGGTGTCACCGTGCTGGTCCGCGGCGACGGCGCCGATCCGGCCATCCCGAAGCGGCGCTACGACCCCGAGACGCGCACGCTCATCCTCGCGCGCCGGCTGCGCCCCGGTCAGCGGGCGTTCCAGATCGCCACCACACTGGCCTTCCTGCTGCACGGCGATCTGCTCGACGAGGTTCTCGACGCCACCCCGTCGCTGGTCGGTGAATCGCGGGCCCTGGCCCGGGTCGGGCTGGCCAACTATTTCGCGGGTGCGGTGGTGCTGCCGTACGGAAAGTTCCTGCGCTCGGCCGAGGAACTGTCCTACGACATCGACCTGCTCTCGCTGCGATTCGAGGTCGGCTTCGAGACGGTCTGCCATCGGCTGAGCACCCTGCAGCGGCAGGGACAGCGCGGGGTGCCGTTCTTCTTCGTCCGCACCGACCGCGCGGGCAACATCTCGAAACGCCAGTCCGCCACCGCGTTTCACTTCTCCCGGGTGGGCGGCAGTTGCCCGCTGTGGGTGGTGCACGAGGCGTTCTCCCATCCCGGCCGGATCCTCACGCAGGTCGCGGCCATGCCGGACGGCCGGCGCTATCTGTGGATCGCGCGCACGACCTATCCCAGTCCGCACGGCTTCGGCACCGCCACCAAGGAATTCGCGGTCGGGCTGGGCTGCGATATCGAATACGCCGATCGGCTGGTGTACTCGCAAGGCCTGCAACTCGACGAACCGGCCGCCGCGGTGCCGATCGGCGCCGGATGCAAGGTGTGCGAGCGGCCCGCCTGTCCGCAGCGCGCGTTCCCGCAGATCGGCCGCCCGCTGGCGGTCACCGAGAACTCCAGCGTCGATCTGCCGTATCCGCCCGCGGTCCGGTGATCAGGACTTCGCCAGATATTCCAGCCGCTCGGAGTCGACGGCGGCATGCATCATATTCGCCAGGCCCGGATGGTCGGTCAGCCCCGGATCGGCGTCCACGACCTCCCGCGCCAGCACCTGGGCGGTGGTGATGACGTCGAGATCGTCGAGCAGCGAGAGCAGTTTCAAGCTGCGCGCGGTACCCGACTGCGCGGAACCCAGCACATCGCCCTCCCGGCGCTGTCGCAGATCGAGCACCGACAGTTCGAAGCCGTCCAGCGTGCCGGCCACCGCCTCCAGCCGCGCCATGGCCGTGCCCATCGGCGAGGTTTCGGTGATGAGCAGGCACAGACCCGGATGTTTGCCCCGGCCCACCCGGCCGCGCAGCTGATGCAGCTGGCTGACGCCGAACCGATCGGCGTCCACGATGACCATGACGGTCGCGTTGGGCACGTCGACGCCGACCTCGACGACCGTCGTGCAGACCAGCACGTCGATATCGCCGTCGTTGAACGAGCGCATCACGCGGTCTTTGTCGTCGGTCGGCAGCCGGCCGTGCAACAAGCCCAGCCGCAGGTCGGCCAGCGGCCCGGTGCGCAGCGTCTCGAACACGTCGATCGCGGCGTGGGTGGTCGGCGCCTCGCCCGTGTCGTCGTCGGCTTGCTTCCGGCTCTTGCCTTTCGACTTGGCGCCCTTCTTCGCTGCGCCGTCGTCTTCCTCGTCGCCGATGCGGGAGCACACCACATACGCCTGCCGGCCCGCCGCCACCTCCTCGCGGATCCGTTCCCAGGCGCGCTCGACCCACGCCGGTTTCATCCGGGCGGGCACAACCCGGGTGGTGATAGGTGAGCGCCCGCGCGGTAGCTCGGTCAGGGTGGAGGTTTCCAGATCGCCGAGGGTGGTCATCGCGATGGTGCGCGGAATCGGCGTCGCGGTCATCACCAGCAGATGCGGGGTGATCCCCTCTTTCGCCTTGGCGCGCAAGGCATCTCGCTGCTCCACGCCGAAGCGGTGCTGTTCGTCGACGATCACCATGCCGAGGTCGAAGAATTCGACCGCGTCCTGGATCAGCGCGTGTGTGCCGATCACGATGCCGGCCGTCCCGGTCACCACGTCCAGCAGTGCCGCCTTCTTCGCACTCGCCGACATCGAACCGGTCAGCAGCACCACCTTGGTGGCCCGGTCGGCGGCGCCCAGTTCGCCCGCCGCACCGAGATCGCCGAGCATGGTCCGCAGCGACCGATAGTGCTGGGCGGCAAGGACTTCCGTCGGCGCCAGCAGCGCACACTGCAGTCCGGCGTCGACCACCTGCAGCATCGCGTGCAGGGCGACGATGGTCTTACCGGAACCGACCTCACCCTGCAGCAGCCGGTGCATGGGATGCGGGCGCGAGAGGTCGCCGGAGATCTCGGCGATCACCTTGTTCTGGCCGGCCGTCAGCTCGAACGGCAGGCGCTGTTCGAATTCCGCGGCGATGCCGTCGGAACGCGGCGGGCACGGCCGCGCGGTGCGCCCGGCCGCGTCGTGGCGGCGTTGGGCCAGTACCAGCTGCAGTGCCAGCGCCTCGTCGAAACGCAGCCGCTGCCGGGCCTGGTCGATATCGGATTTCCGTTCGGGCAGGTGGATCAGCCGCAGCGCATCCGAGACGGGGAGCAGTTCGTGGTCTTCGCGAAGATCCCGCGGCAGCGGATCGTCGATCGGATCGAGTTGGTCGAGCACCTGCCGCACACACGCCAGGATGTCCCAGCTCTGCACCTTCGCGGTCGCGGGATACACCGGAATGTATTCCCGTTCGAAGAACGAGATGTCCACTCCCCCGGCGCCTTTCGCGCTCTCCGCCAGACCGCGCAGCGCGCCGCCGCCGCGCACGGAGGTGAGACTGTCCACCGATTCGGCGGTCTCGGGCAGGATCAGATACGACGGATGCGACAGATTCCAGCGATCCGGCCGCCACCAATGCACGGTGCCCGACATCATGGCCCGGACACCCTGTTTGACGAGGTAGCTCACCTTGTCGCCGTTGAAGAAGGTGATCTCCACCGGTTTCGCGGAGCCGGTGTCCAGTTCCACCTTGAGCAGTTTGCCGCGGCGCTGCCGCATCGGCCGCAGTTCGGTCTTGCTCACCCGGCCCACCACCGTGATGTGGGCGCCCTCCTCGGGGGCCTCCTCGGTGAGCGGCTGCCCCTGGGTGGCATAGCGCAGCGGATAGTGGCGCAGCAGATCCTCGACGATATGCATATCGAAGGCGTCGGCCAGCGGTTCGGCCGCCTTCACCCCCAGCACGTGGTCGAGCCGGTCGCTCAGTGTCGCCATCTACTCCACCCCGATCTGGACCAGGTCCACGGCCTGTCCGCCGTCGTAGGTGACGACTTCGACGCCGGGAAATTCCGTGGTGATGTGTGTGGTGAGTTCGTCCGCCAATCCGGCGGGCGCCTGCGCGCCCAGCAGCAGCGTCACCAGTTCCCCGCCCAGCCCGAGCATGCGATCGAGCAGGGTGCGGGCGGCCCGGCGCAGGTCCGGATCGATGACGACCACGTCGTGGCCGACCAGGCCGAGACCGTCGCCCTGTTCGCACGTGCCGACGATGGTCAGCGCGCGTTCGGTGGCGACGCGGACCGCGCCCCACCGGGTACTGGCCGCCGATTGCGACATCGTCAGCGCATCGTCGACGGCCAGGCTGCCGCTGTCGTGCAGGGCGAGGGCCGCCAGCCCCTGCACCATGGAGCCGCTGGGCAGCATCATCACCTCGCGCCACCCGTCCCGGGCGGCCATACCGAGCGCCACCAGCTCCGGCGCGGGCAGGGCCCCGTTGGGCAGCACGAGCACCTCCCGCTGCGGCATCGCGCGGATGGCGGCCAGCAGCCGGTCGGCGGTCACCGCACCGGTGAGCACGACGGCACCGGAGTCCTCGAACAGCCGCACCGCCCCGGCGCCGGTGGCGATCGCGAGAATGCCTCGATCGGACTGTCCCTGCGCGGCAACGGACGTGCCGAACAACCCCTCGATCCGAATATTGCCCAGGGCGCCGGCGGCGAGACCCGCCTCCACCGCGGCGCCGGCATCGGCGCAATGCACGTGCGCCGACCAGCTGCCCTCGCCGTCGCCGACGACGACCACCGAATCTCCCAGCGCGGCAAGGTCGCGACGCAGCCGGTCGATGCGCGCCGGATCGGTCTCGCCGATCCGGTACATGACCTCGTACTGCGGCACGCTCGCCCGATTTCGCCGGCCCGACTCCGCCCCGGCATGCCGGACGGCTTCCGTGCCGGATTCGCTCTGCGGCGAGATCATCGGCAGCGCAGCATCGTTCGTTCGCGATCGCACACTCGTGATGTGCGCGCGATCGAAACCCGCCGGTGCCCCGCGACTCGCGGCGGAGCCGCCGCCCGCGAGCGCCTCCGGCCGGATCTCCTCGGGGCGAACCGGCGAATCCGCCTGTGCCGCAGTGTCGTTCGTCGGCGCGGTCGGCGAATCGACATCAGGAGCATCGCGTCGCGCCGGCCCGGCGGCCCGCTGCGCGGGGGCAGAATCGGTCACCCGGTAGACCGGACGCGCCGGTGCGCTCCCGGTACACACCTCCACGAGGGCGTCCAGCAGGACCAGCAGCCCGCGCGCCCCGGCATCGACCACACCGGCCGCACGCAGCACCACCAGTTGTGACGGGGTCTCGCCGAGCGCCTTCACCGCGCCGTCGGCGGCGGCCACGGCCACCGCGGCGACCGTCTCCTCCGCACAGTCCTCGGCGCGATCCGCCGCCGCCTCCAGCACGGTGAGCATGGTGCCCTCGACCGGTTCGCTCAGCGATCCCCGGACCAGTACCGCCGCCCGGCGCAACGCGGTACGCAGCGTGGCCGCGGTGAGACCGTCGCGATCGGCCGATTCGGCCAGCCCCCGCAGGACCTGCGACAGGATGATGCCCGAATTTCCGCACGCCGCGGCGGTCGCGGCCCGGGCCGTGGCAGCGAGCAGATCGGCGGCATCGCCGGGCGGATCGGCGTCGTCGCGCATCTCCGTCGCGGCGAGCGCGGCGCGCATGGTGATGAGTAGATTGGTTCCGGTGTCGGAATCGGCCACCGGGAAGACGTTCAGCGCGTTGATCTCCTCGCGATGGGCGAGCAGGTGTTCCACACACAGCGCGCCCCACTGCCGCAGTGCGGCCGCATCGAGCCTCTCCCGGACCCCGCGCACGTCACCGTCCTTCCCGCCACCGCGATCACACCGTCGAACCCGCCAGCCAGGGTAGTCGTCCGCACCGACAGCCTCGACACGCGAAGCCCGGTGAGGACGGGGATCCGGCGGCGCCGGCGACGCGTCCGCGGATCGGCGCAGGCGGCGCCCCCCGGGGCGATTGGACATCGAATACGACCGGCCGCTACTCTTGCAGGGTTGCCTCACGCGGCCGCTGCCCGGTCGCGTTCACCGGCGGTAGCGCTGGTAGGCATTGAGGATAAAGTTTCCGGACAGGCTGTCTCCCCGACAGCGGTCCCCCATGACATGAAGGAGCTCGCGACTATGGCTGCCGTCTGCGACGTCTGCGCCAAGGGCCCCGGCTTCGGTAAGTCGGTTTCGCACTCGCACCGGCGCACCAACCGTCGCTGGAACCCGAACATTCAGACCGTTCGTGCGCAGGTTGCCCCCGGCAACACCCGCCGCATGAACGTCTGCACCTCCTGCCTGAAGGCCGGAAAGGTTGTTCGCGGCTGAGCTGCGTAGACATCTTCGACGCCCCGGCGCACCCACAGGGTGACCGGGGCGTTGTCATGTGGTCACCCGGCGTCATGTCGTCACCCGGCGGGACGCGATGGTGAACCCGCACCGCCCGCGGATCGCGGCGGCGTCCACCGAATACGCCCGTGATCTGGCGATCTGCCATATCGAATCGTGGCGGGAGGCCTATCGCGGCCTGGTGCCCGACCACGTGCTCGCCGCCTTCGACGTCGACCGCCGTGCCGCCCGGTGGGCCGCGCTCATCGACTCGATCGACGAGAGCGCGGCGGCCGACCGAACGACCCACACCATCGTGCTGGCCCTCGACGACACCCGCGCCCCCGGCGATCGCGTCCTCGGATTCGCACACGCCGGCCCGCCTCGCGACGAACCGCGCGTCGCCGATCGGGAACTGTATGCGCTCTACGTCCGGGCCGACCGATACGGCACCGGCATCGCGCAGGAATTGCTGCGTGCGATTCTCCTCCCCGACACCGACACCGCGTTATGGGTGTTCGAGGAGAATCCACGCGCCCGGAATTTCTATCGAAAGTTCGGATTCGCCGCTGACGAGGCCCGCCGAATCGAACCGTTCTCCCTGGCGAGCGAGATCCGGATGATCGCCCGCCGCCCGATTACTGGGCGCCGTTGAAGCAGTCGAGTCCGCCCTGCGCGCTGATGCTCTGGAAGATGCACAGACCGCGCGCATTGACGTTGGACGACAGCGACGACGAACCCGTCTGCGGATCCCACAGGGCCAGCACCGGTCCCGCGTGCTGAGTGGTGGTGACCTCTTCCTGCGGGGTGGCCGGCTCCAGCGGCAGGCCCGCGGCCTGCGCTATCGCGGGTGCGCCGAGGACCGCCGCACCGGCGGCGACGGCGACTACGGCACCGCGCACGGATGTGATCTGCATGCATCTGCTCCTGTTTCGCTCGAACTGTTACGCCGCGGTCAGGGCAAGCGCCAATCGACCGGGGCGGCCCCCAATGTACCGAGCAATTCGTTGGTGCGGGAGAAAGGCCTCGATCCGAAGAAACCGCGCGAGGCCGACAGCGGTGAGGGATGGGCGGATTCGATGATCGGGACATCGCCGAGCATCGGCTTCAACGTCGAGGCGTCGCGGCCCCACAGAATGGCCACCAGCGGCTGCTCGCGGGCCACGAGCGCGCGAATTGCCTGCTCGGTCACCGCTTCCCAGCCCTTGCCCCGATGCGATGCGGGCTGGCCGGGCGAGACCGTCAGCACTCGGTTCAGCAGCAGCACACCCTGATCCGACCACGGCGAGAGGTCACCGCACGACGGGGTCGGATGGCCGAGATCGCGCGAATACTCGGAGAAGATGTTCGCCAGGCTGCGCGGTACCGGCGAAACATCCGGCGCCACCGAGAAACTCAGGCCCATCGCATGACCGGGGGTGGGATACGGGTCCTGTCCGACGATCAGCACGCGCACCTTGTCGAAGGGGCGGGTGAAGGCGCGTAAGACGTTCTCTCCCTTGGGGAAGTATCCGCGTCCGGCGGCATTCTCCGCCCGCAGGAACTCGCCCATCTCGGTGATCCGGTCGGCCACCGGTTCCAATGCCTCGGCCCAGCCCGTATCGATGATCTGCGGCAGTGGTTTCGCGCCCATGTCGGGAAAAGATAGTCGCCGCGGCTCGGCGTCGTCACGCCGACCACCCGCCGTCGCCTCATCGGACCGCATGCTGTTCGCCCCCTCCGAACGACTCCCAGCCCAGCGGCCCCGGCCACCGCGCTCCGTCGACGAAAACGCCGGAGCCGGTGCATACCCGGCCGATCGCCCGCCAGCCCGGCGGGATCGCGGTACCGGCCTCGAAGGTGGCGGCGAAGGCATGGTCCTCACCGCCGGTGAGCACCCAGCCGAGCGGATCGGCGTGCAGCGCATCCGCGACCGGCGACAGCGCCGGATCCGCCACGGCCGCAGAGTCGACATCGACCGCCACCCCGGAGGATTCGGCGATATGGGACAGATCGGCGAGCAGTCCGTCGGAGACATCGGTCATCGCGGTGATCTCGGTGGCGTCCGGCAACTCCAGCACGGCGGAGTACGGCGGTCGCGGAACCCGATGGGCGGCAATCACATCGGCGAACCGCTCGGCGCCGGCAGCACCGGCCGACAGGGCCGCCAGTCCCGCCGCCGACCAGCCGAGCCGGCCGGCGACCGCGACGATATCGCCGTCGCGTGCCCCCGAGCGCAGCACGGTCCGGCCTCGCGGATCACCGAACGCGGTCACCGAGATCACCACCTGGGGGCTGCGCACCACATCGCCCCCGGCGATCGAGGCCCCGGCCCGCCGCGCCTCCGCCCACATACCGTCGACCAATCCGTCGACGAACGCCACCTCTGTCTCGGCGGGACAGCCCAGCGCCACCACGAACGCGCTGGGCGCGGCACCCATCGCGACGACGTCGGCGGCATTCTGCGCGATCGCCTTCGCCCCGATGTCCTCCGGCCGCGACCAGTCCAGCCGGAAATGCCGATCCTGTACGAGCATGTCGGTACTGACCACGTAGCGCCCGGCCGGGGCCGCCACCACCGCCGCATCGTCGCCGGGCCCCAGCTCGACGCCGCCACCGAACGAACGCCCGGCGTTCATCCGTTCGATCAATGCGAATTCGCCCAGGTCGCGCACGGTGCGCGGGCCGCTCTCGGTGATGTCGCTCTCCTTCTTCACACCCGGTCACGTCACCGGGGACACCACACTCCGACGCTACCCTGTGCCCGGGCTGCCGCACCGGCCCGCTGTGGCCTCCTCTCGGGCGCGGCGGCGCCCGGATGCCGCGGGAGCGCGCCGACGGCCGTTCGATACTCTCGAACACGCATTCCCAGACAATCAGCCGGGCGCGACGCCAGCCCGGCACAAGTGGAGACGAATCCCGGATGAGTAGCGAGACGGACCGGCCGACAGCGGACACCCCGCAGCCCGACCGACCGGAGTCCCAGCCCGGCCTCCCGGCCGCGGCCGACCCGGAACCCGCTACCGACCGGCCCGAGAACTCCGCGCCGGCCGCGGCCGAGATCCGCGAGACCCCCGAGGCCGATGAGGCCGAGTCTTCGAAGTCGCAGCCGGCCGAGTCCGAACCCACCGAACGCGGCGATTCCGACCGCGATGCCTCGTCGGACACCGAATCCACCGCCGAGCAGGCCTCCGACGACTCCGGCCCGCAGCTGCATCCGGCGCTGATCGCGACCGCCGTCGCACTTCCGGTGGCGCTGATCGTCGTCGTCCTCGTCATCGCGGCCATGTCGCGACAGTCCGCCGGTCGCGAGCCGCTGGCGCTGGGCTCGGTACCGGCGCCGGCCGCGTCGAGCCAGGATTGCACCGCGCTGCTGGCCGCACTGCCGGAGTCACTCGGCGACGACTACACCAAATCCGAACTCGCCCAACCGGCTCCGCCCGCGACCGCGGCCTGGCAGCTGTCGGGCGGCGGTGATCCGATCGTGCTGCGCTGCGGCCTGGACCGGCCCCTGGAATTCAACAAGGCGTCCGCCCTGCAGGTGGTCAACGGCGTGAACTGGTTCGAGGTGCGCGATCAGACCAGCGGCGTGACGTCGGGCACCTGGTACGCGGTGGACCGCGGCACCTATATCGCCGTGACCATGCCCGCCACGGCGGGACCCTCTCCGCTGCAGGAGATTTCGAATACGATCGCCAAGACCGTGCCGGCGAAGCCGCTCGATCCGAACCCTGTTCCGAACTGAAAGCCGTTGCCGCACAGGTCGGCCGGTCCGGGCGGTGACGCGGATCAGGCGCGCGGCAGGCGGGCCCGGCCGGTGCTCAGATCTATCTCCGTCTCACCGGGAGTCCCGTCCCCCGTATTCTCCCGGTGCATGAGAACCGTCTGCCGCTCCTCGAATTCGTGCCGTTTGCCCGCGTCGAACAACGCGTCGAACTGCTCGAATCCGATACCCGCCGCACTCGGCCCGGTGGAATCGCGCATCCACGGCAGCGCGGCGCGGCCGGTCATCTTCCGGTAGCCCACCTCGGCGAAGGCGACCGCGATGATCAGCAGCGCCAACCCGGGCAGAGTCATCGCGAGCATCACCCCACCCAGATTACGCGGGCCGCGCCGCCGCTCAGCGCAGTCCGGTGCCCCGGGTCAGTGCCGTCTCGATGAGCGT
>NZ_BDBN01000042.1 GCF_001613005.1 Nocardia nova NBRC 15556 | reverse complement strand
CCCGGATCTGTTGCGACATATCGTCGTCCAGCTTGGCCGGAATATCGAACTCGCACACGTCGTCGAGGTATTTGGTGTCGAAATCGTAGAATTGCGGTGTGCCGGAAGCGGTTTCGCTCTCGGAAACGTCGTCGCCCGGCATGCGGATCTCGGCGATCACACTGGCCTGCACCCGGCCGTCCGGGAATTCCAGTACGCCACACTCGACTTCGCGTCCGACGATGGCGGCTTCCACGATCACCTTCGGATCGTGCAGACGAGCCGCGGCGATCGCCGAATCGAGATCGATCCAGTCCTCGACCTTGGTGATGCCGATCGAGGAACCCCCGCGTGCGGGTTTGACGAACACCGGCAGGCCGAGCCGGTCCCGGTCGGCCTCGCTCACGGTGTCGGTGCCGGGGCGCAGCACCACCTGCGTGCCGACCGGAAGTCCTTCCGCGGCAAGCAGTTTCTTGGTGAACTCCTTGTCCATGCCGGTGGCGCTGGCCAGCACGCCGGGGCCGACGTAGGGCACCCCCGCCAGCTCCAGCAGCCCCTGCAGGGTGCCGTCCTCGCCCCACGGCCCGTGCAGCACCGGAAACACCACGTCGACCACGCCGAGCACCGCTTCGGCGCCGTCGAGCGCGACCAGGGCGCCCGAGCGGCTCGGATCGGCGGCCAGGGTCAGCACGGTGCCGGTCGAGTCCACCGTGGGCAGCGCGCGTTCGCGAATGGCGAGTGCGCGCGCATCGGCGCCGCTGAGCACCCAGGCGCCCTCGCGGGTGATGCCGATGGGCACCGCCTCGTAGCGTTCGGGATCCAGGTTGGTCAGCACCATGCCGGCCGAAACGCACGACACCGCGTGCTCGTTGCTGCGGCCACCGAACACCACCGCAACCCTGATCCGGTTTGTCATAGTCCGAACCGTACCCCGGCCGGACCGAAATCATTCATTCCGGTTTGATCCGCCGACCGAGTAATTGCCCGACGGCATCGGAAACCGCGAGCCCCTCGTGACAGACCTGGTGCACCGCGGTGGTCAGCGGCATCTCCACATGGTGGGTCTCGGCCAGCGCGCGGATCGAGGTGCACGACTTCACACCCTCCGCGACCTGCCCGTGCGTCGCGTCCTGCGCGGCCCGCATCGACCCGCCCGCGCCCAGCACATGGCCGAAGGACCGGTTGCGCGACAGCGGCGAAGTGCAGGTTGCCACCAGATCGCCGACGCCGGCCAGACCCGCGAACGTGACCGGATTCGCACCCAGGGCCACACCCAGTCGAATGATCTCGGCGAGCCCGCGGGTGATCAGACTGGCGACGGAGTTGTCGCCCAGTCCCATGCCCGCGGCGATCCCGCAGGCCAATGCGATCACGTTCTTGCACGCGCCGCCGATCTCGCAGCCGATCACATCGGTATTGGTGTAGGGCCGGAAATAGCCGGTGGCGCAGGAATGCTGCACCGCCTCCGCGCGTGCGGCGTCGGAGCAGGCGACCACGGAGGCGGCCGGCTGTTCGGCGGCGATCTCGCGGGCCAGGTTCGGGCCCGACAGCACCGCGATGCGCCCGGGATCCGCGCCGGTCACCTCCGCGACGACCTCGCTCATCCGCATCAGGGTTCCGGTCTCGATGCCCTTGGCCAGACTCAGCAGCGTCGCATCGGAGCGGATCGCCGCGCGCCAGTGCGCGAGATTGGGACGCAAGGACTGGGACGGAACCGCCAGCACGACGATGTCGGCGTCGTCGAGGGCCACCCGGTAGTCGTCGGTCGCCGCGATCCCGTCGAGCCACACGTCGGGCAGGTAGGCGGGATTGCGATGTTCGGTCGCCACGGCCTTCGCGATCTCGGACCGTCGCGCCCACATCGTGACCTCGGTACCCGCGTCGTTGAGCACTTTCGCGAATGCGGTACCCCAGGATCCCGCACCCATCACTGCCGCCCTCGTCATCGTTTCAATATGCCACTCGCCGCCGCGGGAGTATCCGGTACTCGGGGGTTCGCGTGTTCGATCGGTCACTGCTCGCAGCCTGCGACCACCCGGAACGTGCGACCATGAACGCATGCGTCCGGATGCCGTCCACGCCGTGATCGCGGTCAAGCACCTCGACCGAGCCAAGAGCCGACTCGCCGACCGATTGCCGGCCGGTGAACGCTCGCGGCTGGTGCTGGCCATGCTGTCGGATACGGTCGCCGCCGCCCTGGCCGCCGGACTGGGCTCGGTCACGGTGGTGACACCCGACCAGCGCGTCGCGACGGTCGTGCGCGAGCTCGGTGCGACGGTCCATCCGGACCCGTCCGCGCCGGCTCTCGCCGATACACCGGCGCCCGCCGATACCGCACGGCCGCTCGCGGACAGCGACGGCCTGAACACCGCGCTGGCCTCGGCCGCCGCCGCCGTGCGCGAGCGCCACGGGGCCGTCGATCTGCTTGCGCTGCAGGCCGATCTGCCGGCCGTGCACGCCGACGAATTGCGATCGATGCTCGCCGCCGCCCCCGGCAGCGGCCGCTCCGTGATCGTCGACCACACCGGCCGGGGCACCGCGGCCCTGCTCGTCCGCGCGGCGGGCCACACCCACGCGCCGGATTCGCTCGCACCGTCGGCGACGGCCGATTCCGCGCCCCTGATGCCCCGCTTCGGCGCAGATTCCGCGCGCCGCCACCGGGAATCGGGTGCGGTCGAGGTGGGCGGGCACTGGCCCGGTCTGCGCCTGGACGTCGACACCGCCGAGGATCTCGACCGCGCGCTGTCGCTCGGGGTCGGCACGGCCACCGCGGCGCTGGTGCGCGACATCGGCTGGCCGGTAGGTGTTCACGAGAACCTCATTCGGAGGTGTGCCGCACCGTCACATGTGTGCTAGATGATCGCCAGGCCGATGAGAGGCCGCACAACGGTGGTGTCGGGCGCGACACCACCCGAGCCGTAAGGAATGATCGTGAGCGTGAGCGAAACGGAGACCGTCCCGCAACAGCCCCGGCTACCGGCGGCCCCGCCGGCGGCCACGCCACCGCCCACCACGGCCGCCGCGGCACAGTTGCCCGCCGATCGCTACCTCAATAGAGAACTGAGCTGGCTGGATTTCAACGCCCGCGTGCTGGCCCTGGCCGAGGACCCCTCGGAACCGCTGCTGGAACGCGCCAAATTCCTGGCCATCTTCTCCTCGAATCTCGACGAGTTCTACATGGTGCGGGTGGCCGGCCTCAAACGCCGCGCCGAGGCCGGACTCTCGGTCCGCTCCGCCGACGGCCTGTCCCCCACCGAACAACTCACCCTCATCGCCGAGCGCACCCAGGAACTGGCCGGACGCCATGCGCGGGTCTTCCTCGACCAGGTGCGCCCGGCACTGGCCGACGAGGGTATCGCCATCATCGGCTGGGCCGATCTGGACGACGACGAACGCCGCCGCCTGTCCGGCTACTTCCTCGACCAGGTGTTCCCGGTGCTGACCCCGCTCGCCGTCGATCCCGCCCATCCCTTCCCCTACATCAGCGGCCTGAGTTTGAATCTGGCTGTCACGGTGAAGGATTCCGAGACCGGCGGTGAGCATTTCGCCCGTGTGAAGGTGCCCGACAACGTCGACCGCTTCGTCCGGGTGCGCCGCACCCTCAACGAAACCCCCGGCGCCCGCCGAGATTCCGACATCACCGCTGTCCCCCGGCTGGCCGCCTTCCTGCCGATGGAAGATCTGATCGCCGCCCACCTCGATCAGCTCTTCCCGGGAATGGAAGTGGTGGAACACCATTCGTTCCGCATCACCCGCAACGCCGACTTCGAGGTCGACGAGGACCGCGACGAGGATCTGCTGCAGGCCCTGGAACGGGAACTGGCCCGTCGCCGCTTCGGATCGCCGGTGCGCCTGGAAGTTTCCGACGATATGACCGAGCACATGCTCGAGTTGCTGCTGCGCGAACTCGACGTCGACCCCGGCGACGTGATCCAGGTGCCCGGTCTGCTCGACCTGTCGTGCCTGTGGCAGGTCTACGGCGTCGACCGGCCGCTGCTCAAGGACGCGCCCTACGTTCCGGCCACGCCGCCCGCGTTCGGCGAAAGAGAAACGCCGCGAAACGTTTTCGCCGCCCTGCGCGAGGGCGACGTGCTGGTGCATCACCCCTACGATTCGTTCTCCACCAGCGTGCAGCGTTTCATCGAGCAGGCGGCGGCCGATCCGCAGGTGCTGGCCATCAAGCAGACCCTCTACCGCACCTCTGGCGACTCTCCCATCGTCAACGCGCTCATCGACGCCGCCGAGGCCGGTAAACAGGTTGTCGCGCTGGTCGAGATCAAGGCCCGCTTCGACGAACAGGCCAACATCAAATGGGCACGCGCGCTGGAGCAGGCGGGCGTGCACGTGGTCTACGGCCTCATCGGCCTGAAGACGCACTGCAAGACCTGTCTGGTGGTGCGCCGTGAGGGTGCCACCATCCGCCGCTACTGCCATATCGGGACCGGCAACTACAACCCGAAGACCGCGCGGCTCTACGAGGACGTCGGACTCCTCACCGCGGCACCGGAGATCGGCGCCGACCTGACCGACCTGTTCAACTCGCTGACCGGCTATTCGCGAAAGGCCAACTACCGCAACCTGTTGGTCGCGCCGAGCAGCGTGCGCTCGGGCATCGTGGAGCGGATCCGCCGCGAGACCGAGCTGGCCGCCCAGGGCGTGCCGGCCCGTATTCGCCTCAAGGCCAACGCCATCGTCGACGAGCAGATCATCGACGCGCTCTATCGCGCGTCCCAGGCCGGGGTTCCGGTGCAGATCGTGGTGCGCGGCATCTGCGGGCTGCGGCCCGGTGTGCCCGGGATGAGCGACAACATCGAGGTGCGCTCGATTCTCGGCCGCTTCCTGGAACATTCGCGCATCCTGCATTTCCAGGCCCAGGACGAGTACTGGATCGGCAGTGCCGACATGATGCACCGCAATCTCGACCGGCGCGTGGAGGTCATGGCGCAGGTGAAGGATCCGAAGCTGCGCGAGCGGCTGGCGGTGGTGTTCGATTCCGCACTCGATCCCGCGACCCGGTGCTGGGTGCTGCAGCCCGACGGCAGCTGGGCGGCCCAGCCGAGCCCCGACGCCGACAGCCGCGGCGTGCAGGTGCGCGACCATCAGGAGTTCCTCATGCGACTGCGGAGGCCGGATCAGCAGTGAAATCCTCGGCGACACGAGATTTCGATCGGTCCCCGGACGACGGCGCCACCGCCCTCGATCGCCTCGGCGACACCGGCGGTTCGATCAGCTACGACGAGGTGGGTACAGGTGAGAGCGGCTCGGGCGACACCATCTCGGATCCGCGGGTGACCGCCAACATCATCGCCGCCGGCGCCGTGGTGTGGCGGCGGCCCCGCGACGGCGGACCGGTCGAGGTGGCCCTCGTACACCGGCCGAAATACGACGATTGGTCGCTGCCCAAAGGAAAGCTCGACCCGGGCGAAACCGCGATGGTCGCGGCCGTGCGCGAAGTGACCGAAGAAACCGGCCTGAACTGCCGTCTGGGGCGCTATCTCGGTCGGGTCACATATCCGGTGCCCGGACATCGCAAACTCAAGCGTGTCGACTATTGGGCGGCCACACCCGTCGGCGGCGAGTTCGTCACCAATTCCGAAGTCGACCAGCTGCGGTGGCACCGGGTGGACCGGGTGATGGACCAACTCTCCTACCCGATGGATCGCCGAATCATCCGCAATTTCCTGCGCCTGCCGCCCGACACCGCGACCCTGGTGCTGGTGCGGCATGCGAAAGCGGGCCGCCGCGACCGATTCACCGGTCCCGACGACCAACGGCCACTGGAAAAGGCCGGTCGCGCACAGGTCGAGGTGCTGACGCCGAATCTGCTCGCCTTCGGGCCGGGAGCGGTCCATTCGGCGCCTCCGCTGCGCTGTGTGCAGACCGTCGCGCCGGTCGCCGAGGCCCTCGGCCTCGATATCACCCCGGAGCCGCTGCTGTCGGAAAGCGGTTATGCCGCAGCACCGCAGGCCGGTGTGGACCGGCTGCGGGAACTGGTCTCGCCCGACATCGTTCCGCTCGTGTGCAGTCAGGGCAAGGTCATTCCGGATCTGCTGCAGCGCTGGGCGGACGACGACGGTCTCACCCTGCCGCCGGCCCGGAACCGCAAGGGCAGCGTCTGGGTGCTGTCGATCGCCGACGGACGGCTGGTCGCCGCCGATCATCTCGATCGGTCCCTGCGTACCCACTGAATCCGAGAAAACACGGTCGACCCGAAAACGCGTCGAACCCGAAAACGCAATGACCCCGGACCGAAAGGACCGGGGTCATTGTCGTCGCGTCACTCGCTATCGCCGCGTGGTGCGCTTGGTTGCCGTGCGCTTGGCAGCGGTCTTCTTGGCAGGAGCCTTCTTGGCCGCGGTCTTGGCCGCGGTCGTCTTCTTGGCCGCGGTCTTCTTGGCTGTCGCCTTGGTGGCCGTGGTCTTCTTGGCCGGAGCCTTCTTGGCCGGAGCCGTCTTCTTCGCCGTGGTCACCTTCTTCGCAGGCGCCTTCGCGGCCGTCTTCTTGGCGGTCGTCTTCTTGGCCGGGGCCGCCTTCTTCGCCGTGGTCTTCTTCGCGGCGGTCTTCTTGGCCGTGGTCTTCTTGGCGGCCTTCTTCGCCGCACCCGACACCGGCGCTGCCACACCGCGTTTCACGGCCGGACCGGCCGCCGCGATCTTCTGCTTGCCCGAGATGATCGCCTTGAACTGCGCACCCGGGCGGAACGCGGGCACCGAAGTGGGCTTCACCTTCACCGTCTCGCCGGTTCGGGGATTACGCGCCACCCGTGCCGCCCGCTTGCGCTGTTCGAATACACCGAATCCGGTGATTGTGACGCTCTGACCCTTGTTCACCGCACGCACGATCGTGTCGACAATGTGCTCGACTGCCGCAGTGGCCGTGCGCCTGTCAGTACCCAACTTCTCGGTCAGAACATCGATCAGTTCCGCCTTGTTCATTGAATCCTCCGCAGACTAATGGCCCGTCGTCGGACCGACTAGGTACCACGGTAAACCCTGAATGGGCAAGAGTCTATGTGCCACGCCAAATTTCATGTGGCGTGGCACACGCGCAGCAACCTCGATTGGTTGCTCTCAGCTAACACTCGAGACTGTTCAGTCCCGTGAAATAGCCGCTGGAATGGTGGTCGGTTTCCAAGACGGCCTTGCCTTTTCGAACTGCTCGATGGCCTCTTCCTGCCGAAGTGTCAGTCCGATGTCGTCCAGACCTTCCAGCAGCCGCCACCGGGTGTAGTCGTCAATATCGAAGGGCAACACGGTGGTTCCAGCGGCCACAGTGCGTGCCTCGAGATCGACGATCAATTCCAGGCCGGGATGTTCTTCGATCAACTTCCAGAGCAATTCGACATCATGTTGTGACATCTGCGCGGCCACCAAGCCGCCCTTACCGGCGTTGCCCCGGAAGATGTCGGCGAAGCGGGAAGAGATCACCACCCGGAAGCCGTAGTCCATCAATGCCCAAACCGCATGCTCTCGCGACGATCCCGTACCGAAATCCGGTCCGGCGACCAACACACTTCCCCGGTCGAACGGGCTGGTGTTCAAAATGAAGCCCGGATCCGAACGCCAGGCGGCGAACAGGCCGTCCTCGAATCCCGTTCGGGTCACCCGTTTCAGATAGACCGCCGGGATGATCTGGTCGGTATCGACATTCGACCGGCGCAACGGCACGCCGATCCCCTTGTGCACCTTGAACGGTTCCATAGTTGCTCCTGTAGTCCTGAGGTGAATTCCGGCCGGTCAGTTCAGATCCGCCGGCGCCGACAACCGGCCCCGGACCGCCGTCGCGGCCGCGACCTGCGGCGAAACCAGATGCGTACGGCCGCCTTTACCCTGGCGTCCCTCGAAGTTGCGGTTCGATGTCGAAGCACAGCGCTGACCGGGAGAAAGCTGATCCGGATTCATTCCCAGGCACATCGAGCAGCCGGCCTGGCGCCATTCCGCGCCCGCCGCGGTGAAAATCTCGCCCAAACCCTCGGATTCGGCCTGGGCGCGCACCCGCATCGAGCCCGGAACGATCAACATCCGCACGCTGTCGGCGACCTTGCGACCCTTCAGAACGTCCGCCACCGCCCGCAAATCCTCGATCCGGCCGTTGGTGCACGAACCCACGAAAACCGTATCCACGGGCACCTCACGAAGCGGAGTTCCGGGCTCCAAATCCATGTAAGTCAGAGCCTTCTCGGCGGCCGCTCGCTCGTTTTCGTCGGCGAAATCCTCCGGATTCGGCACCACATCGCCCAGCGGGGCGCCCTGACCGGGGTTGGTGCCCCAGGTGACGAACGGCGTCAACGTCGAGGCGTCCAGGTGCACCTCGGCGTCGAAGCCGGCATCCGGATCGGTCTTCAGCGCCTCCCACGCCGCCACCGCCTCATCCCAGTCCGCGCCGGTGGGGGCATGTTCGCGGCCCTTCAGGAATTCGTAGGTGACCTCGTCGGGGGCCACCATGCCCGCCCGGGCACCGGCCTCGATGGACATGTTGCACATCGTCATCCGCGCCTCCATGGACATGGCGCGCACGGCCTCGCCGCGGTATTCGAGCACATAACCCTGCCCGCCGCCGGTGCCGATCTTGGCGATGACCGCCAGAATCACGTCCTTGCTCGTCACGCCGGGCGGCAACTCGCCATCGATATTGATCGCCATGGTCTTGAACGGCCGCAGCGACAACGTCTGCGTCGCCATCACATGTTCGACCTCGCTCGTGCCGATACCCATCGCCAGCGCGCCGAATGCGCCGTGGGTCGAGGTGTGCGAATCACCACACACCACGGTCATGCCCGGCTGCGTCAAACCCAGCTGCGGACCGACCACGTGCACGATGCCCTGTTCGATATCACCCATCGGATACAGCCGCACGCCGAATTCCTCGCAATTACGCCGCAGGGTTTCCACCTGGGTGCGCGAGATCGGATCCGCGATCGGCTTATCGATATCGACCGTCGGCACATTGTGGTCCTCGGTCGCGATGGTCAGATCCGGCCGGCGCACCGGGCGCCCCGCCGCCCGCAGCCCGTCGAAGGCCTGCGGGCTCGTGACCTCGTGCACCAGGTGCAGATCGATGTAGATGAGATCGGGTTCGCGCTGCGCACCCTCACCCGCACCCCGTACGACGACATGCTGATCCCAGACCTTCTCCGCCAGCGTGCGTGGCCGTTCGGCCATGACAACCACCTCTCTGTGTTATCTGCGACGGCTTCGCCATCGCGAACTCGCAGGTGGATCCCCTATCCAAGGTCCACCGGAGGTGCGTACTCGCCGGGTTCGATCGGACTTGCCAATCTCACTATGCGAGACGCTAATATCGTTCTATGAGACAGCATAGCGGTATCGGGGTGCTCGACAAAGCCATGGCCGTGCTTTACGCCGTGGCCGAACAACCGTGTGGACTCAACGAGCTGTGCACCCGCACCGGACTGCCCCGGGCCACCGCGCATCGGCTGGCCGTGGGGCTGGAGACCCATCGCATGCTGGCCCGCGACGCCGCCGGTTCCTGGCGGCCCGGTCCGGCGCTGTCGGAGCTGGCCACCACCGCCGAGGATCCGCTGCTCGACGCCGCTGCCGTCATCCTGCCCCGGCTGCGCGAGATCACCGGCGAGAGCGTGCAGCTCTACCGGCTCGACGGGCACTCCCGCATCTGCGTGGCCGCGCTCGAGCCCACCTCCGGCCTGCGTGACACCGTCCCGGTCGGCGCCCGCCTGCCGCTGACCGCCGGATCGGCCGCGAAGGTCCTGCTGGCCTGGGCCGATCCGGAACTGCAACGAGGCGTGCTGGCCGACGCGGTCTTCGGTGAGCGCGCCCTGGCCGAGGTCCGCCGCCGCGGCTGGGCACAGAGCGCCGCCGAACGGTCCGCGGGTGTGGCCAGCGTCTCCGCGCCGGTGCGCGACGGGTCGTCCCAGGTGATCGCCGCGGTCTCGGTATCCGGCCCGATCGATCGCATGGGCCGGCGCCCGGGCGCGCGCTGGGCCGCCGACCTCGTCGCCGCCGCCGATGCCTTGCACAAGCGGCTCTGATCCCGATCACGAGCTGTGATCCTGGCCATACGCCGTAAAGTATCGTGACCGCATGGGAGTGAACCAACGCGCACAGATCGTGATGTCCGAGACGGAGATCACCGAATTCCTGGAACGCAGCCGCATCATGACGCTGGCGAGCCTGGGCAAGAACGGAACGCCGCATCTCACGGCGATGTGGTACGGCCTGGTCGACGGTGAAATCTGGTTCGAGACGAAGGGTAAGTCGCAGAAGGCGGTGAATCTGCGGCGCGATCCCCGCGTCACCGTGCTGGTCGAGGCGGGCGACACCTACGACCAGTTGCGCGGGGTGTCGATCGAGGGCCGCGCGGAGATCGTGGAGGACCCGGAGGCGCTGTTCAAGGTCGGCGTCAGCGTCTGGGAGCGCTACACCGGCCCCTACACCGAGGAATTGCGCCCGATGGTGGAGGCGATGCTCAACAAGCGCGTCGCGATCCGCGTGGTGCCGGAACGGGTGCGCAGCTGGGATCACCGCAAGCTCGGTATGCCCGCCATGCCGCCGGGTGGATCCACCTGGCCGGTGCAGGACTGATCCGCACCCGGGAACGAGAAAAGCCCTCCAGCTCGCGCTGGAGGGCTTTCGAATGTAGCCCCGACGGGATTTGAACCCGCGCTACCGCCTTGAGAGGGCGGCGTCCTAGGCCGCTAGACGACGGGGCCAGAGGACTTCCCCGAAGGGAGACTCCGTGGATCTTTCGATCGAGGAGGCTCGGCAAGCTTAACCGGCCGAGACCCGGCGACCAAATCGCCGGGGATGCTGTTCCGACTCGACCGAACGAAGCGAATCAACATTCTCCGCTGGGGTACCAGGACTCGAACCTAGAATGGCTGAACCAGAATCAGCTGTGTTGCCAATTACACCATACCCCAATGACCTGGGCTTTCAGCCTCTCCCCTGCCGGTTCGAGGCCCTCGTTCCGGGCCGAGAAGAAGAGTACCAAACCCCTCCCGTATTTATACAAATCGTCTGGTCAGAGCCGTTTTTCACGGCCTGCGCGGCCCCGGCCCCCGATTGGTCGGGCACCGGGGCCGTCCGGCTACGCCAGCGCGGCCCGCAGCCGCCGCATGGTCACCTCACGGCCGAGCAGTTCCAGCGATTCGTACAGCGGCGGGCTGATGTGCGAGCCGGTGACCGCCACCCGCACGGGACCGAAGGCCTTACGCGGTTTGAGCCCCAGATCGTCGACCAGAGCCTTTTTCAGCGCCTCCTCGAGCACGGGCGGCGTCCATTCGGAAACACCGTCGAGCGCCGCCACGGCGGCCTGCAACACCGGCACCGCATCGGGCCCCAGATTCTTTTGCGCCGCGGCCTCGTCGACAGCAAACTCCTCGGCCGGCACGAACAGAAACTTCAATAGATCCCACGCATCACCGAGAACCACGATCCGGGTCTGCACCAACTCCGCCGCAGCGGCGAAAACTCGGTCGTCCACTTCGGCGCCGATGTGACCGTGCGCGGTGAGGAACTCCCGCAACCTACGGGCGAAATCCCCGGTGTCCAGCAAACGAATGTGTTCGGCGTTGATCGCATCCGCCTTCTTCTGGTCGAAGCGGGCCGGATTCGAATTTACTTTCGATATCTCGAACGCATCGACCATCTCCGCCATGGAGAAGACATCGCGGTCCTCGGCGAGGCTCCATCCGAGCAAAGCCAGGTAATTCAGCAAACCTTCAGGAATGAATCCGCGATCCCGGTGCGCGAAGAGATTCGACTCCGGATCACGTTTGGACAACTTCTTGTTGCCCTGGCCCATCACGAAGGGCAGATGACCGAACTCCGGAGTGAACTCCGCCACCCCGATCCGCTGCAATGCGGCATACAACGCCAACTGCCGCGGAGTGGAGGAAAGCAGGTCTTCCCCGCGCAACACGTGTGTGATTTTCATCAGCGCGTCGTCGACGGGATTCACCAGCGTATAGAGCGGATCACCGGTGCCGCGGGTGAGCGCGAAATCGGGCACCGTCCCGGCCTTGGCAGTGATCTCCCCGCGAACCAGATCGTTCCACACCAGATCGTGCTCGGGCATCCGCAAGCGCACCACCGCGGGGCGGCCCTCGGCCTTGTAAGCGGCGATCTGCTCGGGGGTCAGATCGCGGTCGAAGTTGTCGTAACCGAGCTTCGGATCGCGTCCGGCGGCCCGGTGACGGGCCTCGACTTCGTCTGGGGTGGAGAAGGATTCATAAGCCTCACCGGCCGCCAGCAACCTCTGGACGACATCGAGATGAAGCTCACGCCGCTGCGACTGACGGTAGGGACCGTAGGGCCCGCCGACCTCCGGCCCCTCGTCCCACGTCAGCCCGAGCCACCGCAGCGCGTCCAGAATCGCGTGGTACGACTCCTCGGAATCGCGTGCGGCATCGGTGTCTTCGATACGGAAGACGAAGGTGCCGCCGTGGTGGCGAGCGAACGCCCAGTTGAACAGCGCGGTCCGGATCAGGCCGACATGCGGTGTGCCGGTGGGTGACGGGCAGAATCGGACCCGTACGTCAGTCATATTCCTTCTCTCGATCAACGTTTGGCGGCAACAGGATTGGTGAGGGTGCCGATACCCTGAACCGTCACGGATACGGTTTGCCCATCCGTCATCGGTCCTACACCTTCCGGCGTTCCGGTGAGGATGACATCGCCGGGCAGCAAGGTCATCACCTTGGTGACCCACTCGATCACGGTCGGAATGTCGTGCAGCAGAAGTGAAGTCCGGCTGCGCTGGCGCACCTCACCGTCGAGTTCGGTGGTGATCTCGAGATCGCCCGGATCGAGTTCGGTTTCGATCCACGGTCCCAGCGGGCAGAAAGTGTCGTAGCCCTTGGCGCGCGTCCACTGTCCGTCGTGGCGCTGCTGGTCACGCGCGGTCACGTCGTTGGCGACGGTGTAGCCGAGAATGACGTCGGCGGCCCGGGCGGCCGGCACGTCCTTGCACGGGCGGCCGATCACCACCGCCAGCTCCCCCTCGTAGTCGACCTGAGAGGAATTGGGCGGCAACAGGATCGGCAGGTTCGGCCCTACGATGGAGGTGTTCGGCTTGAGGAAGATCACAGGATCCTCCGGCGCCGCTCCGCCCATCTCCGCCGCATGCGCGGCGTAGTTCTTTCCGACGCACACGACCTTGCTGGCCAGAATGGGGGCCAGCAGTCGCACATCGGCCAGCGGCCAGGTACGGCCGGTGAATGTCGGGGTACCGAACGGATGCTCGGCGATTTCACGAGCGATCTCGTCGGAACCGTCGGTTTCGATACTCACGAACGCGACCCCATCGGGGCTGGCAACACGACCTAGACGCATGGCGAAGAGTCTATCCACCTGCCCGAACGCGGCCGACCACCCGGTCTGCGACGGGCGCATGTGACGAATTTCGACTTGCCTACCCGCCACATCCTGGGTGTACGGTAAGAGCCGGTTCACAGAGTAAGACTCTGATCCCAAAATATGAGATTCGAGGTGAGGGCGATGACCACCGTGACAGACGTGCGCGCGACCCGGCGGTGGACCATGCTCGCGCTCGGAGTCTTCGCTCAGTCCTCGAGCGCGGTCATCGTGCACGGCACCCCGTTCCTGTTGCCGGCGCTGACCGATCGCGGAATGCCCTTGGCCACAGCGGGTCTGCTGGTCGCGATGCCGACGGTCGGCCTGGTGTGCACGCTGATCGCCTGGGGATACTTCGTGGACCGGGTGGGTGAGCGCACCGTCCTGGTCGCCGGTCCGGTCGTGATGTGTGTGGCAGGTGTGGCTGCTGCGACGGTGACGAACTACGGCATCCTGGGCGTACTGCTGTTTCTGGCCGGTATGGGCGCTGCCAGTACCAACGGCGCGAGCGGCCGGGTGATCGTCGGCTGGTTCCCGGTCGATCAGCGCGGGCTCGCGATGGGTATCCGCCAGACCGCACAGCCGCTGGGTGTCGCGGTCGCCGCGATGTCGATACCGGCTGTCGCTGCCGCACACGGCTTTTCCACGGCGATTCTGGTTCCGGCGGCGATGGCGGGTGTCGCGGCGATCGGCTGTCTGATCGGAATCGTCGACCCGCCCCGCCCGGCGAGCACCGGCGCGCATCCGGACAACCCCTATCGGGGTGATTCCACGCTGTGGCGCATCCACGCGGTCTCGGTGCTACTGGTGGTTCCGCAGGCCACCCTGTGGACGTTCGCCCTGCTGTGGCTGCATCGCGATGCCGGGCTGTCGCTGCCGGTGGCCGGGGCGATCGTCACCGCGACCCAGATTCTGGGCGCCGCCGGGCGCATCGGCGCCGGTATCTGGTCCGACCGTGTCGCCAGCCGCCTGCGTCCGTTGCACACCGTGGCGATCGCGGCCGTGGTCTCGATGGCCGCTCTGGCCGGTGCTGCCTGGTTGCACTGGTGGTGGGCGGCGATCCCGATCCTGTTCGCCGCGTCGGTGATCACCGTCGCGGACAACGGCCTGGCGTTCACCGCCGTCGCCGAAATCGCCGGCCCGTACTGGAGCGGCCGCGGCCTGGGCATCCAGAACACCGGCCAGAACCTGGCATCTGCCGCTGTCGCACCGATTTTCGGCGCTCTCATCACCGCCGCCGGCTTCCCGGCGACCTATCTGGTCGCCGCGATCGTCGCGGCAGCCGCCGTCCCCGTGGTGCCGATCGTCCGCAACCGCTGACATCCGGGTTCCCCACGGCCGCACCCCTTTCCGTCACAGTACGGAGTGCGGCCGTGGGGAAATGTCACGCCGCCAACAACTTTCGAGGTTGTACCTACAACCTGAGAGGCCTCGGCACCGCTTAGGGGCGAAGCCGGAACGCCGGGATCGAGCGGTCCCGGTCGACGCCCGCCCCTGGTACGGGCCGCAGGATCAAATCTCGATCAGCGCGGCTGGATCGAACTCGATGCGAAAAACCTTGTCCGCCTCGACATCCGCGCTGAACCGGCTTCCCTCGGGGACTGTCGGCTCCCATCGGTAGCCGTCATCGCCGAGCACGGAGCGATGAATTCGAATATGCGGCTGATGCTCGATGATCCAATATTGCGGGATCCCGAGTGCCGCGTATTCGCGGACCTTGCGCACCCGATCCGTGCGCTCGCTACCGCTGCCGGGCGACACCACTTCCACTACGAGTAACAATTCGGTGCCGGGGATCAACTTCGGCGTCTCATCCAGCACCGCCGCTCGCGCCACCTCGCGCGGGATGACGAAGACATCGGGTTTACGCACGCCATTGGGCGTACTGATCTCCCACTCCCCGCCCTCCAGCACAACGACCTCGGCTTCGCCCGCCGCAGATTCGACGATCCGCGCCAAGGTGCGCGCAATCCAGTTGTGCCGAGCCCCCGCCGCCACCTCGATCAACCACCCGTCCTCGAGTTCCAGCCCTTTGCCGTCTTCCGGTTGTTCGTGCAAGTCGAGCACGGTGTACGGACCGAATCCGACGGCACCCCCGATGTGCTCCGCCGTCATACCGCCTCCAGGTCTTTGCGCACGTCGATGGCCTGCATCAGTTGCGCTCAATGCTAGCCGGTGGCGGTCGACGGCAACCAGCAGCGCAACCCTCGAGCGCACAGGACCGGGTCATGTCCCGGCTGCTTTGCGACGGCAACTACGCGCTCTTCCTGTGCGCCGATTCGTGGCCCCCAATTCCGACACGTCGCGTCGAAGTCGCGCACATGCCACGATCCCCCTGTCGCGCCGTTGTTTTGGCGACAGGAGGATCGTTCGGGACAAGCTCAGAGGGACGCCGCGATGCGGTCGCCGATTTCGACCGTGGAGGCGGTGCCGGCGCGGGCAGCGAGGTCCTTGGCTACCGCGGCTTCGATGCGGGCGGCTTCCTCGGACCGGCCGAGGTGGTTCAGCAGCAGCGAAACCGAGAGGATGGCGGCAGTCGGGTCGGCCTTGGACTGGCCGGCGATATCGGGTGCGCTGCCGTGGACCGGTTCGAACATGCTCGGGTTGGTGCCCGAGGCGTCGATGTTGCCCGAGGCGGCCAGGCCGATGCCACCGGACACCGCCGCGGCGAGGTCGGTGATGATGTCGCCGAACAGGTTGTCGGTGACGATCACGTCGAAGCGGCCCGGATCGTTGACCATGTGGATCGTCGCGGCGTCGATGTGCTGATAGGCGACCTCGACCTCGGGGTATTCCGCGCCGACCTCGGTGACGGTGCGCTGCCACAGCGAACCGGCGAAGCTCAGCACATTGGTCTTGTGGACCAGCGTCAGGTGCTTGCGGCGCTGCTGGGCCTTGTCGAAGGCGTAGCGCACCACCCGCTCGATGCCGAAGCGGGTGTTGGTGGAGACCTCGGTGGCCACCTCGTGCGGGGTATTCACGCGGATCGCGCCGCCGGTACCGGTGTACGGACCCTCGGTGCCCTCGCGCACGACGACGAAGTCGATCTCCGGATCACCCGACAGCGGGCTGGTGACGCCCGGGTACAGCTTCGACGGACGCAGGTTCACGTGGTGGTCGAGCGCGAAGCGGGTGTGCAGCAGCAGACCGCGCTCGAGCAGGCCGCTGGGGACCGAGGGATCACCGATCGCGCCCAGCAGGATGGCATCGTGCTGCTTCAGCTCCGGCAGCACCGACTCCGGCAGCACCTCGCCGGTCGCGTGGTAGCGCTTGGCGCCCAGGTCGTACTCGGTCTTCTCGACCCCGGGCACGACCACGTCGAGTACCTTGAGCGCCTCGGCGATGACCTCGGGCCCGATACCGTCACCGGCGATGACAGCCAGCTTCATATGACAACGCTCCGTTCGTTCCTGCTCGCGGCTCGCAACACGTATGCGGCCGAATCAGCCAAGGGCGGTCGATCGGCGGCGTTGCGCCCGGCCGGATCGCCGACACCGTCACACTATCGGTCCCCCGAATCACCCCGATAACCAGGGCAAGCCGCTCCCAATGAGTGAGATCCGACGGCACGGGCTCCCCGAATCACCAGCACGAATCTCACCGGCACACAACCGGTCACATCTACCGAAACGCACAATGCGCGCGAATCCCGCTCCGCGCCATGGCGGTTGGATTCGCGCGCACTGTAACGTACTGCGGCCGAGCCGATTCCGGCCCGGAACGTCTCAGCTCAGGTCGACCTGGACGACCTTCGCGGCACCCACGGCCTCGGCGATCGAGGACTGCACCTCGGCCGGGACGGACTCCTCGACGCGCAGGATGACCGTCGCGCCTTCCTGGTCGATGTCCTGGCTCAGCTGAGCGGCCTTGATGTCGATGGCCGCCTCGCCCAGCTTGGTGCCGATCTTGCCCAGGGCACCCGGGCGGTCGTCGTAGTTGAGGATCGCCAGGTTGAGGCCCTCGGCGCGCATGTCGTAGTTGCGGCCGTTGATGTTGACGATCTTCTCGACCTGAGCGGGCTCGGTCAGGGTGCCGGCGACGTTCAGGGTGCGGCCGTCGCCGAATACGGCGCGCAGGTCGACCAGGCTGCGGTGGGTCGGGCTCTCGCTGTGGGTGGTGACGGAGGCCTCGAGGCCCCGTTCCGCGGCCAGCGACGGGGCGTTGACGAAGGTGACCGCGTCCTCGACGTGCGCGGAGAACACACCGCGCAGCGCCGAGAGTTCCAGCACCGCAACCTCTTCCGAGGACAGCTCGCCGCGCACCTGGAGTTCGAGCGAGACCGGCAGCTCGTCGGCGAGGGCGCCCAGCAACACACCCTGCTTGCGCACGATGTCCAGCCAGGGGGCGACGATCTCGTTGACCGCACCACCGGCGACGTTCACCGCACCGGGCACGAACTCACCCGCGAGGGCGAGCTGCACCGACTTGGCGACATCGGTTCCGGCGCGGTCCTGGGCCTCGGCGGTGGAGGCGCCCAGGTGCGGGGTCACGACGACCTGCGGCAGCTCGAACAGCGGGCTGTCGGTCGACGGCTCGGTCTCGAACACGTCGATGCCGGCGGCGCGCACGTGGCCGGAGGTGATGGCGTCGGCCAGGGCCTGCTCGTCGATCAGACCGCCACGGGCGGCGTTGACGATGATGACGCCCTTCTTGGTCTTGGCCAGGGTCTCCTTGTTCAGCATGCCCTTGGTCTCAGGGGTCTTGGGCAGGTGAATGGAGATGAAGTCGGCGCGCTCGAGCACCTCGTCCAGGCTCAGCAACTCGATGCCCAGCTGGGCGGCGCGGGCCGGGGAGGTGTAGGGGTCGTACGCGATGACCTTGGTCTCGAAAGCGGCCAAGCGCTGCGCGAACAGCTGGCCGATGCGGCCCAGGCCGATGACGCCGACGGTCTTGCCGAAGATCTCGACACCGTTGAACTTGCTGCGCTGCCAGGTGTGCTCGCGCAGGGTGGCGTCGGCTGCCGGGATCTGGCGGGCGGCGGCCAGCAGCAGGGTGACGGCGTGCTCGGCGGCGGTGTGGATGTTGGAGGTCGGCGCGTTGACGACCATGACACCGCGCTCGGTGGCCGCGGGCACGTCGACATTGTCGAGGCCGACGCCGGCGCGGGCGACGATCTTGAGGTTCTTGCCGGCCTCGAGCACCTCGGCGTCGACGGTGGTGGCCGAACGGACCAGCAGCGCGTCGGCCTCGGGCACGGCGGCCAGCAGCTCGGGTCGATTGGGGCCGTCGACCCAGCGAACCTCGACACCGTCACCGAGCGCATCGACGGTCGACTGGGCGAGCTTGTCGGCGATCAGAACAACAGGACGGCCATTTTGGCTCACTGTGGGGCACTCCTGGGGAAAGAGGTCGGCATTTACCGCGGACCAGCTTAATGGTCGCGCTTCGGCGCCGGTGTACCGCCCGGTAGGCAGCCGCCCTCACACCGCCGCCGACCCCGGGCCGCAGCGCATCGGGCCCCGGACGCGAAAGAGCCCCGCATCTCGAAAGATACGGGGCCCCAGTGTAAGTCGCGGACAGTTCACGCTACGTAAAGTGGCGCGCAGTCAGCGGACTCGATCAGAGAACGCTTACGTTCTGAGCCTGCGGGCCCTTCTGGCCCTGGCCGATCTCGAACTCCACGCGCTGCCCCTCGTCGAGGGACCGGAATCCACTACCGCTCACAGCCGAGTAGTGCACGAACACATCGGGACCACCGTCGTCCTGAGCGATGAACCCGAAGCCCTTCTCGCTGTTGAACCACTTCACTACGCCTTGCGCCATTTCATACCTTCTGTAGACGAGCCGAACCGACCAACTTCACGGTCGGGCCGGTCTCAGTGATCAAGCCTGCCACGGACTGCGCCGTCGCGCCACCACAGTGGTCACCCCGGGGGAGGGAAACCGCACCCGAAGCGAAAAGTCGGCTTTTCGCGTGGGGCACGCCGTGATTGTCCCGTGATAGCGCGGCGGGCCGCGGTCGTCGCGTCGCGGCGAGCGGCGGGAATCGTGCGTGTGCGGTCGCCCGGCCGCAGAAATGGGTCGACCCCGGACACTGCGGTCCGGGGTCGACCCGAGGTCGCATCATGCGACCGAAATCAGTGATCAGCCACCGAAAGAGCCGGTCCACAGGGTGTTGACCAGGCCGTGGAAGGCGGCACCCAAGGTGTCGAACAGGCCGTTCACAGCAGCACTACCGGTGTCGATGATAACGGGGATCATAAATACCTCTTCGTTGTTTCAATTCAGTCGTACAAACTGACGATCAACATATCGAGGGCTCAGAAAGGCGCGTTAACTCGTTTTCGGGAATAGTGATCTGCCCGACAGGTCACAGTTCGTGTGGGTCGGGCCACAGTCGGCGCATCGGCTCGATTCGGACGCCCTCGGCTTCCGGGCCCGCCTTGGTGTGGCGTACGTCGAACTCGACGCGCTGGCCCTGCACCAATCGCCGGAAACCGTCGCCGTGAACCTCGGTGTATTCGACGAAAACTTCCGCCCCGCCGGCATCCGGGATTATGAAACCGAAGCCTTTCTCACTGTCGAACCACTTCACCGTGCCGTGCAACTACGCTTCTCACTTACTTCTCGACGTCGGGCCAGGCAGAGGGTAACCGGACCCCCACCGACAGTCCAGCGCTCGCGCCCGCCACGCCGACCGCCGCTCACTCCGGCAGCGGACGACGCAATTCATGTTGCAGCGCTTCCAGTTCCGCGCCGCCGGCCATCTGCCGGGTCAGCTCCGGCAGGTCGATCTGCGACTTGTCGTAGCCGCCGAGTGCGCGGCCGCGCCGCAGCAGCAGGAATCGGTCGCCGACCGGATAGGCGTGATGCGGATTGTGCGTGATCAGCACGACTCCGAGGCCGCGATCACGGGCCTGCGCGACATATCGCAGCACCACGCCGGACTGTTTGACGCCGAGCGCGGCGGTCGGTTCGTCGAGGATGAGGACCTTCGCGCCGTAATGCACCGCACGGGCGATCGCCACACACTGCCGCTGCCCGCCCGACAGCGTGCCGACCGGCTGCTCGAGATCGCGAATCTCGATTCCCATGTCCGACAACGCGGTTCGCGTGATCTCGCGCGCGGTCGCTCGATCCAGCAGGCGAAGGGGCCCGGCGCCGCGGGTCGGTTCCGAGCCGAGGACGAAATTGCGCCACACACTCATCAGCGGTACGACCGCCAGGTCCTGGTAGACGGTGGCGATACCGCGGTCCAACGCCTCGCGTGGCGAGGAGAACCGGGTCGGCTCACCGTCGATGCGCAGCTCACCGGCATCGTGGCGATGAACGCCGGCGAGGATTTTGATCAGGGTCGACTTCCCGGCGCCGTTGTCGCCGAGGACGCAGGTGACCTCCCCGGCGCGAACGACCATCGAGATATCCGACAGGGCGACGACGCCGCCGTAGCTCTTCCCGATGTTCACCGTCTCGATCAGCGGCGCGGCTGTGGTCTGCGCCGCCGTGTGCTGAGGAGTCATCGGCGCAACCTTTCCGCGCGCTTGGCGAAGGCGTTGTTGACCAGAACCGCGGCGAGCAGCAGCACCCCGAGGAAGAGCATGAACCAGTCGCTGTCCCAGCGCGCGAACACGATTCCCTGCCGGGCCATGCCGAAGATCAGCGCGCCGATGGCCGCGCCCAGCACCGATCCGAATCCGCCGGTGAGCAGGCAGCCGCCGACGACCGCGGCGATGATGTACTGGAATTCCAGTCCCACGCCCTGGTTCGCCTGCACACTCGCGAACCGCAGCAGATTGCAGGAGCCGACGATCCAGCCCGCGAAGGCGGTGCCCATGAACAGCAGGATCTTGGTCCGCGCCGCCGGGACACCGACGGCACGAGCGCTGGGCAGCGAACCGCCGACCGCGTAGATCCAGTTGCCGAAGCGGGTGCGCACCAGCACCAGCGTCGCCACCGCGGTGACGGCGATCCACCACAGCACCGACGCTTGGATGCGGGCGTCACCGAGATTCGTCGTCGCCGCGAAAACCCATCCGGCCGAGGCGTATCCGGGCGCCGAACGGATGCCCGACACCTGCACGGTCCCCGTGACCAGCCGTGTCACGCCGAGGTTGAGGCCCTGCAGAGCCAGGAAAGTACCCAGTGTGACGATGAAACTGGGCAGGCCGGTGCGCATCACCACCCACCCGTTCAGCGCGCCGACCGCGAGCGCGAAGAGCAGCGAAACACCCAGCGCGAACCAGACATTCCATCCGGCGTGTACCGCGAGCATGGCGGTCACCAAGGCCGTCGACGCGGTCATCACCCCGGCGGAGAGATCGAATTCGCCGCCGATCATCAGCAGTGCCACCGCGACGGCCATGATGCCGAGCGTCGAGGCGTCGTCGAGCCAGGTGGCCACCCCGAGGGGACTGAGGAACCGGTCGGTGATCACGGCGAAGAAGACGAATACCACCAGCGCGCCCAGACCGGCGCCGATTTCGGGGCGGACGATCAGCCGGTTCAGCAGCGACGGCCGGATCGCGGCGGGGGCGGTGGCTTCGGAAACCGTTGCGGTGTCGGTCATGACAGCTCCCTGCTCAGCGCGTGCCTTGTGCCACGAGGGCGGCGATGGCGTCGACGTTGGTCTTGTCCACGAAGGCGGGTCCGGTCTGCACCGGCATCCCGCCACCGACGGTGTTGAGATTGCGCCGATACAGCTGCAGCATCACGACCGGCAGATATCCCTGTTCGTACTGCTGCTGGTCGACCGCGAACAGCAGGGTGCCGGCCCGGATCGCGCTCACCACATCGGAATTCAGGTCGAAGGTGGCGACGGCGGCGCGGGAATGGGATTCACGCACCCCGTCGACCGCGCGGGCGGCGATCTGCGAATTGAGGGTCAGCACCGCGTCGATCGCGTGGTCGGCCTCCAACGCTCCCTTGATCCGCGACTGCGCATCGGCCGGGTTGTTGATGTCGACCTGCAAGGTGGTGGCATTTCCGCCGAATCCGTCGATCGCGCCGGCGCAGCGGTCGTTGGCGCCGATATTGCCGGCCTCGTGGATGACGCAGAGCATCCTGGCCCGGCCGGCCTCACGCAGGCGTTTGCCGGCGGCCGTTCCCGCCTGTCGCTCACTCTGGCCGACATGCCCGATCGCACCGGCAGCCGCGCTCTCGGCTTCGCCGGAGTTGATCGTGACGACCGGAATTCCCGCCGCGACGGCGTGCTCGACGGACGGGCGCAGCGCCTGCGGATTGGCCATCGACACCACCAACCCGTCCACATGCTGGGCCACCGCGTTGTCCACCAGCTTGGCCTGCTCCCCCGGATCCCCCGAGGAGTTGTATTCGACCCGGATGCCCAGATCCTTACCGGCCGCCTCGGCGCCGTTCTTCACCACATTCCAGAACGCGTCGCCGGGGCTGCCGTGCGTGACCACGGCGACCGAGCTCAGTGGAGCCGTCGAAACCGTTGCGGGAGCGTGTGATTCGGAGACATCGGCGCCAGGTCCACTGCACGCCGCGAGGATCGCGGTGAGAGCCAGCACTGGCGCGAGCCGGCGTGCGAGCCCGCGAGCATGTCGCGACACGGGAGGACGGGCGGGAATCCGCTGTGGCCGTGTGGTCATCGCGCCTCCGGGCATTCGGCAGAACAAGGCGGGTACTCGTTCCGGAGCACTCCAGGTGTATTGAACACCACCGGACCGGCCGCGACCGGTGACACGCGCCCACGGGTGGCGCCTCGCGTCGGCCTCCCTCACGGCGACTACCCTCGTCAACATGGTTGTCGGAAAACGCGGGAGGGCCCCGGTCGACAGCCCCGGGTTCGAGCTGCCGCTACTGCTGTTCGCCGGGTTCCGCTCGCTCATCGACGAATTGCATGCCGAGCTGGCGGAGCGGGGGCATCCCGATATGCGCCCGGCCCACGGATTCGCGATGCAGGCGATCGGAGTGCAGGGGGCGACGGCCAGCGATATCGGCCGCAAGCTGGGCGTCTCGAAGCAGGCGGCGGGCAAGACGGTCGAGAAGCTGACCGCGCTGGGCTATGCCGAACGTGTCGAGGATCCCGACGACGCCCGGCGCAAGATCGTCTGCCTGACCCCGCGCGGAATCGACGCGCTGCGGCAGTCGGCCGAGATCTTCGAGCGGTTGCGACGCCGCTGGGTGCACGAACTGGGCGCCCAGCGCGTGCGCGATATGGAGGCCGCGTTGCGCACGATGGTCCCGCCGGAATCGTTCCGGCTCGACGTCGCGGGCTGGTTCGGGAGCTGACCGGCTCCGCCCCGGCGGCCGTCCAGGCTTGCTCAATTCGACAACTAGGTTTACCGTTTAGACAACTTGGTTGTCCAACTCGAACGGATCGACTCATGCATTTCCCCACCCACACCCCCGACTCCGCACCCGCCGAAGCCCGTCGCACCATGACCGCGACCACCGCGCACTTCGGCTACCTCCCCGCCGCGGTGGGGAAAATGGCGACGTCGCCACGACTGCTCGACGGCTTCATGAAACTCAACGCGCTCTTCGAAGGCAGCACCCTCGACCAACTGTCGCGCGAGGTGCTGGTGATGACGATGGCCACGCGCAACGAATGTCACCTGTGCGTCGCCATGCACACCGCGAAGCTGACCGAGATCGGCGCCGACCCGGAACTGATCACCGCGCTGCGCGAACAGCGCCCCCTCCCCGATCCCCGCCTGGCCGCACTCCAGGAGTTCACCCTCACCGTCGTCGAAACCGCCGGCAACGTCCCCGCCGAACGAGCGAGCGATTTCCTTTCGCACGGCTACACCACCGAACAGGCCCTCGAGGTGGTGCTGGGAATCGGCACCTACACGCTGTCCACACTGGGCAATCGGCTCACCGCGGCGCCACTCGACCCCACGCTGACCGCATTCGCGTGGTCGGCGGGCCTGCACACGGCCTGACGACTGATTGCAGCTGACAAGCACCGGCGGTAGAGTGCAGAGCAATTGCAATCAGCAAGCACTCCGTGAGAGGACCCGCCATGCCCCGTCTTCGTGTCCACAATCTCTCGATCTCACTGGACGGGTACGTCGCGGGTCCCGACCAAGGTCCGGATCATCCGCTCGGCGTCGGCGGCGAACGCCTGCACGAATGGGTTTTCGTCACCCGCACCGGCCGGCGGATGATCGGCCAGGACGGCGGCAGCACCGGAATCGACGACGAACAGCTCGCCGCCGGTGAAGCGAATGTCGGCGCGACCATCATGGGCCGCAACATGTTCGGGCCCGTTCGCGGGGAATGGCCCGATGATTCCTGGACCGGCTGGTGGGGGCCCAACCCGCCCTATCACCACCCGGTCTTCGTCCTCACCCACCACCCGCGCCCGGCGCTCGAGATGGACGGCGGCACCACCTTCCACTTCGTCGACGACACCCCCGAAAACGTGCTGGCACGAGCCTTCTCCGCCGCCGGAGGCAAGGACGTCCGCCTCGGCGGCGGAGCCGCGACCGTTCGCCGCTTCCTGCGGGCCGGACTCGTCGACGACCTCCACCTGGCTCTCGTCCCCACTCTCCTCGGCGCCGGCGAACGCCTCTACGACGGCCTCGGCAGCCTTCCCGGCTACACCGCGTCCCCCGCCCGCCAAGGCGACAACGTCACCCACTTCCACCTCACGAAAGTGGCCGACCAGCCGAGCCCGCGGACCACTTGACCTCAACCGTACTCGAGCTCTTAGCGTGGCGGCATGACTTTCACCGCGGCCGAACGCACCTATCTGACCTCCCAGTCGCTGGGCCGGCTGGGCACTGTGACGGCGGACGGGCGGCCGCAGCTGGTTCCGGTGGGATTTCGGGTGAACGACGACGGCACGATCGATATCGGCGGGCCGAGTCCGAGCGCGCAGCGCTACCGCAATGTGCGGGGTAATCCGAATGTGAGCCTGGTCGTCGACGATATGACGCCGGACGATCCGGCCGAGGTGAAGCCCGGCTGGGGGCGTGGAGTGGAGATCCGTGGCGTCGGCGAGATCCCCGATGTGGAGACGCCTCCGGTGGCGCCGGACTGGTTCGCGCACACCATCATTCGCATTCATCCGCGGCGGATCCGCAGCTGGCACATCGACCGCGCGAATCCGGACGGCGGGGCGCGGGATGTGAGCTGAGTCTCTTCTCAGCCCTGGGCGTATCGCGGCCGTGACGTTCGCGCCGAAATCGGCGAGGGTTGCGGGACAAGCGAGTTGAAAGGGGCTGGTCGTGTTCGCGACTGCCACGTCCGTCCGGGTACGCCGAATCCTGGCGAGGACGGCGATAGCGGGCTTGATTCTGATCGGCATGGTCACCGCGACCGCCGGGCAGGGTTCGGCGCAGGCACCGGTGAGCGAGCCGAGTTCGGTCGGCTGGTACTACCCGGAGGTGACACCGTTCGATCCGATACCGCTGGACTATCTGTACGGCTGGAATTCGTGGTATCGGCCGTACTACTCCTGGTATAGGCCCGTTTACCCGCCGGGGTGGTTCGGCAGCAGCTGAATCGCAGGACTGAGGGTCAACCCTGAGTCCCCGTCATCCTCGCGGCCGATTCCGCCCTGAACCTCGTGCCACCACCCGTGACGCGGTGTCCGATTTGCGAGAGACTGCGTGCGGTGTAACTGATTGGAAGGATTCACCGTGATTGCCAGAACCGAACATCGCACCAAGCGCACGGCGGCGCGCATCGCCGTTGCCGGCGCCATCGTGGCCGCGCCGCTTGCCGCGCTTGCCATTCCGGCCCAGGCCGAGGTCGTGAGCGCCCCGGCGGCCACCGAGATCGCACATCCGGGTCGCGGGCACGGCCCGTGGGACGGCCGGGACCGTGGCGACTGGGACCACCGCGGCGATTGGGACCGCCACCACCGCGGCGACGACTGCAACCCGTGGGACCGGCACGGCAACGGCTGGAACGGTTTCCGTCAGGTCGTTCCGCCGGGATGGTTCGGCAGCAGCTGATCGGCAGCTGATCAGCGGCCCGGCGCCTGCACGGCGCCGGGCCGTTTGCCGTTACCGGCTGTTCGCGACGATCGTCGCCGCCACGCCGGCGAGGACCAGGTCGAGACCGAAAGTGAAGTCGGAGGCAGGGTCGGCCTCGGCGGGCTGGATGGCGTCGAACAGCCCCGAGTCCAGCAGTGCGGCCATATCGGGCAGCCGCTTTCGATCCACCAGTGCGCGCAGATTACGGCTGTAGTCGTGCAGGACGCCGGCCGGGTCGAGATCGGCTGCCGCCATGGCGTGTTCGAGTTGACGGGCGGTGACGAACGCCTCGCGGACGTATCCGCTGACCACCATGATGGCCCCGACCTTCGCCGGCCAGTCCAGCACGGTGTCGCGCAGTGCGCGCAGCCCGGCGTCCATCCAGGCCACAGTGTTCGGTCCACTCGGCGGTCCGGTGATCGGCAGTTCGGTGAGCCAGGGACGGGCGCGGTGCCGCTCGAGTTGAGCGAACGCCCAGGCGCGCAGCATCGAACGCCATGAGCCGCTGGGCAATTCGGGTGGCGCACCCATTCCGGCATCGGACATCAAGCCCAGCAGTTCGTCCTTCGATCCGATGTGGCGGTAGAGCGACATCGGCGTAACACCGAGAGCCGCAGCGATTTTCGGCAGCGTCGCGGCGGCGAGACCGTCTCGGTCGGCCAGTTGGATCGCCGTCGCCACCACCCGGTCCACATCGAGTGCGGCCGGACGGCCGAGCTTGGTGTCCACCGGCAGCCGCCACAGCCGGGCCAGATGGTCGGGCACCTCCCGATCGGTCATCAGCGCGCATCCCGTCGTCGAATAATCATCCTTCCGGAGTTTAGTATGGTCGATATAGTATAAGCCATATACTTACTATTGCCGCCGATCGGAAGGACGCTCCGTGCACACCGAAACCCTCCGCCGCACGGCGGGTATCGCCGCTGTCTGCGGCGCCGCGCTCATGCTCGTCGAACTGCCGCTCTACTTCGTCTACGAGGGCCCGCCCCCGGACTGGAACATCCTGACCCGCGGCCTGATCGGCCTCGTCGGACTCCTCGGCGTGGTGGTGTTCATGTCCACCTTCGGGCACCTGGTGAAGGCCGCCGATCGCCGCTACGAATGGCTCGGCTCACTGGCCTCGACCGCCGGTTTGATCTGGGCCACAGTCGCTTTCGTCTCCATGGGCCTCGAGATCGGCGCCACGATCCAGGCAACCGAACCGATCGATCCCACCGTCACCGTGTCCGGCACCTATGTGCTGTACGGAACGGTCAGCCGGCTCCTGACCGCCCTGTTCATGACCACGGCCGCTGTCACGATTCTGCGCACGCGGATTCTGCCCGCGTGGGCGGGGCGGTCGGCCGCGGTCCTAGCAGTGGTGAACGTGGCGTTCGCACCGTCGATGTTCTTCGGGAACTCTCCGGTGAACTTCTACGCCGCGAACGGATGGGGCACTACCGCAACGGTTTCCGGGTTCACGATCATCTGGTTGCTCGCGGTCGGGATCGCGTTGCTCACCTCGGCATCGCCGAAAGCCGTTCTCGCCGCGGACGGCTCGCGGACGGGGGCACCGCAGTTGATCGACTGACGAAGCGGCCCTGGCTCGGCCTCCAACACGGAAACCCCTGCGGGTGAATTACTTTCACTGTCGAAGATAGTCGGCCGCCGCCATGCCGATCGTCTCCGCGACCAGCGCGAGGGCCGGCACGTCCAACTTCCACTGCTGCCAGTAGAGCGGCACATCGACCCACTGCTCCGGTGCGAAATTCCGTAAAGCGCCCGCACGCAGCAGTGGGTCGGCGTGCGTTTCGGGGACCAATCCCCACCCGAGCCCCGCGACGATGGTGTCGCGAAAGCCTTCCGAGGTGGGTACGTAATGCCGGAGCCGGCTCGCACCCGCCTTGCCGGAGGTGACGGTGCGGACGTAGCGATCCTGCAACTCGTCCCGGCGATCGAAAACGATGACCGGCGCCTCGGGAAGCCGCTGCTCCAGAGGCCCTGCTGCGAAATGACGCTCGACGAATTCCGGGCTCGCGACCGGCAGGTACCGCGCCAGACCCAAGAGCCGTGCCGTACATCCGGTCACCGGGTCGGCCAGCGATGTCACCGCCGCCATCACCGTGCCCTCCCGCAGCAGTGCGGCGGTGTGGGATTCGTCCTCGCGATGCAGATCGAAGCAGACCGGCGGATCCTGCGGCACCTGCGACAGGGCTGGCAGGAACCAGGTCGCCAGTGAATCGGCGTTGACCGCGATGGACAGCGTGGTGGACTCGGCATCTCCGGCGATCCCCAACTCTCGCTGCGCCGCGTCCTGCAAGGCGGCCAGTTGCCGCGCGAAACGCACGACCGCCTGGCCGGATTCGGTGGGCCGCACCGGTTTCGTGCGCATCAGCAGCACGCGGCCGGTTCGCTGTTCGAGCGCCTTGATCCGCTGACTCACCGCCGAGGGCGTCAGATGCATCGCGGCCGCGGCGGCATCGAATGTGCCTTCGTCCACGACGGCGAGCAGTGTGCGGACCTGATCTACCGGAAGTTCGGACATCACGGTTGCTAATGATAGTTAAGAACCTTTAGCTGTACTGATTACGTCAACGCCCATACCGTCGGCTGCGTGAACAGCGGTATCTTCTCGGCGGCCCTCGCCGGATTCGGTGCCGGCTTATCCCTGATCGTCGCCATCGGCGCGCAGAACGCGTTCGTCCTGCGCCAGGGCGTACGCAGGCAAGCCGTGGCGGCCGTGGTCGTCATCTGCGTCGTCTCCGACGCCATTCTGATCATGTGCGGTGTCGGCGGACTCGGTGCGCTGGTCAGCGCGTATCCGGCAGCACTGACCGTCGCCGGACTCGCCGGCGGATGCTTCCTGATCGCCTGCGGCGCTCTCGCGGCCCGCCGCGCACTGCGCCCCGCCACCGCCGCCCTCGCGACCACCGGCGATGCCACCGCGTCCCTCCGCACCGCGATTCCGGTCTGCCTGGCCCTGACCTGGCTCAACCCGCACGTCTACCTGGACACCGTGCTGCTGCTCGGCTCGGTCGCCGCCGGGCACGGGTCGTTGCGGTGGGCCTTCGGCGTCGGCGCGATGGTCGCGAGCGGAGTGTGGTTCGCCGGGCTCGGCTACGGGGCTCGACTGCTCGCGCCGGTGCTGTCGCTACCCGCGGCGTGGCGAGTGCTCGACGTCTTCGTGGCGGGGACGATGTTCACACTCGCGGTGGTGCTGTTGACGCAGCTCGCGTGAAGGCTTGGCCCGCTTCACCGAGCGGTTCGCCGCCCGTTCCCGCAGTACGCTCGATACATGAATCCCGAGGTGAAAACGGATGAGCTCGCGCGGGTGATCGCCGACCACGACCTCGCCCACCTCATCACCGTCGGCGACAATTCTCTTCCCCGCATCGTGCCGGTGCATCCGGTTCCACACTCCGGCCGACTGCACGTGGCCGCGCCCGGCAGCCATACCCGGGACAACGTCGCGGCCCGCCCGGCGGTCAGCCTGGTGTGGGCGCCGCGAGAACCGACGGGCTACTCGTTGATCGTCGACGGTCTCGGCACGCTGGAAGACGACCAGCTCGTCATCGCGCCCACGCGGGCGATCCTGCACCGCGTCGCCGCACCCGGGCAGGTGGCTGCCGAGGGCGAATGCGGCAACGACTGCCGGGTTATTCCGCTCTGAGACGTGGGTTGGGGTCACTGAGCGTTGTCGATGACTTCGAGCTCTTGCGCCTTTTCGTGTGTGAATCCATCTGCGACACAAGCCCTTTCGGTCACTTGTTCAGAATGTGTTCCGAAATCCACACAGACCGAAGGGGTGCACACCCCTCCCCTTCTTGATAGAATTCGAACATGCATTCGAACGCCGGGGAGGACGTCGAGCAGGTCGCGAGACCGCTGCTCGCTGCGGTTTCCCAGCTGTCCGAACAAGCACTGATACCACTGTCGGATGAACAACTGATACAGGCGATGCGGGATGTGGAGAGTTGCACGCGCCGACTGGCAGCGATGCACCATCGCCTGCTGATCGAAGCCGAGGAGCGATCCCTGCCGTCCCGGACCGGCGCGAAGACGGTGAAGCGGTTCCTGATGGAGACGCTGCAGATATCCAGCGCCGACGCCGGCAGCCGCGTCAACGCGGCGCGCTCGGTAGGAACCTTCCACGATCTCGACGGCCAGGTGCGAGACCCGCAATTACCATGCACCGCAGCAGCTTTGGCACACGGTGAGGTCTCCGCCGATCACGTGCGCGGGATCGCGCAGGTCATGAACCGAGTGCCCCGAGGCGTAGCCGACGCGGATCGCGAAGCCGCAGAACACCTGTTGGCGGAGTTCGCGCGATCCGGCTCGCCGGACGACATCGGCAAGGTCGGCGACCGAATCCTGGCCCACCTGGACCCCGACGGCCGCCTCACCACCGACCACGACCGCGCACGAATGCGAGGCATCGTCGTGGGCCGGCAACGCCCCGACGGCATGTCGCCCGTGCGCGGCGACATCGACCCGGTGCTGCGTGCCCTACTGGACCCACTGCTGGCCAAGTACGCACGCCCCGGCGTCTGTAACCCGGAGGACCCGAACAGCCCCGCCGTCGAGATCGACACCGCCGACCCGGCGATGCTTGCCGAGGCAGCGCGATCCGATCACCGCAGCGCCGCCCAACGCAACCACGACGCACTCACCGCGATCCTGCGCTCCGGCCTGATCGCCGAAGACCTCGGCCGCCACCGCGGCATGCCGGTGACCACCGTGCTGACGATGAAACTCGAAGACCTGGAAAAGGATTCGGGCTCCGCGACCACAGCCACCGGCGGCGTCGTGCCGATCCGCGAGGCGCTGCGACTGGCCGAACGATCCCGCCCCTACCTGGCGATCTTCGACCACGCCGGACTCCCCCTGCACCTCGGCCGCATGAAACGACTCGCCTCCCCGACCCAACGCCTGGCGCTGATCGCCGCCCTGCGCGGCTGCTCCCGCCCCGGCTGCGACGCCCCCGCCAGCCTCTGCGCCGCCCACCACATCCGCGACTACGCCAAAGGCGGCCCCACCGATATCACCAACCTCGCCCTAGCCTGCGACGCCTGCCACGCCCTGATCCACGACGGACCCGGCGGCTGGAAAACCGTTGCACAGAACCAGCTTTCCCCGTTCCCGGGCCGCACCGCCTGGATCGCACCCGAACACATCGACCCCAGTCGGAGACCCCGCATCAACCACCGCCACCACCCCGACGAACTTCTGGCAGCGATACTCACGCGCATCCACCTGCGCGACGAACGGGAACGACTGCAACGCCGACAACGCGAACGCGAACAGCACGAGCGTTGGTTGCAGTCGCTTTCGCGTCCACCCGACACCAGCGCGGCCTGACACCCGACCACCGGCCGGGCGCACCGCCGTGCGCGAAGCAGGCCGCCGACTCTCACAGCCGCCGGGATCGGTCCGGCCGCACCCGCCCGGCGGCCACGAGAGTCCTCATCGCTACCGCCTTCGCGGCGCACAAGGTGGGGTCGCATTCCAAGTGCAGTTGCATATCCTCGTGCGCCTCCAGCACCGTCGGCGCCGATGACCGGGCGGCGTGCGTCAACGAGAACCACAGAATATTGGGGCGTACAACAGCTTTCACAGCAGGATGTGCGCTTTGGCCGAACCGCTGATCGCCCCCGACATCCGGCCAAGCACAGGAGACACCTGCCACCGCCAACGCCGCCACACCGACAACCGTCACCACCGATGCGACCAAACCCCAGCCAGACATCTCACTCACCCGACTCGACCCTCGATTCACGCGAAGCCGGCTCCGAAGGAATAGTGGGGCGTGCCCGCGCATAGGTAACCTCAGGCTCAACCGCCTCCACATCACATGCGGCGCAGACAATTCGGAGCCGCTCCCCGAGATGCTCCACGCTCGGAACCACAACCGCCGCCACGTTGTACCCACCGATCCGGTCCAGCAGCCGCATGATCGGATCATCGATATCCCCAGCCGTCCGAAACACCACCCGCACCAACGCGTACCCCAACTTCACCGCATGCGCGAGCACCAGCTGCTCATTCGCCGGCCATCCCGGCAAGGTCCGGTCGATATAGCCGAGAGCGCGAGGCGGCCCCTCCGGCAGTTCACCCGACGCGACATAAGCGGTAGGAAGCGTCATACCGACCTCCCCATGGTCACGATGAGATACATTCAGCTCCTTCGGTTTTCGTTGGCAAGCACCCGCCGCCGAGGATCACCCCCGGTTCAGGATGGCGTCACAGATATCCGGACATCGACCCGGCGGCGGGGCCGATTCGAGCTTCACGAAGAAACGCCACAAACCGAAGGCATGGAACCGCACCGAAGTAATACGCTTCCGCTACTGGCCGTTGAGGGTGTCGATCGGGGGCAATGGTGATCGTCAGCACATGGACCGGCGCGGAGGTACGTGCACTTCGCACGGTCGCACTTCGACTTACGCAGGAACAGTTCGCGGAACGACTGGGGTTTCAACCGCCGACCATTCGCAAGTGGGAGAGGGCAACTCATGAGCGTCCGGTGCGCGGCGATTCGGCCGCAGCGCTGGATGTGGAGTTGTCTCGGCTCACCGATGAGCAACGGGATCGCTTCACCGTCGCCGTTGCACCTGACGAACTCCCGCATCGTGTTCGCGACACCGAGATTCCGACCTGCACAACCGATAACCTGGGTGAACACGATGAGCTGAGCACCTACGGAATCGAGGACGAGGTGAAGCGGCGCGAATTCGGAGTGTTCATGGGTGTCGCTGCCCTGACGGCAGCCGCCGACGCGCCACGCTTTTCCCACACTGTGGGGGTAGGCGACGCCCGCCGGTTGGCCGAACGCGTGACTGAACTCGCTCGGCGCGAGCAGGCAGTCGGCGGCCCCCCTCTTGTGATGACCGGCCTCGGAGACCTCGCGATCGCCAAGCGGCTGCTCGAAACCGGCGCCTTCTCCGATCGGGCTGGATGCCTGTTCATGAGTGCCGCCGGCGAATTGGCAACGATCACCGGTTGGATGGCCTATGACGCCGACCTCCACCCACTCGCTCGCCAGTGCTACGCCGACGCGTTCGCGCTGGCCAATCAGGCCGGTGACAACGATCTGACAGTCCACGTATGCCTGAACGCCGCACATCAATCGATAGCACTCAGCCGAACCGGGGATGGCAGCCCGCACCGTGCACTCGCCCATTTGGAGCGCGCACGCCAACTCACCCGTGGCCGACCGCCCGGCCGAATCCATGCCCTGATCGCGATCCGCGAAGCATTGGCCCACGCAATCCTGCGCGACAGGGTGGCATTCGATCGTGCAGTTGCGACCGCGTGGCGCGAACTGGACGCCGCCATCGCCCACGAACCGCTTTCCGAGTGCCCGCGATGGCTACGATTCGTGAACGCGAGCGAGATTCGGTCACAAGAATCCCGCGGGCTGGGCGACCTCGGCGAGCCCGAGAAGGCACTGGCCCTGCTGGTCGCCGACGAAGACACAGCGGAGACCGGAATCCGCAACCGCGCCAATTACCGCGCGGGTTTGGCCGCAGCACTCGGCAGGACGGGCGACATCAACAATGCCGTGGCCCACGGCCTTTCCGTCCTGACCGAACTGGAGAGCACCGTATCCTCCACCCGCACCCTACGACTGCTGGCCCCGGTCCGCGCGATCACAGACAGCATCCCCGATGACGAATTCGCCAGGCGCTACGACAACCTCCAGCGCCGAGCGATAGGCGTCTCATGAGTGTCGCCCCACCTTCGATCGACGGCCTGACTTTCCAGCACTACACGGCCGCCGAAGCACGAGCGGTCCGAGACCAAGTCGAGCAGATCTTCCGAGATTCCTACATCGACGCCATCGAATCCGGCGAGGAATTCGAAGCGCCCGAAGCATTCATGCACCGCTTCGACACCTACACCGACCCGAGCCGAGGCCGGGGCTTCGAGTTGGTCATCGCCCGAATCGGCGACGAGCCGGCAGGACAAGCATGGGGCTGGCCGCTCGGCCCGGACACTCGATGGTGGTCCGGACTCGAGCTCGACGCGGGCGACCTGGCCCCCTTCACCGCAGAGAGCGGCGACCGCACCTTCGCGCTCAGCGAGATCATGGTGCGCAAGAAGTTCACGGGCCGAGGAGTCGCACGCGCACTACACGACGAATTGCTCAGCGGCAGGCCCGAACAGCGCGCGACCCTGCTGGTCCGACCGGACAACGAGCGCGCCTACCGCACATATGCAAGGTGGGGCTGGTCCCGAATCGGCACTCTCCGCCCGACGTGGCCCGATGCCCCCAAGTTCGATGTGCTCATACGACAGGTCTGACAGCTGCCGTAACGGCAATTCGCTTGTCGCGCAGCAGCAGCCGGACGCCGAAAAGCAACACCTCTTGGACGCGGTGGGTTCTTGGGCGCGTACCCCTGACACGGCGTTTCGTCGCCCTACCGCCTGCGCCCCAATGTACGATTGACCAGTACGAATTAGGTGCGTTTCAAACGGGAGACGCTTCGGTTGCGCCAGAGGTACTGGAAGTTTGTCCGAACTAGACGAGCAAGCCGGCCGACGAGCGTGGCTCGCGCTGTTGAAGCAGGACTACCGTCGTCTTGGCGCCGACACCCGCTACGACGACGATGCGGCCAACCACTACAGCTGGGACAACCGCGTTCCCAACCACCAGCGCGTCAAAGTCGGCGACATCATCGCGTTGTGGGATGAGTCCGAGCTGCTCGGAATTTCGGTAATCGAATCTATCGAGCGCGGTCGCGGCACAAAGGATATCTCGCGTTGTAGGACATGCGGAAAGACCAATCTGGAGCGTCGCACCACACTGACTCCGGTCTATCGCTGCTACGACTGCAAGGACACCTTCGACAACCCCGTGATCGAAACTGTCGAGGTCGAGACGTTCCGTTCCAATCATGGCCAAAGTTGGGTTCCCCTGCCTGGATCCCTGCGCGCCGACGAGCTGCGTGCGCTTTGCGTCAAGCCGAAGTCTCAGAACAGCTTTCGCGAACTGCAGTGGTCCCATTTTCTCACGGCAGTGCGGCTCTCCTCCGACTTCGGTAATCCACTGGTGCCGCTGGAGGCCACTGCGACGCAACTGCGCGGTGGCCACACGATTCGGCCAGTGCGAGTGCGTCTCGGTCAAACAGGGTTTCGCGCCGAACTGTTACGCCGATTCGGCTCCGTCTGCGCGTTCTCTGGACCATTACCCGAACCAGCGTTGGACGCCTGCCACCTGTACAGCTACGCCCATGTTGGGCACCATGACCCTCACGGCGGCCTCCTACTCCGCAGAGACCTTCACACGCTGTTCGATCGCGGCTTGATCGCGGTCAACGGAGACAGTCGAATCGACGTCAGTTTCGAACTCCGACAGTTTTCGATCTACTCCGAACTCCACGGCCGAGGATTCGCAATCGAACCAGACAAGAAGCAGAAGAAGTGGTTACGCCTCCACTGGGACGAGTTCCGTAACCAGCCATCCTGACGGCTCAGTGTTCGGGCATAGCCCCGAACCGCACTCCTCTGGATGATGGTGCGGAATTGCACAGAGGGCATCCGCCAGGCCAGAGCTTATCTTGGTGCCACTGGGCGGAGGCAAACGCTACACCGCCGAGGCCGCCACACTTCCTCTGGTTCGGAGATAGCAGCCATGGCTCAGGCCGACGTAACATATACGCAAGACTGTTCTGATGCGCCTACCTCGTGGAATAACCGGCTTCCGGCATCTCGGAGAACCACCGTTGGACCGGTTGGACGAGAGCGAGTTCCGCAATGTTTGCTACGCAGTGGCACGAATAGCCGGAGGGGTCGTCTCCCCTCCGCCTTCGACTAGCCTGTTCGGCAACTTCTTTCGGTGCACCATCGCCTATTCGGGCACTGAACGAACCGTAGTGTGCAACATGTATGCGCCGCTGGTCGCGACCGCCGAGCCGACGCCTTCGTATGAGCTGACGCTGACCTTCGCCGACGATCCGGAACTTGCCGGCGCGTTCAAGTCCCTCTCCCGGTTCGCGGTGTTGTCACGACATGAATTGAGCCGGCCGATGGCGGATTTCGATCTCTCGGAGCTGGGACCAGCCGAACTCGACCAAGTCCGGTATTGGAACCCGCACATCCTCGGGCAAGCCATCTTCAACTGGTGGGACTGATTGCGCCAAAACCATCCGTTGCCGGTCTACGCCGGTCGTGGGCGCAACACCACTATCCCGGGAACGGTCTGCAAATACTCGCCCAGCGGGGTGTCCACAACCTTGTTGTTTACCGCAAGTGACGACGCGTTTCGGAAGACCGGGCCGGTCGGTGTGTTGATGAGGATTCCGACGTGGGTGACGTCGAGGCCGGGCTGGTCGGCGTAGGCGCCGATGTAGTCGCCGGTTCGGAGGCCGCTGACGACGCCCTCGTCGACCGCTGCGCTGGGGATGTAGGTGATGGCGCGGTCGACTACTGGGATGCCTGGCAGGTAGAGGGCACCGTCGCCCTTTGCGTTGAGGTGTTTGGGGACCTTGATTGCGGCGGGTGACAGATTCCCGGTGATGTCGGTGGCGGCGATGTCGGCGACTTGCGCCCAGTCGGTGAAGAAGTGTTTGCGGTGGGTGTAGTCGACTTGGGCGGCGGCGTAGCGGGTGTCGATCAGGTTGGCTTCGAAGCGGTTTCGGTCGGTGGTTCGGCTCAGGGCTTCTATGTAGTCGAGGAAGGTGAAGCAGTCCACTCGGCGGAAGTCGGCTACGAGTTGTTCGGGCTGGGTTGCGGAGCCGATGAGGTTGTTCGCGGCGTAGGGGGTGCCCAGGAATTGTCGGGACAGCAGGTCGAGTAGTTCGCCTTTGCTCGCTCCGGTCGCGCCGGCGCGCAATGCGACGAGTTCGTCGATGCGGTGGGAGGTGGTGTCGTCGATGGCGGCGTCGGCGCTTGCGCGCGTGGGCAGCAGGAGTGCCGCGGCTACCAGGACGAGCAGGACCGGCAGTATGCGGGTGGAGCGCAAGACACCTCCCGGGTGACGAGTGGAATGGCCGGTATCCACCGTAGACCAGGCGGCGGCCGCTCCGGACTGCAGTTCGGATCAGGGATGCCGAGCGGAACGGGACTCGTCACCGCATGGGGGTAGCGCCGGGCTCGCCCGCGGCGGCGGCTCTGCGCCTCCAGGTTTCGGCGGCGTCGACACGGCCTGCCATCGCGAGTAGGTAGGCCAGGCCGGACATCGCGCCGGGGTGGCCGGCGTCGGCCGCTCTGCGCCACCATGTTTCGGCCTCGTCGGTTCGTCCTCGCTGTTCGAGGATGCCGCCGAGGAGAAACATCGCTCTGGGATGACCGGACTCGGCGGCGCGGCGGTACCACGTTTCGGCTTCCGTCATACGGCCGGTCCTCTCCATCGCTACCGCCAAGTCGCACATGGCGACGGGACGTCCCCCCTCGGCGGCTTTACGGCACCACCACTCGCCCTCCTCGGACCGGCCCGATTCCATCAGCAGTGCGCCCAGGTTGGTCATCGCAACGGCTTCGCCCGCCTCGGCGGCTTTGCGGTACCACGACTCGGCCTCCCCCACTTCGCCGATGGCTTCGAGTAACAAGCCCAGGTTGAACATCGCGGCCACGTTCCCTGCATCGGCGGCCTTTCGATACCAGGTCTCGGCCTCCCGTTGCTTACCCGCCTGCCGCAATGTGCAGGCCAGGTTGAGCATCGAGGCCGGATGCCCGGCTTCGCCGGCCCGCCGATACCAGGCTTCGGCGTCCTCCGACCTGCCCGCCTCCTCCAACCTGATCGCCAGGTTGAACATCGCCTTGGGGTGCCCGGCGTCAGCGGCCTTGCACCACCAGGCTTCTGCCTCCTGCGTCCGGCCCGAGTCGTACGCGACCACGCCCAGGTTGAACATGGCAGTGGCATGGCCGGCGTCGGCAGCGCGGCGGATCCACAGCTCGGCCGGCTCGGCCTTGCCGGCGTCCTCCAGAAGCAACCCGAGGTTGAACATCGCGTTGGGCTCGCCGGTGTCGGCGGCTCGGCGGTACCAGGCCTCGCCTTCCTCGACCTGTCCCTGCTTCTCCAGCAGAACGCCCAGCGTGGTCATCGCGCCGGTGTGCCCGGCGTCGGCGGCCTTGCGGAACCACTCGTGGGCACATTCCGGACGTTCTGCCCCGAGGAGTACGGCAAGGTTGTTCATCGCCGTCACGTTCCCGAGGTCGGCGGCCTGGCGAAACCACCCCTCGGCTTCGGGCGACCGACCCGTATCTTCCAGAAGCAGCCCGAGGTTGTTCATCGCGCCGGTGTGCCCGGCGTCGGCGGCGCGGCGGTACAGAGCTTCGGCCTCCGGTAAACGCCCCGCGTCTTCAGCCGCGACGGCCCCGTCGAACAGGGCGGCGGCATCGGATCCTGTCGACTCCTCTGCTCCGGCAAGCGCTGTGCCCGGAAGTTCCAGGGGCGCCGTGTCCGACCCGTGCACCGCGCGCAGCACGCGCAAGGCCGCTGCTTCCAAGGCACGGTCATCCGCCGCACCGGCGTCGTCGAGATCCTCGGCCAGCGACGCCTTCTTGGCGTCGGAATGCGGCTTCCGCTCCAGCGCCGAAACGTCGACATCCGGATATCTATCGATGATCAGCCGCTTCAAATCGCCGTAAGCGTCGGTGACATGTTGTGCCACACCATCTTCGGAGCTTCCCGACGCTATCGCCGAGGCCACGAGCGTAATCACGAAGTTCATGTCGAGTCCTCCCGCCTCTCCCCACGATCAGTATTGCGGAGCCCACCGACAACTCCGCGGGAGCGAGTCGCCCGACGTCGGTCTGCCGACGGTGCACCGAACCTCGGACGGGCGACAGGGCGAGGACCCGCGCGGCGAGCCCCGCCGTTCGGAACACGCCGCGCGACTCGCCTGATAGAACTGACTGCGACCGTCGTCAGTTCTGCTCGGCAGAGCGACACCAGCAAGAGAGGCTCATCCCGTGGACCGCAGCTCATTCCAGAAACTCTTCGACCTCAGCGGGCGGACCGCGATCGTCACCGGCGGTACTCGGGGTATCGGGCTCGCGCTGGCCGAGGGGTTGGCTTGTGCGGGGGCGAATGTCGTTGTCGCCAGTCGGAAGCCGGAGGCTTGTGAGAAGGCCGTGGAGCGGCTGCGGGAGTTGGGGGCCGAGGCTATCGGGGTGCCGACTCATCTGGGAGAGGTCGAGGGGGTGCAGGCGTTGGTCGCGCAGACGGTGGAGAGGTTCGGCGGGGTCGACATCGTGATCAACAATGCCGCGAATGCGCTGGCTCAGCCCTTGGCGGTGATGCAGAAGGCGGCGGTGGACAAGTCGTTCGCGGTGAATGTGCAGGGGCCGTTGTTCCTGGTGCAGGCCGCGCTGCCGTATCTGCGGGAGAGCGAGCATGCGGCGGTGTTGAACTTCGCGTCGATCGGGGCGTTCGGGTTCTCCGGGGGGCTGGCGATGTACTCGGCGGGGAAGGCGGCGTTGCTGTCGTTCACTCGCTCGATGGCCGCCGAATTCGCCGCCGACGGGATTCGGGTGAACGCGATAGCGCCGGGTGCGGTGGATACCGATATGGTCCGCAACAATCCGCAGGAAGTGGTGGACGCGATGGCCGCGGCGCCGTTGCTGCGGCGGCTCGGTGAGCCGGACGAGCTGGTCGGGCCCGCGCTGCTGTTGTGTTCGGACGCAGGCAGTTTCATTACGGGACAGACGTTCGTCATCGACGGTGGCACCGTTCCGCGCTGAACGCGAAGGAGGCAGGCATGTCCGCGCTGAATATCGAATATCGGTCCTCGGGTGTCGTGGTGTTGACCATCGACCGGCCGCACCGGCGCAATGCGCTGGACAACCAGACCGTCGCCGAATTGCATCGAGCGCTCGACGAGGTGAACGGGAAGTCGGAGGTGCGGGCGCTGGTGATCACCGGCGCGGGAGACGGGTTCTCCTCCGGAGCGGATCTGAAGTCGAAGCCGGAGGATTTCACGGCCACCGATGCCAGTCCGACCGCGGCGCTGCTGGGTGCGGCGCAGTCGACGGTCGCGCAGATCTACGCGAGCCAGGAGTTGATGGCCTCGGCGTTCGAGAAGATCCATCGGCTGCGGCAGCCGGTGATCGCGGCGGTGAACGGGGCCGCGGTCGGTGGTGGGTTCGCGCTCGCGCTGGCCTGCGATATCCGGTACGCGAGTCGTAGTGCCCGGTTCGGCGCGGTGTTCATCCGGCACGGGATCTCGGCCTGCGATATGGGCACCAGCTATCACCTGCCGCGGTTGGTGGGCGCGTCCCGGTCGGCCGAATTGCTGCTCACCGGAAGGGTTTTCGATGCCGACGAGGCCGAACGGATCGGGCTGGTCCTCGAGGTCGTCGACGAGGACGAGCTGCTGGACCGGGCGATCGCCAAGGCGGAGGAGATCGCCGCCCATTCCCCGCTCGCGGTGTGGATGACGAAGGAGACGATGTGGCAGACGGTGGACGCGCCGAGTCTTCGCCACGCCCTCGACATCGAGAACCGGACGCAGGTGATGTGCAGCGCCACCGGGGAACTCGCCGAATCGTTCGGCGCGTTTCGCGACGGTGCCGAATTTCGTTGGCGGCCATTGTGAAACAGCCGGCACGGTTGGCGGTGGTGCGACGGCCACACCCGCGCACCCGATCGCCCCTCACTCCGGCGGATGAACTACCGCATCGACGCGCCGGAACTCGGCGTGATCCGGAAATGGTTCGGCTCGGCGTCCTCGGGAACCGCACCGGCAGGGGTGAAATCCTCGACCAGCGAACGTAATCCGATCAGGTGACGGGCGTGGGCGTCCAGGGCGACGTCCTCGTCGGAGGCCGGAATCCACTGCCGGATCGAGCGCGCTTTGGCATCCGGGTCCAGGGCCACGACCACGGCCAGTCCGTGGGCCGCCAGTTCCGGTTCGCCGGAATGCGGATCGGTGGAGGTGACGTGCACGCTGATGTGCATACTGCGAGGTCCGGTGTGGATCAGCCGGGCCGTCGCCTCGACGGCGTGGCCGATGACGATCGGGCGGTAGAAGCGGATGCCGCCGAAGTACGAGGTGAGGACGTGCTGACCGGCCCACTTCGCGCCGCAGACGTAGGCCGCTTCGTCGATCCACTGCATGGTGCGGCCGCCGTGGACCTTGCCGCCCCAATTGATGTCGGAGGGGGCGGCGAGGAAGCGCAGGGTCGCGCTGGGCGCCGTCCCCTCGGCGGTGTAGCGCTGGGCGGCCATCGCGGCTTCGATTTCCTTACGAACGGCGATCCTGACCTTCGCCTGCCGGTGCCGCCGCAATTCCAGAGCCGTGGTCGGATTCCATTGCGGCACTTCGACGGTGCGGCGCTCGTCGTCGACGGCGACGAAGATGGTCAGGCACTGGGCGCTCTGGACCGGCTTCACGCGGGTCGGGTCGGTCGAATAGACGGTGACCAGGATGTGCATGCTGGTGCGGCCGGTATGGACCAGGTTGGCGTGCAGTTCGACCAACTCGCCGACCTCGATGGGACGGTCGAGGTGGATGTTGCCGACGTAGGCGGTGACGCAGTAATGACCGCTCCACCGGGCAGCGCCCGCGTAGGCGACCTTGTCGATCCATTCGAGAAGCTTGCCGCCGTCCACCGTGCCGACGATGCCGGCGTCGGCCGGCTTGACCAGGAAGCGGTGGATTACCTCGGCGCGAGATCCGGTCGAGTGGGCGGCGGGCGCGGTAGCGGTGAGTGTGTCGGACACAGCGACAATTCCGTTCGGGGGACGTGCGGTCGATTCGCTGACACCGTTGTCGTGGAGCACAGTAGAGGCCGCATGCCATACGGGCGAGTAACCGACTTCCCAGGCGAAACACGCCCCGACTGCACACGTCGGCCGCGCCGAGACCCGAACCACCCTCGCTCAACGGAGCCCGGCGCGCGCAGTCTCAATACGGGTTCGCCGCCGCTTGCACCCGTCCGGAGTCGATGGCGCGCAACAGTTCTCGATGGTCGGCGGCGGTCTGGTCGGCATAGGTCAGGGCGAATTGCGTCATCGCCTTGTCGAAGGCCTCTCCCCCGCCGAGGTAGTCGGCGATCGCGATGCGGTCGCCCGAGCGAGCATGGGCGCGGGCCAGGGTGTGGCCGCAGATTCCGGCGTAGTCGCGCAGGGCGGCCTTCGACAGCTGCGTGATGTCGGCGCCGCCCTTCATATCGCGCAGCTGCCGGAAGTAGTAGTTCCGGTCGTAGGGGCCGGAGACCCAGCCGAGGAAGATGTCGCTGGAGGTCTGCAGCAGACGCTGGCCGTGGACGACGCGGTGGCCCTGGTGCTGGAAGCGGCTCGGCGCGAGATAGGGCTCGAGCACCGACTTTTCGGCTTCCTTCATCTGCAGGAACAGCGGGCCGCCGGTGTCGCGGTCGACGGTCAGGATCACGTAGCAGCGGGTGCCGACGCTGCCCACGCCGACCACCTTGTGCGCGTAGTCGACGATGCGGTAGCGATCGGCCAACACCCGCCGTTCCTCGGGCAGCGACCGCCGGTAGGCGATGAACACCTCTTCGACGGTCTGCGCGTCGACGTAATCGACCGGTGTCAGCAGCGGCGGCCGATGCTGGATGCGCAGCGCGCCATCGGCGTCGATGTAGGTGAGTTTGCGCAGCGCGCCGAGGTTGGTGCGCTTGCGGGCCGCCTCGAAGGTGCGGTCCACGCCCTCGCGGAACTTGGGGCGGCTCACCATATTCGCCACCGTCTCCTCGTCCACCTGCTCGTACCAGACGTCGAGGGAGTCCATGCCGGCCAGACGCCGCATACATTCCCGGTAGGCCGTGGCGGCGGTCCGGGCGGCCGCGGTGGCTTCCTCGTCGGTGAAGCCCTTCTCCCTCGCCGCCACGGCCACACTCGCCACCAGCCGCTTGACATCCCATTCGAACGGGCCGGACAGGGTTTCGTCGAAATCGTTGAGGTCGAACACCAGTGACCGTTCCGGGGAGGCGAAGATGCCGAAATTCGACAGATGCGCGTCCCCGCACAGCTGGACGGTCAACCCGGTGTGCGGGATCGTGGCGAGGTCGGCGGCCATGATCGCGGGGGCGCCGCGCAAGAACGAGAACTGCCCGGCCGCCATCCGGGCGTAGCGAATCGGTACCAGCTCGGGCAGCCGGGTCGTCGCCTGCCGCTCCAGGATCGCGATCGGATCGCGATCGGGGGCGGGCCGGAATTCGCCGAGCGACGAGCGGGGGACGGTGGCGCGCACCGCACGTCCCGTGGAGCGGGGTTCGCCGGAAACGGGTTCGGCCACGGTATTCGTCATCCACCAAGTTTTGCCCCGGAACGCGTTCGCGGCAACCATTCGGCGACCACCGTGATCCGCTTGCCGCCGACACGACCGTGCCGCCCTCCGCAGCACTGGTTCTGCGAAGGGCGGCACACCCCGCGGCTCATGCGTTGAGCGGAATCGCGATGACGACCTCCTGCTCGTTCTCCGGCAGGTAGTGCACCTGCACGATCCGCCCTACCTGCACATTCGAGACGCTCGTCGGCGGGAGGAACTTCTCCGCGTGGGTGCTGAAGGTGCTGCCGTCGGGCCGGGTGACCGCGAGACCGAGGTCGATTTTCGCGTAGCCGTTGCGGATTTCGCCGGGCACCGACAGCGACTGCACGACCGCCTGCGCGGCGACGCCGCGGCCGGCGATATCGAGCTTGGCCCGCGTGGTCACTCCCTTGCGGATCATCGATTCGTTCATCGCCTGCTGCGCCGAGGCGCTGTCGCCGGATCGGTCGACTTCCACCTTGTCGGTCCGTCCGGGCAGATAGCGCACCGGAAGCACGACGCCGGGGCGCAGCAGCGCCAGTTCGGCGAGGGGCACGATCATCTTGGCGGCCGAGTCGAAGATCTCCCCCCGGGCGCCCTCGACGCTGAACTCGATGCGCAGCTGCGGCTGATCGTTCACGCTGACCCCCGTCTCGCGAACCGACTTGACGGTTCCCAGTCCGAGCAGGCCATCGCGGAACTCCGCGCTGTTGCGGCCGGTGAGCGCCGACAGCACGCCCTCGCCGGTGAACACGAAGACCATCACCACCGTGGTGAACGCGATGATCGGCAGTGCCAGAAAACCGTTGAGCCAAGCGGCGAAACCCGGTTCCCACGGACTGCCGGCTCGATAGGTGAGCCCGTGCCAGAGGTAGACGCCGACCGCGAAGACCTCGAATGCGACGACCCCGGCTCGTGCTGTGGTGCGCATGACGATTCCTCTCCTGCTCAGCCGTTGACGATGGTGGGGCAGGCGAAGGTGAGCTCGAACTTCGCGGTGGCGGGGCCGGCCATCGGGTTGGTCATATCCGGGGCGGCGACGCCCTCACCGGTGATCTTGTACGTCTTGCCGTCCTTGCTGACGGTGGCCGAGCCGCCGGGCTGGCCGTTGCCGAAGCCCACGGCATACGGCATACCGGAGGCGCCGCCCTTGCTGCCGCCGATGGCGACGGCCTGCACGGTGTCGCCGCCCGCGGTCAGCGTGGCGCTGACGGTCAGCCGACCGTAGGTGGAGTTGGCGGCATCGTTCAGTGCCAGTGCGAGGGTTCCGGCGTGCTGGGCGCAGGTGGTGTCGAAGTTCGCGCTCAGCGCCTTGCCGTCGACGAGGGCCGCCGACTTACCGCCCGAGGGGGCCTGGGTCGCGGGCGCCGCGGTGGTCGATGCCGGGGCGGCGGTGCCGGAGTCGTCGCCGCAGGCGCCGAGGGCCAGAGTGAGACCGGCGGCGGCGAGGGTGGCGGCGGCGATCCGGATCTGCTTGGTACGCATGGTGTTCGTTCCTTTGTTCTCGGTGAGTCCGGCCCTGTGACCGGGCCGTTGTTCACAAAGTAGGAACGGTTCGCCGCCTACCGATCCCAGGTTTCGGGCCCGGGCAGCGGCAGCGACGGTCGGTTAATCTGACCGAATGCGACGACCGCGCGCCATGGTGCTCGACGAGGTGTGGCGCGGTATCGAGGGCGTCGAGGCGCTCAGCGGCGCCCAGGGTGGACCGTTGCGCCGCACCGTGAAACTGATCCTCGACCCGCTGGTGATCCGGCCTGTCCAGCACCCCGCCTGCGCCGGGCCGATACTCACCGCGGACGGCGCCACGCTGCTCGCGGCCCGCGTCCATGCCGCCGCCGATGTCCTGCGCGCGACCGCGGCCTGGTTCACCCTCCTCAAGCAGGTCCGACGGGCATTGCGCATCACCGACGGCAATCCGCAGGACCTGTACTTCCAGCGCTGTTTCGAACTGGCGACGGTGTCCGGGGCACCGGATCCGGTACGCGATCGGCCCACCGCCACAGCCACATTGCACGACATCCATCACCTCACGGCCGGGCGCACCACGCAGGCGTTGAAGGACCATCTCACCGATCGGTCCACGGCCGGCGAACTCGCGGCGCTGATCGATACCGCGTGGCGCCGGCGACCGCATTCCGCGCCCGCGATCGGCGACCACACCACCGCCCTCGCCGCACTACTCGATTCGTGCGCCACCGCCCGAGCCGGAGATGCCGCCCGGCAACTGCGCACCCTGATCACGGAGCGAGCAGGGACGCACACAGGAATTGCACTGTGGCACAACACCTCTGAAGACTCGGCGCAGGAACTGGGCCTGACCGCGCACCGCCTGCCGGTCGCCCCCGCGCTCGGCACCGGGGCATCGACCGCGACACTGGCGCTGCCGTTCGACCGCACCATCTACGAACGCGTCTTCACGGTGCTGCAGGCCTCCACCGAGCGCTCGGACCTGCCCACGATCCCGGAACTGGTGACCGAGGAGATCGCCCGGAGTTGCGCGCCGTGGGCGTTGCTCGACGAATCACTTCGGGTGACAGCGGCAGCGGGAGTGGCACTGGCACGGGGCCTGGCACCTGTCACCGGAACCCGTGGGTCGCCCGAGAGCGAGCCGGTGGCCTCGAGCGGCGGCGACATGGAGTCGAAAAATCCTGCACGGCAAGGTGTTTCTGTTCTGCGCGGCAGCACCGCCGCGCATCGGGCGATCAACGGGAGGTGGCGCCGCGAGGCGTATGTACTGCAGGCACGCCGCCTCGCCGTGCACGACACCGGGGAGCCGTCCGATCCGCTCGCCGTGATCGCCGCCGAGCTTCGCCGTCCCTGGCGTTCGTATCTGCGGCGGCTGTGGGTTCGCCTGCACGGGCGCGATGTTCGCGGCGCATCCATGTCACCGACCGCGCCGGAGACAGCCGAGCTGTGGGATCTGCTCGACGGGGTCGCACGCTCGGTCATCCTCGATCACCGCGCCCGGGTACGGAAGGCACTGACCGCCAATTCCTTTGCAGGCATGGACGATTCGCTGGAATCGAGGGCCGGATGATGCCCGAGACCGTATTCCTGCACAGTGACGACGAGGTCGTCGTCATCTCACCGGCCGGTGCTCCCACTGTCCACGACGCGATGCCCGGACTCGATACGCTGGTGCTCGAGGTGATCGGCGGTCATCTGTCGTGGGTTTTGCTGTCCGAGCAGACAGTTCCGGCGGCGGTGCTGCACGATCCGGATGCCGCACAGGAGTGGCTGTGGGCCGTGTACGGCGAACCGGTGGCGCTCGCTGTCGCCGACGGCCGGTCGGGAGAGCTGCTCGCGACGCCAGCCCGTCCCGAATTGGCTGAGGCCGCACGGCAACTCGGCTATGCGCATTGGACCGCGCACTGGTGGCCCACCTCCACCATCGACGGCATTCCCGCGCTCGATTCCGAGGTGCTCGGCGGGGACATCGCGTCTCTCACCGAAGTCTGCGAATCGATCGTCGACGGGGCCGACGCACAACCGTCGCCGGTGGCTCCCTCGTTCGATGCGGCTGCGGCGCGCCGGCAGGACTATGCCTTGGCGGCCGGTCCCGCCGGTCCCGGGCGCACCGGATTGATGCTCGCCACCGGCACCTCGGGCTGGGATTGGCGCCGGTGTCCCCCGGGCGTGCTGGATGCCTCGGAATTCGCCGTCTCGTGGCGTCTGACCAGAGAGTCCGGCAGTACGTCGGTCGAGGTGCGCGCGGCGGCGGCGGCGCCGGACCTCGATGCCGCTCTGCCCGGGCATCTGTGGCCCCGGGCTCGCGTGGTGACCACCGCCGCGCCGACAGATTTCGGGCTGCAGCCGAACGGTGATACCTGGATCGGTGGGGCGCCCATCGACGCGGACAATGTTGTGCGCGTGGATATCTACGTGCCCGGCGTCGGGCCTGCCATCGGCGCGGCGGACAGTGGGTACGGCCCGGCACAGCGGCAGCGGATCAGGGAATTCGTCGTGGCGCGATTGCGCTCGCCCGATCGGTCCGGGCTGCTGCTCGAGGCCGAGCGCGTGGCCGCGGCATCGGATACGGACTTCTGATGGCCGACACTCCCCCGCCCGGCCTCGAACTGCTCCACGAGGGCGCCGCGGCCTACGCCCGCGGCGAGGTCACCGAGGCCCTGCGGATATTCGAGCACGCCGCACACACCACCACCGGCGGCGTCCGGGTCAGCGCTCTGGTCAATGCGGCGAGTATGCGCGACGAACTCGGCGACCACGCCGGCGCCATCACCGGATTCCGCGCCGCGCTCACCGAAATCCCCGGCGACGCGACGGAAAAGCGCGCATCCACACTCGTCAACTATTCGCAGGCACTGCAGCACGTGGGTGATCTCGACGCCGCGCACACGGCGTTGGAACAGGCGCGCGACCTCCTCACCGGCCACAGCGAACTGTCGACGTTGCAGGTCTCGTGCATGGTCTCGCTCACCGCCGTCGCGATGCATCGCAGTCAATGGGCGCGGGCGATCGAGCTGGCCACCGAATCACTCGAGTTCGCGACGCGCTCCGCGCCGCAGCTGCGCGGCTACCCGCTCGGCAATCTCGCGGCCGCCCACTTCGAATCCGGTCGCGGCGAGCTCGGGCTCGACTTCGCCCACCAGGCCCTCGCCGCATTCGAGGCGGCCGGCGACGGGAACGCGGCGGCCGAATCCCGGCAGACGCTCGCGATGATGTACGCCCGGCTGGGCCGCCCCGACGACGCCGAGCCACATCTTCGTGCCGCCCAGCAGTATGTCGAACGGGCCGGCCTCGGCTACCGCGCCGGACTGGGGCTGCAGCTGATGGGCTATCTCGCCGAACGGCACGGCGACCTCGATCACGTCGAACAGCTGTATCGCCGGGCGCTGACATCGTTCGAGCGATCCGGGGCCGCGCTCGAAACCGCCGGCGTTCGAATCCGTTTGGCGACATTGGATTTCGCGCACGGCCGAGTCGATGAGGGACAAGCACAGCTCGCGGCCGCGTACGAGATCTACGCCGTGCGCGGGCTCGGCCTGCAGTGCGCGCGGGTCGACTACTGGCATGCCGCGCTGTGGGAATCGCTCATCGGCGACATGGTCACGCCGCCGCCCGCGGAGGTACTCGCCCTCGCTCGGGATCTGGCCGTCACCTCCGCCATCGCCATCGACGCGGTGCGCTACAGCTTCACCAACGGAACCCAGCGGGAGCGGTGGAATCGTGAGATGGCCGCGCCCGCCGTGCGGCTGGCGTTCCGCTTCGCCTACCTGTGCGGTAACGGCGAGCTGATCGCCGATCTGGTCGAAACCGTCTGCGCTGGAACTTCTTTCGACAGCCATACCGCCGCCGACGGCGGACCGCCGCGGCTTCCGTTCGACCCGATACCGGCACCCGGCGACGAATTCGACAGTCCCGGCGCCGGTTCCCTGCAGCTGGGCTCGGCGCTGGCCCAGGTTGCCGCCGCGGCCGGGTTGCCCGTTGCGCCACCGCCACGGCTGTCGGTGTCCCCGGATGGTCACATCGCCTTGGACACCTACCTCACCGCCGCCGAACACCGGTACGGCCGGACCGTCCGGGAAGATCGGGTCCTGGCGATATGAACGAAGCACCCGGTGCGCGACCGACGGTGATCGTGCGGATGGCCGATGCGAGCGATCTGTACATGTCCTGGCGCTGGCTCGGGGATACCGCGAGCGCGGGTGTGGCCATGCTGCCCGGCGCCGACATCGACGTCGCGGTGCGCCGGCTCGCGGCGGGGCTGCCCGATCCGGCCCGTCCCGGCGGACTCGAACAAGCCCTCACCACTGGTGCTTTCGCCGATCGTGAATCGGAATACGCACTGGCGCAGGCACTCAGCCGTGCGTTGCTTCCACAGGCGCTCGCGATCCAACTGCACGACCTGCTCGTGCGCGGAATTCGCCCGCATATCCGGCTGCAGCCGTCACCGCGGGTCGCGCAGGTGCCGTGGGAGATCATCGCGCCCGATCCGGCCCTGCGGCTGATCGATATCGCGGATCTCAGCCTGCTCGCACCGGCGAGCATCGTCCACGCGCCCGGCCGCACCGCGCGCCGATGGGCCGACGACCGCGATATGCCGGTGGTCGCGGTGCTCGATCCGCGCGTGCCCGGATTCCGGGCCGATTCCGAGCTCGGTTCGGTGCTCGGGCGGATGAATTCCAGCTCACCACTCACCGAGCGGGTATCCGAATATGTTGCGCGACAGCGATTTCGACCGCTGACCGACGACCCGCTGCACGCCTTCCGGCGCACCGATCTCGACCGGGCCCGCCTGAGCGCGCTACTGCGGGACGGGGCCGCCCGGCTGGTCTACGTCGGCCATGTCACCGCCGAACGTCCGGAATCCGGTCTGAGCGAGAACGCCGGACTGCACCTCGCCTGCACCGCCGACACCACCGGTTTCGCCCGGCCGCTGCGCACGCATCGCCCGCTGTCGGCCAAGGATCTGCTGCTGGGCACTCATACGCTCGAGCCCGAACCCGTTGCGGGACCGCAACTCTGGCCGATTCCGAGCCGAGTCGCGCTGATCGCGTGCGAGAGCGGCGGCGACCTGCGCTTCACCGAGGCACTGGGCTTGGTCGCCGCGATGATCCACGGCGGCGCCGAACTGGTCACCGCCACCCGCTGGCCGCTGCCGACCGACCTGGCGTTCCAGCGGTTCGCGGGCGCCACCGCGACGCCGCTGCAGGATGTCATCTGCGCGGTCGACGAGGCGCACGAACAGGTCGAACCGGTTGCCGCCCTGGCGAATTGGCAGCGGGAGCGGCTCACCGCCTGGCGCGAGACCGGCGCCGTCGAGGAGTCACCGGTGTTGTGGGCGGCAGTGGCCACCGTGGACGCCGAGCGCTAGCAGCGACCGCCGAGACAGCACCGGGAACCGGCGCGGGCGAGCGGCCCTGCATACACGACGACCCGCCGGACACACTGCCCAGCGGGTCGTTCGGGTGTGAAACCTTACGCGGTTTCGGTGATCGGCCGGTCGACCCAGCTCATCAGGTCGCGCAGCTTCTTGCCGGTGACCTCGATCGGGTGCTCGGCGTTCTGCTTGCGCAGGCTCTCGAGCTCCTTGTTGCCGCCCTCGACGTTGGCGACCAGGCGCTTGACGAAGGTGCCGTCCTGGATGTCCTTGAGGATCGCCTTCATGCGCTCCTTGGTGTCGGCGTCGATGACCCGCGGGCCCGACAGGTAGCCACCGAACTCGGCGGTGTCGGAGACCGAGTAGTTCATGCGGGCGATGCCGCCCTCGTACATCAGGTCGACGATCAGCTTCAGCTCGTGCAGCACCTCGAAGTAGGCCATCTCCGGCGCGTAGCCGGCCTCGACCATAACCTCGAAACCGGTCTTGACCAGCTCTTCGGTACCACCGCAGAGGACAGCCTGCTCACCGAACAGGTCGGTCTCGGTCTCCTCCTTGAAGGTGGTCTTGATGACGCCGGCGCGGGTGCCGCCGATGCCCTTGGCGTAGGACAGCGCCAGGGCCTGGCCCTCACCCTTCGGGTCCTGGTCGATGGCGATCAGGGCCGGAACGCCCTTGCCGTCGACGAACTGGCGGCGCACCAGGTGGCCGGGGCCCTTGGGGGCGACCATGCCGATGGTGACGTTGGCCGGAGCCTTGATCAGGCCGAAGTGGATGTTGAGGCCGTGGCCGAAGAACAGGGCGTCGCCGTCCTTCAGGTTCGGCTCGATGTCCTCGGTGAAGATCTTGGCCTGCGCGGTGTCGGGGGCGAGCAGCATGATGACGTCCGCCCACTCCGAGACCTCGGCGGGGGTGCCGACGGTCAGGCCGGCCTCTTCGGCCTTGGCCCGCGACTTGGAGCCTTCCTTGAGGCCGATGCGCACCTCGACGCCGGAGTCACGCAGGCTCAGCGAGTGTGCGTGGCCCTGGGAGCCGTAGCCGATCACGGCGACCTTGCGGCCCTGGATGATCGACAGGTCGGCGTCGTCGTCGTAGAACATCTCGACTGCCACTGTGGTTGTGTCCCTTCGTTGATTCTTCTGAATAAGTGTTAGCGGGTCGCGGTGATGGACTTCGGCCCGCGGCCGACGGCCACCACGCCGGACTGCACGATCTCACGGATGCCGTACGGTTCCAGCATCCGCAGCAGCGCCTCGAGCTTGGACCGGGTGCCGGTCGCCTCGATGGTCAGCGCGTCGGGCGACACGTCGATGACCTTAGCCCGGAACAGGTTGGCCGATTCGATCACCTGGGTGCGCACGCTGGCATCGGCGCGCACCTTCACCAGGATCAGCTCGCGGGCGACCGAGGCGTCGGCGTCCTGCTCCACGATCTTGATGACGTTCACCAACTTGTTGAGCTGCTTGGTCACCTGTTCCAGCGGCAGATCCTCCACGGTGACGACGATGGTCATCCGCGAGATGTCCGGAACTTCGGTGCCACCCACGGCCAGGGATTCGATATTGAATCCACGCCGGGAGAACAGACTCGCCACCCGGGCCAGCACGCCGGGTTTGTCCTCCACCAGCACGCTGAGGGTATGGGTCGTGCTCACAGGTTGGTCTCCTTCTGCGAGGCCCGTTCGTGCGCCGCCAGGGTCGCCTTGTCGTGGGACATGGCCTCATGGATGACGGCCGGCTCGGAGGCCTGCTCGTCCTCGTCGAACAGCGGGCGAATGCCGCGCGCTGCCATGATCTCGTCGTTGGAGGTGCCGGCGGCGACCATCGGCCACACCTGCGCGTCCTTGCCGACGATGAAGTCGATCACCACGGGACGGTCGTTGATCGACTGCGCCTCGCGGATCGCGGCCTCGACGTCCTCTTCCTTCTCCACCCGGATGCCGTGGCAGCCCAGCGCTTCGGCGAGCTTCACGAAATCGGGGATGCGCAAGGTGTGGGTGCCCAGGTCGGTGTTGGAGTAGCGCTTCTCGTAGAACAGGGTCTGCCACTGCCGGACCATGCCCAGGTTGCCGTTGTTGATCAGCGCGACCTTGATCGGCACGCCCTCGACGGCACAGGTCGCGAGCTCCTGGTTGGTCATCTGGAAGCAGCCGTCACCGTCGACCGCCCACACCTCTTTGTCCGGCGCGCCCATCTTGGCGCCCATCGCCGCGGGCACGGCGTAGCCCATGGTGCCCAGACCACCGGAGTTCAGCCAGGTGCGCGGCTTCTCGTACTTGACGAACTGCGCGGCCCACATCTGGTGCTGGCCGACACCGGCCACATAGATGGCATCGGGCCCGGCCAGTCGGCCCAGGGTCTCGATGACGTACTCCGGCGACAGCGAGCCGTCGGAGGTGGGGCCGTAGCCGAGCGGGTACTGCTTGCGCACACCGTCGAGATAGGTCCACCAGGACTCCAGGTCCAGCAGCGGCGCCTCGGCGTTGGTGAAGGCCGGATCGGACTTCAGGGTCTCGATCAGTTCGGTGATGACCTCGCGGCAGTCACCCACGATCGGCACATCCGCGTGGCGGTTCTTGCCGATCTCGGCGGGGTCGATATCGGCGTGGATCACCTTCGCATGCGGGGCGAAGGAGTCCAGCTGGCCGGTGACGCGGTCGTCGAAGCGGGCGCCCAGCGTGATCAGCAGGTCCGACTTCTGCAGGGCCGCAACGGCTCCCACGGTGCCGTGCATACCGGGCATACCCATGTTGAGGGTGTGGCTGTCGGGGAACGCGCCGCGCGCCATCAGGGTGGTGACCACCGGGATGCCGGTGAGCTCGGCCAGTTCCAGCAGCTCCGGAGAGGCATCGGCCTTGATCACGCCGCCGCCGACGTAGAGCACGGGCGCCTTGGCCTCGGCGATCATCCGCGCGGCCTCACGCACCTGCTTGCCGTGCGGCTTGGTCACCGGGCGGTAGCCGGGCAGCCGCATCTCCGGCGGCCAGCTGAAGGTGGTCTGCGCCTGCAGGACATCCTTCGGGATGTCGACCAGCACCGCGCCCGGACGGCCCGACGAGGCCAGGTGGAACGCCTCGGCGATGATGCGCGGGATGTCGATGGCGTCGTTGACCAGGAAGTTGTGCTTGGTGCACGCCATGGTGATGCCGGAGATGTCGGCTTCCTGGAAGGCGTCGGTACCGATCAGGCCGCGGCCGACCTGTCCGGTGATCGCCACCAGCGGCACGGAATCCATCTGCGCGTCCGCGATCGGGGTGACGAGGTTGGTCGCACCCGGACCGGATGTGGCCATACACACACCGACCTTGCCGGTGGCCTGGGCATAACCGGTCGCAGCGTGACCGGCGCCCTGCTCGTGGCGGACCAGGACGTGACGCACGCGGGTGGAGTCGAAGAGCGGATCGTAGACGGGGAGAATCGCACCACCCGGAATGCCGAATACCGTGTCGACGCCGAGCTCCTCGAGGGAGCGGACGACGGACTGGGCGCCGGTCACCTTCTCGGGCGGGACCTGGCGGCGGTTTCCGATCGCGGCGGCAGCCGCGGGGGTCGGCTGGGAGGCCGAAGGCGCTGGCCTGCGGGCCGAGGGCCCGGGCCGTGCAGTTGGTGCGCTCACCGTCTTTTTCCTTACTGCTTGTCGTTCACCGCTTCGCTGTCACGCGGCGCCTGCGCGGCGCTCGAGCGATCTTCGAAGCCATGAACACAACTTGTCCGAACACAAAAAAGCCCCCGTCAGCCGATGGCTGAGCGAGGGTGGCGCGTCGCAGTTGCGAGCTGACGTAGTCGACCTCGAGTCGTCAGGCTCAGCGCTGGACGCGCCGGCCGATTACGAGAAGCTCGTTTCGATTCACGCGCTCGACGGTATGCGCGCGAGAGTCGATGAGTCAAATTACTTGACGTGCGGTGTCTCATTATGTGAGACGGGGCGGTTCGAGTGTCGCTTCACCATGATGCGAGGATGGGGGTGTGTCATCGCCGCAGCAGTCCGTGCCACCAGCTCAATCGTCCCACACCGCCGAGGGCGGAACCGATACGGGGCGTGTGATCCGTATCCCCCGGCTCGCGCATCTCGGGGTGTTCATTCTGCTGTTCTGCGCGGCGTTCCCGTTCTTCGGCTGGCCCGCGGTGCTGTGGATCCTGTTTCTCATCCCGGCCGCGGTCGCGTGGTGGGTGGAGCGGTCCCGCACCACGGTATCGGCGAGCGGACTCGACCTGCGCACGACCTTCGGCTCCCGGCACCTCGACTGGTCGCAGATCCAGGGACTGCGGATCCCCAAGCGCGGCTGGGTGCGAGCGCATCTGAGCGACGACTCCGAGGTGGCCCTGCCGGCGGTGAGCTACGACCGGCTGAAGGATCTGGTCGCGGCATCGGACGGGCGGATTCCGGATCCGTTCGCCCGGCCGGAGAAGAGCGCGGCGGACACGGAGGAGACGAGCGGCCAGAGCACCGGCGAGGCCACCGATTCCGGTGCCGCGGACAGCTCGTCGACCGAAGCCGCTGACAAGCCGGACACCTCCACGGAGGACTGAGCGGCCTCTCCCTCGAGTGGGATGTTTCACACTCTCCCGCCAACCTCGAACTCCGGGAACAAATTCGCGCTTTCGCGATGCTGCCCTGACTACGTCCCCACTCGGGGCGCAGTCGCCGCGATCATCGCGTCGCGGTGCGGGTCCGTGGTCGAGACCCCACCCGGTGACGGCCGCTCGGACCGGCTCGACGTGCGTCGTGCTGCCGCTCCACCCCGCGGCCGCACGACCACCCGCCTCCGGTGAGCACGCTCCGGTGGCGGGAGTAACGTTGAAGCGCCGAACAGACACTCTGCTCTTGCGAACAGGCACCTCTGCCGACGACACCACTCGCCGAAGAGACGCTCCGCACGGCGGCCGACCAGCCCTCGGCCCCGGCCCCGGCGACCCACCGGACGATGAGCACCGACGAGCAGAGCCCTGCCCGAGTAGAGCCGCTCCGGCCACCGCGCCGACCACCGAGGACCGAATTCATGCCACCGCTTCGCTCACGCACCACCACCGCCGGACGCAATGCCGCAGGCGCACGCGCACTCTGGCGGGCCACCGGCCTGACCGACTCCGATTTCGGTAAGCCGATCGTCGCGATCGCGAACTCCTACACCCAATTCGTGCCCGGCCACGTGCATCTGAAGGATGTCGGCGAGATCGTCGCCGACGCGGTGCGCGCCGCCGGTGGTGTGCCGCGCGAATTCCACACCATCGCTGTCGACGACGGGATCGCGATGGGTCACGGCGGCATGCTCTACTCGCTGCCCAGCCGCGAAATCATCGCGGACTCGGTCGAATACATGGTCAACGCGCACACCGCCGACGCGCTGGTGTGTATCTCCAACTGCGACAAGATCACTCCCGGCATGCTGAACGCCGCCATGCGGCTCGACATCCCGACCGTGTTCGTCTCCGGCGGTCCGATGGAGGCAGGCAAGGCCGTGGTCGTCGGCGGTGTGGCGCAGGCGCCGACCGATCTGATCACCGCGATCGCCGCCAGCGCCTCCACCGAGGTCAGCGACGAGGGGCTGAGCGAGGTCGAGCGCAGCGCCTGCCCGACCTGCGGTTCCTGTTCCGGCATGTTCACCGCGAACTCGATGAACTGCCTCACCGAGGCATTGGGCCTGGCACTGCCCGGCAACGGCTCCACCCTCGCCACCCACGCGGCGCGGCGCGCGCTGTTCGAGCGGGCAGGCCGCACCGTCGTCGAGATCGCTAACCGCTGGTACCGCGACGACGACGAATCCGTCCTGCCGCGAAACGTGGCCAACGCCAAGGCCTTCCGCAACGCGATGGCCCTCGACGTCGCGATGGGCGGTTCCACCAACACGGTGCTGCACACCCTGGCCGCCGCCCAGGAGGGCGAGATCGATTTCGACCTCGCCACCATCGACGAGATCTCGCGCCGGGTGCCCTGCCTGTCGAAGGTCTCCCCCAACTCCGACTACCACATGGAAGATGTGCACCGCGCCGGCGGCATTCCCGCCATCCTGGGCGAACTGCGCCGCGGCGGACTGCTGGAAACCGATGTGACCACCGTGCACACCGCCTCCTTCGACGAGTGGCTCGACACCTGGGACATCCGCTCCGGCAAGGCTTCCGACGAAGCGATCGAACTGTTCCACGCCGCGCCCGGCGGAGTGCGGACCACGGTGCCGTTCTCCACCGAGAACCGCTGGTCCTCGCTGGACACCGATGCCGAGGGCGGGTGCATTCGCGATATCGCGCACGCCTACACCGTCGAGGGCGGGCTGTGCGTGCTGCGGGGCAATATCGCCCTCGACGGCGCCATCCTGAAAACCGCCGGTATCGACGAGGACCTGTTCACCTTCGAAGGACCGGCCGTGGTGCTGGAATCCCAGGAAGACGCGGTCTCGGCGATCCTGGGCAAACAGATCACCCCCGGCGACGTCGTCGTGATCCGATACGAGGGCCCCGCCGGCGGCCCCGGTATGCAGGAGATGCTGCATCCCACCTCGTTCCTCAAGGGCCTCGGCCTGGGCAAGGTGTGCGCGCTGATCACCGACGGCCGCTTCTCCGGCGGCACCTCCGGCCTGTCCATCGGGCACATCTCCCCCGAGGCGGCCAGCGGCGGCGCCATCGGCCTGATCGAGAACGGCGACCGCATCCGCATCGACGTGCACACCCGCGCGCTCGAGCTGCTGGTCGACGACGAGGTGCTCGCCGAGCGCCGCGCCAAGATGGAGGCGCGGGAGCGGCCGTGGCAGCCGGTCCAGCGTGATCGGCCGATCACCACCGCGCTGCGCGCGTACGCCGCATTGGCAACCTCCGCCGACAAAGGTGCCGTCCGCCGCGTGCCGTGACCGCCTCTCCGGGCCTCTGCGTGCCGTTGGGCGCGCGGAGGGTTGGGCGTCGGTCTTACGTCAGGTGACCGGCTGAGTTCTGGACGTACCCGGTGAGTTACCCATGTGCGTACGAGGTCAGTTGTCGCCTCAGATGAAAGATCAGGACACCTATACGAAAGGCCGCTCCTCTGTCGCGGGGGCGGCCTTTCTGTCTGATGTGGGGGTGTGGGTAGCTGTCGAGTGCGCGAAACGGCCGCTCCCCAACGGAGCGGCCGTTTCCGTTCGAACATCAATGGCGCGCGGAGTTATCTGCGCAGGTGGTGGCTCACGTCGCCGATGAGGTCCATGGTGACCGCGCGTTGCGCGAATGCCCACTGTCCGGCGGGGCGGTGGAAGCGGTCGTCGTAGCGGCCGCTGACGATGGGTTGCAGCGGTAGGTCGGGGGCGGCCTGCAGGACGGTGAAGTAGGACCTGCCGGTCGCGGTGTCCTCGGCCTCGTCGACCTCGATCACCAGGTTGGTGACCAGGTGTTTCGTGCGAGGAGTGCCGTCGTCGTAGCGGATCACGGTGCCGGACAACATCTTTTCCACGGCGGCACTGCCCTCGATCATTCCGGCGCTGGACCCGAAGGAGCCCGTGGCGAACAGGGCGCCGACACCTGCGAAATCGCCCTGGTCGACCAGGAGGGCGTAGTCGGCGATCAGGCGTTCGATCGCTCGGTAACTCGGTATTGCGGAATCAGGCACGGTTCAGAAGATTCCCACGAACGGGTTGCCGCCGTGCAGGAAAATCCACCCAGCGGCCGCTGCGCCGAGCGCCAGGACCAGGCAGACGAACGAACCCCACGACGGGCGGACGGCCCAGCCGCGGTTGCGGTCGAACGACAGGCGGCCGGGGCCGGTGAGGATCAGCGACGCCGCCGCGCCGGCGAGGATCGACTCCAATTCGACCGGGCGGTACTGGAAGTCGGGAGCCATGCCCTGCTTCCACAGCCACGCGGTCGAGATCGACGCCAGGACGGCACCGGCCGCGAGCGGAGTGGCCAGACCGAGGATGATCAGCGCGCCGCCGCCGACCTCGGACACGGTGAGCATCGCGGTGGACAGCTCGATGTGCTTCCAGCCGCCCTGCTCGAGCATGTGCCGGGTGCCGTCGAGACCGGGGCCGTGGAACCAGCCCGCCAGCTTCTGCAGGCCGTGGTAGAGGAAGGTGAGGCCGACGGTCAGGCGCAGGCCCAGCAGACCCAGATCCAGTGTGCCGCGGCGGTATTCGCGCGGGCGGCGCAGCCGCTCGGTTTCGCCGTTGGCCCGCGCGGGCGGGATCGTGGCGAAGGCGTAGGTGGGCGCTTCCGAGGCGGCCGGCTCGGCGCCAGGCGGCACGGTGTCGGGGTGCTCGGTGCCGGCATGTTCGGTGCCGGGGTGCTCGGTGCCGGGGTGCTCGGTGCCGGGATGCGCTGCGCTCGCGGCGGTAGCTCCGGCGGCTGCGGCGCCCGTGGGCTGCGTCCTCTTCGTGGCGCCCGTGTGCTCGGCACCCGCGGACGGTACGTCCGGGTCCAGGCCGAGATCGTCCTCGGTCCGCGGAACCTCCTTGCCCACCGCGGGTTTCACCGAGGGGAATTCGCCGGTCGGATTGTCGTAGGGGCTGCCCGCCGTCGGTCCGGAGCCCGACGGCCGCCCCGACGGCTGATTCGATTCCGGTGTTTGATTCGGCTTGTCCGTCACGGGCACAGAGTATGACGCCAAACGCGTGGGCGCGTGGTCTGTTCCCGGCGTGTCAGCCCCGCCCGGCCGGTTCCGCGGCGCGCCTCGCCAGCACGAACCGTAGCCGCCGGGACAGCCCGCGCGGTGTGGTCCGGACCCCTGCGAGCGCGCGCGGCGGTATTTCCGTAACGTTTGGGCAATGAGTGTGGTTGTCGTCGGTCGTGTCGCGTCGATCCTCGCCGTCACCGCCGGCCTGGTGGTCGGCTGTGCTCGCTTCGACGATTCCGCGTCCAAACCGTTCACTCCCGCGCCCACCATCGAACCCGAGGGGCAGGGCCCGACCAGCGAACCGAAGACTCCGCCGCCGACCGGGCAGCGTCCCACCGGGCCGTGTATCGATCCCGATCCCGCGGTCGTGGTGTCGTGCCTGGACACCACCGGCGGGCTGACGGTCCTGCCGGACGGGCAGCAGGCGCTGGTCACCGAACGCACCACCGGCCGCATCCTGAAGGTCACCGCCGTCGATCCGAGCCAGGCGCCACCGCAGCCGCTCGAGGTCACCCGCGTCGATGTCGACGCGGCCGGCGACGGCGGGCTCAGCGATGTCGCGCTCTCACCTAGCTACGGCGAGGACGGCCTGGTCTACGCCTACATCACCACCGCCTCGGACAATCGCGTCGTCCGTATCGGCGCGGGCGGCGATCCGAAGCCGATTCTCACCGGAATTCCCAAGGGCGCCAACGGAAACCACGGCTCGCTCGCTTTCGTCTCACCGACCAAACTGGCGGTGCTGACCGGCGACGCCGGCAATCCGGGTGCGGCGAACGACCCCGGATCGCTGGCGGGCAAATTGCTCGAGATCGACGATCCGGCGCCGGGTAACGCGAATCCGAAGGTGGTCGCGTCCGGCATCGGCACCGCGGGCGGGGTGTGCCCCGACCACAAGGACACCATCTGGTTCACCGACCGCACCGCCACCGAGGACCGGCTGCAGCGCCTGGGACCCGACGGCGCCGTCGCCACGGCGTGGACCTGGCCGGACAAGCCGGGTGCGGGCGGCTGCGCGGCCGCCGTGGACGGCGTGGCGATCTCGATGTCGGGCGCCAAGGCGCTGGCCTTCGCCGACGCCGATCCGACCACGCACGCGGTGACCACCGCCCCGACGATGGTGGCGCAGGACAAATACGGCTCGCTCGGGGGCGCCGCGCTGGGCGGCGACGGCAACGTCTGGGTGGGTACGGTCAACAAACCCGCCGCCGCGGGACCGCTGGACGACCGCATCGTGCGCATCCCACCGCCCAAGGGCGGCGCGGGCGGCGGACCGGACTAGGCGCACACAGACGAATGCCCGGCCCCACCGGACCGGGCATTCGACACCGTCACACTCAGGCAGCGCCGCAGGCGGCGAGCACCAGTTCGCGGACGCGGGCGGCGTCGGCCTGGCCCCGGGTGGCCTTCATGACGTCGCCGACGATCTTGCCGGCGGCCTGGACCTTGCCGGAGCGGATCTTGTCGGCGATGTCCGGGTTGGCGGCCAGGGCCTTGTCGACCTCGGTCTGGAGGGCGGAGTCGTCGGACACCATGCCCAGCCCCTTGGCCTCGACGATCTGTCCCGGATCGCCCTCACCGGCCAGCACGAAGTCGACGACCTGGCGGGCCACCTTGGAGTTGATGGTCTTGGCGTCGACCAGCGCGACCACCTCGGCGACCTGCTTCGGCGTGATCGGCAGATCCTCGAGCGCCACCTCGCGCTCCTTGGCCTGCTCGGTGAGGTAGTTGACCCACCAGGCGCGGGCGGCGTCGACCGTGGTGCCGGCGTCGACGGTGGCGATGATCAGATCCAGCGCACCGGCGTTGATCAGATCGCGGAACACCTCGTCGGACAGACCCCATTCGGCCTGGATGCGGGCGCGGCGCAGCCACGGGTATTCGGGGATGGTGCCGCGCAACTTCTCGACCCAGTCGGCGTCCGGGGCGATCGGCTCGAGGTCCGGCTCGGGGAAGTAGCGGTAATCCTCGGCGGTTTCCTTGACGCGGCCCGGGGAGGTGGAGCCGTCGCCCTCGTGGAAGTGGCGGGTCTCCTGGATCACGGTGCCGCCGGAGCTGAGCACCGCGCCCTGGCGGCGCATCTCGTAGCGCACCGCGACCTCGACGCTACGCAGCGAGTTCACGTTCTTGGTCTCGGTGCGCGTGCCGAATACCTCGGCGCCCTTGGCCATCAGCGACACGTTGGCGTCGCAGCGCAGCGAACCCTGCTCCATCTTGACGTCGGAGACGTCGAGCGCCTTCAGCAGATCGCGCAGTGCGGTGACGTAGGCGCGGGCCACCTCGGGGGCGCGTTCACCGGCGCCGGTGATCGGCTTGGTGACGATCTCGATCAGCGGCACGCCGGCCCGGTTGTAGTCCAGCAGCGAATGGCTCGCGCCGTGGATACGGCCGGTGGCGCCGCCCACGTGCAGGGACTTACCGGTGTCCTCCTCCATGTGGGCACGTTCGATGTCGACCCGGAAGACCGAGCCGTCGTCGAGCACCACATCCAGGTAGCCGTCGGTGGCGATCGGCTCGTCGTACTGACTGATCTGGTAGTTCTTCGGCTGATCCGGGTAGAAGTAGTTCTTGCGCGCGAACCGGCCCCACGGGGTGATCGAGCAGTTCAGCGCCAGGCCGATGCGGATCGCCGACTCGACGGCCTGCTGGTTGACCACCGGCAGCGAACCCGGCAGGCCCAGACATACCGGGCAGACCTGGGTGTTCGGCTCGGCACCGAAGGCCGTCGGGCACCCGCAGAACATCTTGGTTTCGGTGCCCAGTTCGACGTGCACCTCCATGCCCAGCACCGGCTCGTACCGGTCGATGACGTCGGCATAGTCCATCAAGTCCACCGTGGGTGCAGTCATGTCCATCAGTTTATGTAAGGGTGCCGACGACGCTGCGCCGACCCGGAATCGGAGCAGTCCCACGCGCCCGGCCGCGTGGGACTTCCCCTCCTGACACGATCAGTCGACGGCGATGGCCTCGACGATCGGCATGCGGGCCGCGCGCAGCGACGGCGGAATCGAGCCGAGCAGGGCCAGGACCAGCGCGGCGACGGCGTAGACCAGCAGCATCGGGCTCGGGCGGTACACCACGTCGATGGTCATCGCGTGACCCATCGCCACGGTGGCCAGATACTGCACGGCCGCGCCGGTCACCAAACCCAGTGCGGCACCGGCCAATCCGATACCGGCGGCCTCGGTCAGCACCGTGCGCAACAGGAATCGGCGGCTGGTGCCCATGGCGCGCAGCACGCCGAGTTCGCGGCGGCGTTCCAGGACCGACAGCATCAGCGTATTCAGCAGCGCCGCGGTCGAAACCAGCACCACGATCCACAGAATCGAACCGGACAGCGACGTACCCTGCTGCACCCCTCGAGATACCGCCGCGAGCGCCTGAGCGCCGGTGTCCACGTGCAGGGCGGGCGGCACCACCGCGCGGATCGCGTCGATCACATGGGCTTTGTCGACGCCGGGCGCGAAGTTGACGCCGAGGATCGTCTCTCCCGGGCGGTCGTACCACTGCCGCAGGACGTCCAGATCCATGAGCACGATGCCCGACAGCGCCGAGAAGTACGGGATCACCCGCAGGACCCGCACGGAATGGACGCCCGTCGGCGTGGGCAGCTCGAGCTGCGCGCCCTCGCCGACATCCAGCGAGCGCGCCACGTCGCGCGAGAGCACGACGCCCTCGCCGGTCGACATCCGTTGCGACACATCGGGTCCCAGATCGGCGAGGACCGACGACCGGATATTGGGCTGATAGGCCTGCAGCATCACCCGATCGCTGCCGACGGTGGCGAAGGCCATCTGCGCCGAGCCCACGTCGGCGACGCCGGGAACCCGGCGCACGGTTTCCTTCAGATCCGGCGGAAGGATCGGCCCCGTGGGGAATTCGGCCAGCGAGGTGGGGCTGATGTAGGCGTCGCGGCGACCCAGATCGGAGAACGAGTCCGTGGCCGAATCGACCAGATTGCTCGACGCCCCGCCCATCGCGACGGTCGCGGTGACGCCGATCATCACCGTCATCGCCGTGGCCCACACGCGTCGCGGAGCTCGTTCGATGGTGGTGGCTCCCAGGGCTCCGGGCGCGCCGAAGATCCGGGCGACCCCGGCCGCCAGGCGCACGATCGGCCCCATCGCGGCGAAACACAGGCCGACCGCGCCCGCGATGGACAGCGAGATCGCGGCGAGCGAGGCCCGGCCCAGATCGGCGCGCGCGATGACGACGGCGCCGCCGACCATGGCCAGGCCACCCACCAGCGCACCCCAGCGCAACCACGGCCCGACCGAATCGGCCTTCGACACCCCCACCGGCGCCAGCGCCTCGATGGGCTGAACCTTGTAGACCTGGCGGGCGGCGATCGACGCGGCGGCGACGCTGGCCAGCACGCAGGCCGCGATCGCGAACGGAATCGCGTAGCCGGGCACCATGTATTCGGTGCGGGTATCCACCGCCGCCACCATGGCCGAGGGAATCGTGTCGATCGACATGCGCCCGGCGAAGATCCCGACCACCGAACCGATCGCGCCGCCGATCAATCCGATGACGGCCGCCTCCACGACCAGATCACGCACCATCGGACGCCGCCGTCCGCCGATCGCGCGCAGCAGCGACAGCGTCGGGCGGCGTTGGGCCACCGCCATACTCATCGCGTTGTAGATCAGGAAGCCCGAAACGATCAGCGCCGCGGCCGAGGCCATCGTGGTGGAGAAGCGCACGAGCTGGATCGCGCCGCTCGCCTGCGCGGTGCGCAAGCTCGGATCGGCCACGACGGCACGGCCGTTCACCAGTGCGGTCAGCGCCGAACGCAGTTGCCCCACATCGGTTCCCGGCTTCGGCACGATCTGGACGGAGTCGACCATGCCCGCCCGGCCGGCGAGTTGCTGGGCGACAGGCAGGGTGGCGATGACGATGTGCCCGCTGTTGAGTCTGTGCGAGGTGGCGTCGTCGAGCACTCCGGCCACGGTCACCTGCTGGTTGCCCAGCGTGAAGGTCTCGCCCTCGTGCCGGCCCAGCCCCGCGCCGACGAGGACTCCGCCCGGCACCGACAGCAGTTTCGCCGCCTGCCCGCTCAGCGCCCCGTTCAGATCACTGCCGAGCGCCGACACCGACGCGTCGGCGCCGATGAGCAGCGTGCGGTCGGCAGGGTTGCCGACCCCGGCGCGGATCATCGGCACCGCCGCCTCGACTCCGGGGACCGCGCGCACCTGCGGCACCAGGTCCTGCCCGAATCCGCTCTCGGTGACGCCGGAGATCTCGAGTTGCGCCTTCCCGCCCAGCGCCGAGGTCAGCCGATCCACCGAACCGGTCACCGAACCGGAGATGCTGAGCACCGCCACCAGCAGCCCCGCCGATACCCCCATGACCGCCATCGACATGGCGGTGCGGCCCTTGTGGGTGAACAGCTCTCCGATGTTGAACAGCCGCAACCGATCCCAGCCGGCTGTGATCACGCGCGCACCACCTCGTCGCCGTCGCGAACCTCGCCGCGGCGCGCGGACACCAGCTCGTTGGAACCGATTCGCCCGTCCCGCAGCGTGATCACGCGATCGCAGTATTCGACGGCGCCCATGTCGTGGGTGACCATCACCACCGAATTGCCCGCGCCGCAGATGTCGCCGAGCAGTTCCAGAATGGCGGCGCCGGTCTTGGAATCCAGATTGCCGGTGGGCTCGTCGGCCAGGATCAGCGGCGGATCCATGATCAGCGCGCGAGCGACGGCCACCCGCTGCATCTGACCGCCGGACAGTTCCGCGGGGCGATGCTCGGCGCGATCGGACAGGCCCACGCGGTCGAGCAGTTCCAGCGCCCGCGGCTTGGCCTTGCGCAATCCGGTGCCGTCCAGCAGTTTCGGCACCGCGACGTTCTCCCACGCCGAGAGCGTCGGCAGCAGGTTGAAGAACTGGAAGACGAAACCCACGCGGTGGCGGCGGAACTCGGATTGCCGGTTGTCGTCGAGGGAGCCGATCTCGTCGCCCTGGAAGGTGATGGAACCCGAATCCGGTGAATCCAATGCGCCGAGCAGATGCAGCAGGGTGCTCTTACCGGATCCGGACGGGCCGATGATCGAGGTGAATTCCCCCGCCTCGATGCGCAGACTGATGGTGTCGAGAGCGCGAACCCGCTGTTCACCCACCCGGTATTCCTTGACGACGTCGGTCAATTCCAACATGGCGGTCGTCCCACCCTCTTTCTGCTGTCGGTTGCGGTGACGGCGCGGGTTCGACTGCGCCGCAACCGGGTCGGATCGTCGCTCAGCGTGCCAGGGCCGGCTCGCGATGCCAATGCCGGACCTCGTGCGCGTCGAGTACGGCACGCAGTACGGGTTGTTCCGCGGCCAGTTCCAGGTAGGCCTCGCCCGGCGACTGGCCCTGCAGCTGGGCCTGGTCGAGTTTGGCGTGCAGATGGTTGTCCCACCGATACCGCAGGGCGGCAAGCACTCCGGCGGGTCCGCCGAAGAGCCGATCGCAGTCGGGCAGGTCGTAGAACAGTCCCGGGGTGGCCGGATCGACGGCCGCGCGGGCGAGCACCTCGTGCAGGATGTCGGTACGAGCGTGCTGGTCTTGCCAAGTCATCGCACCCATCTCCTCGGGCCGGGTGTCCGGGCCTTTCGCCGGACACTGTGCGACTCACGCTACGGACGCCGCCCGGCGGATACGTCGTGCCGCAGACGAGACTTCGGGTCCTACCACGGTAGGAGCGCGGGCCCTTTCCGGGAACGATGCAGCGACCACCCGTCGGCGACTAGCCTGACTGTTATGGACCTGACCAGCGCAGACGACCGTGCGGAGGTATTGCCGCGCGCGCCGCGGCGCCCGGGCCGGACCCGCCTGGCACTGGGGCGGGTCGCGCGTCGTCTCCTGGACCTCGTGCACGATCCGGCCGGTACGCTGCGGCGGCGGGTCGAGGAGATGTCCTACGGCTATCCCGTCTCGGTGGTCGTCACCGCGGATATCGCGGTCGTGGTGGCGGCGGTCGCGGCCGCGGCGCTGCGCAGCCAGTACTTCTCGACCGGGGTGCCCTTCCTCGCGGTGGCGCTGTTGTTCGCCTGCTATCCGCTGCTGTTCTTGTTCGACCTGCCGCCGAAACCGGCCGTGTTCGGCCTGTCCGCGCTCACCGCCCAGGCGCTGTTCCTGCTGCAGCCGGTCTCACCCGATTGTTCTCCGCTGGTGTTGACCGTGATGGTCGGGATGATCGGGGCGATCGCGCCGAAACGGGTCAGCCTGTTCTGGATGATCGCCGCCGTCGCGGAGATCGTCGTCTTCTACGCCCTGGGCTCCGCCGAACTGGTGCAGGTGTACGTGGTCGCGATCGTGCTGGGCTGGATGGTCGGCCTGATGTTGCAATTCCAGCGGCAGTCACTCGATCAGGAGCGCGAGAATCAGGCGATTCGCTCCGCGCAGGCGGCCGACGACGAACGCCGCCGGATCGCCCGCGAGGTCCACGACGTGATCGCCCACTCCCTGAGCGTCACGCTGCTGCACCTGACCGCGGCCCGGCACGCACTGGAGACCGATCGCGATGTCGACGAGGCCATCGACGCACTCGGCGATGCCGAACGCCTCGGCCGCCAGGCGATGGCCGATATCCGGCACACCGTCGGCCTGCTCGATCAGCGCCCGTCCGCGATGACGCCCGAACCGGGTCTCGAGGACATCGCCGACCTGGTCGCCGATTTCGTCGGCGCCGGGCTGTCGGTGACCTACCACCTCACCGGCGACACCGCGGCGGTGTCCGCGTCGACGGGTCTGGCGCTGTACCGGATCAGTCAGGAATCGCTGTCGAATATCGCCAAGCACGCGCCGGGTGCGCAAGCGTCCCTCGATATCGCCGTGACCCCCGCCGAAGTGACCGTGCGCGTGCGCAATACGCTGCCGCAGGGCCCGGCGCCGCGCACCGGCCGCGGAATGGGGATCAACGGCATGCGTCAGCGCACGGCGACCCTGAACGGCAATCTGTCGGCCGGCCGATCGGGCGAGTACTGGCAGGTGCGCGCCCGCATCCCGCTCGCTCCCGACGAGGTGTGCCCGGTGAGCGGACTCGACGATCCCCTGACGAAGGTGCGTGACGCGATCACCTCGCTCACCCGCAAACGCCAGGAGGAGCGGTGAGACATGCCGGCGCGTCCGCCAACCCGTCCGACCGGGTGCGGGTGTCCCGCAGGGCACCGGGATCGGTGAGACATACCCGCGCCGACCGGGTGCGGGTGTCCCGTAGAACGCAGGAGGGCACGTGAATCCGGGTCAGAGTCCGCTCACCGACACCGATACCGCGACCACCACCGTGCTCGTCGTCGACGACCAGGAACTCGTGCGCGGTGGACTGCGACGGATCCTGCGCCGCCGCGACGGCTTCGTGGTCACCGAATGCGGCGACGGTGACGAGGTGCCGGCCGCCTTGGCCGAATACCGGCCGGACGTGGTGCTGATGGATCTGCGGATGAAGCGGATCGGCGGCATCGACGCGACCCGGCGGCTGCGGACCCGCGCGGACGCGCCGCCGGTGCTGGTGCTCACGACCTTCGACGACGACCATCTGCTCTCCGGTGCGCTGCGGGCAGGCGCGGCGGGCTTCATCCTCAAGGACTCCCCCGCCGAGGATCTGATCCGGGCGGTGCGCACCGTGGCCGAGGGCGGCTCCTGGCTCGATCCGTCCGTCACCGGCCGGGTGCTGTCGGCCTACCGGACGGCGCGGCCGGTCCCCACCGACACTCGCTCCCGCATGGCGGAGCTCACCGCTCGCGAACTCGAGGTGCTCAAACTGATCGGCCGCGGGCGGGTCAACTCCGAGATCGCCGGCGAACTCGGCATCTCCGAAGTAACGGTAAAGAGCCACGTCGGACACATTTTCGGCAAGCTAGGGTTACGAGACAGGGCGGCCGCGATCGTCTTCGCGTTTGACCACGGCGTGGTCGCACCCGGAGAATCGGCGTTCTGAGGGGCAGGCAACCCGGTGCGGCGCCGGGCAGGTTGGCCACCTTGCCCAGGAGTTGGAGGTTCACCGGTGGAAGTGCCGAGGTCACGGGTCGGCACCAGATTCGGCCCGTACGAGGTGCGCTCGCTGCTCGGTCGCGGTGGTATGGGCGAGGTGTACGAGGCGTTCGATACCGGTAGGGATCGCGTCGTCGCGCTCAAGATCCTGCCCGAACAGCTCGCGCAAGACGCGACGTATCAGGAACGCTTCCGCCGCGAATCGCAGGCGGCGGCCCGGCTGGCCGAACCGCACATCATCCCGATTCACGACTGGGGTGAGACCGGCGGCTCCCTGTTCCTGGATATGCGCCTGGTGCGCGGCGAGAACCTGCGCACGCTGCTGCGCCGGCAGGGAAAGCTCGATGCCGACCGCGCGGTGGCGATCGTCGAGCAAGTGGCCGCCGCACTGGATGCGGCACACGCCGCGGGGCTGGTCCATCGGGACGTCAAGCCCGGCAACATCCTCGTCACCCCGGCCGATTTCGCGTATCTCACCGATTTCGGCATCGCCCGCGACGAGGGCGACAACCCGCACACCACGGGCAGCCACGCCGCCGGTTCCTACACCTATATGGCGCCGGAGCGATTCGACTCGGGGCCCGTGACCGCCCGTGCCGACATCTATTCGCTGGCCTGCGTCCTGCACGAATGCCTGACCGGCGCGACGCCCTTCCCGGCCGAGAGCGTCAGTGTGCTGATCCGGTCGCATCTGTCGGAACCGCCCCCGCGTGCCAGCGCCGCGCGGGCCGGCGTGCCCGAGGCCATCGACGGGGTGATCGCGCGCGCAATGGCGAAGGCGCCGGCGGACCGGTATCAGACCGCCGGACAGTTCGCAGCCGCCGCGCGCGCCGCGCTGGGACTGGGCGGACGGATGCCCGCCGAGTCGAGTACCGCGGGGACGCCGTTCGATTCCGGGACGCCGAAGGTCTTCGGCGCGGAATTGCTCGCGAACACCCCGCGCGGCGGGGACACGCCCTCCGGCCCCAGCCCGGTGGACGTGGCGGCGGCGCGGGACAACGACTACCGCCGCACGCCGGAACCGACGACGTTCCAGCCGTTCGGACCGGACGGACCGACGATTGCGGCAAACTTCCAGCCACGCGGCCCCGTCGCCGCCGGTGACACCGCCGCGAGCGCAGCTGCTGACACGGCCAATGCCGGTGCCGCGCAGCCTGTTTCAGCAGCCGCATCGGCAGGCGCCCCGGCTCCGAACGACGCGGCCGGTGCGGACCGGGCCGCCGGCACCGACGCCCCCGCGGCCACGTCGCGCGCGTACGAGACCACGGGCACGCTGCGCATCATCCCGCCGCCGAGCAAGGACGAGCGCGATACGTCCGGCGATCTGCCGGTCATCCGCCCCGCCGATCCGACGCTGGTCGAACCGGGCGAGTTCCACTTCACGCTGACCGCCGAAACCCCTGCGGCGGAGCCGAAACCGACGACCTTGCAGAGCCTGCCGATGCGCAAGCCACCCGCGTCGGGCGCGGCAGGATCGGCACGGCCGGCCGCAGAACCAGTCGTGCCGCGCGCGGCC
>NZ_BDBN01000041.1 GCF_001613005.1 Nocardia nova NBRC 15556 | reverse complement strand
GGCAGCGGTCGGTGCGGCGCGGGTGGCTCGGCGCCGCGGTTCGGTGTCGCCGCGTTCGGGTGCGAGGGCCTGCGCGGGTGCGGGACGACGCCGGGGGCTCGGTTCGGCGGCGGCGTCGGGTTGTTCCCGTCGTCCCGGACGATGTGGCGGCGGGGCTGCTCGGCGGGTGCGTTCGCTGTCGCGCTGGTCGGCGGGTGCGGCCATGCCGCGACTCCAGGGCGGGGTGGCCGCCCGGACCGTGCGGGGGCTATGTCGACCGGACCGATCTTGCGGCGACTCGTCGTCGGGTCGCGCGTGCCGCGATCGGCCGCTGCCGCCGCGGGGATCCACCACCGGGATCGGTTCGGTTTCGTCGTTCATTTCGCCGTTCAGTCTTTCATTCCCGGATATGGGAAAGCTGAGAATGAGCTTTATCGGGTTGTGACATCCTGCACGATGGCAGTCACGAATGCATACCCGCCGCGCAGGCTAGTCCGCTGGGGCAGCGCGGAATCCGAGGATCGCGCACAGATTGTCCAGGTGGACGTCGAAAACCTGGGTGCGGTCGGTGAAGGTCTGCGCGCCGTACATGTCGAACACGTCGAAGCTCACCGCGCCGAACAGGCCGGTCCACACCGTCAGCGTGCGCACCATCGCCCAGTCCGGCAGCTCCAGCCCGAATTCGGCCCGGATGCGCTCGATGTCGGCGGCCAGTTCGGCCGGGGTCGCCGAGAGGGGGTCCGGCGTCGTGAGCTCTCCTGCGCGACAGGCGTTTTCGACGATGGCGAGCAGTGATCCGATCACCCGGGTGCCGGGGGCGGTCGTCTCCTGGGCGGGTGCGTCGTAGCCGGGGACGGGGGTCCCGAACAGCAGGCCGTAGCGGGCCGGTTCGGCCAGCGCCCAGTCGCGCACGGCGTGGGCCAGCACCCGCAGCCGGGCGGCGCCGTCGGCGGGTGCGCCGGCCAGGGCGGCGTCGACGGCGTCGGCCAGTTCGGTGTAGCCGTCGACGACGAGCATGGTCAGCAGTTCGTCGCGGCTGCGCACGTAGCGGTACACCGCCGAGGAGACCACGCCGAGGTCGCGGGCGACAGCGCGCAGCGACAGCGCCGCGGCGCCGTGTACCGCCAGATGGTCACGGCCGATGCGCACGATCTCGTCCATCGTGCGGGCGCGGGCGCGGGATCGGGGAGTGCTCATACCCCCACCCTGCCATACAGAGAGCGGTGCTTACCAGAGTGATCGGCGATCTGGCGGTGCGAGTCGTACTTGTCACAAATCGTGACGCAGATTACTGTTACCCGCCGGTAATGAGCGTGCCCGGCCACCGACCGGCGAACAAAAGCGAGGAGATCGACACCTGATCGATTCGAGATCGCCGCTCGCCCCGCCGTCGCCGCCGACCCGCACCGCAACTCGGCCGGACCTGCCGCGCCGGCCCTGCGGTCACGCGCCGATTTTCCCTCGATCTGCGCCATGAGCAGGCGCGACATTGTTTAGGGATACCGAGGGACACACCTAAACTACTCGGTAGTAGCGTTGATATTCGTCACCGGCGACACACACTCACGGAGGCCCGATGAGACACCATGCGCAGCCCGTTCACGGGGCCGACCGGTTGCGGGTTGCCCGCACCCGGCAGGAGCGGCCATGACCGCGCGCGACACCGATTTCGACGTCCTGATCGTCGGCTCCGGATTCGGCGGCAGCGTCACCGCGCTGCGTCTGGTCGAGAAGGGTTACCGGGTCGGCATTCTCGAGGCCGGTCGCCGCTTCGCCGACGACGAACTGCCCGAAACCAGCTGGGACCTCCGCAAATTCCTGTGGGCTCCCGCCCTGGGCTGCTACGGCATCCAGCGCATCCACCTGCTGCGCGATGTGCTGATCCTCGGCGGCGCGGGCGTCGGTGGCGGCTCGCTCAACTACGCCAACACCCTCTATGTGCCGCCGGAACCGTTCTTCCAGGACAACCAGTGGCGCGACATCACCGATTGGCGCGCCGAACTGACGCCCTACTACGAGCAGGCCACCAAGATGCTGGGCGTGGTGCGCAATCCGCACATCACCCCCGCCGACGAGGTGTTCAAGCAGGTCGCCGACGACATGGGCGTCGGTGACACCTTCGTGCAGACCCCGGTGGGCGTGTTCTTCGGCGAGCCCGGAAGAACCGTGGCCGACCCGTATTTCGGCGGTGTCGGCCCGCAGCGCACCGGCTGCCTGGAATGCGGCGAATGTATGACCGGCTGCCGCCACGGGGCCAAGAACACGCTGGTGAAGAACTACCTGTATCTGGCCGAGCAGGCCGGTGCGCAGGTGCTGCCGCTGACCACGGTCACCGCGGTGCGGCCGCTGCCCGACGGCAGCTGGCAGGTGGACACCCGCCGCACCGGCGCGAAGATCCGCAGATCACCGGCCTCCTACACGGCCGGACACGTCGTCCTGGCCGCCGGCACCCGCGGCACCCAGAAGCTGCTGTTCGACATGCGCGACAAGGGAATTCTGCCGCAGCTGTCGCCGCGGCTGGGCGAGCTGACCCGCACCAACTCCGAATCCATTCTGGGCGCGGCGACCCCGACGGTGGACCCCGAGCGCGACTTCACCCGCGGTGTGGCCATCACCTCCTCCATCCACCCCACCCCCGACACCCACATCGAACCGGTCCGCTACGGCAAGGGATCCAATTCGATGGGGCTGCTGCAGACGCTGATGGTCGACGGCGGCGGCCGGATCCCGCGCTGGCTGCGGTTCCTGCTGGAAGTGCTGCGCCATCCGCTGACCCTGCTGCGGATGCTCAGCGTGCGCAACTGGAGCGAGCGCACGGTCATCTCGCTGGTGATGCAGCATCTGGACAACTCCATCACCACCTACACCAAGCGCGGTGTGTTCGGCCGCAAGCTGACCTCCAAACAGGGCCACGGCGAACCGAATCCGACCTGGATCCCGGCCGGCAACGATGTGACCCGCCGCGTGGCGGAGAAGATCGGCGGCACCGCGGGCGGCACCTGGGGCGAGGTGTTCAACATCCCGCTGACCGCCCACTTCCTGGGCGGCGCGGTGATCGGCGCCGACGCCGATCACGGTGTCATCGACCCCTACCACCGCGTCTACGGCTATCCGACGCTGAGTGTGGTCGACGGCGCGGCGGTGTCGGCGAACCTCGGTGTGAACCCGTCGCTGACGATCACCGCGCAGGCCGAACGGGCGGCCGCACTGTGGCCGAACAAGGGCGAACAGGACACCCGCCCGCCGCAGGACAGCCCCTACCAGCGCATTTCCCCGGTCGCGCCGCGGCAGCCGGTGGTTCCGGCCTCGGCGCCGGCGGCGCTGGTGCTGCCGATCGTCGAAATCAAGCGCGACAGCGCCTGATTCATCCGCACCCGCGATCCGGCCGCCGTGGCGATCTCTCGCCGCGGCGGCCGGTTCAGTTCGCGGAGATGTGGGCGAAGCCCATCGGCGAGGTCGGCGGCGGCGCCGAGGTCAGCGGCGCCCGGAATTCCTGCAGCGCGGTGAGCACATCGACGTGACGTCCGGCATAGCAGCGCACCTGCGGTAGCGCGTGGGCGACCTCGCTGCGTTCCATGGCCTCGGCGTCGATGTAGCCGATCGCGTCGAGTTCGATCCGCAACTGTGCCGCGATCCGCGTGATCGCCGCCGATTTACGACCCCACCCGACCTCGACGGCGGCGAACAGCCCGTGCAGGCCGTGACGCTCCAATTTGTCGGTCGTCCAGGACCATTCGCCGCGGCTGGCCACGGCGTGCATCACGCCCCGGCCGGTCAGCGTATGCAGCGCCCGCACCGCGTCCGGGCGCAGTGCACCACTGGTCGAATCGCAGACCACACCGTCCCACATGGTGTTGTCCAGTTCCCAGACAAGACATTTCACTGCCGGTGCTGTCATCTCGCCCCTACGGTCCACTCTCCTCAACACCCACATCGGCCACACCCGCGGGGCACAGCCGATGGGTACCGCCACCATCCAGGTACCGATTGTGCCGGACAAGCCCCATCTTTCCTGGGCCGGTCCCGCGAGAGGTCATAGTAGGGATGCGGGGCCGCGCACACCAGCCCTGGCAAATCACTGGCTCGCGGTACGGCTCACAGCGTCGGTGTCACCAGCGGGACGGCCTCCACCGGATGCCCGGCCTGGATGGGGGCGCCGATCGAGGCCACCCGCCACACGCCGCCGTCGCGATACACCTTCGCCACCACCATGCCGGTGTGCGGCCCACCGCCGCGCAGATTGCCCCGCGCCAGCTCGGCGGTCGAGGAACCGTCGATCATACGCCAGTAGCCGTTTCGGATGCGTTCGAAGGTATGCCCCGCATAGGAGGTGACCACGAAGACCACCGACGTCACCTGCGCCGGCAGCCGGGCCAGGTCCACGGTGATGACCTCGTCGTCGCCCTTACCGTCGCCGGTCAGGTTGTCCCCGGAGTGGCGCACCGCACCGTCACGGGAGGAAAGCTGCTGGTAGAACGCCACATCCACGAGTGTCTGCCCGACGAACAGCAGCGCCGAGGCGTCCAGGTCGATCTCGAGGGCGCGCAGCCCGCGCGGGCCGTGCACCTTCATCGGATCCCATCCGACACCCATCTTCACCATCGACAGCTCACCCTTGCGGATCTGGCTGAGCGCCACCTCCTGACCGGGCGCCAGCACCGCCGGTCCGCGATAAGGCAACTCGTCGGCCCCGCCGCCCACCGCGACACCGTGCGCGGTCACCAGCGCCGCGAACCCGGCCGGGAATCCGTGCCCGAGCGGGCGCACCTGCCAGGTGCTGCCGACACGGTCCAGATCGGCGACGATCACCGCCGGTTCCTCACCCAGGCCGTCGACGGTGTACTCGTACACCGCATTTCCGCTCGAATCGGCCACGATCAGCTGCGGCGGCGCGTGATCGCCGAAGCGATCCTGCTGATCCTCGAGCGAGGCCACGATGCGCACATGCTCGATTTCCGGTGGGAGCGAACGCAATCCGATCGACAACTCCGGGCGGCCGGAGGCCAGGCGCACCCCGTGCGCTGCGGGCTGGTTGTAGAAGATCAGATCGGTCTCGTCACGGACCCTGCCGGCCGAATTCAGCAGCAGCGCCGAGACATCGACGGGTTCGCTGTGCCGGACGGATACGACGACCTCGTCGTGGGTCAGACGATCCACCTGTCCCTTGGTCAACTGAGCGGCCACCCTCCCACTCTACGTCGACTCCCGGCGGTATTCGGGCAACACGGGCGCGCGGCCCCGCCGGTTCCGGTGCACCCGGGCGTGGCGGGTAGCGTGAGCGGCGACGGTGGATCGCGACGTCGAAAGGGACGCGGATGAGGTCGGGGGCACGACGAGCACCCGGTCGCGGGCCGCGAGGGGCCGCGGCGGCAGCGTTGGTGGTGTCGGCCGTGTTCGCGGTCGCCGGATGCGGTGACGACTCGGCGAGCACCGAATCCCCCGCGCCCGCAACCACGACCACTGCCGTGCGCACCTCCGAGGCACCGACGAGCGCGCCGCCCGCCGAACCCACCACCGATCCGTTCGCCGGCAGCCCGCTGATCGATCACACCGAATGGACCGACGACCCCGACGGCCGCCGCCTGCACGTCTATCCGACCGCCGCCGGTCGCGCCGACCAATTCCCCACCGCCCTGGACCGCGCCTGGTCGGAGGTGCTCGCCGACTCCCCCGACGCCGATTCGCCCGGCATGTACGACCAGTTCCAATGCCATTGGGTGTGGGCGCGAATGGTCGCACCGAACAAGCCGAGCTGGAATCTGGAACCGTGGCGCCCGGCCGTCGGCTACCAGGCCACCGTCCAGGCGATGTGCAATCCCGGCGGTCCCGACCCGGCCGGCAACTGATCGCGAAACCGGCCTGCTCCGGCCACGATTCGCGGTTCTGGACGATCGACCGGTGAAAAGCGTTGTCCGCGACCGGCTTCGAAGGAGACCGCGGCGATAGGTATCGTGGATGTGGTCGCCAGCGTACGAGCCGAAGGGAGCGTCACGTTGCGGTCGCCGATCCCTCGGCCCGCGCACGCCCACCCGGCGAGCGCCCCGGCCTCCGCACCCACTCCCGCGCACTCCATCGCCCGGATCTCCTCACCCCCTGCGTGTTCGCCTTGCCGCCCGGTCGGCGAGGCCACCGCCCCGGCGGCCGTCCGCGATCTCTTCCCCGCGCTCACCGGCGACGGACCGGTCTATCTGGACAGCGCCGCGACCACGCAGAAACCGCTGCCGGTGATCGAGGCGATCGAGGGCTATCACCGCCGCCACACCGCCAATTCCGGCCGTGGCACCTACCCGTGGGCGACGACGCTGACGCGCGCGATCGAACAGGTCCGCGCCGATACCGCCCGCTTCCTGCACGCCGAGCCGGACGAGGTGGTGTTCACCGCGGGCGCCACGGCCGGCCTCAACGCGGTCGCCCTCGCCTGGGGGCTGACCACCCTCGCCGACGGCGACGAAATCCTCTACAGCCCACGCGATCACGCCTCCAACGTGTATCCGTGGCTGCAGCTGCGGGCCACACTCGCCCACTTCGGCCGCCGGGTGCGGCTGGTCCCCTATCGGACCACCGCACTGGGCGAGGCCGATATCGACGACATCGCCGCCAAACTCGGGCCGCGCACCCGGCTGCTGACCCTCAGCCATCTGCACCACGTCTACGGCGCGCGCACCACTCTCGAGGAGCTGCGCGGCCGCATCGACCCACGGGTGGCCGTGTGTTTCGACTGCAGCCAGAGCGCCGGGCACATCCCGATCGATGTGCGTGAGCTGGGCGCGGATTTCGCGGTGCTGTCGGCGCACAAGATGTTCGCCGCGCCCGGCACGGGGGTGCTGTTCTGCCACCGCCGCATCCACGACCAGCTGAGCCCGTTCCTGCCGGGCGGCAACTCCGGTGTCAGCGTGCGCGATTCGGCGCTGCTGCCGGCTCGGATGCCGCATCGACTCGAAGGCGGAACCCACAACATCCCGGGCATCCTCGCTCTCGGCGCCGCCCTGCGGGTACTCGACTCGATCGGCATCGACACCGTCGAACGGCACAACCGGATGCTGACCCGCCGCCTCCTCGACGGCATGCGCGCACTACCCGGGCTGCGCCTGCTGCCCGGCCCCGGCCACGCCCCCTGCGACACCGGGTACGGCATCGTGTCGTTCACCCTCGACGGGATCACCGCCACCGATCTCGGCTTCGTGCTCGCGGAACTGGGTTTCCTAGTGCGCACCGGCGCGCACTGCGTCCCCACCGGCACCGCGAGCGACGACGCCGAAATGGTTGCGGCCGAGACTGATTCGGTGCGTGTGAGTACTCACGTCTACACCACGGCCGAGGAGATCGACCGTTTCCTCGGTTGCCTCACCACCATCGCCACGGAGGTCCGATGACCACACGCCGCGAAACCGCCGCAGCCGTCTCCACCGCCGCCCCCGAACCGGAGTCCGGGTCCGACGCCGGCAGCGCACCCGAAAGCAACGCAGTGGATTACGACCGCCGCAGCGCGTCCCGGATTCTCGCCGAACTGGCCCGTCCCGGCCTGTTCACCACCGCCGCACCCACGGCGGCGCGCACCATCGCGGTGACCCGCACGCCGGTGCGACCCGAGCCGGGCAGCCACCTGACGCTGTCGCAGCGGATGTATCTGGAATCGTTCATGCGCCCGTGCCGTGCCGATCAGGTCACCAGCGCCACCCATCGGGTGGTGTGGACCGACAGCGACGGCATACCCAATACCGGCCACGTTCGCGCCGGTGGTCTCGGGCCGATCGTGCCGGTCGCGGTCCGCGAAACCGTGCTGGCCCTGTGGCACAGCCTCGAGGCCGATACCGCACTGGCCGAACGGATCGCCGCGCTCACCCCGCACGATCGCGCGGTGCTGGGCGCGACCACCACCGATCAGGATCCGATCGACATCTTCCGCGTCGGTATCGAAGCCACCGGCCGGGCACTGGCACAGCACGCGCTGCTCGCCGCCGCGACTCCGTACCGGACCGCTACCGAATTCGCCCGCGGGCTGCGCGATTCCGGCATTTTCGCCGCGGTCGCCACCCGCTGGTACTGGGAGCAGCAGGCCTCCAGCTATCGGCGCGGCATGATCGCGGCCGCCTTCGACACCCAGCCCGACGGCACCGTCCGCTACACCGCCGACACCATCGCCACCCTGCGCGCGATGAAGGACGCCACCATCCACGACGCGCACACCGTGATGCGGCGCGCCACGACCGAGGAAAACCTGTCGGTGGAGGCGGCCATCGGCAAGTATCACGACGAACTCGACCTCATCTCACGCCAATACGCACTGCTGCCGGCGGGCGTGCGCCCGTCGTGCCTGGCGGCGATGCCGCATCGCATCGACGGCGAACACTACAGTCTGCTGCCCGAGGTGGTCGATCGGTTCGTGGACCTGTTCACCCACACCGTGGCCGGACTCGACATCGTCGAAACAGCCGATGTCACAGGCGATCTCGCGGGAACGGCAGAGCATCTGTTCTATGTGCCGGATATGAACTGCAAACATTGTGTGCGCACCATCGGCGGCGTGCTGGAATCGATGCAGATCGCGGTGCACGAGATCGATCTGATCAGCAAGCGGGTGCGCGCCGAATTCCGCAGCGCCCGCAACCGGCACCGAGCCTTCGAAGCGTTGCGCGACAGCGGTTACGTTCCGACCCTCGCGGCCCCGGACCCGGCGGGATGAGCGCACCGCCCGCGTTACCGGCGCTGCTGCATCCCCTGGTCCGCGCCTACCTCGACTGCCCGCACGCCCTCACCGCGGCCGTCGCCCGGTTCGGCACACCCGCGCATCTGCTGTTCCCGCAGGTCTATCTCGACAATCTGCGACGACTGCGGGCCGTACCGGTGCGGCATCGGCTACGGCATCGGATCTGCTACGCGCACAAGGTGAATCATTCGAGAGCGTTACTGGCGACCGCGCACCGAGCCGGTATCGGCGTCGACGTGGCCTCGGCGCAGGAACTCGCCGCGGCCCGCGAGGTGGGTTTCGCGCCCGACGATATCGAGGTGACCGGACCGAAGGGCAGGCGATTGCTCACCGCACTCGCCGGTTCCGGTGCGACGGTGAACGTGGACAATCCGTGGGAATTGCGCGAGCTGGCCGGCCTGGCCACCTCGTCCGCGCCGATCCCGGTGCTGTTGCGGCTGAGCGGCTTCCCCGTCCCCGGCGGACAGTCGGCGGTGAGCCGATTCGGCATCGGCCCCGACGAGGTGGCCGAACAACTGGCGTTACTGGCCGCGAGCCGAGACCGGATCATATTGCGCGGCTTCGCCTTTCACCTCGATTCCGGAGATATCGGTGAACGGGTGCGGGCGGTGGAGGCGTGCCTGGACTGGATCGAACGCGCCTATGCCCACGGCCTGGCCCCCACGGTGCTCGATATCGGCGGCGGGTTCCGGCAGGTGTTCACCGCCGACGCCGACCGGTTCGACCGCTACGCGCTGGCGCTGCGGGATTCGCTCGTCGGGCGCGGGGAGCCGATGAGCTGGGCCGGCAACACCTTCGGATACACGATCGACGACACCGGCGCGCACGGCATCCCGATCTTCCACAAATACGCCAACACGATGCCGGGGCCACGGATGCTCGACGACCTGCTCGGCGCGCCACTGGCCGCCCACGGCGGGCAACCGCTGGCCCGGGTACTCGCCGACAACCTGCTGGAACTGTGGTGCGAACCGGGGAAGGCGCTGGCCGATCATGCCGGGATCACGGTGGCGGGAGTGGAATTCGTCAAGCGCACGGCCGACGGCAGCACGGTGGTGACCGTCGATATCGGGCGTGACACGATCACGCCCGCCGACCAGGAGGTGATGGTGGATCCGCTGCTGCTGCCCGGACCCGAATCCGGCGACCGCCCTGTCAAGGATCCCGGCGGGCCGGTCGGGGTGTACATCGGCGGGCACCTGTGCCTGGAACGCGATCTGATCAGCAATCACAAGGTGTGGTTGCCGCGGCTGCCGCAGCCCGGTGATCTGCTGGTCTTCCCGAATACCGGCGCCTATCACATGGATTTGTCGGCAGCGCGCGCATCGATGCATCCCCTGCCGCCGAAATTGGCCGTCGACTACCGCGACGACGGCTTCCACGTGGTGCCCGACGCCGAATACCGCCCCGGGAGGCCGTGATGCGCTACGACGACATCACCGATCTGATCGGTGACACGCCCCTGCTGCGCCTGGACCCGGCCGTGCACCGGCTGCCCGGGGTGCAACTGTATGCCAAACTCGAGTTCTACAACCCGTTCGGTTCGGTGAAGGACCGCGTCGCCTGGGGCATGATCCGCGACGAGCTCGACGAGATCACCGGGCGCGGGCAGACACTCATCGAGGCCTCCAGCGGCAACACCGCCAAGGCGTTGCGGCTGCTGGGTGCCCGCCGCGGTGTGGGCCTGCACGCGGTGACCAACCGGATCAAGGTCGACGAGGTGCGCGATCTGCTGCAGCTGTTCGGCACGCGGATCGAGGAGCTGCCGGGACTGTCGGAATGCCCGGATCCGACCACACCCAACGACGTGTATTCGGTGATCGAGACGATGATGGCGAAAAGTCCCGGCGCCTACCATCATCCGTCGCAGTACACCAACGAGAAGAACATCGACGCCCACTATCACGGCACCGGGCGCGAGATCCACGAGGACCTGGCGGCCGCCGGACTGGGCGCCGACTATCTCATCGGCGGACTCGGCACCACCGGTTCCACCCGCGGCACCGCCACCTATCTGCGCAAACACCATCCGGACCTGCGCACGATCGCGGTCGTGTCGCAGCGCGGTGACTTCATTCCCGGCATCCGGTCGGAAACCGAGATGTGGGATGTGGGGCTGTTCCAGCCGGAGTTCTACGACCGGATCGTGACGATCGACGCAACCCGGGCGATCGAGGCCACCCTCGAATTGGCCACCGGCTACGGCATTCTCGCCGGCCCCACCAGCGGCGCCGGATACGCCGCCGCGCTGGAGGTGTTGCGCGAGCTGCCGCCGCGGCCGACGCCGATCGTGGCGGTGCTGATCGTGTGCGACCGCATCGAACCGTATCTGTCCTACATCAAGAAACGCCGCCCGGACCTGTTCGACCGCACGGGTTCGGCTGTGGCGGCGCCCACCGACGCGGAACTGCACACCGTCCGCGAACTGTCGGCGGACCAGTTGCGCGAACTCGACGCCACCAGCCGCCCGACGATCGTCGACACCCGCGGCGCGATGGCCTACCGGATCGGGCACATCCCGGGCGCGATCAATATTCGCGACGACCAGCTGGACGACATGTTCGCCCACGGGGTGCCGTTCTCCCGTTCGCGCCCGGTGGTTTTCGTCTGTCCGGTGGGTGATCTGTCCCGCCGCTTCGCCGCCACGGCCGCTCGTGCGGGCTACGAGGCGGCAAGCCTCGCGGGCGGCATCGTCGCCTGGCGTGATGCCGGGTTCGAGCTGGAAAGGGCAGCGCCACCGGCGATCTGAGCGCCGACGGCTGGGCGGGCGCATTGCCCGAGGGGGTGCTGCTGTCGTATGCGCGCGGCGCGCACGACGCGGGGTGGCCGAATGGGTTCTGGGAGCGTTGATCACGCTGTGCCGCGACTTCTCGGTCTTCGCCCGTGCCCATGTTCGACAGCATACGACGACAGTCACTGTCATAGCGTGTTAGGCTGATGGCAGTAGCTGACATCACCGAACCGTTTCGATGACCGTCATCCGCCACATCTCCCATCGAGAAAGAGACTGCTCGTGCGCGTCTTCGTTACCGGAGCATCCGGCTGGATCGGCTCCCCCACGGTCGACGAACTACTCGCCGCTGGTCACGAAGTGACCGGCCTCGCCCGCTCCGACGCCACCGCCGCCGCGCTCGCGGCCAAGGGCGCCCAGGTCCGGCGCGGTGACCTCGACGACCTCACCGGTATCCGCGCAGGTGCCGCAGATGCTGAGGCGGTGATCCATCTGGCGAACAAACATGACTTCGACAACCCCGCGGTGTCCAACCGCGCCGAGCGAGCCGCGATCGAGGCGATCGGAGAGACGCTCGCCGATTCGGGCCGACCGTTCCTGTTCGCTTCCGGCATCATGCCCATCGGCGGCCGCACTCTCACAGAGGACGACGCCTCACCGTTCCACGGTGTCGATACACCCCGCGGCGGTGGCGAGAACCTTGCGCTGGGCTATCTCAGCCGCGATGTGCACGTGGTCGCGGTGCGGTTCGCCCCGACCACGCACGGCGTCGGTGACAACGGGCTCATGAGCAGACTCGTCGCGATCGCCCGCGAGAAAGGCGTCGCTGGTTACGTGGGCGAGGGGACGAACCGCTGGCCGGCGGTGTACCGCTCCGACGCCGCACGACTCGTCCGTCTCGGACTGGAGAAGGCGTCGGCGGGCGCGATCCTGCACGTCGTCGGAGAGGAAGGTGTCCCCACACGACAGATCGCCGAGGCGATCGGCCGGGCCCTCGACGTCCCCGTCACGTCGGTCGCAGCCCAGGACGTGCCCGCTCACTTCGGCTGGCTCGGCGGCTTCTTCGGTATGGACCTCCCCGCTTCCAGCGCCCGCACTCAGGAGCTCCTCGGCTGGACACCCACCGGCCCTACCCTGCTGCACGACCTCGACACCGGCGCCTACTCCCACGCCCAACACCACGATCCGGTGATGGGTTCCCGTTAGATGCGAAGATTTCCCGCTTAACGGGAACGCGAATGCCCCTGGTCAGAGCTGCACCGGTTTGTTCCCAGGTCACGACCCTATACGGCCATTGCCCCTATCTGGCGTATTCGGGTCGCACCCTTCGATGTGAACGCACCTCGCCGTTATGGCGAGGTGGCCGACATTGCGGCAGATTCCCTGGAGTAGCGGGCCCCGACCTCGTCGGAGGTTGATCAGCGACCCGGCCGCCGACGCGCGGCCGGGTCGCTGTCGGCTTGATACCGGCGCAGCCCCTCGTCGGACACCCTGGCGTACTTCGCGAGGCTTCGCACCGACGGTAGGACAGCCTCGCCCGCCCGGTCACCGTGTCGATGTCGTTGGTGGCCGCCGAGGGACGGGCCTTTCGGTCGGTGAGGAACAGCGGACCGCTCTTGCGGCCGGCCAGCATGCGCGGCAACAACCGCCGCATGTCGCGGGCACCGGCAGCCACAGCACGATCCGCGCCTACGCGGTGGCCGCCACCCAGATCGAGCGGTTCCTCACCGGCCGGCTTCCGGACAACCTCGTCCGCCGAGCACGGTGAGCGTGCGCCGCGAGTCGTTGCGGCGCAACGGTTGTCAGCGTGAGCGCGGTCGGCGGATGTGTTCGGTCATGGCCTCGGCGATCGGCGCCGGTGGGGGCGCGGCCGGTGCGGCCTGGGTGCGCCCGTCGTGGGAGATGCGGATCAGCAGTGCCACGATCACATAATTGGCCAGCAGCGACGATCCGCCGTAGGACATGAACGGCGTGGTCAGTCCGGTCAGTGGAATCAGCTTCGTCACACCGCCCACGACGACGAACAACTGCCAGCCCACCGAGAACGCGAGCCCGCCGCCGAGCAGTTTCCCGAACGCGTCCCGCGTGGCCAGAGCCGCCGCGAAGCCGCGCACGGTGATCACCCCGAACAGCAGAATCACCGCCGTCAGCCCGAACAACCCCAACTCCTCACCGATGGTGGAGATGATGAAGTCGGTTTTGGCGAACGGCACCTCCTGCGGCCGGCCCGCCCCGAGCCCGGTCCCCCACAGCCCGCCGGTTCCCAGCCCGAACAACCCCTGCGCGATCTGATAGCCGTTGGTGTAATAGGTGGCCATCGGATCCTCCCAGACCCGCACCCGCACCCGCACGTGCGCGAACAGGTGATAGGCGACCACCGCGCCGACGGCGAACATCGCCACCCCGATCAGCAGCCACGACGCCCGCCCGGTCGCGATGTACACCATCGCCAGCACCGTGCCGAACACCAGCAGCGAGAACCCCAGGTTCTTCTCGTACACCAGCACCAGCACCGACACGAACGTCACCACCAGCAGCGGCCCCAGATCACGCAGTCGCGGCACCGTGAAACCCAGCACCCGCCGCCCGGCCGCGCCGAACAGATCGCGGTTGGCCACCAGGAACGCCGCCACGAAGATCAGCAGCAGCACCTTGGCGAATTCGCCGGGCTGAATCGAGAACCCGGAGAACAGGATCCAGCTCTTACCGCCGTTGACCTCGCTGAAGCGAGCGGGCAGCACCGCCGGAATCAGCAATGCCACCACACCCGCCAGCCCGCACGTGTAGGCGTAGCGCGCCGGCTGCGTGTGATTGCGCACCACCACCAGCACGAGCGCGAACAACGCGATACCGGCTGCCGTCCAGATCAATTGGTGCGCGGCGTCCGAAGAGGGCGCGGCCGTCCCCTTGGCGGCGGCGCTCGCGGCCTCGGCCCGGTCGAGCCGGTCGATCAACACCAGCCCGAGACCGTTGAGCAACACCACGCACGGCAGGATCACCGGGTCGGCGTTGCCGGCGAACTGCCGCACCGCCAGGTGCGCCAGCAGCGTCAACGCGGCGAACACCAGCAACGACCACTGCAGCGATCGGCCGTCGTCACCCCCCGCGGCCGCGGACATGATCCACGCCGCGATCCCCACCACGACCACCGCCGCGGCACACAACGTCAATTCCGTACGCCGCGGCCGACCGCGCACGATCGGTCCCGACGACATCCCGGTCCGCAGCGCATTCATCGTGTCCAGTATGCGGATCCCCGCCGCCGCGCGCCGACCGGCCGCACCCGCCCGGATCGTCCCCGGTGCCCGGATGCGCGTGCGACCAGGCGTAACTGGCACGATGGGCGGGTGCATATCGCGTTCGGGGTTGTGGCCGTGCTCGCCGTGGCGGTCGCGCTGGCGGCGCTGGCCCGCCGGATCGGCATGGCCGAACCGCTGCTGCTCACCGTCGCCGGGGTCGTCGCCTCCTACCTGCCGTTCGTCCCGCAGATCGATATCGATCCGGAGTGGGTGCTGCTGGGTCTGCTTCCACCGCTGCTGTACACGGCCTCGATCAGCACCTCGCTGCTGGAATTCAAACCGAAGAAGGTCTCGATCACCCTGCTCTCGGTCGGGCTGGTACTGGCCACCACCTTCGCGGTCGCGGCGGTGGTATGGCGACTGCTGCCGGTGCCGTTCGCGGCCGCGGTCGCCCTCGGCGCGATCGTCGCGCCGCCGGACGCGGTGGCCGCCATCGCGGTGGCCCGCCGGGTCGGGATGCCGCGGCGCATCGTCACCCTGCTCGAGGGCGAATCGCTGTTCAACGACGCCACCGCGCTGGTGGCGTTGCGCACCGCGATCGCGGCGATGGCGGGCAGTTTCAGTGTGTGGCAGGCCGGCGGCGACTTCGTCTACGCGGCCGCCGGCGGCGCGGTGATCGGCATCGCCGCGGCCGCGGTGCTGGTGTTGGTGCGACGCCGCATCACCGATCCGGTGCTGGACACGGGTGTGTCGCTGCTGGCGCCGTTCGCGGCCTATCTGCCCGCCGAGGCCGCGCACGCCTCCGGGGTGATCGCGGTGGTGGTGTGCGGTCTGATCCTGGGCCAGGGTGCCCCGGTGTGGCAGTCGGCGGCCTCGCGCGTCGCCGAGCGCACCAACTGGCGCACCATCCAATTCCTGTTGGAGAGCGCGGTATTCCTGCTGATCGGCCTGCAGGTGCGCCATATCGTCGACGACGCCTGGAACAGCGGGCTCGACCACGCCACCATCGTGTTCACCGCCCTCGCGGTGCTGGTCACCGTCATCGTGGTGCGCCCGATCTGGGTTTTCCCCGCCACCTACTTCTCGTGGTTCGTCGAAAGCCGCCCACGCGGCAATCCCAAACCGGCGTGGACCGGTCCCGCGGTGGTGGCGTGGGCCGGGATGCGCGGCGTGGTCACCCTCGCCGCGGCCACCCTGCTGCCCGACGACACCCCGCAGCTGGCGACACTGAAACTGCTCGCCCTCGTCGTGGTCGGCGGAACGCTACTGCTGCAAGGTATTTCGCTGCCCGCGCTGGTGCGGCTGCTGCAACTGCGCGGTCCCAGCCGCGCCGAGGACGCCCTGCAGGAGGCCGCGCTGCTGCAGCAGGCCACCGCCGCCGGACTCGAGGCCCTCGACGACGCGGTCGCCCCCGAAACCCCACCCGAGGTGGTGGCGAGCCTGCGCGACCGGGTCGCGCGGCGCACCCACGCGGCGTGGGAGCAACTCGGGCGCGCGGAATCGGTGCGCGTCACCCCGAGCGGCGAATACCGGCGGCTGCGCCTGGTGATGCTGCACGCCGAACGCGAGGCGGTGCTGCGCGCCCGCGACGGCGGCGGTATCGATCACGAAGTCCTCGAGCAGGTGATGACCGCGATCGATCTGGAAGAGTCCACGATCGACCGGATCAGCGAGGCCGACGACGACGAGGCCGCCGGTCCGCTCGCGGCCCCGGTCTCCGGCGGCTGCGAACATCTCGTCGCCGCCCCGCACACCCACACCCCCGACCACCCGGACTACTGTTCCGAATGCGTCGCCGAGGGGCTGACGTGGGTGCATCTGCGCATGTGCCTGACCTGCGGGCATATCGCCTGCTGCGATTCCTCGGTCGGCAATCACGCCACCAAGCACTTCCACACCACGACGCATCCGGTGATGCGCAGCGTGGAGCCCGGCGAGAAATGGCGCTGGTGTTATGTCGACGAAATCCTGGGCTGAACCCACCCGTTAGGCTCGGGAACGTGCGAACAGGTCAGGACTCCGCCGACAACGACACCCGCATCTGGGGTGGTACCACGCTCACCGAACGCCGCGAGGCGCGCCGGACCGCGTTGCTGGAGGCCGCGTTGGACCTGATCGGCGAGGCCGGCGCGGGCGCGGTCACCATGCGCGCGGTGTGCCGGCGCGCGGGCCTGACCGACCGCTACTTCTACGAAAGCTTCACCGGCCGCGACGATCTGCTCGACGTGCTCTACCGGCAGGTCGCCGACGACTTCCGCGAACCGATGACCTCCTTCGCCGCGGCCGCCGACCCCGACCGCGACCGCGAACTGGCGACGGTGCTGGTCGACAAGGTGCTGGCCGATCCCCGCAAATCGCGGCTGTTTCTGGTCGAACCGTATTCGAGCACCGGATTGGGCCAGACCACCATCGCGGTGATGCCGACGTTCACCCGGCTCATCCAGGATCACCTGTTCACCGATATCGGCGATCCGATGCGGCGGCGGATGGCGGCGGTCACCATGGCCTCGGGCAATGCCGGACTGTTCGCGGCCTGGCTCAACGGCTCCCTGCGCGCCGACCGCGAGCAGGTGGTGAACCATCTGGTCGCGGTGATCGGGGCCTACCGGTCGATGTATCGCGACTGACTCCCGCCCCGGCGCCGATGATTTCCGGGCGCGGCTGCCGTCTGTCTCGGTGAGAGCCGGGTCCGGCGCGAGAGCCGAAGGAGCGAACAGATGGCGACAGTGGTGTGCGGGGCGAGCATGTCCCTCGACGGATATATCGCCGGGCCGGACGAGTCCGGATTCGAGCATCTGTTCGCGTGGTACGAGGCCGGCGACCGAACCTACCCCAGTACCCATCCGGAGGTGCGGTTCTCGCTGACCGACGTCGACTACGACCATGTCAGCGCCTACCTCGACGCGGTCGGCGTGTTCGTGGTCGGGCGCCGGCTGTTCGACCTCACCGACGGCTGGGGCGGCGTGCATCCGTTCGACCGGCCGATAGTCGTTGTCACCCACCACATTCCGCAGGAATGGATCGACTCCCATCCCGGGGCGCCGTTCACCTTCGTCACCGACGGTATCGAGGCCGCCGTCGAGCGCGCCGCCCCCCTCGCCGGCGGCCGGGCGGTGGGCGTCAACGGCGGCACGATGGCGCGCCAGGCGCTCGAGGCCGGACTGCTCGACGAGATCTGGATCGATCTGGTGCCGGTGCTACTGGGCGGCGGCACACCGATGTTCGATCATCTCGGCGCCGCACCGCAGCTGCTGGAGGATCCGGTCGTCCTGGCGGGCAGCCGGGTCACCCACCTGCGTTATCGGGTGCGCCGCTGAGTGCCGGGGTGCGGCTGCTCGGTATCCGGTGCCGGGCCGGGGCGGCCCAGATCGGCCGTGGGTGCCTCACCCAGGCGCGCGGCCATCCCGTCCAGGACACAGACCAGCCCGAAGTCGAATGCGAGCGCTCGCGCGACTTCCGGATCCTGCGGTAGCGCGTCGCGGTAGTCGGCTCGCAGTTGCGGGTAGTCCGCGGCCAGCTGGTCCATCGAGGCGAGCACCGATTGGTGGTCGACCTCACCGCCGACGGCCTTGCGGTACGTCAACTCCGGAATCACCTGTCCCAGAATGAAACTCATCACCAGGGCGCTGGCCAGATAGACGTCGGTGCCGTCGAATCCGGCCCGCAGGCAGGTGCGGCGCAGCCGGTCGGTGAGCGCGAAGGCGTTGGGGCCGACACTGGGCAGCTGCCCGAGCAGACTCGCCGCCCACGGATGGGAGCGGATCGTGGCGCGCAGGCTGTAGGCGAAGGTGGTGAACACCTCCCGCCAGCTCGTGCGGTCGGGATCGGGGATCTTGACCAGGCCCCAGACCTCGTCGAGCGCCAATTCCAGCAGTTCGTCCTTGTTGGCCACATACCAGTAGAGACTGGTCGCGCCGGCATTGAGGCGGGCGCCGAGTTTGCGCATGCTCAGCGCCTCGAGGCCGTCGGCATCGAGCAGTTCCACAGTGGCCGCGACGATCTGTTCGCGGGTCAGCCCCGACCTCCTGGGCGGGCGGGCCTGCCGCGTCCACACCGAGCTGAACGGTTTGGTCACGGCACCACTGTAATTGCCTCGCACACTGTTCGAGTTTATCGTACGCTGCTCGAGTGGAATCGAACACTGTACGAGAACCCGCGGAGACGACCCCGCGCGATCCCCGCCGCTGGTGGATCCTGGGCGTGCTCTGCCTGTCCCTGCTGGTGCTGATGATCGACGGCACCGTCCTCAACCTGGCCATTCCGTCACTGATCCGGGAACTGGGCGCGAGCCCCTCCGACATCCAGTGGATCCTCGACGCCTATGTCCTCGTCTTCGCCGGACTCCTGCTCACCGCCGGCAGCCTGTCCGACCGGTTCGGCCGCCGCCGCATGCTCATCACCGGACTCGCGGTATTCGGCGCGGCGTCACTGCTGGCCGTCCTGGCCGACGAACCGTGGCAGGTGATCGCCGCCCGCGCCGCCATGGGCGTCGGCGGATCGCTGCTCATGCCCTCGACACTGTCGATCCTGATGACGACCTTCGAGGAGGACGAACGCCGCAAGGCGATGGCCGGCTGGTCCACGGTGTCCATGGTCGGCATCGTGCTCGGCCCCACCCTGGGCGGCTTTCTGCTGCAGCACTTCTGGTGGGGGTCGGTCTTCCTGCTCAACATCCCCGTCGCGATCGTCGCGATCATCGCCGCGGTGGTACTGATGCCCGAAACCTACGGGCAGCAACGCCCCGTCGACCTGGTCGGGGTGCTGCTGTCGATCGCGGCGCTCACCGCGACCGTCTACGTGATCATCGAACGCGAATGGAACATCCCCGTCATCGCACTCGCGGTGGTGGCCGCGGCCGGATTCACCTACTGGGAATACCGCTCCCCGCATCCGATGCTGCCGCTGGCGGTGTTCCGCAATCGCGACTTCACCGGCACCTGCCTGACGCTGCTGCTGATGGTGTTCGGCATGGGCGCGGTGATGCTGATGCTCACCCAGTACCTGCAGTTCGTCCTCGGATACGGCCCGATGAAAGCCGGGCTGGCACTGCTGCCGTACGCCGTGGCCGCGACGGTGTGCAACGGACTGGGCGCCACGCTCGGCAAGAAGTTGAGCAACAAGACCCTGATCGTCGCGGGCTTGGCGGTGATGGCGGGGGCGTTCGTCATCCTCGCCAACGCCGACAGCTACGCGTGGGTGCTGGCCTCCATGCTGGTGATGGGTATCGGCGGCGGCCTGGCCGGTCCCGCGGCCTATGCCGCGATCATGAGCGCGATCCCGCTCGAACACGCCGGTGTCGGCTCGGCGATGAACGACACCGTCCAGCAGGTCGGAATGGCGGTCAGCATCGCGGTGCTCGGCAGTGTGCTGGCGGGCGTGTTCACCTCGCATATGCCCGCCGATGCTCCCGACGCGGCGCGCGAGAACATCGGCAACGCTTTCGCCCTCGGCTTCGGCGAACCGGCCAAGTCGGCGTTCACCACCGCCATGTCCTACGGAGCATGGATCAGCGCCGGTTTCAGTCTCGCGGCCGCCCTGCTGGGCCTGATCCTGCTGCGACACCGCGCGGCGCAACCGGCTGCGCAACCCGAACCGGCGCAGGCGAGCTGAGCGCGGTCACGCCACGGCACGCGGATCGGTCCCCGCGGCACGCGCGGGGACCGATACCGTTGGGCGCAAGGCATTGTCGGGCAGCCACCGGGAGAACCGTCCCACCACTTCCAGCGCGCCCAGCCCCACGTATCCGGCCAGCACGCTTTCGGCCAGCGTCATATCGTCCTCGGGCAAACCGTAGACCGAGACGAGCAGACCTAGCCGCGGTCCCGGCGCGAGCACCGCGCGGCCCGAGCCCGGCAGAGCCGTCTCCTCGACCAGCGCCGGACATCCCGAATGCAGTACGAGTGCGGCCTGCACTCCCAGCGACAAATCACGAATACGCGGACGATGGCCCGCCGCCGCGGCGCAGATCAGCGAGCCGGGCAGCAACTCGGCGCCGCCCAGATACCCCGGCTCGACGGCGCGCCAGCGCTGCACAGGCGGGAAATGATCGCAGTCCGGGCGACCCGACCAGCGGCGATACGCCCGTTCCAGCAGCACCTCGGTCGCGTCCCGGCAACCGGACTCGTTCACGACCACGGCCCGCATCCGCAGTTGCCGGCACCGCAGCCGATCGGGCCGGGCCCGTTCGATATCGGCGATACTCATAGCCCACCGCCACTGTCGAATTCGGAACGCAGGGATTTCGTCCGCACCGCGGCGACGCTGCGCACCCGCCCCGGGGCCGGAGTGTGGGCCCGCCGCCACGCCGAGACGAACAGGGCGAATCCGCCCGCCACAGCGATGATCACGGCGAGCATCGCCAGGACCAGCGGTGTCGTCGCCGCCGCGTCGGTGCGGCCCGCCCCGCTCGCGCGGATCAGCATCGCCGCGAGCAACGGACCGAGCAGGGCGAGTCCGGCGCCGGTGAGCAGCAGGCCGCCGGTGGTCAACGCTTCCGGGGTCAGTGAGGCGCGAACGGGCGTGGCGGTTTTCGTACTCACCGATTCGGTTCGCGATCCCAGCAAACTCTTGCGCAACGGCATGACCGCCCCTTTCGTTCACCCGCTCGTCAGTGCATTTGAACTGGGAATTCAAACGTACAACTCGAAACGCCACGGGTTCATCCAAAGTGATCCAACTGTCACCGGAACGTTGGCAGCAATTCAGCAGCGACCAGCGTCGAGACACCTCGGGCTACAGCGCGGAAACGACGCATGCCGCCCGGGCGGACCCGAAGGTCACGCCCGGGCGGCATGCGGTGCGTTCGTGCATCCGGTGCACGAACGCGGTGGGCGAACGAGGGCTCGGCGGCCCTCGCCGGTCAGTGCCCCATCAGCACCGGTGCGTCGGCATCTTCCTGGGGCAGTTTCGGTTTGGAGCGCGGCAGGAACGCCGCCGGGATCAGCGTCACCAGAACCAGCACCAGGGCGACGATGTAGGTGTGCGCGTAGGCGGTCGCCGCTTGGTCGAAGCCGGTGTCGAGTTGCTCGGGCGGCACCTTCTGCGCGATGGTCGGATCGAACTGCGATCCGATCGCCGCCTGCGCCAGCGGTTTGTTCTCCAGCATGTTGGTCAGCAGCACCGACATGGTCGCCGTGCCGATCGAACCGGCCGCCTGGTTGACGATGTTCATCAGCGTCGAACCCCGGGCCACCTGTGCGTGGGTCAGCGTCTGGATCGCGGCGGTCATGGTCGGCATCATCGTGCACCCCATGCCCAGCCCCATCACGAACAACGCCACACACATCAGCGGCAGCGAGGTGTCGGCCGAGAGCTGGGTGAAGAACAGCATGCTCACCGCGATGACGGTCAGACCGCTCATCACCACCTTGCCGGGGCCGATCTTGTCGACCAGCTTGCCGCCGATAGGCATCGTGACCATCGCGCCCAGACCCTGTGGTGCGATGAGCAATCCGGTCACCAGTGTCGACTTACCCTGCACCTGCTGCAGATAGCTGGGCAGCAGCAGGCCGGAGCCGAAGAACGCCACCGCGAAGAACACCGCGGTCAGTACGGCGAAGGTCAGCTGGCGATTGCGGAACAGATGCAGATCGATCAGCGGATGTTCGGTGCGCAGCGCGTGGAAGACGAAACCGACCATCAGCACCAGGCCGATCGCGGCCGGCACCAGCACCCGCGCCGAGGCCACCGTGTGCTGTTCGGGAATCGAGGACACACCGAACAGGAACAGCGCCAACCCCGGTGACGCGAGCAGCATCCCGAGGAAGTCGAACGATTCCGAGGGTTCGGGCCGGTCCGACGGCAGCACCACGACCGCCAGGATCAACGCCACCACACCCACGGGCAGGTTGATCAGGAAGATCCAGTGCCAGCTGAAACTGCCGATCAGCCAGCCACCGAGAATGGGCCCGAGAATCGGCCCCAGCAGCATCGGCACACCGAGGACCGCCATCACGCGGCCGATCCGCTGCGGTCCGGCCGCGTGGGTCATGATCGTCATACCCAGTGGCATCAGCATGCCGCCGCCGAGGCCCTGCACCACGCGGAAGGCGATGAGCGACTCGATGTTCCAGGCCGTGGAACACAGCACCGAGCCGAGAATGAAGAACGTCAGCGCCAGAATGTAGAGACGTTTGGTGCCGAATCGGTCGGCAGCCCAGCCCGTCAGCGGGATCACGCTGGCCAGGGCCAGGGTGTAGCCGGTCATCGTCCAGGCCGCGATGGCGTAGCTGGTGTCGAATTCGTGCTGGAACGTCGGCAGTGCGACGGTTACGACGGTCACGTCCAGGATCGACATGATCGCGCCGAGCACGACCACACCGGCTACCTTGAACACCGCGGCATCGAGTGTGTCGGAAGCGGGATCCGACGTCGCCGCAGGAATATCCGGAGGAGAGGTGACCGCTTCAGCCTGCCAGGTGACCGATCGCTTGACCAGCCCCCGTTCCCAGGGGAGGCCATATCGAAACCTCCGACTTTTCGCGCCCGATTCGTCCGTTCCCACCGTTATCTTGCCGCCCGCGGCGCGGTCCCGGCGCGCGCACTACATTGGTCTCCATCCGTTCATTCGTTGTCCGGCAAGGAGTTCCCCGCGATAGAAGACCCGGTACTCGGTTCGACCGGTAGGCTCACATCGCCGATCCGGGGCGCAGGCATGCTCGGGGAGGTCCTGGTCGCGATCAGAGGGGGCACCGAGCTGTACATCGCGCGATCCACCGAACCCTTGGATGCCGGCACCACCGTACTCGTGGTCGAGGTGCATCCCGGCCGGATCGTCGATGTCGTCGAGTGGATCCCGCTGGATGTCGGACCGGGTGGGGATACAACGAAATAACAAGGGAGACACCAGTGCTGGGCTATCACGTGCCCGATCCCGACGAGGCCATGCTGATCAGCGGCGGCCGCGCCAAGGACAACGCCCCCTTCCGCGTCATCACCGGCCACGGCGCCTGGGTGATGCCGTTCTTCCGCAAGGTCAGCTACCTATCGCTGGCGATGTTCGAATCCGAGATCCAGGAACGCTGCGTCACCCGTCAGGCCATCCAGCTCGACGTGCGCGCGGTCATCGCCTTCAAGGTCGCCAACGACACCCAGTCCGTGGTCAACGCCGCACAGCGATTCCTGTCCGAACAGGAACGCGAGATGTCGGTGCTGACCGGGCGCATCTTCTCCGGCCATCTGCGCTCCATCGTCGGTTCCATGACCGTCGAGGAGATCATCCGCGAACGCCAGAAACTCGCCGACGAGGTCCTGGTCGCGTCCAAGGTGGAGATGAGCAATATCGGACTGTGGGTCGACTCGTTCCAGATCCAGTCCATCGACGACGGCGGACTCGGCTACATCGCCGCCCTCGCCGCACCGCACAACGCCGCCGTTCAGCGCGACGCCCAGATCGCTCAGGCCGCCGCCGCCCAGCTCGCCGCCCAAGCCGAACAGGAATCGCTGCGCAAACAGGCGGAATATCAACGCCAGACCGCGATTCTGCAGGCCGAATACCAGCGCGATATCGACAAGGCCAAAGCCGAGGCCAGTCAGGCCGGCCCCCTCGCCGAAGCCATCGCCCTGCAGGAAGTGCTCACCGCCCAGGCCGAACGCGCCCGCAAGGAAGCACAGCTGCGCGAACAGCAACTGCAGGCCGAGGTCGTCAAACCCGCCCAAGCCGAAGCCGAACGCGTGCGCGTACTCGCCCAGGCCGAGGCCGACCGCACCCGCATCCAGGCCGACGCCGCGGCCTCCAACAACCGGATCGCGTTGGACCAGTTGCTGATCGAGCAGCTGCCCGAAATCGTCAAACAGGCCGCGCTCGGCCTGTCCAACGCCAATCTGACCGTCCTCAACGGACCCGACGGCGTCGGCGAATTGGTCAACGGAATGGTCGGGCAGGGACTGACGGTATTCAACTCGCTGCAAAAGGCTCTTTCCACCGACAACCACTCCGGGGCACCGATAGAGTGACCGCACACGGACGGCAATGAGGAGCAGGTGTAGGTGTCGATCGGGAAATTGGTGTCCTTCGACAGTTCTCGGGGGTTCGGATTCATCCGTCCCGAAGACGGCGGGCCGGACGTATTCGTTCACGTGAACGACATCGGATTGGACGAGGACGAACTGCGGCAGGGGCGAGTATTCGAATTCGAGGTCACCGAGGGTGATCGAGGACCCAAGGCGGTCAACCTGACTGCGGTCGGCGGCACACCGGCGCCGCCGCGGCATCGCGGCCGCGGCACCGGCCAGCTCACCGCCGCCGAACACAAACGGCTGATCACCGAATTGCTGCTCGACGCCAGTCCCGCCCTCACCGCCGGCGAGATCATCACCATCCGCGACCGGCTCGCCGAATTCGCCGACCAGCACGGCTGGCTGGAGAACTGACCGGACCGGGCGAATGTCCCGCGACCGCGGATGCGGCTCTCGGCCTACGATCATGACGACGGTGCCGGGCGATGAATTTCTCCCGCCCGCACCGTCGGCATGGGTGAGACCGACCCGAGGAGGATCGCGTGGACCTGCCCGTCATGCCGCCGGTGAAACCGATGCTGGCCAAATCCGCCGGTGCCCTGCCCCGCGAGGACACCCTCCTCTACGAGCCCAAATGGGACGGCTTCCGGTGCATCGTCTTTCGGGACGGCACCGATATCGAACTCGGTTCCCGCAACGACCGGCCACTCACCCGCTATTTCCCGGAAGTGGTGCGGCTGCTGGACACGGCGCTACCACCGCGATGCGTCCTCGACGGCGAAATCGTCGTCGTCACCGAACACGGCCTCGATTTCGATGTCCTGCAGAACCGCCTGCACCCCGCGGCCTCACGAGTGAACAAACTCAGCGTCGAAACACCCGCGAGCTTCGTCGCCTTCGACCTGCTCGCCCTCGGCGACGAGGACCTGACCACCAGGCCCTTCCACGAACGCCGGCAGCTGCTGGAATCCATCCTCGACACCCCGCACGAGGGCATCCACCTCACACCCGTCACCTCCGACCCCGACACCGCCCAGGACTGGTTCACCCGATTCGAGGGCGCCGGCTTCGACGGCGTGATGGTCAAATCCCGCGACCTGCCCTATATGCAGGACAAACGCGTCATGGTCAAGGTCAAACACGAACGCACCGCCGACTGCGTCGTCGCCGGATTCCGCTGGCACAAGGACGGCCAGGGCGTCGGCTCACTGCTGCTGGGCCTCTACGACGAGGACGGCCATCTGCACCACGTCGGCGTCGCCAGCAGCTTCACCGCCGCCCGCCGCAAACAACTCGTCGACGAACTCGCACCGCTGCGCGAGGGCGCACTCGACAACCATCCCTGGCGCAACTGGGCCGACGCCGCCGCACAAGCCAAGGCCGAAGGCAAGATGCCCGGCGGCATCAGCCGCTGGACCGGCGGCAAGGACCTGTCCTGGGAACCACTGCGACCCGAACTCGTCGCCGAGGTCCGCTACGAACACCTCATGGCCGGGCGATTACGCCACGGCGGGCGCCTGGTCCGCTTCCGCGACGACCGCACCCCGCAATCGTGCACCTACGCCCAACTCGAAGAGGTCGCGCCCGCCGAACTCGCCGACGTCTTCACCGCCGCGAAAGCGCAGGCCCAGCCGTGAGCGAAGCCATCGACATCGACACCGACGGCGTGACCGTCCGCATCAGCAACCCGGACAAGATCTATTTCAGCAAACGCGGCGAAACCAAACTCGACCTCGTGCGCTACTACCAGGCCGTCGCCGAACCACTGCTGCGCACCATCGGCAACCGGCCCGTGCTGCTCGAACGCTATCCCGACGGCGCCGGCGGCAAATCCTGGTTCCAGAAACGCGTCCCGAAATCGGTCCCCGACTGGCTGCAGACCGTGCAGGTCTCCACACCCAACGGCACCGCCAGCGACGCCCTGGTCGCCGCCGACCTCGCCCACATCCTCTGGGCGGTCAACCTCGGCTGCCTCGGCTTCCACGTCTGGCCCAATCACGTTCCCGCGGGCGGCGTTCCGGCCCGCACCGAAGGCGAGATCGGCGACCTCGACATCAGCGACGAACTGCGCATCGACCTCGATCCCTCCCCCGGCATCGGCTTCGACGAGTTGCGCCACGTCGCCGTGCTCACCCGCGAACTGCTCGCCGAACTCGGCATCGACGCCCGCGTCAAGACCTCCGGATCCCGCGGCCTGCACATCTACGCCGTCCTCGAACCCGTCTGGGACGGCTACCAGGTCCGCGCCGCCGCGGTCGCCATGGCCCGCGAACTCGAACGCCGCCACCCCGACCTGATCACCGCCAACTGGTGGAAAGAGGAACGCGGACAACGCGTCTTCATCGACTACAACCAGAACGCGCCACACAAGACCGTCTTCGGCGCCTGGTGCGTGCGCCCCAAGGTCGGCGCCCAGGTCTCCACCCCCATCGCCTGGGACGCACTCGATGCGATCGTCCCCGACGAACTGACCATCGCCACAGTCCCCGAGCGGCTCGCCGCATCCGGCGACCCCTGGGCCGACCGCACCCCGCAATCGATCCAGCCACTACTCGAAATGTCGCGCCGCGACTTCGATTCCGGCCTGCTCGACGCCCCCTGGCCACCGAACTACCCGAAGATGCCCAACGAACCACCGCGCGTCCAACCCAGCCGCGCCCGCACCCCCGGCTGAGAACCACGCCGCGCCGGGTGCGCCGTCAGCGGGCCTGTTCGATCCGCGGAAACGTGGTCTGCACCAACGCCATCAACACATCCGCGAGCAGATGATGCACCTGCTCACGATTCAAGCTGCGGCGCGTAATCCATTCGCGCCCAGCGGTTTTCACCATACCGCTGTAGGCGCGGACCAGGGCCCGCAACTCGTCGTCACGCGCCGATCCGGACAGGCCCACCATCTCCAGCAGCCGGTCCGCCGCGGCGTCGTCGGCCTCGTCCAGGATGCGCTGCACCTCCGGATCGTCCCCGATACCCTCGTGCCCGGTCACCTTCACCCAGGTACTGCCCAACCCGCTGATCGTGTCCAGCAGCCACGACACACTCGCATCCACCCGCTCCCGCGGCGTACCGGTCGGCATCACCATGTAATCGGCGCGCGGCAACGTCACCATCCGCCGCACCACCGCCAGATACAGATCGCGCTTGTTGCCGAAATAGTGATTGATCAGCCCGCGCGCCACCCCGGCGCGCTGCGCGAGTTCAGCGGTCGACACCGCCGCATACGGACGTTCGCCGAACATCTCGATGGCGCAGGCCAGAATCTGCGCGCGCCGTTCGTCCGGCTCCAGCCGGCGCCGCCGAGCCGAATCGGCATCGGCCGGCACCGGCTGGGTCGTGGTCTCAGAGTGAGCGGGCAATGAGATCCTTCATCACCTCGTTGGAACCGGCGAGGATGCGCAGCACGCGCGCACCGGTGTACAGCTGGGAAATCGGGTACTCCGTCATGTATCCATAGCCACCGAACAGTTGCAGACAGCGGTCCACCACAATACCCAACTGGTCGGTAAGCCAGTACTTCGACATCGCAGCGGTGGGAATATCCAGCTCACCCCGCAGATGCTTCCCGATCGCATCATCCAGGAACGTCCGGCTCACCCGCGCGATCGTCGCGCACTCGGCCAGCTCGAACTTCGTGTTCTGCATCGCGAACAGCGGCTTGCCGAAAGCCTCACGGCCCTTGGTGTATTCGACGGTCAACTCCACCGCCCGCTCCATCATCGACACCGCCATGATCGCGGTCACCAGCCGCTCCTGCGCCAGCAGCTGCATCATCTGATAGAAGCCCTGCCCCTCGGCCTCACCCAGCAGATTCGACGCCGGCACCCGCAGGCCGTCGAAGAACAGCTCCGCGGTGTCCTGCGCCTTGCCGCCGATCTTGTTCAGGATCCGGCCGCGCCGGAAGCCGGGCGTCTCATCGCTCACCTCGGCGAAGATCAGCGACACACCCGCCGCACCCTTCGTCGGATCGGTCTTGGCCGCGATGATGATGCCGTCGCACAGCCAGCCGTTGGAGATGAAGATCTTCGACCCGGTGATCACGTACTCGTCACCCTCGCGCACCGCGCGGGTCTTGATGTTCTGCAGGTCCGAACCCGTCCCCGGCTCGGTCATACCGATCGACAGCACCATCTCACCGCCGGCCGCCTTCGGCAGCACCCGCCGCTTGAGGTCCTCGGTCCCGAAATGATGGATGTAGGGCGCGATGATCGACGAATGCACCGGCATACCCAGTGAACCGTCCCCGGCATAGGACTGCGCCTCGATCAACGCCGCCTCGTGCGCGAAAGTGCCACCGCCACCGCCGTATTCGGACGGAATCGCGGCACACAGCAGGCCCAGCTCACCCGCCCGGTTGTACAGCTCGCGGTCCGGATGGCCCTGCGCGACGAACTTCTCCTCGTTCGGCAGGACTTCCTTCTCGAAAAAGGTCTTCGCCAGATCCCGGACGGCCTCGACCTCATCGTCGCTCCACGCGGCGCGCGCCATCGTTACTTCCTTCGTCTCGTACCCGGAACCGGACCGCACCGGCCCCGCGCACCAGCCTGTCGCACTATTGGCGGCATGTCAACAACGTGGGTTCAGTGCGCCTCCCGCGCGATATTCGCCTCCGCCAGCGTGCTGAAAATCGGAACCTCCGGATCCGCCACGATCCGCTGCCGCCGCAGAAACCCGTCGATCAGTGACCAGACCAACTCGGTCAGCTCCGCGACGAAATCCGCACTGCTCCGCCGCGGCGACTCCGCCCCCTCGAGCCACAGATCCGTCGTCGCCACCACCACGCCGACGACCGCCCGCGCCAGATAGTCCAAACCCGCCGTCTCGATCGGCACCGCCTCCGCGATCGATTGCGCGAGCTTCGCGAACCGCCGCGCCGCATCGCGCCCCAGATCGAACTGCAGCACCGCCCCCACCGCCTTTCCCCCCGACCTGCTCGCCTGCGCCGTCTGCACCACCGGCGCCTGCATCAGAAACCGAAAGACATTGGGATGCTGAAGAATTCCGGCCGCATACGCGGTGAACACCCGCCGCAGCGCGGGCCGCGGCGGCTGCAGCAGCAACGTCATATCCTGCCCGGCGGCCGCGAACGCGTCGCGCGACATCCGATCGGCGATCTCGGTGTACAGATCCGCCTTGTCCGCGAACTGCCGATACAACCGCGGCTTCGTCATCCCCGCCGCACGCGCGATGTCGTCCATACTCGGCTGCGGGCCGTCCCGGTCGATCACCCGGATCGCCGCATCGACGATCTCCTCCCGCGTGACCCGAGGCGCGGCAGCTCGCCGGCCGACCCGAGACACCATGGGTACCTCCCCAGCCGAGCGAACAGTCGCACCCACGTTACACGTACCGCCGGTACGAAATCGATGACCGCCCCGTGCACCAGCCGAAATGGGGGCTGAATAAGGAGATACCCCACCGAGGTCCGCCGACCGACAGCCGATCGCGTACTGTCGCTACCGTTGACCGTACCGGCAGTACGAGCGGCTCCGACCCCGCGCTCACGAGGTAGACCGATGAACCCAGCCCGCACCCCCTCCCGCCACCGCACCGTCACCGCCCCCGGCGGCGACCTCGCCGTCTACGAATACGGCCACCCCCAGGCCGACACCATCGTGCTCATCCCCGGCATCACCGACACCCATCGCATCTGGAACCGGGTCGCCACCGGACTCGCCGACAGCTTCCACGTGGTCACCTACGACGTCCGCGGCCACGGCCGCTCCAGCGCACCCACCCGCACCCACCGCTACCGCCTGCCCCACCTCGCCGACGACCTCTTCGCCGTCCTCGACGCCGTCAGCCCCCGCACACCGGTCCACCTCGCCGGCCACGGCTGGGGCGCGATCCAACTCTGGTACGCCCTCGGCGACCCGCGCGCCAACACCCGCATCGCCTCCGCCACCGCGCTGTCGGCGCCCCACCTCGACCACCTCGCCCTCGCACTGCGCGATCTCCGCTGCCCCCGCAGCCCCTGGTGGCGGCTCCCGCGCCTGAGCTGGCTGGTTCTCGGCCGCCGCCTCCTGCACTGGCCCCGCCTGCGCGCCCGGGTCCTCCCGCAGGCCACCACCTGGCCCGCCGACCTGCTGGCCGGCGCCCGCATCGTCGCCGCCAACCTCGCCCACCACCTGCGCCATCCGCGCCCGCAACACACCGCCGTGCCGGTCCAACTCATCCTCGACCGGGCCGACACCGCCGCCCTGCCCAGCCTGCGTGCCCATATCCGCCGCGACGTCGACCGCCTCTGGCTGCGCGAACTGCCCGCCGATCCCTGGCTGCCGCTGACCGAACCCCTGCTGGTCGTCGAAGCCATCGCCAACTTCATCGACGATCAGCACACCGACCACCGGCCCATCCACTACACCCCGCGCTGAGGAGCCCCGGCAGCCTCCAACAGCCGCGATGCGACAATAGGCGTCGCACATTCCCGCACACGAAGGATCATCCGGCAGCACGATGGCTGAGCACACCACGACGAACGCGCCCACCACTCCCCTGCCGGACACCATCGATCCCGAGGAACTCGCGATCTGCCTGCGCGTCCTCGACCAGGCCGCACTGCTCGACGACGACAACCCCGATTCCATCGCGGTGCAGCGTGCGGTCGGGCACATGTTCAAGAGACTGAAGCGGCGCCGCCGCACTCAGGCCCGCGACGCCGTCGCCGCCGCCGACCGGGCGGTGGTCGCCGCCACCGCCACCGGCTCCCCGAACCGCATCGACGACGAGACCGCCGGCATCCCGCTCTCCACGTCCGTCGACGGCGACGCCGCCGGCACCCTGCTGCGCCCGCGGCCCTGCTACATCTGCAAACAGCGCTACACCCGCGTCGACCGGTTCTACCACCAGCTCTGCCCGGACTGCGCCGCCCGCAACCATGCCAAACGCGATGCCCGCACCGACCTGTCCGGCCGCCGCGCGCTGCTCACCGGCGGCCGCGCCAAGATCGGCATGTACATCGCCCTGCGACTGCTGCGCGACGGCGCCCACACCACGGTCACCACCCGCTTCCCCAACGACGCGATCCGCCGCTTCACCGCCCAGCCCGACAGCGCCGAATGGCTGCACCGGCTGCGGATCGTCGGCATCGACCTGCGCGATCCGGCCCAGGTCGTCGCCTTGGCCGACGATGTCGCCGCGCAAGGGCCGCTGGACATCATCATCAACAACGCCGCCCAGACCGTCCGGCGCTCGGCCGGCGCCTACGCCGCACTGGTCGAGGCCGAATCCGCCCCGCTCCCCGCCGGCGAACTGCCCGACACCATCACCTTCGGCCACACCACCCAGGCCCATCCGAACGCACTCACCGCGTCCCTGCACTCCGTGCCGGCACCGACCTCCCTGTCCGCCGCCGAGGTCACCGATCTCGCACTGGTCGCGGGATCGGCCACGCCCGAACGCATTTCGCGCGGTGTGGCGATCGACGCCGGTGGCTTGGTACCCGATCTGGCCCACACCAACAGCTGGGTGCAGACCGTCGCCGAGGTCGACGCCACCGAACTGCTCGAAGTGCAGCTGTGCAACTCGACCGCACCGTTCCTGCTTATCTCCCGGCTGCGGCCCGCCCTCGCCGCATCACCGGCCCGCCGCAAGTACATCGTCAACGTCTCGGCCATGGAAGGTGTGTTCAGCCGCGGCTACAAGGGCCCCGGCCACCCGCACACCAATATGGCCAAGGCCGCGCTCAACATGCTCACCCGCACCAGCGCCCGCGAGATGTTCGAAACCGACCGCATCCTCATGACCGCCGTCGACACCGGCTGGATCACCGACGAGCGCCCGCACTACACCAAGCTCCGCCTCGCCGAGGAGGGCTTCCACGCTCCCCTCGACCTCGTGGACGGCGCCGCCCGCGTCTACGACCCGATCGTGCGCGGGGAAGACGGCGACGACCTCTTCGGCTGCTTCCTCAAGGACTACGAGCCGTCCAACTGGTGACCACCCGGCCCCGTCGTGGCTGTTCTGTAGGGGTGAGTTTGCGGTGTGTCCGGGTGGCACGCGTCAGGGGACCCATGTTTAGATGCGCATATCGACGTATCGATATTGAATATGGCTTCCGGGCGCCTTGAGGACATTCCTGCAGCTCCGACACGACTCGAATCACCTCGTGGTGAAAGCACTGCAGGCGCTTCCTCCCTCCCAGCCGGCCGGCCCGTACTCCCCCACGGAAGGCCACGGCGCTTTCTCCATGTCGTTGGCCTTGTCCGATATGGACCGCTCCCCCATGTGTCGGCCGAGACCCATGCCGGGCGATTAATCGTTTAATGCGCATATGTGCGTACCAGTATCCTTTAACGCTCCGAGTCGCCGACCGCGGCCGGAAGGCCGTGGGAGACACGGTCGTTCACCCGGCAGGCGCCGACGCCCGAATCCCCGCGCACGCCGGCGACAAGCGCCCTAATCTGGATTACGTGATGTACCGGCTGCTGGCAGATGCCACCGCGGGTGTGCATTTTCTGTTCATCGCCTACCTCGTCGTCGGCGGATTCGTCGCGTGGCGGTGGCGTTGGACGATCTGGACCCATATCGCCGCGGTGGCCTGGGGTTTCAGCACGGTACTCATCGGGGTCGACTGCCCCCTGACCTACCTTGAGACGTGGGCCCGGGAACGCGGCGGCGAAGCCGGCCTACCGTCGACCGGCTTCATCGACTACTACATCACCGGGGTGCTCTACCCCCGCAGCGCTCTGGATCTCGTACGCATACTGGTCGTCGTGCTGGTGGCGGTGTCGTGGATCGGCTTCGTCCGGCTCGGTAGGCGGCGGCGGTACCGCTCGCACCACGCAGTCGCCGAATAGCGCACCCGCGCGAGCTATTCCCGGCTCATCGCTCGCACCGCACGGACGACGTCGTCGCCGGTCAGCTGATCACCCGCGGGCGCGATCAGCCACTGCAGCGCCATACCTTGGAACAGCGCGAAATAGAGCTTGGCGACGGCGCGGGCATCGCCGGCCGACAACTCCGGATGAACTTCGCGCAGGGGCTCGACGAGTGCGGCATAGACCTCCTCGGTCGCACCCGAGAAGTACTCCTGGGATTCCGGCGACCGGGCCACTCGCACCCCGTTCTCGAAGCTGAGAATCAGCTCGTCCGGATGGTTCTGGATGACGTCCAGCATGCCGTTCCACGTGGCCTCCAGCGACTGCGCCAGGGTCCGCCCCTCCCCCGCGTCCCGGATGGCCGCCTCCATACCGCGGCCGATCTCGTCACCGGTCGCCTCGGCGATGGCCTCGGCGACCAACCGATCCTTGGTACCGAAGTGGTAGCCGATGGCCGCCAGGCTGACCCCGGCCGCGCCGGCGATGTCGCGCGCGGTCACCTTGGCGAGACCTCGCTCCAGAATCGCCTTCCTCGCCCCTGCCAACAGATCCTCTCGATTACCCATAAGCCCAGGTTACAACGTCTTAGACACTTGTACTAGACAAGCGTGCCAACCATATGGCACATTTGTCTAAGACGTTCGGACCAACCGATAGGAATCACCCCCATGAGCACCATCTCCCGCCCTCTGCACATCCTGGTCTCCGGCGGCGGCATCGCCGGCAATGCCGTTGCGCTGCAATTGCTTCGAGCCGGTATCGCGGTCACCGTCATCGAGCGCGCCACCGCTCCCCGGCCGGGCGGACAGGCTGTCGATCTGCGCGGACCCAGTCGCGAGGTGGCCGAGCGCATGGGCCTGATGCCGGGCATCGCCGAATACCAGCTCGAAGAACTCGGCATTTCCTACATCGACCACAAGGGACGCACCTACGCGAACATGGCGATGGAACATTTCGAGGGCAAGGGCCCGGTGGCCGACATCGAGATCACCCGCGGTGACCTCAATCAGGTACTGCTCGACGCCGTCGCCGCGGCCGGCGGTGAGCTGGATTACCGCTACGGCGAGTGGATCGAATCGCTGACCCAGGACGACACCGGCGTGACGGTCGAGTTCGCCTCGGGACGCAGCGGCCACTTCGACCTCGTCGTCGGCGCCGACGGCGTGCATTCGGCGACCCGCCGGCTGGCCTTCGGTCCGGAGGAGCAGTTCAGCACCTTCCTCGGCGGCTACGCCTCGTTCTTCACGATGCCGACCCCGGCGGGGATCACGCCCGGCTGGTTCGCCATGCAGCTGGTTCCTTCCGCCGCGGTCGGCTTGCGGCCCGACCGCGATCCCGCGACCGCCAAGGCGATTCTCACTCTGCTCGGCGACCCCGATCCGGCGCTGCGCCGCGATACCGCCGCACAGCAACGGCTGATCTGCGAGAAGGTCGGTTCGCAGCCGCACTGGCACGCGCCGACCATTCTGGCGGCCATGACCGAGGCCGACGACTTCTACTTCGACGAACTCGCGCGCATCGATATGCCCACGCTGGCGGCCGGGCGCGTGACGTTGGTCGGCGACGCCGGCTACTGCGGCTCACCGATGACCGGGATGGGCACGGCGATGGCGCTCGTCGGCGCATACATCCTCGCGGGTGAGCTGGCGGCCGATCCGGCCGATGTCCCGGCGGCGCTGCGCCGCTACGAGGAGAAGGTCACCCCGTTCCTCGACAAGGCCAAGGAACTCCCCGGCGGCGGAATCGATATGATGCTGTCCCCCAGCGCATTCGGCACATCCATGCGGCGAACCGCCAACCGGATCATGATGTCGAAGCCGATGCGGCCGGTCATGATGAAGCTGTTCTTCGGCAAGACCGACGACTACGAACTGCCCACGTACGAAACTTCCGCCGCCACGACCGGACGGTAGGCACGGTCACAGCTGGGCCGTCGTGCCCGGCGCCAACCCCTCCGCGAGCCGCAGCTTGGCGGCCAGATCCGACAGCAATTCGATCGAGGAGGCGGACAGTCCGGCCGCCGTGCTCAGCAGGCGCCGCAGCGCCGGATCGTCCACCGCCGCCGACACCAGGTCGTCACCGGGCACCGGATCACCGGGCCCACCGTCGTTGAAACGGGTCAATTCCACCGCCAGCACCCTGGCCACGGCTTCGACCAAAGCTCGGGACGGATTGTCGCGATTGCCCGACCGCAGCTGGGACAGATAGGTCGCCGAGACGGGATGCCCGGCCTGGGTCACGCGAAAAGCCAAGGCGCGATTGGTCATCCGGATACCGTGCGCCTGCTCCCACTGCGAGACGACCTCGTTGAAACGGTCCGCGAATCTCACCGGCGAAACACCCCCAGGCCGCTGCGAGGAACGCGCACGGTCCACAACACGAGAATTGACATGTCGAAACTACCCTCGTCCGCATCGTTTCGCCCGCCGACAGGCCGGACGGGGCGGCCCGGCGGCGGGCCGCTAGTCTCGCACCGTGCGGCAGACGATCATGGTGGACGTAGACACCGGAATCGACGATGCGCTGGCACTGTTGTATCTGCTGGCGGATCCGCAGCTGGAGATCGCCGGAATAGCCTCGACCGGAGGCAATGTCCCCACCGCGCAGGTCGCGGCGAACAATCTGGCCCTGCTGGATCTGTGCCGGGCGCCGGCCATCGAGGTGGCACTCGGCGCGGCGCAGCCGCTGGCGATCCCGCTGCGGACCACCGAGGACACCCACGGTCCGCACGGGATCGGCTATGCCGAACTGCCGCCCTCGCCGCGCCCGCTCTCGGATCGTTCGGCGGCGCAGTTGTGGGTCGACACGGTGCGGGCACGTCCGGGTGCGGTACTGGGCCTGTGCACCGGGCCCTTGACCAACCTGGCCCTGGCGCTGGAACTGGAACCCCGGCTGCCGCAACTGCTTCGGCGACTGGTGATCATGGGCGGCGCGTTCCGGCATCCGGGTAACACCACCCCGACCAACGAGTGGAACGTGCATGTCGACCCCGAGGCCGCCAAAGTGGTCTTCGACGCGTTCTCCGCCGCCCCGCAGGATCATCGGCCGATCGTCTGCGCGCTCGACATCACCGAATCGATCGAGATGTTCCCGGACCATCTGCGGCGGATCGCCGAGCGAGCGCACTGCGGCGGCGCCGCGATGCCGGCTCCCGGGGATCCGTCCGGCCTCCGGTCCGAGGCGGCCAATCCGATTGTGCGGTTCCTGATCGACGCGGTGCGGTTCTACTTCGAGTTCCACCAGCATTACAACCAGGGGTATTTGGCACATATGCACGATCCGTTCGCCGCGGCGGTCGCGCTCGAACCGACCCTGGCGGTGCTGCGCCCGGCAACGGTGGACGTCGAGCTGGCCGGGACGATCACCCGCGGCACCACGGTCGCCGATTGGGCGGGCATGTGGGGTCGCGCACCCAATGCCGATATCGCGGTCGGCACCGACCCGGCGGCCTTCTTCGACCGCATGATCGAGCGGATCGGTGATTTCGCGGCGGCGCTGTACCCGCCTGTGGCACAGGAGGTTCGGTGACGGTCGACGAGAATGACCAGGCGGCGGTCACGCAATTCCGGAGCCGGATGGAGCTGCCCGGAATCATCGATGTGCACACCCACTTCATGCCCGATCGGGTGCTGCACAAGGTGTGGGCGTATTTCGATTCCGCGGGCCCGCTGATCGGACGGCCGTGGCCGATCACCTATCGCGACGACGAGCAGCAGCGCCTGGATACGCTACGCGGCTTCGGAGTGCGGGCGTTCACCTCCCTGGTGTATCCGCACAAACCCGATATGGCGGCGTGGCTGAACGAATGGGCGGCCGACTTCGCCGCGCGCACCCCGGGCTGCTTGCACACCGCGACCTTCTACCCCGAGCACGGCGCCGGAAGTTATGTGAGCGCGGCGGTCGAATCCGGAGCGCGCATCTTCAAATCGCATATCCAGGTCGGCGATTATCATCCGGGCGACCCGCTGCTGACCGAAGTGTGGGGGCTGCTGTCCGAGGCCGGGATTCCGGTGCTGATCCACTGTGGCTCGGGGCCGGCGCCGGGTGAATTCACCGGTCCGGAACCGATAGCGGCACTGCTGCAGCGGTTTCCGCGGCTGACGCTGATCATCGCTCATATGGGCGTGCCGGAATACTCGCAGTTCCTCGACCTCGCCGAGCGCTACGACAACGTGCACCTCGACACCACGATGTCGTTCACCGATTTCATCGAAGAGCGAAACCCGTTCCCGCGCAACGAATATTCGCGCCTGTCCGAGCTGGGCGAGCGCATCCTGTTCGGCAGTGACTTTCCGAACATCCCGTACTCCTACGCCCACGCGCTGGAAGCGCTCGAACGACTCGACTTGGGCGCGGACTGGGTGCGCGCGGTCTGCTACGACAATGCGGCGCGGCTGTTCCGGATGCGATGAGGTGTCCGGGCGCGAATTCTCGTCGCCCGGACAGCCCTGCTACTTCTCGTCGAAGGCGCGCAGCAGTTCCTCGGCTGCGAGGGCCGGGGTCAGCGATCCGTCGCGGATCTGCTTTTCCACCTGTGCGCGAATCGCTTTCACGCCGGGACTGTCGGCCAGCCGGCGCAGCAACTGGTCGTGCACCATCGTCCAGGTCCAGTCGACCTGCTGACGGCGGCGCTTCTCGGCGAACTCGCCCGCCTCGGTGAGAACGCGCCGGTGTTCGAGGACCGTATCCCAGAAGGTGTCCAGACCGGTGCCGTTGAGCCCGCTCATGGTGAGAACCGGTGGGCGCCAGAGGGATTCGCGCGGATGGATGAGTCGCATCGCACCCTGCAATTCGCGTGCGGCGGCCCGCGCCTCCACCTCGTGGCGGCCGTCGGCTTTGTTGACCGCGACCAGATCGGCCAGCTCCAGCACACCCTTCTTGATGCCCTGCAACTGATCTCCGGTGCGGGCCAGCGTGAGGAAGCAGAACACGTCGACCATATTCGCGACGGTCACCTCGGACTGGCCGACGCCCACCGTCTCCACCAGGATCACGTCGTAACCGGCGGCCTCGAGCAGCACAATGGTCTCGCGGGTCGCCTTGGCGACACCGCCCAGCGTGCCCGCGGTCGGCGACGGGCGGATGAACGCGTCACGTTCCACCGACAAACGCGCCATGCGGGTTTTGTCGCCGAGAATCGATCCGCCGGTGCGAGTCGAGGACGGATCCACCGCCAGCACCGCGACCCGATGCCCCTGGCCGATCAGATACATCCCGAGCGCGTCGATGAACGTCGACTTGCCCACGCCCGGAACGCCGGTGATACCGACGCGATTGGACGCGGCGGCGCCGGCTTCGGCCGTCAGCTCGAGCAGCAGCCGCTGGGCCGCCTCGCGGTGATCGGCGCGGGTGGATTCGACCAGCGTGATCGCGCGGGCGAGCGCGGCGCGCTGATTGTCGCGGATCGCACCCGCCAGCTCCGCCACATCGATGGTCCGGCGTTGGCCGCCGCCCGGCGACTGCGGTCCGTCCACGCGCAGCGCGGGAGGCAGGCCGCGGGCGGTGGACAGAGCCTGGCTTCCGGGCAACTCCGCCTTGGTGGGCACCTCAGCCCCGGCGGGCGCATCGCCCGCCGGGGTCCGGTCGGCGTCGCTCATTCCGCCTCGGCTTGTCCGCCGATCTCGTGGCCGAGTTCGGCCGCCAGCTTCTGCAGCAGACCGATCGCGGCATCGGCGATCACGGTGCCCGGCGGGAAGATCGCCGCGGCGCCGGCGGCATACAGCTCGTCGAAGTCACCGGGCGGAATGACGCCGCCGACGATGACCATGATGTCGGGGCGCCCGACATCGGCCAGTGCCTGCCGCAGGGCGGGCACCAGCGTGAGGTGACCGGCCGCCAGCGAGGAGACACCGACGATGTGCACGTCGTTGTCGGCCGCCTGCTGGGCCACCTCTTCCGGAGTCTGGAACAGCGGGCCCACATCGACGTCCATGCCGAGGTCGGCGAAAGCGGTCGCGATCACCTTCTGGCCGCGGTCGTGGCCGTCCTGGCCCATCTTGGCGACGAGGATGCGGGGGCGGCGGCCCTCGGCCTCGGCGAATTCCTCGACCAGCTCGATGGCCCTGCTGATGTTGGTCACCTTGCCGGCCTCCTCTCGGTAGACGCCCGACAGTGTGCGGATCTCGGCCTGATGGCGACCGTACACCTTCTCCAGCGCGTCGGAGATCTCGCCGACCGTGGCCTTGGCGCGGGCCGCGTCGATGGCCAGCGCGAGCAGGTTGTTGGCCATCCCGCCCTCGGAAGACGCTGCGGCCCTTGTCAATTCGGCCAGCGCCCGCTCGACCTCGGCGCTGTCGCGTTCGGCGCGCAGGCGGCGCAGCTTCTCGTTCTGCTCCGCGCGCACGCGCGAGTTCTCGACCTTGAGGACCTCGATCTCCTGGTCCTCGGTCACCTGGTACTTGTTGACGCCGATCACCGGCTGCGCGCCGGTGTCGATGCGCGCCTGGGTGCGGGCCGCGGCCTCCTCGATGCGCAGCTTCGGGATGCCCTCCGAAATCGCCTGCGCCATACCGCCGTGCGCCTCGACCTCGGCGATGTGGGCCCGGGCCCGCTCGGCGAGCTGGTGGGTCAGCCACTCCACGTAGTAGGAGCCGCCCCACGGGTCGATCGGCCGGGTGGTCCCCGACTCCTGCTGCAGCAGCAGCTGGGTGTTGCGGGCGATGCGCGCGGAGAAGTCGGTGGGCAGCGCCAGCGCCTCGTCGAGGGCGTTGGTGTGCAGCGACTGCGTGTGGCCCTGGGTCGCGGCCATCGCCTCGACACAGGTGCGCGCGACGTTGTTGAACACGTCCTGCGCGGTCAGCGACCAGCCCGAGGTCTGCGAGTGGGTGCGCAGCGAGAGCGACTTCTGGCTCTTGGGCTCGAACTTCGACACCAGCTCGCTCCACAGCAGGCGGCCCGCGCGCAGCTTGGCGACCTCCATGAAGAAGTTCATGCCGATGGCCCAGAAGAACGACAGCCGCGGCGCGAACTGATCGATCTCCATGCCCGCGTCCAGGCCTGCGCGAATGTATTCGACACCGTCGGCCAGGGTGTAGGCCAGCTCCAGGTCGGCGGTGGCTCCGGCTTCCTGGATGTGGTAGCCGGAGATGGAGATCGAGTTGAACTTCGGCATCTTCGCCGAGGTGTAGGCGAAGATGTCGGAGATGATCCGCATCGAGGGCTTGGGCGGATAGATGTAGGTGTTGCGGACCATGAACTCCTTCAGAATGTCGTTCTGAATGGTTCCGGCCAGCTGTTCGGGCTTGACGCCCTGTTCCTCGGCGGCGACGACGTAGAGCGCCAGGATCGGCAGCACCGCGCCGTTCATGGTCATCGACACCGACACCTGATCCAGCGGGATCTGGTCGAACAGTTCCCGCATATCCAGGATCGAGTCGATGGCGACGCCGGCCATACCGACGTCACCGGTGACGCGGGGGTGATCGGAGTCGTAGCCGCGGTGGGTCGCCAGGTCGAAGGCGACCGACAGGCCCTTCTGGCCCGCGGCCAGGTTGCGCCGGTAGAAGGCGTTGGAATCGGCGGCGGTGGAGAATCCCGCGTACTGGCGGATGGTCCACGGCTGATTCACGTACATGGTCGGGTACGGGCCGCGCACGAACGGCGCCACACCGGGCACGCTGTCGAGCGGATAGCCTTCGGCCACAACGGCATCGCGGTCGGCCTTGGTGTACACCGGCGCGACGTCGATACCTTCGGGGGTGGCCCAGACCAGTTGTTCGGGCGCGTAGCCGTTGGCGGCCGCCGATTCGGCGACGAACGCCTCGACGTCGCCGCCACCGGTCCGCCCGACCGCCGGTTCACCCAGCGGTACCTCGGCGAAGCTGCCGATCACGTGGTTCACATCTCGAGTAGTCATTACGCTCCCAGCTTCTCCAGCAGGCCGGACAGGGTCGCCACCGCGTCCATGCGGGCCGTGAGGAATCCGTCCGGCCGCTGTGTGCCGCTCACCTCGGCCACCGCCTTCTCGGGCCCGGCCAGCAGGACCGTCGTCACGCCGGCGTCGCGCAGCTGCTGCACGGCGGGCGCGGCCTCGGTGCCGTAGCGGGCGTCGCTGCCGCACAGCACCGCCATGGTCGCTCCGGATTCGGTTGCGGTAGAGCCGATCCCGGACGTCTCCAGCGCTCCCGGGTTCACCGTTTCGATGCCCCCGGAGGCCAGTACGTTCGCGGTGAAGGTCACGCGCACGTTGTGCTCGGCGACCGGGCCCAGCGGTACCAGCAGCGCCCGGGGCCGGCGGCCGTGGGCGGCCAGGTAGGCGTCCGAACGGTTGCGCAGCGCCTCGAAGGCCGCGCCGTAGCGGGCCACCCCGTTCGTGTCGCGCGCGGCCTCCGACAGCGGCTCCTCGGCGAGGTTCGGGAATTCGTTGACGCCGGTGACCGCGGTGCGGCGGTGGGCGATATCGGATTCGCGGCGGGTCCGGGTGTCGGCGATGCGCTCGGCCAGCAGGCCGGACTCCAGCGCGGCGCGGTATCCGCCGGCGCGCTCGAGCTCCTGCATGAACGCCCACGCCGCACCGGCGACCTCCGCGGTGAGGCTTTCCACGTGCCAGGAACCCGCGCCCGGGTCCTGCACATGTCCGAGATGCGACTCCTCGAGCAGCAGCAGCTGCGTGTTGCGTGCCATGCGTTCCGAGAATGCTTGCGACACACCGAGTTCCCCGGCCGGCAGGGCCGCGTCGAAGGGCAGCACGGTGACCAGATCCGCGCCGCCCACGCCGGCGCCGAAAGCGGCCAGGGTGGTGCGCAGCATGTTGACCCACGGATCACGCTGGCTCAGCATCGCTTCCGAGGTGACGGCGTGCTGCGGCGCGTTGCCGAAGTCCGGCGCGCCGGCCTCGTGCGCCACCCGGGCCCACAGCCGGCGGGCGGCGCGGAATTTCGCGATCGTCTCGAACTGATCGTCGGTCGCCGCCAGCTGGAAACTCACCTGGTCCAGCGCGTCGGCGACATCGAGGCCGGCGTCGGTGAGTGCGCGCAGGTAGTCGAGGCCCGCGGCCACGGCCGCGCCGATCTCCTGGGCATCGGACGCACCCGCGTTGTGGAAGACGGTGCCGGACACCGTGATCGCCCGGACGGTCTCGGTGCGGCCGGCGGCGGTGCGCGCCAGCTCGACCGCGGCGTCGAGGTCGGTGTCGGCCACTCCGGCGAAGCGGCTGGTCAGCGGCGCCGCGCCGAGGAAGACGTGGATATCGGAGCGGTCGGCCACCTCGTAGCCGTCCAGCAGGGTCAGCACCTGCGCGGCGGCGGCGGGGGTGTCCGCGCCCGCCCGCAGGCTCAGGGGAGCCAGTTCGAACAGCAGTCCGCGCAGCGTGTCCGCCAGCCCGGCCACCGGGACGCCGTTCTCGCCGACCCCGAGCCACACGGAGCTGACGCCGTTCTCCAGAGCGGCGAGGATCTCCTGGTTGACGGCGGCCGGATCCGTTCCGGCGAAGCGGGCGCTGACATGCCAGCCCCGATGCACGTCGCGGGTGGCCTCGTTGCCGCGCACGAACGGGAACCGTCCGGGCAGAGGCTGTTCGGGCAGTTCGTCGCGACGGGTGTACAGCGGCGCGACGGTCACTCCGTCGTAATTGGTGACATCGAGCAGGCGCTCCGGCTCGTCACCGAGTTCGGATGCCTCGACCTTGCGGGACTTGACCAGCACTCCGGCCACACCCTTGCGCCATGCGGCGTATCCGGGCACGGTGTCCGCACCCGGATCTGAACCAATCGGCATCGCTGCTGTACCTCTTCCACTCGACTCCGATACTTCACTCGTACCGGATACCTACGCTGGGACCCAACTCTTCGCAGCGCCTTCGCAACCGCCTGTGTGACCCATTCACAGTGCGACGGGCATGCGATATCGGCAGGTCGACGACCAGTTCGGTTAACGATCATTCATCAACCTTCATTCGATGCTAGCCCGGTGTTCGCATACTCTTCGCACAGCCTGGCCATACCGACCGGTAACCTGTCGCGGTGCCGAGGACGACGAATGTGGCCTTGCGACTACTGCGCAATCGACGGGTCGTGATGCTGGCCATCCTCGCGGCCGCGCTGGTCGCGGTCGCCGTACTGGCACCGCATCCGGCCCCACAGCAGATCCGGGAGTGGGCCGATTCGGTCGGCCCGATGTTTCCGCTGCTGTTCTTCCTCGTCCATGCGCTCGTGACGGTGGCGCCGTTTCCGCGCACCGTCTTCACGCTCAGCGCCGGACTGTTGTTCGGGCCGATTCTCGGCATCACCCTCGCGGTCGCCGCGACGACGGTCAGCGCGGTGCTGGCGCTGCTGCTCGTGCGAGCCCTGGATCGGGAGCAGGTCGCCGCGCGGTTGACTCATCCCGCGGTACAGGCGGTGGATCGGCGACTGGCCCGGCGCGGCTGGCTCGCCGTCGGCTCGCTGCGGCTGATCGCACCGGTGCCGTTCTCGGTGATCAACTACTGCGCCGGACTGTCCTCGGTGCGGATGATGCCGTACCTGCTGGCCACCTTCGTGGGCATCATCCCCGGCACCATCGGCGTCGTCGTCCTCGGAGACGCGTTGACCGGGCGGACGAACCCGGGTCTGCTGGTGCTGTCGGGCGTCTGCATCACCATCGGCGTGATCGGCCTGGTAGTCGACGCGCGGTGGGGCGCAGACCAATTCGCGGCGCTGGCCACCGAGGCGGCCGAGGAACCGGCACCGCGCTGAGGCCGCGCCGCCTCAGCGGGTCCGCAGCTCCAAACTCGCCGGCACCGCCGCGAAGGCCTCCCGCACTCTCTCCGTCAGCGCGGCGCGGCCGCCCCGGCCGTCGGCCCGGACCCATTCCCGTCCGGCCACACTCCACGCCGAGGTCACCAGTTCGGCCAGGACCTGCAGTCGCAGATCGTCCGCGGGCAGTCCCAGGCGATCGGCGAGGATCGTGACCGCGTCCGCCTCCACCCCGTGGCGGTGGTACTCGACGTAGGCGAGCAGTGCCGGGGTGGTGCGGATGAGCCGGCGAGTGGCGACATACCGGTGATCCCATTCCGGCTCCAGATCGGCGACGGCCGCGGTCAGCGTCTCCCGTATCGCGTCCAGCACGACTCCGGTCAGCGGTCGATCCGTCAGCGCCGCGAGATATGCGGACCACAATTGCGCCTCCGCCTCGATCGCGACCGCTTCCTTGGCCGGATAGGTGCGAAAGAAGGTGCTGCGAGATACCTCGGCCTCGTCGACGAGTTCGTCGAGTGTCGTCGCGTCGAATCCGCGCTCGGTGAACAGCCGCAGGGCGGTGTCGGCCAGTACCCGCCGAGTACGCAGTCGTTTGCGCTCTCGCAGCGGGAGTGTGCGGTCGGATGCGGGATCGGGCATGCCGAGATGCTATCCGAACCGATCCCGAGGCACGTAAGAAACTGGAGCACGAACGACACTTGCGCTCGTATGAAACTGAGTGTCAGAATTGTGGCCACAGTCCGGCAGTCAGGAGTTCGTCATGCCCCCCGCCATCACGCTCGATCCGTCGATCATCGGCCAGGCCGAAAAGCACCACAACGCGCTTTTGCACCGCGTCCTCGCCGGTACCGGCATCGACGAGGCGCAGTGGATCACGCTCAGCCAGGCCGCCGCCGCCGGCGGCACCGTCGATCGGGAGCGGCATATCGCCACTCTCGCCGCGAAGACGACCTGGGCACCCACCGTCGTCGCGACCGCCGCGACGCGGCTCACCGACCGTGGTCTGCTGCTCGCGGCGCCGGGCGGTGAACTCGTGGTCACCGAGGCGGGCGGCCGCCTCGTCGCGGACCTCCGCTCCCGCACGAGCGCCGTCCTCGGCCGCGTCTACGGTGTGGTTCCGGCGGCCGACCTCGCGATCGCGGGGCGGGTCCTCGCCGCGATCACCGCGGGTTTGTCCCGCGAACTGAAAGACTGATCGTCGTCACGCCCGCCGGAATTCCCGGCGGGCGGCGAAGCGGGATGATCGGCTCGCGCTGCGCACAATCATTGCCCCACGTCCCTTGTCGGACCACAGTGCCTATATCACTTTGGGTCCGGCAGGAGGATGGATGGCCGCCACCGATGAATCGCGTTCGGGCGCACGCGTTGTCGAGCAGGCGAATGCGGCGCCGACAGCCGGACCCGGCGGACGGGCACGCGGCGTGCTGACGCGACGGCGCACGGTCGATCTCATGCGCGTCCCGCACGGGATCTGTCGCGCCTGAACCCGGGCGCCATCGTCGTCGCCGAAAGCCGTTGCCAGGCAATTCGTTTCGCCGATCTACCGGTCACCGCACCCGGATGTGCGCGGGACCGCAGACGCATTCATGAAAGAACCGATCATGTTGTCGTTCAGACGACCCCGGGTCGTGCGCGTGTTCGCCGCCGCCCTCGCCCTGCCCGTGCTGGCCGCGCTCGCCGCCGGCTGCTCGAGTTCCGGCACCGGAACCACCGCCGACGGTAGGACCGTCCTCCGCTACCAGGGTCAGGCCGGCACGGTCACGCCCTACGAACTGGCCGCCGACCTCGGCTACTTCTCCACCATCGAGCTGAAGTGGGAGGGCGACACCACCAGCGGTCCGGCCAATATCCAGGCCGCCACCACCAAGCAGATCGAATTCGGCAGCGCGTTCAACGGCGCGGTCGTCAAGCTCATCGCCGGCGGCGCACCGGTGACCTCGGTGCTCAGCTCCTACGGCGCCGACCGGCAGAGTTTCACCGGCTACTACGTCCGTGACGATTCGAGCATCAAGACGGCCAAGGACCTGATCGGAAAGAAGGTCGGCGTCAACACCCTCGGCGCCCACCACGAATTCATCACCCGGCAATGGCTGCACGATCAAGGGCTCACCGACGACGAGATCAGACAGGTGCAGCTCGTGGTGCTGCCGCCGGTCAATACCGAGGACGCGCTGCGCAAGGGCCAGATCGACGCGGCGGCACTGGGCGGCCCGCTGCAGGACATCGCGCTGGCTCACGGCGGCATCCACGCGCTCTACACCGACAAGGGCCTGTTCGGCGAATTCGACTACGGCACATACGTCTTCCGCAACGACTACATCGCCGGCCATCGGGACGCGGTGGCCGACTTCGTCCAGGGCACGGCCCGCGCGACGCGCTGGCTGCAGATCACGCCACATGATCAGGCGGTGGCGCGACTGGCCGACATCATCCACAAGCGCGGCCGCAACGAGAACACCACACTGCTCGACTCCTACAAATCGTCCGGCATCCCGGTGCCCGGCGCGGTGATTCAGGAGCGAGAGCTGCAGATCTGGATCGACTGGCTGGTCCGCAACGGTGAACTGCCCGCCGGGAAATTCGCGGCCAAAGATCTGTACACGAACAAGTTCAACCCCTACGCCAACGGCAAGTACCCGGCCGACAGCGGGCCGGCCGGAGAGGTGGTGGCCGCCAGATGAGCGACACGGCAATCAAACTCGCGCTCGACGGGGTGCGCAAGGAATTTCCCGCGCGAGGCGCCGGAACACCCTTCACCGCACTGGAGAACATCACCGTGGACGTGCGCGACGGTGAATTCCTCGTCCTGGTCGGACCCAGCGGTTCGGGTAAGTCGACCCTGCTGGATCTGCTGGGCGGGCTGACCCGGCCGACCCACGGGCAGATCCTGCTCGACGGGCGGCCGGTCACCGGCCCCGGTCTCGATCGGGGCATCGTCTTCCAGCAGTACGCGCTGCTGCCGTGGCGCACCGCGCGCGGCAATATCGAATTCGGCTTGGAGGCCAAGCGCATCCGCCGGCGTGAGCGACGCCGGATCGCCGACGAATATCTGGAGCTGGTCGGCCTCACCGGCTTCGGCGACCGGTACCCGCACGAGTTGTCCGGCGGCATGAAACAGCGCGTGGCCATCGCGCGCAGCCTCGCCTTCGATCCCGAGGTGCTGCTGATGGACGAGCCGTTCGCCGCGCTCGACGCCCAGACCCGCGAATCGCTGCAGGACGAACTGCTGCGCATCTGGCGCACCACCGGCAAGACCATCCTGTTCATCACCCACGACATCAACGAAGCCGTGTATCTGGGTCAGCGCGTGGCCGTGCTCACCTCACGGCCGGGACGGGTCAAGGCGGTGGTCGATATCGATCTCGACCGCGAAACCGCCCCGGAGGCCGACATCCGCTCCAGCGAGCACTTCAGCGAAGTCCGGCACCGGATCTGGTCGCTGCTGCACGACGAGGTGGCCCGCGCGCAGGGGCTCGAGCAGGCCGACCTCGCGGCCACCGACAGGAGGTAACACCATGTCCACCACACTGCCCGCCACCGCCGAACCCGTGCTGGTGTCGAAGAAGTCCTCTATCTCGGCCGGGAGTGCAGCCGAGACTCCCGCTCGCTCCACCGCCGGCACGGGACGGCAGCTGGCCACCCTGGCCGGTCGCTGGGGCTGGCGGCTGTTCAAGCCCGTCCTGGTCATCGGCCTGTTCCTGGCCTTCTGGGAACTCGCACCCCGATTCGGCCTGGTCGATCAGATCTTCCTGCCGCCGTTTTCCACCGTCGTGCAGCGCGGCGACGAGCTGGTCCGCAACGGCCAGCTCTGGGACAACACCTCCGCCAGTCTGGGCCGTTCGCTGGTCGGCTTCGCGATAGCGGTGGCGTGCGCCGTTCCGGTCGGCGTCGCCATCGCGTGGTACAAGCCGGTGGCCGACTTCGTGAACCCGCTGCTCGAACTGTTCCGCAACACCGCGGCGCTGGCGCTGCTGCCGGTGTTCATCCTGATCCTCGGCATCGGAGAGACCTCCAAGGTCGCGATCGTGGTCTACGCGGGCTTCTTCCCGATCTTGCTGAACACCATCAGCGGCGTGCGATCGGTGGATCCGTTGCTGATCAAATCGGCTGTGTCCCTCGGCTTCTCACCGCTGCGGCTGTTCCAGAAGGTGATCCTGCCCGCCGCCGTGCCGACCGTTTTCACCGGCATCCGGATGGCGGCCTCGGCCTCCATCCTGGTCCTCATCGCCACCGAGATGTCCGGTGCGCGAGCGGGACTCGGCTACCTCATCACCGCCGCCCAGCAGAATTTCCAGATTCCCGACATGTATGTCGGGATCGTCGCCATCGCGATCGTCGGCCTGGTCTACAACGCCGTACTCGTCGCGATCGAACGCCGCCTCACGCGCTGGCGCCCGCAATCCGATCGTTGAAGCACTACACCGAAGGGACGACGACGCTCGATGTCGCCATCACCGAAAACCTTTCATCTCAACGCCTTTCTGATGGGCGTCGGTCATCACGAAGCCGCCTGGCGCCATCCGCGCACCGAGGAACGGCGCGTGCTGGACGTGAAGCATTTCCAGGAATTGGGCCGCATCGCCGAGCGCGGTAAACTGGATTCCGTCTTCTTCGCCGACGGCTTGGCGGTGGGCCCGCGCATTCAGCGCAATACGCTCGCGGTGTTCGAACCGGTGACACTGCTGTCGGCCATCGCCGCCGCCACCGAACATATCGGTCTGATCGCGACGGCCTCGACGACCTATAACGAACCGTTCAATCTGGCCCGTAAATTCGCCTCGCTCGACCACATCAGCGGCGGGCGGGCCGGATGGAACATCGTCACTTCCGGCACGGTCGACGAGGCCTACAATTTCGGCTACGACGCCATTCCCGACCATGCCCGCCGATATGAGCGCGCCACCGAATTCGTCGATGTTGCATTGCAGCTGTGGGACAGCTGGGAATCCTCGGCCATCGTGCTCGACCCCGAGGCCGGAGTGTTCGCCGACCCGGACAAGGTCCACACCATCGACTACGACAGCGACCGGTTCCGGGTGCGCGGTCCGTTGAACTCCCCGCGCGGTCCGCAGGGCCGGCCACTGCTCGTGCAGGCCGGATCTTCCGAGAGCGGAAAGGAATTCGCCGCCCGCTACGCCGAGGCGGTGTTCACCGCGCAGCGCAGTCTCGAGGACGGGCAACGTTTCTACCGCGATCTGAAATCACGGCTGCCGAAGTACGGCCGTGGCGCCGACGAGCTGAAGGTGCTCCCCGGTCTCGTGCCCTACATCGCCGATACGCCCGCCGAGGCGCTCGCGCTGGAGCAGGAGTTCACCGATCTGATCTCCCCCGACTACGCGTTGCGGCAGCTGTCCACGCAGCTGGGCATCGATCTGACCGGCCATCCCCTCGACGCGCCGCTGCCGCCGCTGCCGGTGGAGAGCGAGATCGAAGGGAACAAGTCCCGGTTCACGCTGGTGAAGGAGTTGGCCACACAGGAGCGGCTGACGGTGCGGCAGCTGATCGGCAAACTCGGCGGCGGGCGCGGACATCGCAGCTTCGCCGGCACCCCGGAGCAGATCGCCGACGAACTGCAGACCTGGTTCGAGGCCGGCGCGGCGGACGGATTCAACATCATGCCGCCGTATCTGCCGGGCGGACTCACCGATTTCGTCGACCGGGTAGTGCCCATCCTGCAGGAACGCGGCCTGTTCCGCACCGAGTACACCGCCGATACCTTGCGCGGGCACTACGGCCTCGCGCCGGTGGAGAGCCGTTTCGCGACGGGAGCCGCGATCAGCGCCTGACCGGCGGATACAACGCGACAGGCCCCTTCCGGGTAGATCCGGGAGGGGCCTGTCTGCACGCTTGTGTATGCGGACGAACCGCGGGCGGCGAACCTTAGAGGTTGGCGCCGCAAACCGGCCAGGCGCCGGGGCCCTGGCTGGCGAGCACGTTCTCCGCGACGCGGATCTGCTCGGCGCGGCTGGCGTTGGCCGGGTTGCCACTGCCGCCGTTGGCGTTCCAGGTGCTCTGGGTGAACTGCAGGCCGCCGTAGAAACCGTTTCCGGTGTCGGCGCCCCAGTTGCCGCTGGCCTCGCACTGCGCCACCGCATCCCAGTCGTGGCCGCCGTCGGCAGACGCGGTAGCGGTCAGGCCGAAGGGGACGGCGACGATGGCGCCGGCGACGGCGGCGAAGCCGAGTGCGCGAGTGCTGAACTTACGGTTACGAGACATGTGGTTTTCCCTGCCTGCGCCCAGCCGGCCCGATGGTGACGATTACGGGTCCCTGCCCCCAGGTATGTCGGGGTCGAACTCGAACCGCGGGACAGGGTTGCCGGTGTTCAGCGATTCGAGCGTCAGCCCGGAATTCCGAGCTGCAAACGACGGTAACGGAGAAATCTCGAAACATCACGTTGCGATAACAACCGAACTGTCTCAACCCGACATGGAGGATATTCACGTTTACGCAGCGCATAGTGCGATAAACGCGCATTACATTACTGTAGTTATATAACCGTTATGTGGTCGAGATCACTGAGATATAGTGACCCCAGTCGCATGACGATGCCCGAAATCGGTGGTTTCGCGGTCTCGGATCGCGGGCGGACGCCTATCCGGGCCGATCGCAGCGCTAATGCTCGGACACGGTGACGGGCCACCGGTCCACCGTCTCCAGCGGCGCGACCTGCGCGTTCTCCAGCGCGTGCGCGACACGCCGACGGTAGCGGGCGGCGAGGGCGGGCGCGCGGCCGGTACCGCCCGGACGGCATCGCGCGGCGTAGGCCAGCCAGCCGGAGGCCTGGCGCAGGACCTCTCCGGTGCTCAGCGGCCCCGCGAGCAGCAGACCACCGTATTCGGGTGTCACCGCGACGGCGCTGCCCAGATGCTGCAGACACCGGCAGATTCCCAGTTCGTGACCGAGATCGCGATAGCGGGTCAGCGCCAGCAGCCACCAGCGCATCGCGCGCCGGGGCTCGCCGCGCATCCACCACAGCAGGCCCAACGTTTCGAAGGTGTGTGCCCGCCCGGACGGATGGCGACCGCCGCGGGTCAGGGTTTCGGCCAGCTCGAGCCGGTCACGCGCGGCATCCAGGCGTCCTTCGTACAGATGTGCGATGGCGAGGTCGTTCAGGGCACAGACCTCCGCGGCGATATCGCGCCGTGGCAGCAGCCACCAGGCGCGCTCGAATCCGGCCACGATCTCGGGCAGCGGGTACTCCCCGCCCGGTAAGCGATCGAAATCCCGCAGCGCCTCGGCGTGCGCGCGGCGAGCGTGCAGGCCCGTGCTCCGGCGCGGGCGGCTGCGCCGCCGGAGCGGACGCGGCCATCGTCGGCGTGTCGCGGTGTCGGGCAGCAGCCCGCAGCGGATCGAGGCCAGTTCGTGAATCTGCGGATGCGCCGCTTCGCTCAGCGCCACCATCGCCCGCGCCGCGGGACCGTCGGAAGGCTTCCCGATCCGGGCGTACCAGAGGTCGAGTGCGTCGGCGATGCGGGCCAGGGCGGGGATGTCGAGCTCGATGCCGTGGTCGCATTTGTCGCATTCGCGCACCAGCTCGGCCAGTCGGTCCGCCGATCCCGTGAACCACCGATGCGCGCCGGCACCGAGCCGGTCCGAATCCAGGGCGACCGCCCAGCGCGTCGCCCGATCGGAGTAGTGCCGGATCAGCGCCGGCCACGCGGCGCGCCACTGCGGTGTGCGGCGGATCACAGCGAGGTCCGGCGAGTTCGGGGACGTGTCCACGGCGAATCGGTCGTGTCCGTGGTGGACGATCACGCCGTGGGCGGCGAGCCGGATCAGAACCTCGCCGGTGGAACGCCGCAGGACCGCCTGCTCCCCCGGCAGGACCGTCGCGCTGTCGAGCATCGCGGTAACCGTGTCGTAGAGCGCAGCGGCCTCGTAGTCGGTGAAGGGCAATGCCCGCAGGACGTCGGCGACGGCCGTATCGGCCTCATCCAGCGGCCGCGCCCCAACCGGTGCGGAGGCCGGCAGCGCCGCGACGGTCCGCTCGACCACCGGTGGCGGCTGGACCAGGTCCGCGGTGAGATCCAGTTCCCGGCGGATGCGCGCACCCTCGCGCATATCCATCGTCTTGCGCCACAGCACGTACAGCGCGGCGGCCGCCACCACCGCGACCGCCACCCACCGCAACACCCCGGCCAGCGAGTTCAGCACCCGGCTCTGCCCGACCGAACCTTCCAGCAGTTTCGCCACCACCTCGAGCAGCAGCGACGACGACATCACCCAGGCCGCACCCAGGAAGCCCTGCCAGATCGAGGATTTCGGGGTGGCGATGAGCTGCGACGCGATGTCGTGCTCGGGCCGGTGCGAGTGGCCGCCACTCATCGCACGATCCCGCCCGTCAATCCCGGAACCAGGAAGCGACGCCAGGTCACCAGCAACAGCAGCACCGGCGGGATCGTCGACAGCAGGGCACCGGCCGCTAGATGGGCGGCGTTCTCCTGGAACTGCCGGGCGTCGCCCCACAGCAGCAGCGACCACGGACTGACGTCGGCGCCGCTGACCATGAGTCCGATGAAGAAGTCGTTCCACACCTGAATCAGTTCGAGCACCGCGACCGCGCCGACGGCGGGCCAGGCGGTGGACACCACACGGCCCAGGACGGCCCACGGTTTCGCGAGACCGTGCAGGGCGTCGGCGGCCGGGCCGTCCGAGGGCGCGAGCAGCGCGCCGCGCAGAATCAGGATCGCGATGGGCAGGCCGATCGCGGCATGCACCACGATCAGCGAGGAGAACGACGTCCCGGTCAACCCCATCCGCTCGATGACACGCCGGATCGGCCCGACGTAGAGCTGCGCGGGAAGGACAGTGAACACCACCAGTACCACCACCGCGATTCGCGAACGCAGCGCATCGGCGGGCAGCGCGGCGAGTTGATGGGCGACCGGGAAGGCCGCACCGATGACCAGGACCGTCGCCCACACCGCGACCCAGCCGGTATTGGCCATGGCGTGCAACAACTCTCGGTGCTGCCAGACCGAACCGTTCCCGGCGAAGGCGGGCCCGTCGGCGCCCACCCAGCCGAACACCGCCAACGCCAGCAGCGGACCCAGCGAGAGCAGCGAGACCGCCACGACTCGCAGGACGCCGCGCGCAGTGCGCCTGGTACGGACCGGATCGACGGCCGGGCGGCGCATCCAGCCGACGCGGTGGCGTCGCACGTCGGTCTGCAGGATCCACGCCGCCGAACCGATCAGCACCGCCAGCGGCAGTGAATAGGCCGCGGCCACACCGGGATCGGCATCGGGATCCGAGACCAGTCGCCACCAGTGCACGGTCGCCGAGTCCAGCGAGTACTGCAGCGATCCCGGCACCGCGACCAGGATGATGTCGAAAATCCGGGCGGCCGCGACGGCGACGACGAGGCCCAGGATCAGCAACACCGGCCGCATCAGTTCGAACAGCCGGGCCCGGGTTCGCGCCACGCCGCGCGCATCCTCGAGATAGCCACGCCGCACGGGATCGGCTTCGATGGCGGCGATCGCGGCGCGGAACAGCGCGAACAGCGCCCCCAGCCAGCACCAGACGAAGGCCACGATCAGCGTGGTCATCAACCAGATGCGCTGCCCGGTCACGCCCGGGACCGGCATCCGGTAGTCCGGGTTCTCGGCCAGCAGGCGCAGGGCCAGTCCGGCGACGAACGCGGACACGCCGAAGGGCAGGATCAGCGGCTGCCAGGGCCACCAGCCGCGGCGGCCATGCCAGGCCAGTTCGAGGGCGAGGACCAGAACTGCCACCGCGCACAGGACCCAGACCAGGGTCCGGGCGTATGCGCCGCGCCCACCGGGCCCGAGCTCGACGCCGATTCCGCGGATCGTGACCGCGAGCGCGATCACCAGGACGGGCCACCACAGAGACCGCCGGCGTACCCGCGCGACGATACTCGCGCCTTCGGGTGCCTGGCGGCGGAAAACCGTCGGCCACAATCGGTTTCGCAGCAAACTCCAGCGGCCCCGCACGGCCGCGGCCACCACCGCGCGCACCGCGTCGTCCCCGCGCCACAGCATCGTGCTGGCCGCGACCAGGACCACCAGCAGCGCACACCAGCCGACCATCTCCCACTGGGCGCGGGCCGCGGTCCAGACCGTGGTGGCGGCTGGTCCCACCAGCAGCAGCAGGATCAGCAGCAGTGCGGGCAGCTGCGCCGGCCACATCGACCACCGCCGGGGGTGGCGGCCCGGGATCACCGGACCGGCGATCCGCGTGAGCGCCGGCTCCAGATCCAGCCCGTGAGCGTGGATGTGCCCGGCCGTCATCGCGCTCTCCGTTCGAACTCGTCGAGTGCGCGCACGGCGTGGTCGACCGCTTCGTCCAGTCGCTCGGCGTGGCCGTCGCCGACGGTGATGAGCAAATCGGTCAGTACCCGCCACAGGCCGTCGCGGCGTCCGGCGGCGCCGATGAGGTCGGCGAAATCGAAGGCGGTCCACGAATGCAGCTCGCCCGCAACAGGTTCCAGCATCAGCGGGTGATCCGGGACCGTGCGCGGGCTGGGCGCCAGGAAGCCGCCGTAGTCGCCGATCCAGGCCGAGACGGCGGCCGGTGCGGTCAGGGCGCCGAGCACCGGTATCGCATCGTGGGCGCCGGCCGCGGTCGCGACGATCACGTCGCCGCCGCCGATGGCCGGGCGCGGACCGCCGGGCGCCACCGCCGGAAAGGGCATCACGCCCACGGCATCGGCGGGCCGGTTCGCCCGGCGCAGGCAGCTGCGCACGATGGGTTCCGCGAAATCGGGCGCCACCACCATCGCCGCGGTGCGCCGTTCGAACACCTCGCGCACCGATTCCGGAAATTGCCGGGTCAGGGTCGCGGCGATACCGCCCGGAAAGGTGTCGCGCGGTGCCCACAGCGTGCCCAGTCGGTACAGGGTCGCCCGCACCGCGTCGCGATCCCATTCCCGCGGGCGGTCCGGTTCGCCGGCGGAGGCCAAATCCTGGTAGTCCCAGGCGGATTCGCCGTAGAGGATGTTGCCGAACAGGTCGGCCAGCACCCAGCCGTCGGCACCGCCCAGTGCCAGAGGACGGCGGGTGGTCGCCGCGGCGATGCGTTGCGGCCACTGGGAGACGGTCCAATCACGCGGGTCGTCGCGCGGGCGGTCGCCGCCGAAGGCGTAGCGGTCGTACCACACCAGCGATTTGTCGGCAGCCTTGAACGGAATGCCGTAGAGCGCATCGTCTTTCCACAGCAGCGAGCGCCACTGTTCCGGATAGCGCGGGCCCGCCGCGTCGTGCCACAACGTGGGCGGCAGCGCCCGCAGCACCCCGCCCGCCAGCTCGCCGATCCGGCCGACCTCGGGCAACATCACCAGATCGGGTGCGGAGCGGCCGCGCGCCTGCAGGGCCGTATCGATGTCGTCGCCGAGCGGCAGCACCGCGACCGTGGCACCCAGCCCCGCGTCCTCCAGTACCCGGCGGAACGCGGCCAGCTCGGATCCGCTCCAGGGCACCGCGATACGCACCGAAGCGGGGTGGCCGAACAGCACTCCGGGTGCGCACGCGGTCAGCATCGGCGCCAACGCCGCGGCATGCAGCACCGCCCGCCGTGTCGCCATCGCCACCCCCGAGTCCGCGTGCCGTGCACCGAAATTCGAATGCCGGTCCGCATGATATGCGGACCGGCATTCGGATCATCGCTGAAATACGGTTACCCCGTTAACGTCCCGGATATTCCGGCGGCTGCCACGGGCGCCCGCCGGCATCGCCGGGGCGCGGCGCCGGTTGCTGTTGCGCCGGCGGCGACGGCGGAATGGGCGCGCTCTGCGGCGGCAGATGCCGGGGCTGATTGGGCGCGACCAGCGGCGAATCGACCGGTGTGGCCGCCGCGGCCTCGGCGGCGCGCACCGCTCGCTCGGCGGCCGGGTCGGTTTTGATGTCGAACCAGTCGGCGACTTCGTCGGCGTCGTCGTCGGGCGCGTTCGCGGCGCCGTCCTCACTGGGCTCGTAACGGAAGACGCCGTCCTCGCCCTGGGTGCCGAAGTTGCGAGCGAACCCTTCCAGTGCCTTGCCGAAGTCGCTGGGCACCATCCAGACCTTGTTGGCATCGCCCTTCGCCACCAGCGGCAGTGTCTGCATGTACTGGTAGGCGAGCAGTTCCGGGGTCGGTTTGCCGGATTTGATGGCGGCGAAGACCTTTTCGATCGCCTTGGCCTGGCCCTGCGCCTGCAGGTAGGCGGCCGCACGTTCACCCTGGGCGCGCAGGATCCGGCTCTGCCGCTCACCTTCGGCGGACAGGATGGCCGACTGCTTGGAACCTTCGGCCGCGAGGATCTGCGACTGCTTGGCACCCTCGGCCGTTTTGATCTGCGCCTCGCGATTACCTTCCGCGGTGAGGATCATCGCGCGCTTCTCACGGTCGGCCTTCATCTGCTTCTCCATCGATTCCTGGATCGACGGCGGCGGATCGATGGCCTTCAATTCCACTCGCGCCACCCGCAGGCCCCAGCGGCCGGTCGCCTCGTCGAGGACGCCGCGCAACTGCGAGTTGATCTGGTCGCGCGAGGTCAGCGTCTCCTCCAGGGTCATACCGCCGACCACGTTGCGCAGGGTGGTGATGGTCAGCTGCTCCACCGCGGCGATGTAGTTGCTGATCTCGTAGACCGCGGCCTGCGGGCTGGTGACCTGGAAATACACCACCGAGTCGATCTGCACGGTGAGGTTGTCCTGGGTGATCACCGGCTGCGGCGGAAACGAGACGACCCGTTCGCGCAGGTCGACCTTGGCGCGGATCCGGTCGGCGAACGGGACCAGGAATGTCAGCTGGCCCGATACGGTGCGCGAATATCTGCCCAGCCGCTCGATCACCGCGGCCTCGGCCTGCGGTACCAGCGCGATCGACTTGAAGACCACCACCGCGACCAGCACCACGATGACGATCGCGACGATCAGTACAGCCATTACGGCCCCTTCCAGACGACGGCGTGCGCGCCGTCGATCTTCATGACGTAGACGGTCTCACCCTCGGCATATTCATCGGCCGGGTCGAACGGGCGTGCACTCCACACCTCGCCACCGATCTTCACCTGACCGCTGTTCTCGTTCACCGGCTCCAGCACCTTCGCCGTCTTTCCCGGCAACGCATCGACATTCGTCGGTGTGGGCGGTGGAGTCGCGAAGCGACGCAACAACATCGGGCGGACGACGAACAGCAGCCCGATGGCGGAGATGGCGAACACCACGGCGTCGATCACCACCGACGTCTGCGCGATCCCGGCAACCCCCGCGGTGATCAACGCCGCCCCGCCCAACATGAGCAGCGTGAAGTCACCGGTGAGCATCTCGGCTGCGGCGAGCAGAATTCCCGCGACCAGCCATACGATTGCGGCCACGAGTCAACCGTACCGTGCCTGTCCGTTTTTCCGCGCCTTTAAGCGGACGAGTCGAGCGGAAACACGCCGGTCACCGGTCCGGATCCGGTGGGCGCGAGCCGTCGTCGGCCGGACCGCACCGCCGCTCGTGGTCTCGCCTCCCGCCGAACGGCAAGGGAAACAGGTAGTTTCGGCCGGGTGAGTGCGCGCGACTACGGTGACATCTATTCCGGACATGCTCGAACCCGCAAGCGCGCGGTACCGCAGGTCGTCGCCGAACGCGATCTCGTCGCCGAGGACGCGGCCAGCGGATTCTGCGGCGCCGTGGTCGGTTTCGAGCGCACCTACGACGGCGACTTCGTCAAACTCGAGGACCGTGGTGGAAGGGTCCGGTTGTTCGCCTTGCGGGAGGCGGCGTTCCTCATCGACGGCCGGCCGGTGACGCTGGTTCGTCCGACAGCGGCCGCGCCGGCCGCGCCCACCCGCTCCGCCTCGGGTTCGACGCGGGTGGAGGGGCTGCGCGCCCGCGTCGCGCGCGCCAGCCGGATCTGGGTCGAGGGCGTCCACGACGCGGCGCTGGTGGAACGCGTGTGGGGGCACGATCTGCGCGTGGAGGGCGTGGTCGTGGAGCATCTGGAAGGACTCGACCATCTCGCCGAGCGTCTGACCGACTTCGGCCCGGAGCCCGGCCGCCGGGTCGGGGTACTGGTCGATCACCTGGTCACGGGGTCCAAGGAGACGAATCTGACCACCGGCCTCGGTCCCCACGTCCTGGTGACGGGTCATCCCTACATCGATATCTGGCAGGCGGTGCGTCCACAGGCCCTCGGTATCGAGGCCTGGCCGCAGGTGCCGCGCGGTGAGGACTGGAAGACCGGTGTCTGCCGCCGCCTCGGCTGGGGTACCCCGTCGGAGGGCTGGCGGCGGGTCTACAACGCCGTCGACAGCTTCCGCGATCTGGAGGCGCCGCTGCTGGGCGCGGTGGAACAGCTCATCGACTTCGTCACCGAACCGGAGTGAGGACGCCGGTTCGCCGTACGCATGCCGATCCACAGGTTGCGTGGTTACGCTGGCCGGTATGACGCCGCTGCAGCGCTACATCGCAGAGGAGATCGGTACCGACCACGCCGAGGGCCTGCTCAGCCGCCGGGAGGCGCTGCGACGGCTGAGCCTGCTCGGGCTAGGCACCCCGGCCGCGGTGGCGCTGCTGGCCGCGTGCGCGCAGCGCTCCGGCACCCCGGCGGGGACGACGAAGCCCACCGCACCGGCAAGCTCGGCCCCACCACCGGGAACCGCGACCGCGGTTCAGCCCACCACCGCGATCACCTTTCCCGGCCCCGACGGCCGCACCCTGCAGGCCGCCTGGGCCGCCGCGGCGCAACCTCGCGGCGGCGTCCTGGTGATCCACGAGAACAAGGGCCTCACCGACCACATCCGTTCCGTCGCAGGGCGTTTCGCCGGAATCGGCTATTCCGCGCTCGCGGTGGATCTGCTCTCCGAAGAGGGCGGCACCACCACCTTCACCGACCCGGCCGCCGCCACCGCGGCACTCGGCAAGGCACCGCAGGACCGTTTCATCGCGGATCTGCAAGCCGGTGTGGCGGAGCTGGGACGCCGGGTGCCGGGAAAGAAGCTGGGCGCCACGGGTTTCTGCTTCGGCGGCGGCCTCACCTGGCTGTTGCTCACCCACGGCACCCGGGAACTGGCCGCGGCCACGCCCTTCTACGGTCCGTACCCCGGTGACGACGACATCACCACGGCGACGGCGGTTCTCGCGGTGTACGGCGCACTCGACAAGCGTGTCGACGCCACCCGGCCCGCGGCCGAGGCGGCGTTGAACCGTGCCGGCGTGCCGCACGAGATCTTCGTCGCCGACAACGCCAATCACGCGTTCTTCAACGACACCGGCGCGAACTACCAGCCCACCGCGGCCGCCGCCGCCTGGCAGCGCGTGACCGACTGGTACGCGCAGTATCTCGGTTGAGGCGCGCCGATGCGATCAGGCTCGCGGTCCTCGCGGCGGGTCTCGTCGCGGCGGGTGCGGCGATGTCCGGGAGCGCGGTGCGTCCGCCGTTGTTCGAGCCGGCCGCCGTGCGGGCGACTCCCCCGATGGGGTGGAATTCCTGGGATTCCGGAATCGCGCTGACCGAGCAGTCGGTGCGGGAGACGATCGACGCGATGGTGTCGAACGGTATGCGTGACGCCGGCTATCGCTACGTCGATCTGGACGCGGGCTGGGCTGCGCCGCAACGGGATTCGTCGGGTGATCTCGCGGCGGACCCGATCCGGTTCCCGCACGGCATCGCGGCGGTGGCCGGCTACGCCCACGAACACGGTATGTATCTGGGTCTGTACGCCAGTCCGTTCGACGAGATCTGCGGGCAGTCCCCCGCTACCGCGAGTCGCGGCCACGAACTGCAGGATGCGCGGCGATTCGCACAGTGGGGTGTCGACCTGCTCAAATACGATTGGTGCCGGACCGATGCGAACCACGACGAGCAGGTTCGCGATTTCGCCCGGATGCGCGACGCGCTGCGATCGACCGGACGCGGCATCGTCTACATGATCAACCCGAACAGCTCGGCGGACGCCCGCGCGGGCGTCGACTACGACTGGTCGGGCGTGGCGAATGCGGCCCGCAGCACCGACGATCTCATCCCGATGTGGCGCAACACCTTTCCCGAGCCCGATATCGGCGGATTCGACACCACGTCGGTCCGCGGTGTCGCCGATGAGGCGCAGGCCGCCCTGCAGGCCCGGCCCAGCCGTCCGGGATACTGGCCCGACCCCGACATGCTCGTCTCCGGACTGTCGATGTCGCAATTCCTCGGAGCCCATCTGGACGGTCTGCCCGGAACCGCCGTGCGCCGCTCGGCACTCACCGCCGCCGAGACCGCCTATCTGGCTCGGCGGTTGGGGATATCTCCGGACACGCTGGCGATGCTGCGCGATACACACACCCTGTCACCCGCCGAGGAGCAGGCGCATCTGTCGTTGTGGGCGATGCTGTCCGCCCCGTTCATCGCGGGAAACGATGTCCGCACGATGAGCGAGCCCACGCGCGAGCTGCTCACCGATGCCGGTGTGATCGCCATCGACCAGGACCCTCGGGTGGCGCCCGCGGCACCGCTGCGCCGCGATCACCGAATCCTCACCAAACCGCTGGCCGACGGTTCGGTCGCCGTGGCGCTGGTCAACCCCGGCGACCAGCCGCTCACGCTCGCGACCACCGCCGCCGAAACCGGTCTCGCCCAGGCATATTCGTACACGGTGCACGACATCTGGACCACGACGACCACGGTGACCGACGGCCGTATCGTCGCTCCGGACATCCCCGCACACGGCGTGGCCCTGCTGCGGATCACGCCCACCGGCTGAGATGTCCGGGCTGCCGTGGACCCATCGCCGACAACCGCGCGGATCGCGCCGTTCCGGACGTGCCAGCTGTAACGTGTTCCAGGACTGGACTTTCCAGCGAACGGACCGGAGGGGAATCGGAGATCGATGGTGAGCTTCTTTCGTGAAGACGGCGGCCGACTCGTGGCTCAGCCGCTGGCGGTCAGCCCCTGGACGCCGACGGGGCTGGCGGGAACCGGCGTATGCGGGCTGCTGGCCCGGGAATTGGAAGTACACTGCCCCGACGGGTTCGTCCCGGTCCGGTTCACTGCCGACCTGTACCAGCCCGTGGCGAACGCCGCCGTCGAGCTGAGCAGTACCGTGGTTCGCCGGGGCACCCGGATTTCCCTCGCCGACGTCTCGCTACGGCAGGACGGGCGAGAGCGCGCCCGGGCGACGGCCGTCTTCCTGGCCACCGGTGACGAGCCGCCGGGCGAGGTGTGGCATTCCGAGGAGGAGTTACCGATGCCGCCGTACGGATGCACTTCACCGGAGGGATCGCCGCCGCTGTTCAAGAGCGGCGACCGCGAGTGGACCGGAGATTTCGCCGCGAACCAGAATTCCGACCGCAAGATCGCGTGGCACAGCCTGCCACCTCTGGTCGCGGGCGAAGCGATCACCCCTTTTCAGCGCGCCGCGATCCTCGGCGACGGCACCAATCACGTCTGCCACTGGGGTTCGGACGGCGCCGGCTACATCAATGCCGATGTGACGGTGAATCTTTCCCGGTTGCCCCGCGGACACGAACTCGGGGTACGCGCCGACAATTCGATCGCCACGGCCGGTATCGCCATCGGCGTCGCCACGCTCTACGACCGCACGGGCCCGGTAGGCACCAGCGTCATCAGCACCCTTTCCAATGCCCGCCGTCGCATCGATTTCGCGCGCACCTCCGCCGCCGAAATCGGCGGCGTTGCCAGCTGATTCGCCCACTCTCCTATCGCGCCCGCGCGGCCTGGTGTCCGGTGGCCGGGCCGAGCATGGGCTACTCACTGCACAGCGGTGTGTGCTCGGTCGAACATGTCGCGACTCGGATCGTCTATCGATGACATGCGGCCGGATCCGCATCGCGTGCGGGCATCGGTGAGTCAGGGGCGATCCGGCTGCGGGTCGCCCAGCCTGGCGCGGATCGCGCCCCATGGGTCGGCGAATGTGTGCGCGCCGTCGCGGTACGGCGACAGGCGGCCGAGATACCATCGCATCACCGGTGCGAACGGACGGGTGAGAAGCCGCATTCGGCCTGTTCTGCTGCGGATTTCGGCGAGCATGTCCGGAAACGAGTGATGCTGGAAGCGCAACACTTCCTGCGAGCGGCCGGTATCCATCCAGTCCGTCGCGAACCAGTCCGCATCGCTGTCCGGGTTCCCGTCCAGCCCGCGTGGAATGGCCCCCGGTAATCCGGAGGCGGCGGCGATCGATGCGCCGATATCGCTCTGGCGCAACCGATGTGACGCGTCGCCGCCGATGAGGAAGACCTCGCGCACGGACGGCGTGACGGTCGCGGCCGTGAACGCGGCGGCCACATCGCGCACATCGACCGTGTTGATCCGTCCGTCGGCGGGCAGCGCCGCCTCGAAGGCGAGCATGTCGGCGTGCAGGCCGAGCATCGGCTCGATGGTGAGCACGCCGCCGAGCCGCAGGATCACCCACTCCAGCCCCGACGACCGCACCAGCTGCTCGGCTTCCGCCTTGTGCGCGCCGTACAGATCGGCCGGCCGCACCGGGGTGTCGGGCGTGAGCAATTCGCCGGACCGATGCGGGTTGCGCGAACCGTAGACCGCGATACTCGACGCGAGGACGAACCGCGGCGGCGCGGTGAGCTCGGCCGCGGCATCGAGCAGCGTCGCCGTGGCATCGACGTTGACCGCACGGGCGAGGCCCCGGCGCCGGTAACAGACCGGCGGGATGATCGCGGCGAGGTGGACGATCGCGCGGGGGCGCACCGATCGCAGCAGGTCGCGAACCTGGTGTGGCACAGTCAGATCGGCCCACCGCACCTCGACCCCGGCACCGGCACCGGCGGACTTGCGCGCGGCGCGGCGGTTGGCCGGGATGTCGAGGTCGGTCGCGACCACCCGCACCCCCTCCGCCGCGAGGGCGCGCACCAGCGCGGTGCCGACGAGTCCGAAAGCGCCGGTGACGAGAATCGGTCCCGAAGTCACTCCGACACCACGCTTCCGGCGATCAGCGGCAGGTCCAACGCGGTGCGGATTCCGGCGGGGGCAGCGACCACAGCGGGGATGGCATTGACGATCCGGCACGCGGCGGCGACGATCGCCGCGTGATTGTGGTCGCCGTGGCGGCTGGTGGGACAGATGTCGACGGTATAGGAGGGCTCGCCCACGATCTCGACCCGATAGGACCCGCCCGGCTGCGCCGGCTGCGGCCAATCGGGACGCAGATCGCTCCGCAGCCGGGTGGTGTGCTCGATGACGATGACCGGGCGGCCCTTCACCAGTCCGCGGATCTCGAAATGTATTGCCGCGACCGACCCTTCGGGCACATGCCCGGCCGCGATGTCGAAGCTCTCCGGCGCCGGTTCCCGTTCGTAGGATTCGGTGATCTCGTCGACGGTGATGCCCAGCCCCGCCTCCAGTTGCCGGATCGTCGTGCCCCAGGCCATGCCCAGCACGCCGGACTGCAGCAGCATCGGCACCTCGTCGAGGGGTTTACCGAATCCCATGACGTCGAACATGACCGTCGCGCCGTCATAGGTGGCGTAATCGGCGATCTCCGAACACCGCACCTGTTCGATGTCGCGGCAGGCGCCGGCGAAGGCGAGCGGGATCAGATCGTTGGCGAAACCGGGATCGATACCGGTGATGAAGATGCTCGCTTCCCCCTCGCGCGCGGCCTCCTCTAGCGGGGCGAAGAACTTGTCCGGCAGCACCTTCCACGGATATTGCAGCAGTCCTGGGGCCGACCCGACGATATCGACGCCGGCGGCGAGGATGCGGCGGCAGTCCTCGAGGGCTTCCAGCAGCCGGGTATCGCCCATCGCGCAGTAGACCGCGCAGTCCGGGCGCAAGGCGAGTAACTCCGCCAGGTCGCCGGTGGCGCGGACACCGGTGGTGACGTGCAGCCCGGCCAGTTCGCCGGCATCCTTGCCGACCTTCTCCTTCGTCGAGACGCACACGCCGACCAGTTCGAAGCGCGGGTCGTCGATCAGGCCGGCCAGTGCGAGCCGGCCGACGTTGCCGGTGCCGATGTGCACGACACGGATAGGCATTCATTTCTCCTCGGGTCGCTGCGGCCCAGCGCCGCGCGGTCGGGGTCGGCGTCGCCGCAACACCGTCGGACGATCACGCGAGCCACCGCCGGACATCTGTCTGGGCAGTACTACGATTATTCGGCGGCGGACACCGGATTCCCGGCGCACGCCACGGTCAGAGCCCTGGAACAGTGTCTAGAACATGTTCCAGTTTGCATGGTAGCGTCACCGGCATGGGACGTGTAGACGGCAAAATTGCACTCATCAGCGGGGGCTCGCGCGGTATGGGTGCGGCCCATGCGCGACTGCTCGTCGCCGAAGGCGCGAAGGTCGTGATCGGGGACATTCTCGACGACGAAGGCGCCGCTCTGGCCGGCGAACTCGGCGATGCCGCGCGTTTCGTGCACCTCGACGTGACCGAACCCGAGAACTGGGCGACGGCGGTGTCCACGGCGGTCGGCGAATTCGGCAAGCTCGACCTGCTGGTCAACAACGCGGGCATCGTCAACGGCAACTCGCTGCGCAAATTCGAACTGGAACAGTGGCGCCGCATCCTCGATGTGAACCTGACCGGAACGTTTCTCGGCATGCAGGCCGTGGTCGATCCGATGATCGCCGCCGGCGGCGGATCCATCGTCAACGTCTCCTCGATCGAAGGACTGCGCGGCGCGCCGTGGGCACACGGCTATGTCGCCTCCAAGTGGGGTGTGCGCGGCCTGGCCAAGTCGGCCGCACTGGAGTTGGCGCCGCACAACATTCGCGTGAATTCGCTGCACCCCGGGCTGATCCGCACACCCATGACCGCCGCCATCCCCGACGATCTGGTGACGATTCCGCTGGGCCGCCCGGCACAGCCCGAGGAGGTGGCGACCTTCGTGCTGTTCCTCGCGAGTGACGAATCCTCGTACGCGACGGGCTCGGAGTTCGTCGTGGACGGCGGTCTGGTGACCGCGGTGCCGCACAAGACCTCCTGACCCCGGACGACATCACCACCAGGAGCACAGATGCCCGAAACACACACCAGTACAATCGATCCCGCGACCCTGCTGCGGCTGCCGACCCATAACGGGCACGCCCTGCTCGCCGGACTGCGGCGTCATCGGCGCGACCCGGTCATGACACTCGGCGACACCGTCCTCACCGGCGCCGACGTCATCGACGCCATCAGCCGCTACATCGCCGCGTTCGCCGCCCACGAGGTCGGGCTCGGCACCCCGAGCGCGCTGCTCGCCCTCAACCGTCCCGAGGTGCTGTTCATTCTGGGCGCCGGCCAGATCGCCGGACATCGGCGCACCGCACTGCATCCGATGGGCGGGCTCGACGACCATGTGCACGTGCTGACCGACGCCGGGATCACGAATCTCGTCATCGATCCGCAGCCGGCGTTCGTCCGGCGCGCCCGCGAACTGGCCGACCGAGTGCCCGAACTGAAGCGCATCCTCGTCCTCGGCCCGGTACCGGAGGAACTGGCCGACGTCGGCGTCGACTTGATCTCCGCCGCAGCGCAATACACTCCGGAACCGATCGAAGCGGTCGACATCCCACCGGATTTCGTCGTCTCGATCAGCTACACCGGCGGCACCACCGGCAAGCCCAAGGGCGTCATCGGCACCGCCGGGACCATGGCGACCATGACCCAGATCCAGCTCTCGGAATGGGAATGGCCGCAGCGCCCGCGATTCCTGATCTGCACGCCGCTGTCGCACGCGGGCGCCGCGTTCTTCCTGCCGGTGGTGCTGCAGGGCGGGCAATGCGTGGTTCTTCCGCGATTCGACGCGGGTGAGGTGCTGCGCGCCATCGAGGAACACCGCATCTCGGCGACCATGCTGGTGCCGTCGATGCTGTACGCACTGCTCGATCATCCCGATATCGACTCGCGCGATCTGTCCTCGCTGGAGACGATCTACTACGGCGCCTCCTCGATCGATCCGAAACGCTTGACGCAGGCCATCGCGCGATTCGGCCCCATCTTCGCCCAGTACTACGGCCAGTCCGAAGCGCCGATGGTGATCAGCTATCTGGCCAAGGACGAGCACGACGAGGCTCGGCTCAGCTCCTGCGGCCGCCCGTCGGCGGCGCTGCGCACCGGGCTGATCGGCACGGACGGACAGCGCGTGGCCCCGGGCGAGGTCGGCGAGATCTGTGTCTCCGGGCCACTGTTGGCCGGCGGGTACCTGAATCTCCCGGACGTCACCGCGGAAACCTTCCGCGACGGCTGGCTGCACACCGGGGATCTGGCTCGCGAGGATCCCGACGGCTTCTGGCATATCGTCGGCCGCAGCAAGGACATGATCGTCACCGGCGGCTTCAACGTCTTTCCCCGAGAGGTGGAGGACGTCATCGCCGCCGATGCCCGCGTTCAGGGCGTTGCCGTCGTCGGCGTCGCCGATCCCCGCTGGGGCGAGGCCGTGACGGCGGCGGTCGTCTTCGACCCGGCCACCGCCGCCGATTCCGAGGCGGTGGCCGCGGCGATCGACGACATCCAGCAGGATGTCAAGCGCCGCAAGGGTTCCGTACAAGTTCCGAAACACGTCATCGTGGTCGAAGCGCTGCCGTTGACGGGGCTGGGCAAGGTCGACAAGAAGGCCGTGCAAGCCCTCGTCACCGCCGAACTCGAGCGGTAGGCAGAGACCCGGCCTTACGAGCGCTCCCCGCGCCCCGGCTCACTCACGACGTCGGCGAAACGTCGTGCGCCGGTGGCGATCTCGGTCGCCTCCGCCATATCCAGCCGGAATTCGTGGTCGGCGGCGGGTGCGGGGCCCTCGTGATGGCTGATGCCGGCGGCGCCGATGACGTAGTGCAGTGCCGTGTCGCCGATATGAACCGTGACCGTGCCGGCGGGCACGACCTCGGCGACCGCGCGTCCCAGCGGCAGCGCGAACCAGTGTGCGCGCACCGCGTCGGTGGCACGCCGCTCCCCCAGCAGCGGCGCCCCCCATTCCGACAGCGCTTGCAGCACAGGCCGCAGCGCCGCGCCGGCGGGTGTGAGCTCGTAGACGGCAGCCGCCGATCGCGACCCCACCTTGCGATGGGTGAGTATGCCGTCGCGTTCCAGATCCTTCAGCCGGGCCGCCAGAATATCGGTGCTGATGCCCGGAAGGTCGGCGAACAGATCGCTGTATCGCCGTGGCCCCGAGCACAATTCGCGAACCACCAGCAGATTCCAGCGGTCCCCGACGACTTCGAGCGCGCGGCTGACCGGGCAGTAGTGGTCATAGGTTCGGCGTGGCACATCCTCAGCCTATCTCAACACTTGGAAATTCCAAGCGAAAACTTGGAATAACCAAGTACAGTAGGCGGCCTACACGCCGGAAGGGGATGTTCATGCAGGTCAACCAGTCCAGCAAACTGATGGGAGTCTCGTACGAGATTCGCGGCCCGGTCGCCGAGCAGGCCGCGCGACTGGAAGCCGAGGGCCATCACGTCGTCAAACTCAACACCGGCAACCCGTTGCCGTTCGGCTTCGAGGCGCCCGCGGAGATCCTGCAGGACATCGTCCGCACCCTGCCCGCCTCGACCGGCTACTCGTCCTCGAAAGGTCTCTTGCCCGCGCGGCGCGCGGTGGTGCAGTACTACCAGACCCTCGGCGTCCCCGACCTCGACGTCGAGGACGTCTTTCTCGGTAACGGTGTCTCCGAGCTGATCATGATGGCGCTCACGGCGCTTCTGGAAAACGGTGACGAAGTGCTCGTTCCCGCACCGGATTTCCCGCTGTGGACGGCGGCGACGACACTCAACGGCGGCCGGCCGGTGCACTACATCTGCGACGAGGGCGCCGACTGGTATCCGGATGCGTCCGACATCTCGGCCAAGATCACCGACCGCACCCGCGCCCTCGTGCTCATCAACCCGAACAATCCCACCGGCGCCGTCTACCCGCCCGAGGTGCTGCGGGAGATCCTCGACATCGCCCGCCGCCACAATCTGGTGGTCTTCGCCGACGAGATCTACGACAAGATCTACTACGACGGCCTCACCCACACCTCGATCGCCGCGCTGGCGCCCGACCTGCTGTGCCTGACCTTCTCGGGCCTGTCCAAGGCCTATCGCTGCGCGGGCCTGCGCGGCGGCTGGCTCGTCGTCTCCGGTCCCACCGGCCACGCGGAGAACTACCTCGAGGGCCTCACCATGCTCGCGGGGCTGCGGCTGTGCGCGAATGTCCCTGCCCAGCAAGCGATTCAGGCCGCGCTCGGCGGGCACCAGAGCATTCACGACCTGACGCTGCCGGGCGGGCGCCTGCGCGAACAGCGCGACCGCGCCTGGGAGGCGCTCACCGCCATCCCGGGCATCACCTGCGTGAAACCCAAGGGCGCCCTGTACGCGTTCCCGCGCATCGATTCGCGCGTCTACGCCATTCACGACGACGAACAATTCGTGCTCGATCTCCTGCTGCAGGAAAAGCTGCACATCGTGCAGGGCACCGGCTTCAACTGGCCCACTCCCGACCATTTCCGGATCACCACCCTGCCGCACGCCGACGAACTGGAGGCCATCATCGAGCGGATCGGCCGGTTCCTCTCCACCTACCGGCAATAGCCGCGTCCGCCGCACCGCCGACGATCCGGCCACCGGTGATATCCGGAATCTCGCCGAGGTTTGGGGCGAATCCCGCGCGGCATTCCGATCGCAGGAAAGGAATCGCCATGATCGTCATTCTCGGGCTCGTCATTCTCATCGCCGCAGTGGTAGCCGGCGTCGTCGGTGTCGTCGTCAACACCGGCGCAAGCCATGCGGTGAACGGCAATTTCACGGCCTTCGGCTATCACTTCACCGGCTCCACCGGGACGCTGTTCCTCTACGGCATCATCGTCGGCGCGGTCGGCATGGTGGGGCTGAGCCTGCTGCTGGCCGGCACCCGCCGCAACGCCCGCCGTGCGAGCGCCGCCCGCCGGGAACTCGACGGCACCCGCCGCGACGCTCCCATCTACTACGGCCCCGCCCCTACCGCGGACGCACCGCACACCGCCTCCGAGCCGGTCGGTGGCACGCAGCCCGCCGCACCCAAGCGGGGTCTGGGCAGGATGTTCGGGCGCGGCCGGACCGTCCATCAAGCCTGATCGGGGCGGCCGGTGTCCGTGCCGCCTCTTTCTCCTTTTACCCACCTCCGGCACCCCTCCGCCCGGTACCATTTATGGGCGCACAGGGTGTGACCAGCCATATCCGGACGCCTTTCGCGAACCGGACGAGTGGCCGTCGCACGGCAGTCCCTATCGACTCTCGGCCGTTCGTACGAGTTCGAGAGTATCCAGCAGGCATCGAGGCCGCGCCCCGACGACCCACGGATGGACACGTGCGGGGGCGGCCCCGGACCGGATCGACAGTGATCCGATGACTCTCCGTCCGGAGGTGGATGGTGGCCGAGAAATTCGAAGGACATATCGCGCTCGACATTCGTGATTCCGTCGCCGACTGGAAGCCGTTCGCGGAACCGACCGCACCCCGCGGCGCGCCCAATGTGCTGTATCTGGTCTGGGACGACATCGGAATCGCCACCTGGGATTGCTACGGCGGGCTGGTCGAGATGCCGAATATGCAGCGAATCGCCGACCACGGAATCCAATTCACCCAGTTCCACACGACCGCGCTGTGCTCCCCGACGCGCGCTTCGCTGCTCACCGGTAGGAATCCGACATCCGTCGGAATGGCGACCATCGAGGAGTTCACCGACGGTTTTCCGAGTATGAGCGGCCGGATTCCCGACGACACCGCCCTGTGTTCGGAGGTCCTCACCGAGCGCGGATGGAATACCTACGCGGTCGGCAAATGGCATATGACTCCGCTCGAGGAAAACAACCTGGCGGCGTCGAAACGTCATTGGCCGCTGGGGCGCGGATTCGAGCGGTTCTACGGATTCCTCGGCGGCGAGGCCGACCAGTGGTATCCCAACCTGGTCTACGACAATCACCCGGTCACGCCGCCGTACTCGCCGGAGGACGGATATCACCTGTCGAAAGATCTGGCCGACAAGTCGATCGAGTTCATTCGCGACACCAAGGTCATCGCACCGGACAAACCGTGGTTCATGTACCTGTGTCCCGGGTGCGGTCACGCGCCCCATCATGTGCCGCGGGAATGGGCCGACAAGTACCGCGGCCGATTCGACATGGGATACGAGAAGTACCGCGAGATCGTGCTGGACAACCAGAAGCGCATGGGATTGATCCCGGAGGACACCGAACTGTCTCCGATGAACCCGTACGCGGACGCCACCGGGAGCAACGGCGAGCCCTGGCCGCTGCAGGACACGGTGCGCGCATGGGATTCGCTGTCGGAGGACGAGAAACGACTGTTCCGTCGCCAGGCGGAGGTATTCGCCGGCTTCCTGTCCTACACCGATGCCCAGATCGGGCGGGTTCTCGATTATCTCGAGGAGAGCGGGCAGCTGGACAATACGATCATCGTCGCCTTTTCCGACAACGGCGCCAGCGGTGAGGGCGGTCCGAACGGGTCGGCCAACGAGATGAAATTCTTCAACGGCTATGTCGACACGATCGAGGACAGCCTGGCCAAACTCGACGAGTTGGGGTCGCCGACCACCTACAACCACTACAGCATCGGGTGGGCGATGGCCTTCAACACCCCGTACAAGCTGTACAAACGGTACGCCTCTCACGAGGGCGGCATCGCCGACGCCTGTCTGCTCTCCTGGCCGGCCGGAATCGCCGCCCGCGGCGAACTGCGCCACCACTACCTCAACGTCTGCGATATCACCCCGACGGTCTACGACCTGCTCGGCATCACGCCCCCGGACACTGTGAAGAACGTGGCGCAGCGCCCGCTGGAAGGGGTCAGCTTCCGGGCCCTGCTCGACGATCCGAACGCCGACTCCGGCAAGCACACCCAGTTCTATTCGATGCTCGGCACCCGCGGCATCTGGCACCGGGGATGGTTCGCCGACGCGGTGCACGCGGCGTGCCCCTCGGGCTGGGGGCATTTCGACAGCGACCGGTGGGAGCTGTTCCATATCGAAGAGGACCGCAGCCAGATGCACGACCTGGCCGGCACGCATCCCGAGAAGCTGGAGGAATTGAAGGCGCTGTGGTTCGCCGAGGCCGAGAAGTACAACGGTCTGCCGCTCTACGATCTCGACATCGTGTCGGTGATGCTGCGCGACCGGCCGACGTACGCCAAGACCCGGGACACCGCCGTCTACTATCCCGGCATCGCCGAGGTGGGGCCGGGGGCCGCGCTGGAGATTCGCGGCCGGTCCTTCGCCTTGCTCGCCGAGACGACCATCACCAGTCCCGGCGCCGAGGGCGTGCTGTTCGCCCACGGCGGGCGCCTCGGCGGTCACACGCTGTTCCTGCAGGACGGACATCTGTACTACGTCTACAACTTCCTCGGCGAGGAGGAACAGGTGATGGTCTCCGACCGCCCGGTGCCGCTCGGTGACCACATCCTGGGCATGCGCTACGAACGGAAGGGCACGCGGCCGGACAATTTCACCCCGACCGGGGAGGCGGTCCTCTACATCGACGAGAACCCGGTGGGTTCGCTCGACGATATGCGGACCCAGCCGACCGTGTTCTCCGGCGTCGGCGAGGGCGTCCGGGTCGGTCGCGACGGCGGCCAGTCGGTATCGCCGCGCTACCACGCGCCCTTCCCGTTCACCGGCGGAGTCATGCACCAGGTCGTCGAGGATGTGAGTGGTAAGCCGTATCTCGACCTCGAAATGGCTGCCGCCGCTGCCTTTTCGCGGGATTGAGGCTGCCCGCCGCGGCAACCCCGACGCGCACGATAGCTGCACCAGTGCCCACGGGATTGCCGCGGCACCACTATCCTCGAACCATGTGTTCTCCCAGTGCCACGCTGACGGTGTGGGCGGGCTCGTGGCTGGCGGGCCGCAGCGCGCCCGACGACGTGCTGGACGCGTTGCGCGCCTGGTCTCCGCAGCACAGTGTCGCCGCCGGTGACCCGCTGACCGGCGGACGGACGGGACTGCCGTGGCCCTCGGCCGAGCCGTTGGAGGCCGGCACCGGAATCATGGTCCTGCTCAAGGTCATTCGCGAGGCGATGGCCGAGCCGGGGGCCCGGATGCGGCTGGTGCTGCCCGTGCCGGGCGATGCGCGCGGATTGCCGGCGGGCACCGAATTCGCCACGGCGGCAATGGATGCCGAGGAGGGCGTGATCGCCGGCGTACCCGGCGGCGAGGGTGTGGCGCTGGTGCCGCAGTGGACCGACGAGGAATCGCTGCAGTGGACGGTCTTCCACACCCCGGTTCCGGTCCCGGCACCGGATATGGCGCTCGGCGAGGCCGAATACGCGATGCGCGAGGCGGTGCGCGAGGCCGCGGAAGCCCTGATGCGGTTGCACACCACCGCGATCGGCGGCGACGACGATCCGCGCGAATTGATCGAGGCCGAATTGGCCGCCTGCTCGCGCCACATCTACCCCGACTCGGCGCCGCTGCGGGCTCGCCGCATCCTCGATTCGGCCGACCATGTGGCCGCGATCCTCACCGTGGCCCAGCAGACGGCCCCGTCCTCTCCCAGTTCGGCGAGCGCTGTACAGGCCCAGGAGACACTGCTGCGACCGCTGTGGAACGCCCTGCGCGCGGCCCGTCTGGCCGCGGTGAACGCGGCGGCCGGCCCGCGTTAGGTCGCGGCCTCGCCGGTGCGCGGCCCGGGCAGGTTCAGTTCGTAGTCGTTGTAGCGCCCGCAGACTCGCATGCCGATCCGGGCCAGGGCCGCGCGCAGCGCCTCGTCGTCGAATTCGAACACCCGCAGCACGGTGATATCGGGCATGACGGCCCGCAATTCGGCCACGACCGCACCGAACGCCGCGGTCAGCAGATCGGCGTCGGCCTCGCGGTGGGCGAACCCCTCCTCGGCGCTGATGTAGGCCTCGGCGCCACCGGCGAAGGTCGTGATCGTGGTGATCGGTTCCGTCGCCGAGCGGGCCGAGAGCACGGTCGTGAGCAGCACCCGGCCCGGCGGGTCGGCCGATTCGGCGAGGGTGTGCACCAGCCGCCGCAGGGGCGCGGTGGTGTCCGGTGCGGGCGGCCGGGTGAGATCCAGCTCCCACAGCCGCGCGTATTCGTCGACCCGCCGCGCTCCCAGTTCGACGGCCGCCCGGCCCGAGGGCCCGATATCGGTGCCCTGCCAGCGCAACACCCGGTATCCGCCGGCGGTGGCCCGGCGCACGGCCTCGGCGGTCAGGCGGCAGACCATCTCGGTTTCCGCCGCCTGCGGTTCGGACTCGTCGGCGCGGCCCAGATGCAGCGAATGCACGAGGCGCTGCGCGGACACCGCCTGCACCCACGCCTCGCCCAGCCCGGCATCGCGCAATTCCGCCCAGCCCAGCAGCTCACCGCCACCGCGGGCCGCGATCACGCCCAGCAGATCGGCGGTGCCGTCGGCGACGGACATATCTTCGAGCAGGGGCAACCCGGTGCGGCCCGCCAGTTCGGCGGCCAGCCGCAAACCCGTTCCCGGATGCTGGTCCCACTCCAGCGCGATGTCCACCTCCGCACAATAGCGGTGAATTAGCTGATCGCAGGCCAGTTACCGCGCGAAACGTCGGCGACCGGCCAGACGAGCTCAGAGCTTGCGCACCACCGTCTCCCCCTCGGCGAATTCGCTCCACCTCGTCATGGTCGTACGGTAGAACTTTCGGCGGGCAGGTCATACAGCATCGAGGTGGTCATGAAGATTTCCCCGCGCCGGGCGGCGGGCGCCGTCGCCGCCGCGCTCGCCTGCGCTCTGGTGCCGACGACGGCGGCGCAGGCCGTGGTCGGCGGTGTCCCGGTCAGCGCCGCCGACTATCCGTGGCTCGCGGCCATCGGCACGCCCGCCTATGCGACGAGGCCGGGCGGTCAGTTCTGCGCCGGTGCCCTGATCGCCCCGGACCGGGTACTCACCGCCGCGCACTGCGGCGCCCTGGCCCACATGCTGCCGGGGACGACGGTGACCTTCGGCCGCACCGATGTCGCCGGGCACGGCGGGGTCACCGTCGGAATCGCCGATGTCCGGATCGACCCGGCTTTCCGGGTCTCGCTGTTCGGCACGGATCTGAGCTATCACCACGGTGTCGCCGTCCTGGTGCTCAGCGCACCGGTCGCCCTGCCGACCGTGGCCGTCGCGGCGCCACAGGGAGCTACGGCGACGGTGGTCGGCTGGGGCGCCACCTCCGAGGACGACCAGTCCAACAGCGTGCTGCGAGCGGCGACGGTGCCGCTGGTGTCCGATGCGGCCTGCGCGGTCGCCTACGGCGCCGAATTCGATCCGGGCGAGGCGCTGTGCGCGGGCTCCCCCGCCGCCGACACCGCTGAATTCGACAGCGGCGGACCACTGTTGATCGACGGCAAGGTCGCCGGCGTCACCTCGTGGGGTAAGGGTTCGGCCGAACCCGGATTTCCCGGTGTGTACGCGCGGGTGCCCGCCCTCGACTTCTGATCACCGCGCCCGGACCGGCTGGGCCGGCGCGACCGGACGGAACGAATCCGGGTCGGCGGCCTCCCAATCGGCGCGCCAGCTCGCCGGCGGATGGACGAGCAGCTCCCCGGGCGCCAGCCATTCGTACAGTTCGGCGTACGACCGGATCTCGTTGGGCGCCACCTTCTTCCGCAGCATATGGGTATCCAGTTCGGCGGGGTCGTGCACACCCATCGAGGCCATCATCTGCATCGCCTGGCGCACCGTGGCCTCCTGATATCGCTGCACCCGCTCGGCCTTGTCGGCGACGTCGAGGGCACGCGCTCGCCGCGGATCCTGGGTCGCGACGCCGACCGGGCACTGATTGGTGTGGCAACGCTGGGACTGGATGCATCCGACCGCCATCATCATCGCCCGCGCGGCATTGGTGAAGTCCGCGCCCTGCACCAATCGCTTGACGATATCGGTGCCGGTGGCCACCTTTCCGCTGGCGCCCAGCCGGATCCGGTCCCGCAGACCGGTTCCGACGAGTGCGTTGTGCACGGTCATCAGACCGTCGGTCAGCGGCAGGCCGACATGGTCCTCGTATTCCAGCGGCGCGGCCGCCGTACCGCCTTCGGCGCCGTCGACGACGATGAAATCGGGTGCGGTGCCCTCGGCGATCATCGCCTTGCAGATCGCGAGGACATCCGTGCGCGAACCGACGCACAGCTTGAACCCGACGGGCTTGCCGCCGGACAGTTCACGCAGGCGGACGAGGAAGCGAATCAATTCGCGCGGGGTGTGGAATTCCGAATGCGAAGGCGGGCTGACACATTTCTCGTGTGCCGGCACCCCGCGATAGCGGGCGATCTCCTCGCTCACCTTCGCGGCCGGCAGCACCCCGCCGAGTCCAGGTTTCGCGCCCTGGCTCAATTTCACCGAGATCGCCTTCACCTGTTCGTAGCCGGCCTTCTCGGCGAACTGGTCCGGATCGAAGCGACCGTCGCGGGTGCGGGTGCCGAAGTACGCCGATCCGATCTCCCACACCAGATCCGCACCGCCCTCCAGATGGAACGGAGTCAGCCCGCCCTCACCGGTGTCGTGGGCGAAACCGCCGCGGGCGGCGCCGATGTTCAACGCGCGCAGCGCATTCCCCGACAGTGCGCCGAAACTCATCGCCGAGACGTTCAGCAGCGACATGGCATAGGGTTGCCGGCAGTCCGGGCCGCCGATCAGCACGCGCGGGGCCTGCTCCGGCTCGGGAAGCGCGGCCACCGAATGGACGAGGAATTCGTATCCGACCGCTTCGATATCGCGCTCGGTGCCGTAGGACAGTTCGCCGTGAATTCCCTTGGCGCGCTCGTAGATCATTGTCCGCACGTCGCGGTCGAAGGGGCGGCCGTCGAAATTCCGCTCGATGAAGTACTGCTGCAGTTCGGGCCGGATACTTTCGAGCAGGTAGCGCATATGCCCCAGCAAGGGATAGTTGCGCAGGATCGAATGCCGGCGCTGCGCCAGATCGTAGGCGCCGACCAGAACGAGCGATCCCGCTGCGACGGCGAGTATCCACCAGGCCCACGAACCGATCGCCGCGATCACGCCCAGGACGACCACCGCCACCGTGAGCAGACCGAAGAGGAAGAACCGCGTCATCGCCCCACCGCCACCTTTCGCACGTTCATACCGAGGGCATACCCGATCGGCGGCGGTTACTTTCGGCGACGCACGGGTTCACAGCATCCGGGTGCGCAGATCGCCCCGTTACGGGTGCAACCGTACCCGGGCACCGCGCCCAAGCGCCGTGGCTCGTTCCCGTCGAGATGTTCGCCGACCAGTTCGGCGACCATCCGGGCGAAGCGTGGGTCCGGGCCGGGGGTGGCGGCGCGGGCGAAAGCCATACCGAGTTCGGCGGCCTTCTCGGCGGCCTCGTTGTCCAGGTCCCAGACGACCTCGAGGTGATCGGAGACGAATCCGACCGGGCACACCACGACGGCCTCGACACCCTTGCCGGACAGCGCTTCCAGATGATCGACGATATCGGGCTCCAGCCACGGCACCTGCGGCGGTCCGGACCGCGACTGCCACACGACGTCGAAGTCGTCGAAACCCGTTGCCGCGGCGCACAATCGGGCCGCCTCGGCGACCTGGCGGCTGTAGAGGTGACCACCGTCGGCGGGCGGTCCGGCCGCGACGTCGGCGGCGACCGGGATCGAATGGGCGGTGAACACCAGCCGGGCCCGATCGCGCACTTCGGCCGGCAGGTCCGCCACCGCCGCGCGCACGGCGTCGGCGAAGGAGTCGATCAGCAGCGGATGATCGAAGTACTGCCGCAGCTTGGTCAGTTCCGGCGCCCCGTCGACGGCCGCGCGGGCACGCTCGATGTCCTCGTCGTACTGGCGGCAACCGGAGTAGCCGCCCCACGCCGAGGTCGGGAACACCAGTGCGTGGCCGATGCCGTCGGCGCGCATGGTGGCGACGGTCTCCTCGACCATCGGATACCAGTTGCGGTTTCCGAAGTACACCGGCAGATCCACTGCCCGTGCGGCGAATTCGGCCTCGATCGCGGCGATCAGCTCGCGGTTGAGCGCGTTGATCGGCGAGACGCCACCGAAGTGCAGATAGTGCTGGGCCACCTCGTCGAGGCGTTCCCGCGGTACGCCCCTGCCCCGAGTGACGTTCTCCAGGAACGGCATCACGTCCTCGGGGCGTTCGGGACCGCCGAAGGACAGCAGGAGCAGTGCGTCGACGGTCCCGGTCACGGCTGATTACCTCCAGGCTCTCAGTTGGCGGACCAGTTCTCCGGGAACCAGGTGTTGTGGCTGGCGCCGCCGTCGACGTAGATGATCGAACCGGTGGTGCCGGGCAGCCAGTCCGAGAGCAGGGTGACGATCGACTTGGCGACCACGGTCGGATCGTCGACGTCCCAGCCGATCGGCGAGGCACCGTCCCAGTAGGTGTTGAGCATGTTCAGCTGCTTGGCATCGTCGGTGGCGGTGCCGGCGATCGCCTTGGCGGCGAGGGTTTTGATCGGGCCCGCGGCGACCAGGTTGGAGCGAACCCGCTTGGCCTCGCCCACCTCTCGCGCCACGTAGCGGTTCACCGACTCCAGCGCGGCCTTCGCCACACCCATCCAGTTGTAGAACGGCATCGCGGTGCGCGGGTCGAAGTCCATGCCCACGATCGAGCCGCCCTCGTTCATCGCGGGCAGCACCGCGCGCGCCAGCGATGCGTAGCTCCACGCGGAGATCTCGAACGCCTTGGCGGCGTCGGCGCCCGGCCCGTCGAGGAACGGCAGCGCGTCGGGGCCCATCAGGGTGCGCGGGGCGAAGGCGATGGAGTGCAGCACGCCGTCGATGCCTTCGGGCGCGAGTTCGCGCACCTTGTCGGCGAGACCGGCCAGGTCCTCCTCGTTGGTGACGTCGAGGCCGATCGCGGGCGCGATTTCCTGGGGCAGGCGCTTGGCGATGCGGTCGATCAGGCGCAGCCGCTCGGGGATACCGGTGATGATCACCTTCGCGCCCTGCTCCTGAGCCACCTTGGCGGCGTGGAAGGCGATCGACGAATCGGTGATGATGCCGGTGATCAGGACGGTTTTACCGTCCAGGATTCCGCTCATGGGTGGTGAATTCTCCTCGGGGAAACTCGGATGGGAAGTCGACAGGCTCGGGGCCGCTGGCTCAGTGGCCCATGCCCATGCCGCCGTCGACCGGCAGGATCGCACCGCTGATGTAGGACGCGTCGTCGGAGGCCAGGAAGCTGATCGCCGCCGCGACTTCCTCGGGCTGGCCGATGCGGCCCGCGGGAATGACCTTCAGCGCCATCTCGCGCATGTCCTCGGTCATCTCTTCCCGAGTCATATCGGTGTCGATGAAACCGGGCGCCACCACATTGGCGGTGATGTTGCGTGAGCCGATCTCGCGGGTGATCGCGCGCGCCATGCCGACCAGTCCGGCCTTGGCCGCCGCGTAGTTCACCTGGCCGGGGCCGCCCATCTGGCCCACGACCGAGCCCAGGAAGATGATGCGGCCGAAGCGGGCCCGCAGCATCGCCCGGTTGGCGCGCTTGGCGCAGCGCCACGCGCCGGTGAGGTTGGCGTCGATGACCCGGGTGAACTGCTCCTCGCTCATCCGCATGAGCAGGGTGTTGTCGACGATGCCGGCGTTGGCCACCAGCACCTCGACCGCGCCCTGCTTGGCCTCGATCTCGCTGAAGGCCGAATCGATCGAATCCGAGTCCGTCACATCGCATTTCACGCCCAGAAGACCTTCCGGCGCGCCCGATCCACGATGGGTGACGGCAACCTTGTGCCCGTCGGCGGCCAGCCGCTGGGCCACCGCGAGACCGATACCGCGGTTGCCACCGGTCACCAGGACCGATCGGGAAGTGAAGTTCGACATGAATGTCAACCTATCTGTTCGAGTTCGACTGTCGTGGCCGGGTTGCGCGGTACCCGTTTATGGCAGGCGTTGACGATAGACCAAACCGCTCACCACACCCGCAGCGGTCAGCAGCAGACCCAGCAGCAACCACGGCCGGCTGGCATCACCCATCTGCATCTCGTAGCCGATCTGCTTGTCCAGGGTGTCGTAGACGGCGCTGAGTTCTTCCAGCGTGGAGGCGGTGTAGAAGTCTCCGCCGGAGATCTTGGCGATCTCGCGCAAGGAGTCGTCGTCGACCGGTACCCGGACGCGCTGGGAGCCCTTGCCGTCCTGATCCGGGATCTCGACCGAACCCCACGTGGTGCCGAAGGAGATGGTCGAGACCGGGACGCCCTTCTGTTTGGCGACCCGCGCCGCGACGAAGCCGTGGCGGGGATTGTCGACGTCCTTGTCGTCGGGCACGGTCTGCTTGCCGTCCGACATCAGCACGATCCGCGCCGGGGGCGGCGTCTGCGCCCCGCCCAGGACCGAGGCGAGCGTATCGATGGCCTGCAGGGCGCTGAAGATGCCCTCACCGGTGGCGGTCCGTTCGGCGAGCTTCATATTGTTGATCGCCGCCTTCATCGCCTCCCGGTTGGTCGTCGGGGAGACCTGAACCGACGCGGTACCGGCGAAGGTCACCAAGCCCAGGTTGATGCCCGGCGTGAGACCGTCCACGAAATCGGTCGCGGCCTTCTTCGCGACCTGGATCCGCGACGGCGGCACATCGGTGGCCTCCATCGACAGCGACACGTCGATCACCAGCATGACCGTGGCCCGGTTGCGCGGCACCTTCTTGGCCGCCTGCGGACCCGCCGCGGCGACCGTCAGCAGGGCCAGGCCCACCAGCATCAGCGCCACCGGCGCATGCCGCCAGTTACTGGGACGTTTGGGCGCCACGCGTTCGAGGGTCTCCATATTGGAGAACCGCAGCATGTGCCGTTTGCGACGCCGCTGGACGAGCACGTAGAGCAGCGCGATCGCGACGACGACGATGAGGAACGCCAGCCAGATCGCGGACGTGAAATGCGAAATACTCACTGTCGGGGAACCCGCCCGGTCGGGGCGCCGAAGGTGTGGCGCCGAGTGGACACGAAACGGACCACGTCGGCGATCCAGTCACGATCGGTGCGCAGCGTCATCACCGGCGCGCCGCAGCTGCGCAGCGCCGCCTCGACCTGTTCGCGATGCTGCTGGGCAGCACGTCCGAAATCGGCGCGCAGGGTGGGAGTGACGGTGAATTCGCGGGTGCGGCCGGTTTCGGGATCGTGGAGCACCACGTCACCGACGTCGGGCAGATCCAGATCCAGCGGATCCAGGATCTCCACACCGAGCAGATCGTGACGGCCGGAGATCGCGCGCAGCGAACGCTGCCAGTCGATCTCGCCGAGGAAGTCCGAAATGACAACGGCCAGACCGCGTTTGCGCTGCGGCCGGCGCAGCGACTCGATGGCGCCGCGCAGATCGCCGCGCACGCCGTCGCTCGCATGGGGGGTGGTGGCGATGCTGCGCAGCAGCGACTGGGCGTGCACCCGGCCGGTGCGGGCCGGAATCCGGTACAGCCGTTCGCCGTTGGCGACGACCGCGCCGATCCGGTTACCGCCGCCACTGGTCAGATGCGTCACCGCGGCGGCCGCCGCGACTACCAGATCGCGCTTCTGGCACAGCGCGGTGCCGAAGTCCAGACTGGCCGACAGGTCGACCACCAGCCAGGTCTCGAGCTCCCGGTCGGCGATCATCTGCCGCACGTGCGGATGGGTGGTGCGCGCGGTGACCGACCAATCCATCTGGCGCACATCGTCACCCGGCTGATACATCCGCGCGTCCCCGGGCTCCGACCCGGGGCCGGGGATCAGGCCGAGATGATCGCCGTGCAGGACGCCGTCGAGGCGGCGGCGCACCGTCAGCTCGAGGGTTTTCAACGCCGCCGACAATCGCGGATCACGTAGATCTCCGGACCGGAACGACGGCGGCGCGCTGTCGTGGTGAGCGGGGACGTGAGCTGAGTTCGTCACTGGCGCAACCGAATCCGATGCCCCGCTCACTGGCGCTGCGGCTGCCCGGCGCCCTGACCGTTCTGCGGCTGACCGGCCGGATGCGGGGCCATGGGCTGCGGCGCGGCAGCCTGCGGGCCCGGGGCCGG
>NZ_BDBN01000040.1 GCF_001613005.1 Nocardia nova NBRC 15556 | reverse complement strand
CGGGCCCCGCTCCGCCCGCGCGGGCACGGACACCGGCGGCGAACCGGCTGCGTCCGACGCGACGGAGGGCCCCGAACTCGACTATCGCTTCACCCTCGCCGGTGAACGCACCTTCCTGGCCTGGATCCGCACCGCCCTCGGCCTGCTCGCCGGTGGGGTCGCGGTGCACGAGTTGGTGCAGCCGTTCGGGCATCACGACATCCGATCGGCGCTGGCGATCAGCTGCATCGTGCTGGCGGCCGTGATCGCACTCGGCGCCCTCGGTCGCTGGCGGATGGTGGGGGCGGCGATGCGGGAGGGCCGTCCGCTCCCGCACACGGTGATGGTGCCGATTCTGGCGATCGGTATCGCCGTGATCGCCGTGCTGGCCGGCATCGGACTGCTGCTGTCATGACCTCGATCCCGCCGGAGCGCCCGCCCGCCGTGGCGGCCGATCGCGGTTTGCAGGCCGAGCGGACGGCGTTGTCGTGGTGGCGCACCGCCGTGGGGGCCATGGCCAACGCGCTGCTGTTCCTGCACGTGGCCTTGACCAGCGGCGACCGTCCGGCCCTCGTGCTCGCGCTGGTGGCGATCGGTGCGCTGGGCGTGGTGGCCACCGTCTGCGTAGTACGCAGCCGGACCCTGCACACTCATGCGTGGGGAAGCTGGAGCGACGGACGGTTCGCGATGTCGACGACGAGCGTGGCGATCTGCGTGGTGGCGCTGGCTGCGCTCGTCGTGGCGTTGCTGGAGTCGATGCCCGGTTGGCGACTGTGAGCTGATCTGCGGATCGGCGGGTTGCCCGGCGTCCGCTGAGCCCGCCCGCGAAACCGGGCGCTGACCACCCCGTTTATGTTCTCACCTGCGCTGGTCGTAGACTGGCCACGCGGTTCGCTGTACGCGGATCGACTTCGCGCGTCCGATCACGGTGCCGTCGGCTGGTCCTCCCGAAAATTCTTCCGGAAGGTCCGGCGGCCACGGACGCCAGGGCAGAGACCGACCCTCGGTTTCTGCGTCAACCGGCACAGGAAAGGCGGATACGCGGCTATGGCTGTCGTAACCATGAAGCAGCTGCTCGACAGCGGCGCACACTTCGGTCACCAGACCCGGCGGTGGAACCCGAAGATGAAGCGGTTCATCTTCACCGACCGCAACGGCATCTACATCATCGACCTGCAGCAGACGCTGACCTACATCGACAAGGCCTACGAGTTCGTCAAGGAGACCGTCGCCCACGGTGGCACCGTTCTCTTCGTCGGCACCAAGAAGCAGGCTCAGGAGTCGATCGCGGCCGAGGCGACTCGCGTCGGGATGCCCTACGTCAACCAGCGCTGGCTGGGTGGCATGCTCACCAACTTCTCCACCGTGCACAAGCGGCTGCAGCGCCTGAAGGAACTCGAGGCGATGGAGCAGACCGGTGGTTTCGAGGGCCGCACCAAGAAGGAAATCTTGATGCTGACCCGCGAGAAGAACAAGCTGGAGCGCACCCTCGGCGGTATCCGCGATATGGCCAAGGTGCCCTCGGCCATCTGGGTCGTCGACACCAACAAGGAGCACATCGCCGTCGGTGAGGCTCGCAAGCTGAACATCCCGGTCATCGCGATCCTGGACACCAACTGCGACCCCGACCTGGTCGACTACCCGATTCCGGGTAACGACGACGCGATCCGCTCGGCCGCGCTGCTCACCAAGGTCGTCGCTTCCGCGGTCGCCGAGGGCGTGCAGGCCCGTGCCTCCCGCGCCTCGGGCGATGTGAAGCCCGAAGCCGGCGCCGGCGAGCCGCTCGCCGAGTGGGAGCAGGAACTGCTGGCGCAGGCGACCCCGGCCGCCGAGGGCGGCGAGGCTGCCGCCGAGGCTCCGGCCGAGACCGCCGCCGAGGCGGAGCTGAAGGAAGAGCCGGCCACCAAGACCCCGGCCGACTTCTGATCCGGCGCGGTTCCCACCGCGATTGTCTGTTCACCTTGCCGGCCCTTCCTGTTCGGAAGCGGTCGGCATGGTGGTGCTAAGAGACTTGACAACTTTCGTAAATCTTCGAGGAGGCTCGCCACGATGGCGAACTACACCGCCCAGGATGTGAAGCGGCTCCGCGAGCTCACCGGCTCCGGAATGATGGACTGCAAGAAGGCCCTGGAGGAGACCGACGGCGACTTCGATAAAGCCGTCGAGGTTCTGCGGATCAAGGGCGCCAAGGATGTCGGCAAGCGCGCCGAGCGCGCCACGGCCGAGGGTCTGGTCGCCGCGCAGAACGGCGTGATGATCGAGCTCAACTCCGAGACCGACTTCGTCGCCAAGAACGACGAGTTCCAGAACACCGCCGGCGACATCGTCGACGCCGCCGCCAAGGTGCGCCCGGCCGATCTGGAGGCGCTCAAGGCCGTCGACGTCAACGGCAAGACCGCCGACCAGGTGGTGCAGGAGCTGGCCGCCAAGATCGGCGAGAAGCTCGAGCTGCGTCGCGTCGTGTCCTTCGAGGGCCCGGTCGCGACCTACCTGCACAAGCGGTCCTCGGACCTGCCGCCGGCCGTCGGCGTGCTGGTCGAGTACCAGGGTGAGGGCGACGCCGCCGCCGAGGTCGCTCGCGCCGCCGCGATGCAGATCGCCGCGCTGAAGGCCAAGTACCTGACCCGCGAGGACGTCCCGGCCGAGGTCGTCGCCAAGGAGCGCGAGATCGCCGAGGCGACCGCCAAGGAAGAGGGCAAGCCGGAGGCCGCGCTGCCGAAGATCGTCGAGGGCCGGGTGAACGGCTTCTACAAGGACGTCGTCCTGCTGGAGCAGTCGTCGGTCACCGACAGCAAGAAGACCGTCAAGCAGCTGCTGGACGAGGCCGGTGTCACCGTCACCCGCTTCGCCCGCTTCGAGGTCGGTCAGGCCTGATACACCGCAAAGGCCCCCGGCGCGACCAATTCCGTTGCGCCGGGGGCCTTTCGGTATCGATCAGCCACCGGTGCCGCAGTGGCCCGTTCCCGGCATGATGCAGTCGCTGCTCCCGGTGATGGCCCAGTTCGCCAGGAGCGGTATGACGGGGAGCAGGCTGATGATCGGCGTGCTGCTGTCCACGCTGCCGAACGCCGCCGCGGTGCTGCCGGTCGGGATCGGTTCGGTGAAACTGGTCGGCGTCGCAGAACCGGGGTTGTCCGGCGCTGCCGTGGCCTCCGGTGTCAGCGGAACGACCGCCGCCGTGGCGGGAGAGATGACGGCGAGGGGTGCGGCGCCGAGCAACGCTGCGGCGCAGAGAAAGTGAACCGTCCGGCGAGTGAGCTTCATGCGGCCGCACCTTATTTGAAACAACAACGTTTCGTAGTGGGATCCGGGAATGGCGGCGTATTCGAGGGTCGGCTCACCGGCGCGACCTCGCGTGGTGCAGGATGGACGCAGCGTGTTACCGTCCCGCGCGAACAATCGCACCCGGGAGGGTAATTTCCCGTGCGTGCGCTCGCTCGACTGCCGAGGACTAGGAGACCGATGACGGACCCGGATACGGCGCCCGACCGCAAGGGCTATCGCCGAGTACTCCTCAAATTGGGTGGGGAGATGTTCGGCGGCGGCGAGGTCGGGCTCGACCCGGATGTGGTCCAGACCGTAGCCGAGCAGATCGCCGAGGTCGTCTCGACCGGCGTGCAGGTGGCGGTGGTCATCGGTGGCGGCAACTTCTTCCGCGGCGCCGAACTCGAGGAGCGCGGCATGGAGCGGGCCCGCTCCGATTACATGGGTATGCTCGGCACCGTGATGAACAGCCTTGCGCTGCAAGACTTTCTGCAGAAGCAGGGTGTCGACACCCGGGTGCAGACGGCCATCACCATGGGACAGGTCGCGGAGCCGTATCTGCCCCTGCGGGCGAAGCGGCACCTCGAGAAGGGCCGCGTGGTGATCTTCGGGGCCGGTATGGGCATGCCGTACTTCTCCACCGACACCACCGCGGCGCAGCGCGCGCTCGAGATCGGCGCCGAGGTGGTGCTGATGGCCAAGGCCGTCGACGGCGTCTTCACCGCCGACCCCAAGGTCGAGGCGGAGGCGATCATGTTCTCCGAGATCACCCACAAGGAAGTCCTCGAGCGCGGACTCAAGGTGGCCGATGCGACCGCGTTCAGTTTGTGTATGGACAACCAGATGCCGATGCTGGTGTTCAATTTGTTGATCAAGGGCAATATCGCCCGCGCGGTGGCCGGTGAGAAAATCGGCACACTGGTTCGGTCCTGAACCCTGCGGGGATCGGTCCTCGCGAATTCCGGGCCCCGAAACGATGCTGTGGAGGAAACGGTCGTGATTGATGAAGCGCTCTTCGACGCCGAGGAGAAGATGGAAAAGGCTGTCTCGGTGGCGAAGGACGACCTCGGAGGTATTCGGACCGGCCGCGCCAACCCGGGCATGTTCAACCGGGTCGTGGTCGAGTACTACGGCTCGCCGACGCCGATCACCCAGATGGCCAGCATCACCGTGCCCGAACCGCGCATGGTCGTCATCAAGCCCTACGAGCAGGGGCAGTTGCCGACGATCGAGACCGCGATCCGCAATTCGGATCTGGGCGTGAATCCGACCAACGACGGCACGATCATTCGCGTGGTGATTCCGCAGCTGACCGAGGAGCGTCGGCGGGAATTGGTGAAGCAGGCGAAATCCAAGGGTGAGGACGCCAAGATCGCCATTCGCAATGTGCGGCGCAAGTCGATGGATGAGCTGAGCCGCATCCAGAAGGACGGCGAGGCCGGTGAGGACGAGGTCGGTCGCGCCGAGAAGGAACTGGACAAGACCACCCAGAAGTACGTTGCCCAGATCGACGAGCTGGTCAAGCACAAGGAATCGGAACTGCTCGAGGTGTGAGACTCGGCCCGGCGCGACGATGCGGCACGGGCCCGGGGACGGAGTGGACGAATAAGTGAGCGACGGGACAATCGTGGCCGAAGACGCCGCAGCCGGCGAGACGATGCCGGTGAGCGACCCGGCCGGTGCAACACCGGCTCCCGACACGCCCTCGGCGCAGCCGAGCGGTAAGCCCTCACGCGCCGGTCGCAACTTACCGGCCGCGCTGGCGGTCGGTGTCGGCCTCGGCGCATCGCTGATCGCGATCCTGCTGTTCGTTCCGAAGGTTCTGATCGGAGTCATCGCGGTCGCGATGGCGATCGCCACCTGGGAGGTCGCCAAGCGGCTGCGCGAGGCCGATGTCCTGGTGCCGCGGGTGCCGCTGATCGTCGGCGGGCAGGCGATGATCTGGCTGGCCTGGCCCTACGGCCCCCAGGGCGTGGCGGGTGCGTTCGCGGCGACCGCGCTGGTGTGCATGGTCTGGCGCCTGTTCGACCACGGCTTGTCGGCCACGCCGCGAAACTTCCTGCGCGACACCGCGATCACGGTATTCGTGGTGTCCTGGATCCCGCTGCTGGCCTCGTTCGCGGTGTTGATGCTGCAACAGGACGACGGCAATCTCCGGGTGCTGACCTTCATGATCCTGGTGGTCTGCTCCGATGTCGGCGGTTACGTGGCCGGGGTGCTGTTCGGCCGCCATCCGATGGTGCCGGCCATCAGCCCGAAGAAGTCCTGGGAGGGTTTCGGCGGCTCGCTGGTGTTCTGCATCATCGGCGGACTGCTCACGGTGACGCTGCTGCTGCAGGCCAATTCGATGATCGGCGTGCTGCTGGGCATCGCGGTCGTGCTCGTGGCGACCTGCGGGGATCTGATCGAATCGCAGATCAAGCGCGAGCTGGGCATCAAGGACATGGGCACGCTGCTGCCCGGACACGGCGGCATCATGGATCGCCTCGACTCGATGCTGCCCTCGGCGTTCGTCTCCTGGCTGGTGCTGACCGCCCTGCTCTGAGATCCCGCCGCTCCGGGTTCAGCGCCGCTTCGCCGCGCGCCGCAACTGCATGATCCGCCAGCCACCGGCCAGCGCCATCACCAGCGCTCCGGCGATCACCGACAGCAGCAGCGTGACGCCGAGCGGCAGGTTGAACTGCCAGAAGAACAGGTGGATCCGCACCTGATCGAGGTTCTGCAGGATGAAGATCAACAGCAGCACCCCGATGACCGCCGCCGCCACCAGCGCCACCCAGGTGTAGCCCGCGCGGGTTTTCAGGGCTCGGTTGCGCCGGACGGGTGCGGTCGAGGGCGGAGTGTCGACGCGCGGGGGATCGGTGTGCGGGACCGGATCCGGTCCGGGGCTCGGTACTGCGTCGCTGGTCATATTTCGATCATTCCCGATCGCTATGGCGGATATGCGTATCTCCGGAATACCCGTTCGGCCGCGCCGTAACTGTGATCGGGTTATCCCTGCCCGCAGGCGGCGGGCCGGTACCGGCAATGCGACACTGGAAGGGTTATGACTACCTCCCTGCCGCTCGTTTTCGATGCCCCGCGCCGTGGAATGCCGCCGCGGCATCTCGCCGACCTCGATTCGGCCCAGCGGCGGCAGGCGGTGGAGGAGCTCGGACTGCCGAAGTTCCGGGCCGATCAGATCGCCCGGCAGTACTACGCGCGGTTGCAGGCCGACCCGCGGCAGATGACCGATCTGCCCGAGCCGATGCGGGAGAAGATCGCGGAGGCGCTGTTCCCGCCGCTGCTCAGCGAGGTGCGGCAAGTGGTGTGCGACGAGGGAACCACCCGCAAGACCCTGTGGCGCGCAGGCGACGGCACGCTGCTCGAGAGCGTGCTGATGCGCTATCCCGACCGCAACACGCTGTGTATCTCCAGTCAGGCCGGCTGCGGTATGGCCTGCCCGTTTTGCGCGACCGGCCAGGGCGGACTGAATCGCAATCTATCGACCGCCGAAATCGTCGACCAGGTGCGCGCGGCCGCCGCGGCGTTGCGTGACGGCGAGGTGGCCGGCGGTGTCGGCCGGCTGTCGAACATCGTGTTCATGGGGATGGGTGAGCCGCTCGCCAACTACAAGCGCGTGGTGGCGGCGGTCCGGCGAATCACCGCGCCCGCCCCGGACGGCCTGGGTATCTCGCAGCGCAACGTGGTCGTGTCGACCGTCGGCCTGGCCCCCGCGATCCGCAAACTGGCCGACGAGGGCCTGTCGGTGACGCTGGCCGTCTCCCTGCACACACCGGACGACGAATTGCGAGATACGTTGGTGCCGGTCAACAATCGCTGGTCGGTCGCCGAAGTACTCGACGCCGCACGGTATTACGCCGACAAGACCGGCCGTCGGGTCTCGGTCGAATACGCCCTGATCCGCGATATCAACGACCAGCCGTGGCGCGCCGACATGCTGGGCTCGAAACTGCACAAGGCACTCGGCTCCCGCGTCCACGTCAACCTCATCCCGCTCAACCCGACGCCGGGCTCCAAATGGGACGCGTCGCCGAAACCCGTCGAGCGGGAATTCGTGCGGCGAGTGGAGGCACAGGGTGTGCCCTGCACGGTGCGCGATACGCGGGGGCAGGAGATCGCCGCGGCCTGCGGGCAATTGGCGGCCGAGGGTTAACTCGGTGCGCTGTCGGTCGAGCCGGTAGCGCCGCTTCCGGATCGCAGGGCGAACACACCGAGACCCGCGAGCACCATCGATGCCCCCACCACCCACAGCCCCGCGCGCTGGGTTCCCGTCAGGTCGGCCAGCCAGCCGGTGAGATACGGCGCCGCGAACCCGCTGACATTGCCGAGCGAATTGATCAGGGCGATCCCGCCGGCCGCGGCGGCTCCGGACAGGGATGCGCTCGGCAGGGCCCAGAAGGTGGGCAGCGCGGCGAGCACACCGACGGCGCAGACGGTGACCGCAGACATCGCCGCGAACGGATTGTCCAGGTACAACGCGACCGGAATGGCGAGGCCGCCGATGATCGCGGGCAGGGCGACGTGCCGGCGGCGTTCGCCGGTGCGATCGCCGTGGCGGCCCCACCACATCATCGCGACCGCGCCGATCACATAGGGCACAGCGGTGATCAGGCCACGCTGCACCACCGAGTAGTGGGTCCCGTACTGCTGCTGGAATCCGGCCACGATGGTGGGCAGGAAGAAGCCGAGGGCGTAGAGCCCGTAGACGATGCCCGCGTAGATCGCGGCCAGTCCGAGTATGCGCGGATGGGTCAGAGATCGGCGCACCGTCCAGTGTTCGGTGCGCTGAACCGAGCGCTGCTCCGCCGTGAGTTCGGTTGCCAGCCAGTTCCTTTCCTCGGCCGACAACCAGCGGGCCTGCTCCGGCCGATCGGTGAGGTAGAACCAGGTCACCACCGCCAGCAGCAAGGCCGGCAGGCCCTGCACGAGGAACATGAACCGCCAGCCGCTGAGCCCGAAGACGTTGTCCCCGTACTCGATGAGCAGGCTCGACAGTGTGGATCCCAGAGCGGTCGACAGTGGCACCGCGGTCATGAACAGGGCGACGATACGGGCCCGGTAGCGCTGGGGAAACCAGAAGGTCAGATACAGCAGAATGCCCGGGAAGAATCCGGCCTCCGCCACGCCCAGCAGAAAGCGCAGCACGATGAGGACCGTCTCGTTGGGCACGAACGTCATCGCGGTGGCGACGATACCCCAGGTGAGCATGATGCGGGCGATCCAGCGCCGCGCACCGAACCGGTGCAGCGCCAGATTGCTCGGCACTTCCAGCACGAGATAGCCGAGAAAGAAGATGCCCGAGGCGAATCCGAATGCGGTCTCCGACATGCCGAGGTCGGTCTTCATCCCACTGGGCCCGGCGAAACCCACGTTCACCCGATCCAGGTAATTGACGAAGTACAGCAGGCACAGAAACGGCACCAGCCGAATCGTCACCTTGCGTACGGTCGCGGTGGCGACGTCGGCAGGGGCGATCATCATCCGTACTCTGCGCATTCGCGGCCGGCCAGTCAAATCGGGTTCGCGGGCGCGCTCACCGCTCAGCTCAGCAAAGCCCGTGCGTACCAATCCTTCTCGTCACGCACCCCCGGCAGGGCGAAGAAGTAGCCGCCGCCGAAGGGCTGGACGTAGTCGGTGAGAGGTTCGTTGATCAGCCGGGTCTGGATGGCCTCGAACTGGCGGGCGACGTCCTGCTGGAAGCAGGTGAAGATGTGGCCCGAGGCCATGTTGCCGTTGCGCTCCACGCCGAGGTCGTAGTTGTAGGAACGGCGGACCAGCTGCTGGCGGGCGGTTTCCGGAGTGCGCGGATTGGCCAGCCGGATATGGGAATCCAGGGGGATGACCGAACCCTCGGGGTCGGCGGCGTAGTCGGGGGTGTCGAATTCCTGATTGCCGTCGAGCGGGGCGCCGGAGTCGCGTCGGCGTCCGAACATGTTCTCCTGCTCGTTGATCGAGACCCGGTCCCAGAATTCGACGAGCATGCGGATCAGCCGGACCACCTGATAGGTGCCGCCGCGGGTCCACTCGGGTTCGCCGCCGCCGTCGGTCCAGATGAGCGATTCGGCGTCGGCGCCGGTGGGGTTGGCCGTTCCGTCCTTGAAGCCCAGCAGGTTCCGGCCGGTGCCGGAGGGGCGCGGCGGGGAGTTGTAGCCGTCGATCTTCCAGCGCAGCTGCAGTGCGCCGCGGGTCTGGCGGGTGATGTCGCGCAGCGCGTGATGGACGGTGTCGGGGTGATGCGCGCACAGCTGGATCAGCAGGTCGCCGTGCATCCAGGCCGGATCCGGGGTGTCGTTGGGGAAGGTCCGCATCGGCGTGAGTTTGGCGGGTTTGGCCGCGGCCAGCCCGAAGCGGCCGTCGAACAGGCTCGCGCCCACACCGGTGGTGACGGTGAGCCCGTCGGCGATGACCTCCGGCCCGAGCACCGCGCTGTCGGAGGGAGGCTGGCCGAGCCCGAGGTCGGTCGGGGCGCCGCCGGCGGTGAGGAAGCGGGCGCGTGCGGTGAGGGTTTTCATCGCCTCCACCAGTTCCGCGCGGTGGGTGGTGGTGACGTCGAAGGCGGCGAAGCAGGCGGCATTCTGTTTCGCCGACGGGCCCGGGGTGAGGATGCCGGACTGGTGTTCACCGTGGAAGGGGTAGCTCGCCTCGGCCTTCGGGGTGCCCACGGTGGCGGCGTCGGCGTCCTTGCGGGCGCCCTCGGCGAGGATGCCCGCGGTCAGCGCGGTTCCGGCGGCACCGGCGGCGGCGCCGGAGAGGAAGCGGCGGCGGCTGACGTTCATCGTGAAGCCTTACTGGTCGGTCGGTGGTTCGGCATGTCAGTGGGAGATCGGCACTTCGAGCAATCGCGGCACCTTGGCGAGTTCCTCGAGGGCGGCGCCGAGGCGCGCGTTGACGGCTTGCCGGGCGGCCGGCGGGGTCCGGTCGGGCGACTGCCAGTGCCCGTGGTCCTGGGTGGCGAGCAGGGCGGCCTGCAAGTCGTCGAGACGGGTGCGCAGGGTGGCGCGCAGCTGCGGCGCCCGCGGGTCGATCAGCGGGCCGAGCTGATCGAGGACCGCGCGAGTCACGTCGATGTCGGCGAGCGTCATCGGATACGCGGCGCCCGCGCCTTGGTCGTCGATGCCCGAAATATGGTCGCGCAGGGCGTCTTCCAGAATCTCGTGCCCGCGCAGCGGGAGTTTCTTCGGATCGCCGGCGAGGTCGTCGCTGCCGAGATTCTTGCGGATGTTCGTGATATCGCCACCGAGCCGATCGACCACCGGCAGCAGCTGATCCGGCCGCTGGCCGTGCCACAGGCCGTACTCCAGCCGGTGCAGACCGGTGAATCCGGGATCGTTCACCCCACCCGGCAGGCCGTCGGGCAGACCCGAGACCGCGGTGCCGGCGTCACCGAAGCTGTTGTAGGAGGCGCCGACCCGTTCCCATTCCAGCTGGGCGTTCAGCCAATCCGCTTGTGCCGCAGCGATATTACCGCCGCGCAGATCGTTGCCGATGGCGGTGACGGCGCCGGAGAGCCGGGTCAGCACGCCGGCGGCATACGCCTGATAGGCGTCGTTGGGCCCGCGCAGATCGTCCTCGGTGACGCGTTTGACGGCCGGCGGGGTCTCGCCCGCCTCACCGCTGACCTGCACTGCCGCCGATGAAGTCACCGGTTTGCCGGACATCAGGCATTGCATGGTGTAGCTGCCGCTGCTCAAGGTCGCCGTCAGATTGGCGGTCGTGGCCGGGCCGATCGTCTCGATCTCGCCGACGACCGCGCCGCCGGAGTTGACCAGGTTGATCTCCCCGGCCTTGGACGTCTTGTTCTGCACCTCGAATGTCTGCGTCCCGGCCCGCCCGGACTTCCATTCCGAGGCGCACGAACTGTCGGTGACCGACACCGCCTGCGCCTTACCGGAGCCGCTCGACGGCAGCAGCGCGATCGCCACCCCGGCGGCCACCGCGGGAACCACCACCAGCACCGCACCGACCAGCAACGGCCGCGGGCCGGCGATTCGCTCCCACCAGTCGGGCGTGTGCTCGGAGTCGGCTGGAGCCGATGCCGACGTTGTCGCTGCCGCCGGGGGAGGCGCCGACGCTGTGTTTCGCGGACCCTGGCCGGTCGCCCCGGTGGCCGGTGTGGCGCCCCCGCCACTCGCCGCGGCGGTAGCCGTCACGGGCGCCGCGGCCGCCGGCTGCGCCGCCTTCGCCGGGGCCTTTGCGGGCGCCTGGCGTCCCGCTCGGACGAACAGCGGGATCACCACCGCCAGGTAGACCACCCACGCCACGACCTGCAACACGGTCATCCGCGGCGTCAGTTCGGTGATGCCGGTGATGATCGAGACCCACCAGGAGTTGGGGTCGATATGCGCCGACAGGTCGAACGCGACCCAGTGGCGGCCGGGCAGAATTCCGGCGTCCTGCAGATCGCCGAGACCGTAGGACAGCACGCCGGCGGCGATCACGATCAGCGCGAGCGCGGTGCGGTTGAAGAACACGCCGAGGTTGAGCTTCACCGACTGCCGATACAGCAGCCAGCACAGCACCACCGCGGCCGTGAACCCGAGTGCGGCGCCGATCAGCGGCGCGACGGTGGTGCCGGAGGCCTTCACCGCGGTCCACACGAACAGCGTCGATTCCAGGCCTTCGCGCCCGACGGCCATGAAGGCCGTGATGGCCAGCGCTCCCGCGCCGATCGCCGTGGCGCGGGCGACCTCACCGCGAAGCTGGCCCGACAGCGACGCGGCGGTGCGCCGCATCCAGAAGACCATGGCCGTCACCAGGGCGACCGCGATCACACTCAGGGTGCCGCCGACGATTTCCTGGCCGGAGTTGGAGAGCACGCTCGTCGAATAGGTGAGCACCGCCGCGAAGCTGGCCGCCACCGATACCGCGCCGAGCAGGCCGAGCCAGACCGGGGTCGAGGAGACCGGGCGCTGGGGGGTCGATGTTTTGCGCACGGCAGCCAGCAGGATCGTCACCACGAGGCCCGCCTCGAGGCCCTCCCGCAGGCAGATCAGTAGATTCGGTACAGCCTCGGCCCAGCTCACCGTCCAAAGGTAAGGCATACCTATACCACAGGTCCAATCCTGCATGCCTGTAGCGAGTAACCGTTACCGTAGATGGGGTGGTATGCGCATAATGTCCGGATTTGCCGAGGCTATCCCTCCGGCGCTTCCTCGACCAGTGCCAGCGCTTCCTCGAGCAGCGCCTCCACGATCATCGATTCCGGTACCGTCCGCACCACCTCGCCGCGGACGAAGATCTGACCCTTGTGATTGCCCGCCGAAACCCCGATATCGGCTTCCCGCGACTCGCCTGGACCGTTGACGATGCAGCCCATCACCGCGACGCGCAGCGGCGCCGGGAAATCCCGGAAGGCCGCCTCGACCTTCTTCGTGAGCTCGAAGACGTCGACCTGGCAGCGGCCGCAGGTCGGGCAGGACACGATGTCGAGGGTGCGGGGGCGCAGCCCGAGCCCGGCCAGGATGTGGTGACCGACCTTGACCTCCTCGACCGGCGGCGCGGACAGCGAGACGCGGATCGTGTCGCCGATCCCCTCGGACAGCAGGATCCCGAACGCGGTGGCCGATTTCGCGGTGCCCTGCAGCGGCGGACCCGCCTCGGTGACCCCGAGATGCAGCGGATAGTCGCAGCGCTGGGCGAGCAGCCGGTAGGCCTGGATCATCGTCAGCGGATCGTTGTGTTTCACCGAGATCTTCAGCTCGGCGAAACCGTGCTCCTCGAACAGCCTCGCCTCCCACAGCGCCGATTCGACCAGTGCGGCGGCCGTGGCGCGACCGCCGTGCCGGTCCAGGATGCGCCGATCGAGGGAACCTGCGTTGACGCCGATGCGGATCGGCACCCCCGCCGCACCCGCCGCGGCGGCGATCTCGCGGACCTTGTCGTCGAAGGTGCGGATATTACCCGGATTCACCCGCACTCCGGCACAACCGGCATCGATGGCGCCGAAGACGTAGCGTGGATTGAAGTGGATGTCGGCGATCACCGGGATGGCCGAGCGGCGGGCGATCGTCGGCAGTGCCGCGCAGTCGTCCTGGGTGGGCACCGCCACGCGGACGAGATCGCAACCGGCAGCGGTCAATTCGGCGATCTGGCGCAGCGTCGCCTCGACATCGGCGGTGACGGTGGTGGTCATCGACTGCACCGAGATGGGTGCGCCGCCGCCCACCGGCACCGAGCCGACCTGGATGCGCCGGCTCTCCCGGCGCGGTCGCAGCGTCGGAGCCGCGGGCTCGGACAGGAATACGGCGGTCATCGGATCCTCTCGGTCGCGGGTAACCATTCCGCGCAGGCCGCGGCGATGCCCTCGCCGGTCAGTCCGTACTCGGCCAGGATGCTGTCGCGGGAGGCGTGGGGGATGAATGCGGTGGGCAGGCCGAGCGCGCGAACAGGAGCGGCGTCGGGGTCGCGGGCGATCACGTAGACCAGATGGGAGCCGATCCCGCCGGCGGCGATACCGTCTTCCACACAGACGGTGAGCCGATGCCGTGCCGCGATCGCCGGTAGCCCCGGATTGATCGGCCACACCCAGCGCGGGTCGATGACGGTGGCGCCGAAACCGCTGTCGGCCAGTAGTTCCGCCGCGCGCAGGCACGGCCCGGCCATCGGACCGACCGCCACCAGCAGAATATCGAGCGGACTGCGCGGCCCGCGGTACAGAATGTCCATCCCGTCCATCCGTGCCAGCGGCGAAATATTCTCTCCGGCAGTGGCTTTCGGATAACGCACGGTGGTGGGCCCGGCCGTGGCCACGGCTTCGCGCAGGAGTGCGCGGACCCGGCCGGGATCGCGTGGGCACGCGATCCGCATCCCCGGTACGCAGGTGAGCAGCGCCAGATCCCACATCCCGTGATGGCTGGGGCCGTCCGGACCGGTGACGCCGGCGCGGTCCAAGGCCAGTGTGACCGGCAGTTCGTGCAGCGCGATATCGAGCAGTACCTGATCGATCGCGCGGTTGAGGAAGGTCGAGTACACCGCCACCACCGGATGCATACCGGCTGCCGCCAAGCCCGCGGCGGAGGCCAGCAGGTGTTGTTCGGCGATACCGGAATCGAACACCCGCTCCGGTGCGCTGCGGGAGAATTCGCCGAGTCCGGTGGGCAAGCGCATCGCCGCGGTCATGGCGATCACCTCCGGATGGTCGCGGGCGATGGCGGCCAGTTCCGATTCGACGATATCGGTCCAGGTGGGGGCGGGCTGTTTGCGCGGCACACCGGTGACCGGATCGATCACCCCGCACGCGTGCATGCGGTCGGCCTCGTCCGCCTCGGCCGGGCCGAAGCCGCGGCCTTTCACCGTCACCGCGTGCACGACAACCGGTTTGGCCAGTTCGGCGGCCTTGTGCAGGGCCGTGCACAGTGCGCCGATGTCGTGGCCGTCCACCGGGCCCAGATAGGTGAAACCCAAGGCGTCGAACAGATTTCCGGAGACGGTGTCGCCGTCGCGCAGTCCGGTGAGATGCCCGGCCAGCGCGCCGACGGTCGGATCGTAGGAGCGCCCGTTGTCGTTGAGCACCACCACGACCGGGCGCCCGCCCGCGCCCAGATTGTTCAGGCCTTCCCAGGCCACACCGCCGGTCAGCGCGCCGTCGCCGATCACCGCCACCACCCGGCGCTCGTGTTCGCCGCGCAGCTGGAAGGCCTTGGCGATGCCGTCGGCCCACGCCAGGCTGACCGAGGCGTGGGAATTCTCCACCCAGTCGTGCGCGGATTCGGTGCGGTTCGGATACCCCGCGATCCCACCCGCCTGCCGCAGTGTGTCGAAGGTGTGCGATCGCCCGGTGAGCAACTTGTGCGCATAACTCTGATGTCCGGTGTCGAAGACGAGAACATCGGTGGGCGAACGGAAGACGCGATGCAGCGCGATGGTCAGCTCCACCGTCCCCAGACTGGCGCCGAGATGCCCGCCGGTTCCGGTGACGGTTTCGACGAGGCGATCGCGTAACCGCTGCGCCAGCGCGGGCAGTTCGTCGTCGGACAACGCGGCCAGTGCGTCGGGTCCGGTGAGGGCGGCGAGCGGGTCCGGCCCGCGCGGCGAGGGTTTCATGCGTGGCTCACCTTCCGGTGTGGGAATTCGACCCGGTGTCGATTCGGCTCAGCTGACGGCGGCGCGGATCGTCTCCTTCAGCGAACCCAGGGTCGCGACCACCGCGGTCGGCTCGTAGCCGCAGTGCGCCATGCAATTCGAGCAGCGTGGATCGTTGCCGCGGCCGAAGGCGTTCCAGTCGGTGTCGTCGATCAATTCCCGATAGGTGGCGACATAGCCGTCGTCGAGCAGGTAGCACGGCCGCTGCCATCCCTTGAGCGAATACGACGGAATCGCCCAGGCGGTGCAGTCGAAGTCGACCTTGCCCTCCAGGAAATCCAGGTACAGCGGGGAATGATTCAGCCGCCACTTCTTGCGGCGTCCGTCGGCGAAGGCCTTGGCGAACAGCTGATGGGTCTGCTTCACCCCGAGCCAATGCTCCTGATCGGGGGCCTTCTCGTAGGCGTAACCGGGCGCGATCTGCATGTGGTCGATCTCGAGCTCGTCGTTGAGATAGTCCAGGACGTCGATCACGTCCTGTGGCGAATCCAGATCGAAGAAGGTGGTATTCGTCATTACCCGGAATCCGGCGGCCTTGGCCTCGCGGATCGCCGCTACGGCCTGATCGAAGACGCCGTCCTTGCAGACCGAGGCGTCGTGGCGTTCGCGCAGTCCGTCCAGATGCACCATCCACGCGAAATTGCGGTGCGGGGTGAACTTGTGCAGATGTTTGGGCAGCAGTACCGCGTTCGTGCACAAAAAGACGATCTTGTTACGGTCGAGCAGTTGCCGCACGATCTCGTCGATCTGCGGATGCATCAGCGGTTCGCCACCGGCGATCGAGACCATCGGGGCGCCGCATTCCTCGATCGCGCCGACGGCCTGTTCGACCGGCATGCGCTGTTTGAGCAGCGTATGCGGATGCTGAATCTTGCCGCAGCCCGCGCATTTCAGATTGCAGGCGAACAACGGCTCCAATTCGACCAGGATGGGGAACTTCTCGCGGCGCAACAGCTTCTGTTTTGCGAGATACGCTCCCAGACGTACGGATTGACGGAATGGCATGGCCATTCAGCTCACCTCCCGAGGCAGGTTGAATCGAACACTCTCTTCGGTCACGGTGGTGTGGCGGACCCGGAGGGCGCCGAGCCCGGACAGGGCCTCGACCAGGTCGTCCACCAGATGCGGCGGTGCCGACGCACCGGCGGTGACGCCGATGCGGCGGGTGCCGGCCAGCCAGTCCAATTCGACCTCGCCGGCGTCCTCCACCAGATGTGCCGCCACACCCTCGGCCGCGGCGACCTCGGCCAGCCGCAGCGAATTGGAGGAGTTACGCGAACCCAGCACGAGCACCAGGTCCGATTCCCGGGCCACCGCCCGCACCGCCTCCTGGCGGTTGGTGGTGGCATAACAGATGTCGTCCTTGCGCGGCCCGTTCAAGGCCGGAAACCGTTGCCGCAGAACATCGGCCGTGGCCTCGGCCTCCGCGACGGCCAGGGTGGTCTGCGTGACGTAGGCGACCCGATCGGGATCCGGTGGCGACACCCGGGCGGCCGCTTCCGGATCGGCGACCACGATCACATTGCCGGGCGCCTCGCCGCGGGTGCCCACCACCTCCTCGTGGTCGGCGTGACCGATCAGGAAGACGGTCTTGTCGGCGGCGGCGAAGGTGCGTACCTCCGCGTGCACCTTCGACACCAGGGGACAGGTGCCGTCGACCACGCGCAGGCGGCGGCGTTCGGCCTGGCGGCGGACGTCCGGGGTCACGCCGTGCGCGGCGAGCACGACCACCGCGCCTTCGGGCACATGATCGAGCTCCTCGACGAAAACCGCTCCGTGCCCGGCCAATTCGCGCACCACATGGCTGTTGTGCACGATCTGACGCCGCACGTATACCGGGGCGCCGAAGCGGAGCAACGCCTGCTCGACGATCTCGATCGCCCGCTCGACCCCGGCGCAGAACGAGCGCGGCCCGGCGAGCAGGATCTCGCGCTCGCCGGTTGCCGACGACCATCGGTCCAGCGCCGGCGCGGCCGCCCGCAGCGAACGCAGTGCCCGTATTCCGCGCCACATCGTGCCGGGGCGCAGCAGCGGCGCGTCGGGGGTGTCGACGATCGCCCGGAGCGCGACGGCCTGCCCGTCGGGGGCATCGGCGGCGAGGAACGCGGTTTCGGTGTCGACCGCGAGCGCACCGGTCTCCGCCAGTTCGGCGCGCGCCCGGCCGGTGACCACGTGCTCGGCGGAATACACCGGTCCGAGCCGTGCGGGCAGCCCCAGCCGCAGCAGTTCGCCGTGCAGCAATACCGCTGCGGGACTGGGCAATTCGGTGCCGTTGCGCCGGATCTCGCTGGCCACCACGAGATCACCGGGGCGCAGCTCCGTGGTCAGCGCACCCGCGACTCCCGCCACCGCGACCGGTCCCGCCGCCGCGGCGTCGTAGCGCCGCCGCGGACCGCGCCCGGTGTGCACCACGGGCGCCGTGGCGGCACCGCGCAGTGCCGCCCACTCCGAACGCAACGGGGCACAGACGGTTCCGGGGCGGGGCATGTCGTCAGCTCCCGTCTCGCTCGGCGGTGGCCGTTCGCCGCCGCAGGTACCGCCCCAACGCCCAGACCGGGAACACCAAGCGGTACAGGTGGTAGTTGATGTAGAAATCGCCGGGGAAGCCGGTGCCGGTGAACAGGTCCTCGTCCCAGCCGCCGTCGGGTCGCTGCGTGCGCACCAGCCAGTCGATGCCGCGGCGCACGGCGGGGGAGTCGTGTTCCTCGGCGGCCAGCAGGGCCAGCAGGGCCCACGCGGTCTGCGAGGCGGTGGAGTCGCCGCGGCCGACCCATTCCGGGTCCCGATAGGAGCGCAGATCCTCACCCCATCCGCCGTCGGCGTTCTGATGGGCCTCCAGCCAGCGCACCGCCGCGCGGATCGCCGTCGACCGCGGACTCGTACCGGCCGCGACCAGCGCCGGAACCGCCGCGCCCGTGCCGTAGACGTGGTTGGCGCCCCAGCGTCCGAACCAGGAACCGTCGGACTCCTGATGGTCGAGCAGCCAGCGCACACCGCGGCGGCATGCGCGATCACCGCCGCGGCCGAGGACGGCCAGCATCTCCACCACGTGCGCGGTCACATCGGCCGAAGGCGGATCGGTGACGGCGCCGAAATCGCAGAACGGCAGTTTCGTCGGCAGGATCGAGGTGTTGTCGGCGTCGAAGGCGCCCCACCCGCCGTCGGCGGACTGCATGCCGACCGTCCAGCGCACCGCGCGCTCGATCGCCGCATCCAGCCGCGGGCGATCCGGATGCGAAACCTGGTGCAGCGCAATGACGATCTCGGCAGTGTCGTCGGTGTCGGGGTAGACGTCGTTGGCGAATTCGAAGGCCCAGCCCCCGGGTTCCAGATGTGGCCGGCGCACCTGCCAGTCGCCGCCGGCGGTGATCTGCTCACCCAGCAGCCAGTCGGTGGCCCGCAGCACCGCTGGGTCGTCGGGCGCCACCCCGCCGTCCAGCAGCGCGGCCGTCGCCAGCGCGGTATCCCACACCGGTGACTGGCAGGCCTCGAGCCGCCGTACCTCACCGTCCGGGGTTTGTTCGCGGACGACGAATCCGTCCAGGCCCGCGATGCCAGCCCGCATCGCCGGATGATCGAGCGGATAGCCCAGCAGGTGCAGTGCCAGCAGCGAATACACCCACGGCGGCTGAATTCCGCCCCAGCCGCCGTCGGCCTCCTGGCGGGCCAGAATCCACTCCGCGGCGTGCCGCATCGCCACATCGCGCAGCGGATTCAACGGCAGCCGCGCGTAGGTGTGCAGCACCGTGTCCACGCGCTGGAACACTCCGGCGAGGGAGGTGATCGGCGCGCGGCGGGCCGGGGGCGCGCCGGTACGCAATTCGTCGATGCCGAACGGCAGCGGGCGGCACGGCCGCAGCGTGGCGACCACGGTCAACGGCACCACGGTCTGGCGGGCCCAGCATCCCCAGTCGTAGATGTTGAGCGGGAACCAGGACGGGAACAGCACGAGTTCGGGTGGCAGATTCGGCAGATCGTCCCAGGACCACAAGCCGAACAGCGCCAACCAGATTCGGGTGAAGACCCGCGACGCCTCGATCCCGCCTTCGGCGCGCACGAATGCGGCCGCGGCGCGCATATGCGGCGCGGCTGGGTCGTCACCGGCGAGTCGCAACGCCACCCACGCCTCGGCGGTGGTCGACAGATCGCCGGGGCCGCCGTGGAAGGTCGCCCAGGTTCCGTCGGCGCGCTGCTGTGATCGGATCCAGCGTGCCGCCGGCTCGGTCACGTCCGGGGTGGAGATGCCGAGGAACTCCCGCAGCAGGAGATCTTCGGCGTCCATCGTCACGTTGGTCGCCAATTCGCCCTTCCACCAGCCCTGTTCGTGCTGGGACGAGCGCAGCAGCCGCACCGCCGCGTCGGTGGCCGAGCGGACCGCGCTCAGTTCGTCGGCGCCGTGCGCCGGATCGACCGCTGCCCGCCGGTTCGCTGCCGCATTGCCGGTTTGGGTGACTGTCATTCCTATGCACTCCGTTCCACGATGAAATCGGCCAGGTCACAAAGCTCCCGGCGGTATTCGGGGGTGATGGTGACCGCGGCGAGAGCCTGCTGGGCGGTGCGCACCCGCCGCCGGGCCTCGGCGCGGGCCCAGCGCCGGCCACCGGCGGTCTCGACCATGTCGGCGGCGGCCCGCAGATCGTTCTCGCTCGGTTCGCCCGATTGGGCGAGCCACTGTGCCAGCGCCTGACCGGCCGCGCGGCCGGATTCCACGCTCCAGGTGACCGGGAGCGACTTCTTGCGCGAACGCAGATCCGAGAACACCGGTTTGCCGGTCACCGCCGGATCGCCCCAGATGCCGAGCAGATCGTCGACGAGCTGGAAGGCCAGACCGATGTTGTCGCCGTAGGTGCGCAGCGCCCCGACCGTCGCCGGCGGCGCCCCGGCCAGCACACCGCCGACCGCGGCACTCGCCGAGAGCAGCGCCGCGGTCTTGCCCATGGCCATGCGGATACATTCGGCGAGGGTCACGTCGTTGCGGTGTTCGAAGTCGACGTCGGCGGCCTGGCCGATGATCAGATCCTGGGTCGCCTTCCCGACCAGCCGGGCCGCCGCCACCGCGTGCGGTGACCCGGAATCGAGCAGCACCTCGTGCGACAGCGAGAGCATCGCGTCGCCGGCCAGCACGGCGACCGGATCGCCCCACACCGCCCAGACCGTGGGCCGATGCCGGCGGGTGGCGTCGCGATCCATCAAGTCGTCGTGCACGAGCGAGAAGTTGTGCACGAGTTCGACCGCCACCGCGCCCGGAATCCCACAGAGCTCGTCGCCGCCGGCGGCGTGGGCGGCGAGCATGGTCAGCCGCGACCGCACCGATTTGCCGCTGTCGGCGACGGCCGGACGGCCGCGTTCGTCGCAGAAACCGAGGTGATAGGCGACCACCGGCCGGATCGCGTCGTCGAGCCGCCCGACGGCGTCGGACAGCGCCGACCGGACGGCCTGGCCGTCGGCGTCGACCGTGGACAGGATGGTTACCGTCATCTGATCACCTCCGATATCCGCGTGCGGGGTTCGGGCATACCGGTGCGCTCGGCGGCACCGGCGCGGGGCCGACGCCCCGACGGATGCGAAATGATCTCGGCCGCAGCGGATTCCCCGCTGCGCACGGCGCCCTCCATGGTCGCGGGCCAGCCGGTGTCGGTCCACGCTCCGGCCAGCGCCAGGCCGGGCAACGCGGTGGCCGCGGGCGGCCGCAGCCGCGCACTGCCCGGTGCGGGCCGGAACGTCGCATGGCGTTCGCGAGTGACGAAGAAGTCGACCACCTGCGCCGTGCGGGCGGCGGGCAGCAACTGTTCGAGGGCGGGCAGGAATTCCCGGCGCAGCTCGGCGGCGGGGCGATCGACGAAGGCGTCGGCGGCGGAGACGGAGACGGCCAGATATTGCGCGCCGGCGGGAAACCGGGCAGGTGCCACCGACGGGCTCGGTGCGGCTGCCGCGACCGGCGCCGAACTGTCTTGTGGCCCGTCGGTGACGTCCGCGCTCCGGCGACCCGCCGCGCGCAATCCCGAGGCGTCGGTGCGGTCGAAAACCCACTGCACGACCGAGCCGACCCCCGCTCGCAGGGATTCGTTCATCACCGGCCGGTCGTAGACCACGTGGATGTTGACGATCGGCGAACTGCCCAGGCTCGCAGCCCAATTCGCGGGCAGATCCACCGCGTCGGCGGGCAACAGCGCCTGAGCCGCGGCAGGGGGCACGGCCGAGACGACGGCGTCGGCGGCGCAGTCGCCGGACCGGGTGCACACCGCCCACCCGTTCGCTACTCGCCGGACGGCCGTGACTCGCTCGTGGACGACCGTAACCCCGGCCGCGGTGAGGGCGGTCAGCGCGGCCTCACCGTGCAACTGCCGCAACGGGATCCGCGACCACCCGATATCGGCGGCATCGGCATCGGTGAGCAGGCCGATCCGGAAGACGGTCGCGGCCAGCGCCAGCGATACGTCGTCGGCGCGCGCGTTGAGGGTGGCGATGCCGACCAGATCCCACAGACTGTCCACGGCGTCGCGATCCTGGCCGTGCGCACGCAACCAGTCCCCGAAACTGGTGGTGTCCGTCCGTGGATCGGCGGGATCGACCGCCCGCAGAGCAAGTGCGGCCCGGACGAACCGCACCCGCGCGCCCTGCGACAACCACGGATAGCGCAGCAGCGCCCAGCTCAGATGCAACGGTGCCGGCAACGGCAGCCGCCGCAACCTGCCCGCGCGGCCACCGCCGGAGACGGGGATGTCCAAGCGCGGCTGCAGGTGCACCGCATCCCGCATGCCGAGCCGATCCAGCAGTGCGAGATAGCGGTCGCAGCACCGCAGGAAGACGTGTTGTCCGTTGTCGATCCACAGATCGCCACGGGGAAACGAATGCGTCAGCCCGCCCAGCCAGGGCCGGGATTCATACAGCCGCACCGCATATCCGGCGTCCGCGCAGCGCAGAGCCGCGGTGATCCCCGCGAGCCCGCCGCCCACCACGGCCACCCGCGCCGTCATCGCGGGCCCCACCCGAATGCCGTCATCGAGTACTGCAGCAGGGCGCCGGAGGCGACGCGGGTCTTCTCCCGTGCGCTCAACGACAGCCGCCGGTCGTAGACGGCCACCGGATTGGCGCGGATGCGCTCGTTGAGCCGCCGGTAGATGCCCGCCATCGCCGCGCAGCAGGCGGCACTGCGGCCGTCCAGATGCGGAATCAGCCGCAGTCCCAGGCAATACCAGTTCTCGGCGCGTTCGGCGCCGGCGCGGATCAGCGCGGCCAGTCCGCCGTTGTGATCGTCGAGCGCCCCACCGGCGTCGAGTTCGAGCCGGACGCCGAAGCGCAGCAACTCGTCCCGGGGCAGATAGACCCGGCCGTTGCCGAGGTCCTCGCGGATATCGCGCAGAATGTTGGTCTGCTGCAACGCTATTCCCAGCTGATCGGCATACAGCGGCGCGCACGGATCACCGCCGGAGCCGAAGATCGACAGGCACAGGCGGCCCACCGCCCCGGCCACGCACCGGCAGTAGTGGGTCAACTCGTCGAAGTCGGTGTAGGTGACGCCGTCGACATCGGCCTGCACACCGTCGATCAGTTCGCCGAACGCGCCCAGCGGCACCGGATAGCGCCGCGCGGTGTCGGCGACGGCGAACAACACCGGATCGTCGGTGCCGGCGCCGCCGGTGACCTTGTCCAATTCCTTGCGCAACAGGGTCAGCGCCTCGGTTTTGACGGCCGGTTCGCCCTGCTCGTCGCCGATATCGTCGATGCGGCGGGCCAGCGCGTAGAGCGCGCACAGTGCCGTGCGCTTCTCCGGGGGCAGCAGCCGGATGCCGTAGTAGAAGTTCTTGGCCTCGGTGCGGGTGATCCGTTCACAGGTCTCGTAGGCCGCCGCGGTGGTCGGGCCGGTCGCGATGATGCTCACTGCGGCACCACCGTGGCCTTGCCGAGCAGCGTGACCATCGAGGCCACGGTGTCGACGTGGCGGGGCCGCACCGGCTGGGTCCACACGTCGCCCTCGGCCGCGCGCAGCGCCTTCGCGGTTGCGCATCCGCCCGCGAGATATCCCGCGACTGCGAGCCGGGCCCATCCGGTGAGCCGGGCGACCAGCGGAGCTCCTTCGCCGAGCATCGCTTCGCAGCGTTCGACCTGGGTCAGGACCACCGCCCGGCATGCCGGATCACCCGGTCCGCCGGTGGCCAGCGCCGCTTCCGGCACCCCGGCCGCGGCCAGATCGTCCTGCGGCAGGTAGATGCGTCCGGCCGCGTGGTCCTCGGCCACGTCCTGGCAGTGCTCGAGCACCTGCAGTGCCGAACACACCCGATCCGACAGTGCCAGCGTGTCCGGTGTGGACTGGTCGAAGACCGCCAGGACCAGGCGGCCCACCGGATTCGCAGACAGCCGGCAGTAGCCCAGCAGATCCTCGAAGGTGGCGTAGCGGCCGACGCGTTGATCGAGCAGATTGGCCTCGATCAACTCCTGGAACGCCTCCTGCGGCAGATCGCACGCCGCCACGGTGGGGGCGAGCATCTGGAGCACCGGATCGTCGGGCGTGCGACCCTGGTAGAGACCGGCGAGGTCGGCACGCAGCGTCAGCAGTTGCGACACACGATCGCCGGGGGCTTCGTCGCCGACCTGGTCGATTAACCTGGTGGCTGCGTAGACCGCGTGCAGGTGTCGGCGTGGTTCGCGCGGCAACCACCGCAGCGCGACGGGAAAGTTCTCTTCCTTTTCACGGGCCCGCAGCCAGCGGGCCGGGGCTGTCGCTGCGTCCATGTTTCGATGGTGAACGCAACACAGGGCTCAAATCTTCAACCGTCGAGGTGATTCCGGTTGGTGTTTTTTGTATCCGGAAGATAATCGAGTCGGAAAGGACTCGAATGAGCGATTCCCATAATGAAATTCCGATAACACCGGAGGCATTGGAGCAGCTTTCGGAGGAACTCGACGCTAGGATGCCCGATCTCCTGGACGAGGTCCGTGATCTGCTCGCCGCGGAGTGGCCCGACTACGCGCGCTATCTCGACGACCATCGCCCGGAGGTCGCCGAGGTCGGGGTGTTGTTCGTCCATCGGCTCCTGGACCTGGCCGAACACGGCCCCCGCACAGGCGATTCCGCTGGTGAGGGCGTCCCGCCGCCGACACAGCTGGTCTTCGAACAGGTGGGCCGCCAGCAACTGCACGACGGCGCGGACCTGTCCGATCTGCTCGGCGCCTACCAGGTCGGCGCCCGCGCCGCCTGGCATCACGTCGCGGAAACGGCGCTGAAACTCGATCTCGGTCCGGAGGTGCTCGCGGTGCTGGCGGAGGCCGTTTTCGCCTTCGTCGACGAATTCTCCGCGGCCTCGGCGCACGGTTATGTGCTCGAACAGTCCGCCTCCAGCGCGGCCCGGGAACGGCACCGCGAGGAATTGGCGGAAATGTTGCTTTCCGGCCGTTCCGACACCGTCGGAATCCGGTTGGCCGCCGAACGCGCGGGCTGGCAGCTGCCCCCCGAGGTCGCGGTGGTGCTCGCCGATCCGGCCGATACGCGCTCCTGCGGCGTGGTGGAACATCTCGGCGGTCACTGCCTGCCGATCCGGCGTGACGACGCGGTCGGGGCGATCGTGCCCAGTCCGATGCTGGGCGGGCGGATCACCCGGCTGATCGCCGCGCTGCGGGGTTGTGACGCGGTGATCGGTCATCCGCTCACCTTGGACCTGCTGCCGACCGGTATGCGGATCGCCCGCACCGCGCTGCGGTTGCGCAAGGCCGGCGTGCTGTCCGGCTCGCCGGTGGTGGTCGCCGACGAACTCGACACCATCATCGCCAATCGCGACGAATGGCTGCTGGAAACGCTGCGTGCCCAAGTGCTGCAACCACTTCGGGAACTGCCCGACGGTAAGCGCGACCGGCTGGTCGAAACGCTGCGCAGCTGGCTCTGGAACATGGGCGACCGGCACGCGGTCGCCGACGATCTGCACATTCACCCGCAGACCGTGCGCTACCGCATGGACCGGCTGCACGACCTGCTCGGGGAGCGCCTGGATTCGCCGCGCGAGCGAGCCCGGATGTATCTGGCGCTGGTCTGGGATCAGCCGCACGGACGCGCTGGTTGAGTCCGCGATATCCGCGAGATCTCAGCCGACCAGCGCGTGCGTCACGGCATAGCCGAGCAGCGCGGCGCCGAGTCCGGCGATCACGCTGATCACCACGTTCATCGCGGCGTAGAACACCGAGCGCTGCTCGAGCAGCCGGACGGTCTCGTAACCGAAGGTGCTGTAGGTGGTGAGCGCCCCGCAGAATCCGGTGCCCGCGAACGCCAGCACCGGACTGCCGGCCGCACCGCCGGTGAGCGCGCCCAGAATCAGGCAGCCGACGATGTTGACCGTCAGCGTGCCCCAGGGAAACAGACTGTCGTGGCGTGCCTGCACGAACCGATCGGTGAGGTAGCGGGCCGGGGCGCCGAGCACCGCACCGGCGAAGACCAGGACGACGGTCATCGTGCCTCTCCTCGAATCACCTTGCGGAGCAGCGTCATTCGCGCCAGCGTCACCCCGGCGAGGACCGCGAGCAGCGCGCTCAGCAGGGTAGCGGCCAGATAGACGAACGCCGTCACGGCCGAACCGGGTTGCAGCAGATTACGGATTTCGACGGCGTAGGTGGAGAAGGTGGTGAACCCGCCCAGAAATCCGACCCCGAGGAACGGCCGCACCAGTCGATGCGCGGACCAGACCTCGGTGATCAGCACCATCAGCACGCCGATCGCGAGGCAGCCGAGCACATTCTCGGTGAATGTGCCCCACGGGAACTGCCCGGGGCGTGTCGGCAGGAGCTGGGTGAGGCCGTAGCGGGCCAGACCGCCCAATCCGCCACCCAGCCCGATCACCGCCAGCACCGCGCCGTGTTCGCGCAGCAGTTCGCGGCGTTGCGACGGGACGTGCAGATCGATATCGGGATCGACGGGCCGGTCGGCGGATTCGCCGGGCCGGGGCTCCTCACGGCGTAGCTCGGTCAACGACGGACTCCTACTCGAACACGAACATGGTGGTACCTCGAGTAGGGACTGTTGGCGATCGTCCGATCACGGTTGCTCCGGCCGCGGCGCCGAAGTGGCGAGCCCCACCGCCACGTCGGACAGAATAGCGTGAGGCTCACATCCGGGATGCCGGCGCCGTCGAGGCGTCGGCGACCAGCGGCGCCAGTGCGGAGGACCGCATGCGCGTCACCACCGCCGTGGCGGGGCGGGCCAGCAGCAGACTGACGGCAGCGGCGACCGGAATAGCCAGGATCGCCGACGCCACGACGTCGTGCGGGTAATGACCGCCGACATAGACCCGGCTGAAGGCCAGTACGACCGCGAAGACGGCCGTGATCCAGCCCAGCCGCCGATTCAGCAGATACAGCGCCGCGACGGTCGCCGCGGCGGTGGTGGTGTGACCGCTGGGAAACGAGTAGTCGCTCGGCACCGGACAGGTTTCGATGATGTAGGCGGTCGGCACGCCCCGGCACGGGCGTGGTTCGGCGACGATCACCTTCACCACCTCGGCGACCAGATAGGCGACCACCACACTGACCGGAGCCAGCAGCGCCAGCGCCATGGACCGGTCGTCGCGGCGCCGGGCCTGCCACCAGCCGATCACCATCAGCACCGCGAACACCGCCAAACCGGCGTCGGTCCACCAGAGCATCGCGTCGTTGAGCCACCGGGTGTGGTCGGCGAAATCGGTGATGGTGGTGAACAGCGGCCGATCGAATCCGGGGCCGCCGGATGCCATCGGGGCCGGGGAGGGGGTCGTCAACGCATATCCGATCTGGTCTGCCCGGGACGCCGGGGGAGGATGGGAAACGTACTGCGATCATTTCTACCGTGTTCGCCCGGTGGGCACGGTTTCGACCACTGCCGTCGAACTCCGCGTCACCTGGATCGCGTATCGGGTCGCCGGGGTTCGCGGTGGATGCCGAACCGGCCCGCCCGGTGCCATACGCTGGCCGCATGACCGAGTCTGCTCCCGCCGCGCTGCGCATCGGCTACGTCCCGGGCGTCACCGTCGCCAAGTGGGCGCGGGTGTGGGCCGAACGGTTCCCTGATGTCCCGCTCGATTTGATCGCCGTGCCGCAGGCACAGCAGCGCGACGTACTGGCGCAGGGACGGGTCGACATGTGCTTCGTCCGGTTACCGATCGATCGGGCCGGGCTGCACGCGATTCCGCTCTACCACGAGGTCGCCGTGGCGGTGGTGCAGAAGGATCATCCGATCGGGCTGTTCGACGAGGTGAGCCTGGCCGATCTGGAGGGCGAGCGGATGCAGGACGCGACCGATCTCGACGCGGTGGGCGACACCGTCGAATTGGTGGCCGCGGTCGGCGGGGCGGCGGTGGTGCCGCAGTCGCTGGCACGGCTGCATCACCGCCGCGACCTGATCTATCGTCCGCTCACCGATGTCGATCCGACCCAGGTCGCGCTGTCGTGGCCGATCGAGGACGCGGTCGAACTCGCCGAGGAATTCATCGGCGTCGTGCGCGGGCGCACGGCACGCAGTTCCCGGACCGCCGGTGAACGCGATCGGCGCGGCCGGCAGGATTCCGGTGCGCGCGCCGAAGGTGTTGCGGCGCAGCGCGGTAGGGGCCGGGGCGACGGCGGTGCGAAACCGGCCGCACGCCGGGGCGGCGCGGCGAAGCCGGGACGGGCGGGCAAGGCCGGCGGCCCGCGGAAACGACGCGGCCGCTGAGGTCAGCACCTCAGCGGCCGGTCGAATGATGCGCTACGCGACGGTGATTCAGCGCGGCTTGCGCCGGATGATCGAATCGCGGATCAAGATGCCCGCCAGCGCGACGGCGAAACCGATCAGGAAGATGTATCCGGTGTAGCCGGTGCCCGAGGTGTGGCCCTGCTGGTTCTCGAACAGCATGGCCAGCAGGATCAGGAAGACGACCCATCCGGCGATACGGAAGGTGCGCCGCGATTCACCACTCCAGCCCCAGGCGGCGGAGGGAACCTCGGCGGGATCGACCTTGGTGACGACGCCGGCGCTCTTGGCGGGTTCCAGTTCCGTGGCGGCCACGTTCGCTCCCATCATTTCCGTGTTCGCTGCGGTTCGGGTGCGCGGAGTGCACCGTGAGGTCCGCAGGTCGTGAAGGTGACTGTCGAGAATATGTTTGCATACGACCGGGCGTCGTAGCCAGCGGGGTGACGTGCGCGGCGATTCACCGTGGACAATGAGTGCGTGTCCGACATCGTGAAAGTTCTGCTGCTGGGCAGCACCGGCTCCATCGGCACCCAGGCATTGGAGGTCGTCGCCGCCAATCCGGACCGATTCCAGGTGGTCGGACTGGCCGCGCGCGGCGGCAATACCGACCTGCTGGCCGAGCAGATCCGCGCCACCGGTACCGACAACGTGGCCGTCGCCGATCCGGCCGCCGCCGCGAAACTCGGTGTGGGCCTAACCGGTCCGGACGCGGTGACCGAACTCGTGCGCCGCACCGACGCCGACGTGGTGCTCAACGCCCTGGTCGGCGCGCTCGGGCTGCGCCCGACGCTCGCGACTCTGGAATCGGGGCGGCGCCTGGCCCTGGCCAACAAGGAATCACTCGTGGCGGGCGGCAGTCTGGTGACCCGGGCCGCCACTCCCGGGCAGATCGTCCCGGTCGACTCCGAACACTCGGCGATGGCGCAGTGCCTGCGCGGCGGGCGCGCCGACGAGGTCGCGCGGCTGGTGCTCACCGCCTCCGGCGGCCCGTTCCGGGGCTGGACCGCCGAGATGCTGGAATCGGTGGACCCCGACGCGGCCAAGGCTCATCCCACCTGGTCGATGGGTTTGATGAACACCCTCAATTCGGCCACGCTGGTGAACAAGGGCCTCGAACTGATCGAGGCGCACATGCTGTTCGGGATCGACTACGACAAGATCGATGTCACGGTGCATCCGCAGTCGATCGTGCATTCGATGGCGACCTTCACCGACGGTTCCACCCTCGCCCAGGCCAGCCCGCCCGATATGAAGCTGCCGATCGCACTGGCCCTGGGCTGGCCCGACCGGGTGCCGGGCACCCTCGCCCCGATCGACTTCGGCACCGCGTTCACCTGGGAATTCGAACCGGTCGACAACGAGGTCTTCCCGGCGGTCGAGCTGGCTCGCGCGGCGGGTAAGGCCGGTGGCAGCGTCACCGCGGTGTACAACGCCGCCAACGAGATCGCGGTGCAGGCATTCCTCGACGGTGCGCTGCGATTCCCGGATATCGTGCGCACGGTCGCGCGGGTCGTCGAGTCGGCCGACCGCTGGGCCGCGGAACCCAGTACCTTGGACGAGGTGCTCGCGGCGGATGCGTGGGCGCGACAGCGTGCGCGCACGCTCGTGAGCAACTGATTCAGGAGGGTTCCATACCGCATGGGCTTCGCGATCGGATTCGTGCTGTTCGCCCTCGGCATCACGGTATCGGTGGCGCTACACGAATGTGGCCACATGTGGGCGGCGCAGGCCACCGGCATGCAGGTGCGCCGCTACTTCGTCGGCTTCGGGCCGAAGGTGTTCTCGTTCCGCCGCGGTGAGACCGAATACGGCCTCAAGGCGCTGCCGCTGGGCGGTTTCTGCGATATCGCGGGGATGACCGCGCTGGACGAGGTTCCACCCGAGGACCTGCATCGCGCGATGTACCGGCAGGCCACCTGGAAGCGGCTGGTGGTGATGTTCGGCGGCATCGCGATGAACTTCATCCTGGGCTTCCTGCTGATCATGCTGCTCGCGGTGGCCTGGGGGCTGCCCCGGCTGGATTCGCCGCCGGCCACCCAGATCTACCCGGCCGGCTGCGTGCCCGCGCAGAACCCCGACGGGTCGATGCAGAAGTGCACCGGCCCCGGCCCGGCCGAACGCGCCGGGCTGAAGCGCGGCGATCTGGTGACCGCGATCGACGGCAAGCCCGTCAAGACCTGGAACGACTTCCGCTCGATCACCGAGAAGGCCAACGGCCCGGTCGTCTACACGGTGAAACGTGACGATCAGACCCTGCAGATTCCGGTGACCCCGGAGCGGGTGGCGACCTATCCGCTGAAGTCCACCGACAGTTCCGAGCGCGTCACCACGCCGGTGTACGTGAGCAAAGTCGGTGTGGCACAGGATGTGTACAGCCCGGTCAAATACAACGTGATCGCGGCGGTTCCGGCGTCAGCGGCCTTCACCGGCGATATGTTCGGCCGCACGTTCGCTTCGCTCGCGCAGATGCCGGGCAAGGTCGTCAGCCTGTGGCACGCCGTGACCGGCGGCCAGCGCGACGCCGACACACCGGTGAGCGTCTACGGCGCCAGCAAGATCGGCGGTGAGACGGCCGAACACGGATACTGGAACATGTTCGTGCTGGTGCTGGCCAGCCTGAACTTTTTCCTCGGCGCGTTCAACCTGCTGCCCCTGCTCCCGCTGGACGGCGGCCACATCGCGGTGGTGATGTTCGAGAAGCTGCGCAACATGTGGCGCAACCGCAAGGGCTTGCCCAACGGCGCTCCGGTCGACTACATGAAACTACTGCCCGCCACCTACGTGGTGGTGGTGATCGGCGGGGCGTACATGATCCTCACCCTGGTCGCCGACATCGTGAACCCGATCAAGCTGTTCCCGTAGCGGATTCGGCGCTCGCGCGACCGAGCGCCAGATCGCGCAGGCGCAGCCAGTCCAGAGCGGCTGCGGCAGGGCGGGTTCCGGGGCGGTTGCGCGGTACGCGCACGCGCAGCGCGCCGGGTTCCACGACGCATCGCACCGGTGTGTCGAGGAGCAGCGATTCCCCGTCGACGCCGGCGGGGATCGGTGAGCTCTCGGCCTCGACGACGACTTCGGATGCGGTCTGCTGGGTCAGTCCGTGGCTGTGTGTGCGACGGATCAGACCCAATGCCGCGCGGGTATCGGAGACCGAGACCGTGACCGCCCCGAGCACGCCGCGGTCGAGGCGGTCGCGGCGGCTCAGCCCGGCGAGATCGCTGGTGCCGTAGGGATTGTTGCTCACCAGCACCGCCTGCGGGCCGGTGACCGTGGTGGCGCCGATACGCGCCACCAGCTTGGTCCCGCTGTGGCCGGCGAGCAGATCGGGGAGCAGGCGCAGGACGGTCGCGGTCTTGTCGTCGCGATAGGCGGGGCTGCGCACGATCTCGGCGTAGACGCCGAACGAGGCGTTGTTGACGAACGGCCGGCCGTTGATCCGGCCGAGGTCGACGCGCATCTCCACGCCGTCGCGCAACGCGTCGAGCCCGGTCGCCGGATCGGTGCGGTCGAGCCCGAGGTCCAGCGCGAAATGATTGCGCGTGCCCGCGCTGAGCACGAGGAACGGCAGGTCGTGCGCGGCGGCGACCCCGGCTACGAGCGCTTGGGTCCCGTCGCCGCCCGCGACGCCCAGCAGGTCCGCACCTCGTTCGACGGCCTCCTGAGCCAGGGCGGCGACATCGACGCGACCCTCCATCAGCACAACCTCTGCGCCCAGCTCTTCGGCTCGGCGCCGCAGATCGAACTTCGCGACTTTCCCTCCCCCGGAGCGGGGATTCATGATCAGGAACGGTCGTCGCGGTGGCGGCGCGGAGTATTCGATCGCCGTCGTGTGGGCCTCACCCGGCCGTAGCGCGGCGCGAGCACAGAACATGGACGCGAAGGCCAGCGCGCCCGCCACCAGCACGACCCACAGCAGGCCGGTGCGCACGAACATGACGAGAACCACGATCGGCGCCGCCACCGCCACGATCGCCGACACCCACCGAATGGCCCCACGGTCGCTCACGAACCAGTACAGCGCGGCCACCGTCACCACCACCCCGCCCGCACCGACGATCAGCAGCGCGAGGGTACCCAGCACGTCGGCGAATACGACCGGCACCACGACGGCCGCACCGGCGAAGACGAATGCTGTTCGCGCCCAGCGTGATCGGGCGCGCAGCGAGCGGCCGCCGTCGTTCGCTGCGTCTCCGGATCGGCGGTGCGAGGGTGGCTCTTCGGCGTAGATGTGGTTCATGGCAGGCCTCGTCCCGGGCGCTCAGGTATCGGTCGTGTGATCGGATCGGTGCTGGAAGGCATCGACCGCTGCGTCGACGGTGGGGTAGAAATGCGTCGCGTCGAACCGGTCGCCGACGCCGAAGCGGATGATCGTGTCCTTGATCGGCCCTTTCATCTCCGCGAAGGCCAGCCGGATCCCGCGGCCCTCGAGATACCGGTCGAGATCGACGAGTTCGTCGACGGCCGTGGTGTCGAGGCCGGTGATCGGTTCGGCGGCGACGACCACCCATTCGACCGGGTACGGAGCCCGCGCGACGAGCGAGCGCACGTAGTCGTCGAAGATCTGGCCGTTGGCGAAGAACAGGGGCGCGTCGAAACGCACCAGCACCAGGCCGGGGAAGCGGTGTCCCTCGGGGTGGCGTTCGATGTCGTGGAAACCCGGCCGGTCCGCGGTGGCGACGAGTTCGGTGCGGTACGGCTGCCAGGCCCGCGCGACCACCGCGACGAACGACAGCCCGATCGCGACCAGAATGCCCTGCAGGACGCCCACCAGCGCGACGCCCAGGAACGCGGCCACGGCGAGGCCGAATTCCACCGTGCTCATCCGCCACATCCGGACCAGGCCGCGCACATCGATCAACGCGGTGGCCGCGACGATCACCACCGCCGCGAGCGTCGCGTCGGGAAGGTAGGCCGTGAGTCCGGGGGCGATGAGGACGAACAGCAACACCGCGGCCGCTCCGACCACACCCGCCAATTGCGTATGCGCACCGTTCTGTTCGGCGACGGGGGTGCGAGAGCCGCTGGCGGACACGGGAAATCCGCCGAACAGCCCGCCGGCCACATTGGCGACCCCGATCGCTTTCATTTCCGTACTGCCGTCGACGTCCTCGCCGTGGCGCGAGGCGAACGTGCGCGACAGGACGCCGCTGTCGGCGAAGGCGATCAGCGCGATACCCGCCGCGGGCCCGATCAGGCGAGCGACCTCGTGCCGGCCGACCCCGCCGACCGAGGGCAGCGGCAGGCCCTCGGGCAACGCGCCGACCATCCCGATCTCGTCGGTGAGCCCGGCGGCCGCGGAGATCACGATGCCGGCCACGACCGCGACGAGCACACCCGGCACGATCGGCAGCCACATCCGGAAGATCACGATGACGGCGAGTGATCCGATGCCGACGGCCGCTGCGACCGGTTCGATGCCGGAGTGGAAGACCGCCCGGACGATGGCCGCGATCTCGGCGAGCAGACCGGTCTCCTCGACCGAGAATCCCAGCAGTTTGGGCACCTGCCCGACGACGACGATCAGCGCGATGGCATTCAGATATCCCAGCCGGATGGGTTTGGACAGCAGTTCGGTGACGAATCCGAGGCGCAGGAAACCGCCGACGAGCAGGATGAGGCCGACGAGTACGGCCAGTACGCCCGCCAGCGCGAGGGCGCTGCGGGGATCACCGGCGGCCGCCAGCGGCAGCACCGCCGCCGCGATCAGCGGGGCCAGCGACGAGTCGGGGCCGAGTACGAGGATTCGCGACGGGCCGACCACGGCGTAGGCGAGCAGCGGAACGATGGTCGCGTACAGGCCGGCGTAGGCGGGCAGCCCGGCGGCTTCGGCGTAGCCCATGCCCGCGGGAATCAGGAGCGCGGTCAGGACGAGGCCCGCGGTCACATCCGCGCGCAGCCAGTCACGGTGATATCCACGCGCGGTCGCGATTCCGGGCAGCCGGCCGATACTGTCTCGCCAGCCCACGGCCGCGCCTCAGTGCGCCCGGGCACGCAGCGGCGTCACCGCGGCCGCAGTATCGAGCGGAATTTGCGGTGCGTTGTGGCGGATGCGCCTGCGCCGCAGCGCCTTCTCCGCCTCGATCGCGATCGGGATCAGCACCGACCAGCCGAGACAGGCCAGCCACTGGCCACCCGTCAGCGATGTCGTCATCAGCAGATCCTGCAGGAAACTCAATTCCACGGCAAGCACGGTGACGACGACCGGGATCGACAAGATCTTCAGCGCACCGAGAACCGGTGCGGTGAAACCGGATTCGGGATCGCGACGCATCGCGAGCCCGGCGAGGACCGAACCCAGTGACAGCACCACGAAGGTCGTCGTCATCGGCACCGAGGCGGTGTCCGTACTCATCTCGCCGGGAGCCAGCAGCATGGCGGCAAGGGCGACCGCGAACTGCAGCACACCGTAGGCCAGCCACTGCGCGAACGCGGTCCGGTTGGCGATCGGCATCGCCGGATCGCGCGGCGGCTTGTTCATCAGATTCGCCGGCGGCGGGTCGGTCATGATGACGGCGACCGGAAACAGCGTGATGAAGAAGTGCTGGAACAGCACCATCAGCGGAGTCAGCGCGACGCCGTGGTTGATGTCGAAGATGCTGGCCACCAAGAACAGCAGCACCAGGGAGAACAGTTTCGACATCTGATACCGAATGTAGGACACGATCTTGTCGTAGATGGCCCGGCCGAGGCGGATCGCGGTGATCAGCGTCCCGAAGTTGTCGTCGGTGAGCACCATTTTGCCGGCCTGTTTGGTGACCTCGCTGCCCGAACCCATCGCGACGCCGATATCGGCCTTCTTCAACGCGGCGGCATCGTTGACCGCGTCACCGGTCATCGCCACCACCGCGCCGCCGCGCTGCATCACGCCGGCCAGCCGCAGCTTGTCCTCGGGGGTCACGCGGCCGAACACGTGCAGATTCGGCAGCGCCTCGGCCAGTTGCTCGTCGGTCATGGCTTGCAGTTCCGCGCCGCCGACCGCCCCCGGCCCCAGCCCGAGTTCGGCTCCGATCGCGGCGGCGGTGATCGCGTGGTCGCCGGTTATCATGCGCACGTCGATCCCTGCCTCGTGGGCGATGCGCACCGAATCGACCGCCTCGGGCCGCAGCGGGTCGATGATACCCACCATGCCGACGAAGGTGAGATTCTCGACCAGCGACATGGGATCGGCCCGCGCGGCGTCCACCCGGCCGTCGAGGATCCGGACGGCAAAGGCGAGAACGCGCAGGCCCTGCTCCGACATGGTGTGCATCGCGGCGGTGATCTCGGCGCGCGCCTCGTCGATCGGCACCTCCGTGCGGCCGGGGCGGTAGGCGCTCGCGCAGCGGGCCAGGACCATATCCGGTGCGCCCTTGACCAATTCGACGAATCGAGTCCGATCGTCGACGCGCAGATGGTGGAAGGTGGCCATGAATTTGTAGGCCGAGTCGAAGGGCACCGCGGCGATGCGCGGGTAGGCGCGGCGGGTGAGCGGAGCGTCGATGCCGAGCTTGGCCGCCAGTACCACCAGCGCCGCTTCGGTCGGATCGCCGACCACCTCTCCGGTGTCGGACACGGTGGCGTCGCTGTCCAGGCACAGACCATAGGCGAGCAGGCTGAAATCCGGGACGCCTTCGCCCGCGGCCTCGGTGACCGTTCCGTATGTGCTGTAGCCCTCTCCGGTCACGCCGTACCAGCGGCAGTGGAAGAACAGCGATCGCACCGTCATCTGGTTCATGGTCAGGGTGCCGGTCTTGTCCGAGTTGATCGCGCTGGTCGCGCCCAGCGTCTCGACATCGGTGAGGTTCTTGACCACGGCCTTGGCGTCGGCGAGGCGGCGTGCGCCGTAGGCCAGCATCGCCTGGACGAAGGTCGGCAGCCCGGTGGGAATCGCGGAGACGCCCATCGAAATGCCCAGCAGTAGTACCGCTGTCACATCCTGGCCGCGCAGCGCACCGATCACCACGATGATCGCCACCGCCGTCCACGCGATCACCCCGAGCAGTTTCGTCAGCGAATCCAGCTCACGCTGCAGCGGTGATCTCGACGGGGGGACCGCCGACAGCATGGACGCGATCCGGCCCATCTCGGTGTTCATCCCGGTTTCGGTGACCACCATGGTGGCGGTCCCCCGGGTGACCGAGGTGTTCTGATAGACCATGTCGCCGCGGTCGCCGAGCGGTACGTCCGCGGCGGCGAGAGTGCCGGGATCCTTGGCCACGGGGGCGCTTTCACCGGTGAGCGCCGCCTCCTGGGTCTCCAGCGTCGCGGAGGTGACGAGCCGGCCGTCGGCGGGGACGATATCGCCCGCTTCGAGCTGGACGATATCGCCGGGCACCAGCTCGAGCGCGTCGAGCTGGGTCAGCACTCCGTCGCGCACCACCCGCGCCTGCGGCGACTGCATCTTCGCCAGCGCGTCCACGCTCGCGCGCGCCACGAGTTCCTGTCGCGTGCCGAGTACGACGTTGAGCACGACCAGCACCCCGACCACGACGGCCGTCGGAATCTCGCCGATGACGACGCTGACCACCACCACCGCGACCAGCATCAGGTTCATCGGATCGCGGAGCTGTCGCAGCGCGACGGCCCACGGCGCCGGTGCGGGCTCGGCGGCTATTTCGTTGGGGCCGTAGCGTTTACGCCGCTGCTCGGCCGCGGCGGTGGTGAGTCCGGCGTGCCGGTCCGAGGAGAGCGCAGTCACCACCGCGTCGGCGTCGCGGGCGTGCCAATCGGCAGGTTCGGGTGCCGGTGCGCCGGCGGACGGATTCCGGGGCACCGCTTGTGTGTCCGCCATAACGCTCGTCCTCTCCCTCGGCTCGCAACTCTCAGTACGGCGTCGGAATCCAGTGCAGCGGCTGCGGTGGGACGCGATAGCCGTTCGCGCTCTGCCGATCCGGTAGCACGACCTGCGGCCGATCGAGCGGCTCGTAGTCGATCCGGCCGAGGAGGTGACTGATGATGTTGAGCCGGCCGCGCTTCTTGTCGTCGGTGGCCGCGATATACCAGGGCGCCCAGCCGGTGTCGGTGAAGTGGAACATCTCGTCCCGTGCCCGCGAATAGTCGTACCAGCGGCTGTAGGAGCGCAGATCCAGATCCGACAGTTTCCAGATCTTGCGGGGGTCGTCGATGCGGCTCTGCAGCCGCCGCGTCTGCTCGTCCTGACCGACCTCCAGCCAGTACTTCAGCATGATGACGCCCGAGTCGACGATCTCGCGTTCCACCGTCGGAATCAGCTCGAGGAAGTGCCGGGCCTGCTCGTCGGTGCAGAAACCCATCACCCGTTCGACGCCGGCCCGGTTGTACCAGCTGCGGTCGAAGATGACGACCTCGCCGGCGGCCGGCAGATGCGGCAGATAGCGCTGGATGTACATCTGCGACTTCTCCCGCTCGGTGGGGGCGGGCAGGGCGACGACCCGGAACACCCGCGGGCTCACGCGCGCGGTGATGGCTTTGATGACTCCCCCCTTACCGGCCGTGTCGCGGCCCTCGAAGACGAGGCAGATCCGCGCGCCGGAGTCCTTCACCCACTCCTGCAGGGCGACCAGTTCGGCCTGCAGCGGCCGCAGCAGCCGCCGGTACTCCTTGTTCGACATCGGCGTGTTCGATATCGGCTCGTTCGACCTCGCCGCCGCGGATTCCTGCGCGCCGGACAGCTCCGCCGAGCCTCGCGGCGGACGGTGGGAACGCTCGGTGAGCGTGTTCCCCGGGGTGTCGGCCCGGCGCTTGCCGTGGCGGGACTTCTTCCCCACGTACTCGTCTCCTCAGATGACCGTCACTGCGCGCGTGCCGCGCGGACGGGTGCGAGACGCGGATGCCGGTGTTCCTGCGGGCCGGATGCTGATCGCTTGCCGTGCTGCCTTCTCGACGAGCAGAGGGACGAAGTCGTGTACTCGCGCATCGGAGAAGCGCTTGTGGATGTCGCGCACGATGAGTTCTATGTCCCCCGGCGGGACGGACGGGTGGCGCGCGATCATTCGCTCGATGACTTGTTCGACCTGAATCAATTCCTCATCGCCGGTCATCGGTCTATCGTCTGCCCGGCGGCGATGGTCGTCAAGGCACGAATCGGGCGCGAAATTCGACGGCGCCTTGCTCTTTCGTGATTCGTCATATCCGCCTCCGGTGGCCGTTCCCCTGTCGTGCCGTCTGATCTGCGGTGTTCGTCTTGATATGCAGTGTTCGCGGCGATCGGACGCGGCCGACGCGGATCGGAGTAAAGGGTTCGCGTCCGGTGGCGATCGGCGAATAGTCATCGGATTTCAGCTACTTCGATCGGGTACGACGAAACGGAAAACAATCGACCGCATCAGGCGCGATCGCAATTCGAGAACGAATATCTGAAACGAGGTGACATTCGACTCTGGCGCCGCCCGGACATTGATTGCCGTCGCTCCGGGTGGCGGTGGTGTTCGGCGAATCTCGCGGGTCCGCGCAACGCGAATCGTCGATTAGCGATGAAGTTGCCGATGGTCGCCTTCGTAGGCTGGTTCGGTGCTGCCACCCGGCGCTGCTCGCCCGCTGTGCCCGGGTGCTTCCCTAGCCGCGAGCGACGCTGTCGCGCAACAGTGTTCGGCACAGATGGTCGGCGCGGCGGGTGGTCTCCGGCTGGCGGTACTTCGGCGCGAGCGCGAGAACCTGGGCGCACGCGGTGTCGAGGGAGATGCGATGGCCCACCGACACGTACACCGGTTTGATCCCCGGCTGGGTGCGCAGCGCCCGGCCGACCACCTCGCCGTCCACCGTGATGTCGGATACCGAACCCCGCGCGGCATCGGGCTCGTCGCATCGACCCCACACCGTCTTGGCGACGCCGATCGACGGCAGGCCGGTCAGCACCCCCAGGTGGCACGCCAGCCCGAAGCGCCGCGGGTGGGCGATGCCCTGGCCGTCGCAGACCAGCAGGTCGGGCGTGGTCTCGAGGCGTTCCAGCGCGGCCAGGGTGGTCGGCAGTTCCCGGAACGCGAGCAGGCCGGGCACGTACGGAAACCGCGTCGTGCCGCGGGCGACGGCGGTGTCGACGGTCGCCATCGTGTCGAGATCGAGGACCACGACGGCGGCGACGACCGCGCCGGACTCGTCGTAGGCCGAATCCAGGCCCGCGACGGTGCGAAATCGCGGCGGCCGCGGGTCGTGGGTGAGCACCGAATCGCGCAATCGTTCCTGCAGTGCCGCAGCCGCTTCCGGGTCGGCGGGCAGTTCGGGAGTCATCGCCAGGCGCACGGTCAGCGCCGCCCGACACGTGGTCGCGGGATGTACATCCGGTGAATCCTCCTGAACGCGACGGTGCTTGCCGGTCTTCGGCTCGTCTACGGTAGCCACCTCGGCATCCGGGCGGAAAAACGCGGATGACCGGGCATACCGGGTGTGCCGGGCAGCTCGGCCCGGCGACGGTACGGTCCTGGTCACAGTCGTTCGGCGGTGGTGGCGGACCATGAGTGCGTGGTTCACCGGCCGGGGTGTCGGTGCTCTCACAGGTCGCTCTCATACCGCCCGCACTAGACTCGGCAACGAACGGGTGCACCAGACGCAGACGAAAGTAGGCAGCCGAACGTGAGCACAGCCATCACCCTGGGGATGCCGGCCGCACCGGCGGCGGTCCTCGCACCGCGGCGTAAAACGCGCCAGCTGATGGTGGGCACGGTGGGAGTGGGCAGTGATCACCCCATCTCCGTCCAGTCGATGACCACGACCAAGACCCACGACGTGAACGCCACGCTGCAGCAGATCGCGGAACTGACCGCCTCGGGCTGTGACATCGTGCGCGTGGCCTGCCCGCGGCAGGAGGACGCCGACGCGCTGCCGATGATCGCGAAGAAGTCGCAGATCCCGGTGATCGCGGACATCCACTTCCAGCCCCGCTACATCTTCGCCGCGATCGATGCCGGCTGTGCCGCCGTGCGCGTCAATCCGGGCAACATCAAGGAGTTCGACGGCCGGGTCAAGGAGGTCGCCAAGGCCGCCGGTGCCGCCGGGATCCCGATCCGGATCGGCGTGAACGCGGGCTCGCTGGACAAGCGCATGCTCGAGAAATACGGCAAGGCCACCCCAGAGGCGCTGGTGGAGTCGGCGCTGTGGGAGGCGAGCCTGTTCGAGGAGCACGGCTTCGGCGATATCAAGATCTCGGTCAAGCACAACGATCCGGTGGTCATGGTCGAGGCCTACCGGCAGCTGGCCGCACAGTGCGACTACCCGCTGCACCTGGGCGTCACCGAGGCCGGGCCGGCCTTCCAGGGCACGATCAAATCGGCGGTGGCCTTCGGCGCCCTGCTCAGCGAGGGCATCGGCGACACCATCCGGGTCTCGCTGTCCGCGCCGCCCGCCGAGGAGGTCAAGGTTGGCGGGCAGATCCTGCAGTCGCTGAATCTGCGTCCGCGCAAACTCGAGATCGTGTCCTGCCCGTCCTGCGGACGTGCGCAGGTCGACGTCTACTCCCTCGCCAACGCGGTCACCGCGGGTCTGGAGGGTCTCGAGGTGCCGCTGCGGGTGGCGGTCATGGGCTGTGTGGTCAACGGTCCCGGTGAGGCTCGTGAGGCCGATCTGGGTGTCGCCTCCGGTAACGGCAAGGGCCAGATCTTCGTGAAGGGCGAGGTCATCAAGACCGTGCCGGAACACCAGATCGTGGAGACGCTGATCGAAGAGGCCATGCGCATCGCCGACGAGATGGGTACCGACGCCGAGAACGGCGAGCCCGTCGTGACCGTCGGCTGACCGCCGGACGCGGACAGGGGAGCGGGCGTGTTGCGCGCCGGGCGCATTCTGCCCTTGGAGCCGAGCAAAGCCCCCGCACGCAGGCGTCGTTCATGGCAGGCTGGGAGCGTGCGGAGTGTGCTGGAACCGTCGCGCCGGTCACGGATTTCCGGTGCTCGTCAGCTCGCGGATCGCGATCTGGCGCAGGTGCTGGAAGTGCTGGACACCGATCCGGTGGCCGGGTGCATGGTTGCCGCGCGTCTGCAGGAATACGGCCTGGACAACCGCGGCGGCGGGGAATTGTGGACGCGGCGTACCCCGGCGGATTCGCTGTGTTTCTCCGGCGCCAATCTGGTGCCGTTGCGCGGAACGACCGACGATATGCGGGCCTTCGCCGATCGCGCGGCCCGGTGGCCGCGGGTGTGCTCCTCGGTGGTGGGCCGCCAGGAATTGGCGCTGCCGCTGTGGGAGACGCTGGAACAGCGGTGGGGTCCGCCGCGTGAGATCCGCGCCGATCAGCCGCTGCTGGCCCTCGACGGCCGCGCCCGCGCCATCCCCGATCCGAAGGTGCGTCGCGTGCGCAGCGACGAGCTGGAACGGTATCTGGTCGCCGCGGTCGCGATGTTCACCGAGGAGATCGGCGTCGATCCGCGGGCCGGCGACGGCGGTCGCGGATACCGGCGCCGGGTGGCGAGCCTCATCGAGGCGGGCCGCGCGTGGGCGCGCTTCGAGGACGGCCAGGTCGTCTACAAGGCCGAGGTCGGGGCGATGTCGCGGCGGACCGGTCAGATCCAGGGCGTGTGGGTCCATCCGCAGTGGCGGGGTCGCGGTCTCGGCACCGCCGGGACGGCCGCGGTCGCCGACGCGGTGGTCGCGGCCGGGCGCACCGCGAGCCTGTACGTGAACTCCTACAACGAGGTCGCCCGCCGCGCGTACGCCAAGGTCGGCTTCCATCAGGTGGCGACATTCGCGACGATCCTCGTGGACTGAGCGCGCGGGTTTCCCCGCTTACTGTGCAAAACCAGTGTGTCGCAACGTTTACCAGCGACCGGCTGGCTACCATCGGTGGCAATGTGGAAGTCGAGATGTGCGCCGCGCGCACTGGTGCTGGGTGCGGCCGCCGCCGTCGTGGTGACGGCGAGCGCGTGTTCGTCCGGACCGCAGGGTCCGGTCGCCGCCGCCGACTCCTTCCTGTCCGCCTTCGCCCGGCAGGACGCGGCGCACGCCGCCGATCTGACCACGCAGCCCGAGAAGGCCTCGGCGGCATTGGCTTCGGCGTGGCAGAACCTGCAGGCGCAGCACCTGGCCGCGCACACCGGTTCCGCGCGCGTCACCGGCGACACCGCTACCGTCGACTACACCTACGAGTGGACACTGCCGAAGGACCGCGCCTGGAGCTACTCCGGCCAGTTGCAGATGGGCCGCAGCGACGGGCAGTGGAAGGTGCGCTGGAGCGCCTCGGACATCCATCCGAAACTGGGTGACACCCAAAGCCTGCACCTGCGCACCACTGCGGCTCCGCGGGCCCGGGTCAACGAACGATCCGGCAGCGACGTCCTGGTTCCGGGGGTCGTGCACCGGATTTCGTTCGCGGTGTCCGACGCCCCGGATCCGGGCTATGTGGCCGGAGCGCTGTCGGCCGCGCTCAAACAGTTCGACGACACCCTGACCACCGACGCGATCCTGGCCGCCGCCCGGAAACAACACGGTCCCACTCTCGTCCTGGGCCTCAGCGATTGGGAATTCGACCAGGTCAGCGGACAGTTGCTGGGCCTGCCCGGAGTGACCACCGACCGGCAGTGGGATCTGCTTCCCACCGACCGGCATTTCGCGCCCGATCTGATGACGCAGATCCGCAAGACCGTCATCGACGAGGTCGACGGCAAGGCGGGCTGGAGTGTGGTCACCGTCAATGCCGACGGCGTCGATACCGATGTGCTGAAAGAGGTTGCGCCGCAACCGGCCCCGTCGTTCTCGCTGAGTATCGACCGCACCGTGCAGAACGCCGCGCAGCGGGCCGTCGACCCGCGCCGCGAGCAGACCATGATGGTGGTGATCCAGCCCTCCACCGGAGCGATCCTCGCGGTGGCGCAGAACGAGGCCGCCGACACCGACGGGCCGGTCGCGACGACCGGACTGTATCCGCCCGGCTCCACCTTCAAGACCGTCACCGCCGCCGCCGCGATGACCGCGGACATCGCGAATCCGGATACCGTCGTGCCGTGTCCGAGCCGAATCGTGGTGGGGGAGCGGACAATTCCCAACTACGACCTGTTCTCCCTCGGCGATGTGCCGATGTCGACGGCGTACGAGCGGTCCTGCAATACGGCCTTCGCGAAATTGGCCAGCGAACTGCCCGGTGCGGCCCTGACCGACGCGGCGGCGCGGATGGGGGTGGGCCCGGACTACACCGTGGCCGGGTTGCCGACCGTGTCGGGTTCGGTGCCGCGCGCCGACGACGAGGTGGTTCGCACCGAGGACGGGATCGGCCAGGGCAGGGTGGTGGTCAGCCCGTTCGGCATGGCGCTGGTGGCGGCGACGGTCGCGCACGGGTCGGCGCCGACGCCGTATCTGATCTCCGGGCACGAGACGGCCGTCCACGGCGACCGGCCGAGCCTGTCGCCGCAGGTGGTGGAGGGCCTGCAGGCGATGATGCGCAAGGTGGTCACCGGCGGTACCGCCGAGCGGATCGCCGACCAGGGCGAGGTGTTCGGCAAGACCGGTGAGGCGGAGGTCGACGGCGGATCGCATTCGTGGTTCATCGGCTATCGCGGCGATCTCGCGTGGGCGACGCTGCTGGTCCGCGGCGGGAGTTCGGACAATGCGGTCGCGGTGACCAGGGATATGCTGGCGGCTCTGCCACCGGGGAGTGCCTGAGCCGGGGCGTGTGCGCGCCGTGCGGACGAAGATTTTCGGGAGCCCCCTGAATACGCGTGACCGGACGCTCGGTGGCGTCCGGTCACGGGGGTGAAAGCGGTGACGTTCGTGAGCCGTTTATTGTCCCTGCACCTCCGTTCCACCGACGGTGGCCGAGGTCGCGTGCTCGGTCGGGGGTGACGCCCCGGCCGAACCGTCTCCCAGAATCTCCACGGCCCCGGTCCCGGCGAGGATCATCCCCGCGGTGATCAGCGTGAGCGTCGAACGCTTCATGGTCTTCTCCCTTATCGGTGAGTGAGAGCCACTGGCATCGAACCATCGGTTCGCCGACTATTAGCCGACCCGGAAAACCGTAAACCGGCGAACCGCGCGCCGACAACCCCCTGCGCCGGAACGTGCAGCGGAAGAGACCACGAAAAGCCTGGTTATACCGTCAATTCTTAATTCTGTTCAGCTCGGCGCAAGCTGGCCGACAAATGATGTTGCGTCGGTTGCCCGACGGCCGCCATTCGCAGCTTGTAGTCGATCGTGTCCCCGGACAGATGAATCGAGCGGCCCAGCGCGGTGACCGATTTCGCGGTACTCGAGGTGCCGATATGAGTGGAATCGAGCTCGAGCCGCAGTCCGTCCTCGACGACCGCGATGCGCCCCTCGCAGATCTCGGTGATGCCGGTGGGGTGCGCGAGGATCAGCTCCACCCGGTCCGCGCCGGTCGAGCGCAGGTAGCCGGTTTCGGCGTGCAGCGAGCGGCCGTCGCCGGCGTGGCGGGTGCGCTGCCGATAGGTGAGGAATGGCCGGCCGACGTGGCCGAATCGGATCTCCTCGTGATAGTCGAACGGCTCGATGGTCGGATACTCCCCGTGGCCGGAGCCCCGCCAGGTACCCAGCAGCGGAGCCAGATGGGCGATATCCGGATGGGGCGCGACGGCGGGTTGGGGTTCGAGCACGGCGCACAGCATAGTTCCCCGCGGCGCCGAGGGTGGGACGACCACGCGGCAGAGTCCGGTTCGTCCGGGACGAGACGGGGTAAGCCGCGACATACACCGCGAATCGGGCCCCGCTCGCGCCGAGATCGCGCGGCGGCGGCCCGGTGTCTGGTGTGATGGACGGATGCCGACCGCGTGCGAACGGAGCAGGCAATGACAGTGCGAATCCAGCCGGTGCCGCGGCGGGGCACGCATGCCGTGCTGCGCGGCTGGTGGCTGCCGTGCTGGGTGCTGACCCGCCGCCAGATCCGGCCCTCGCTGCGCAACGGCGAGGTGCTCACCGCGGTGCTGGCGCCGACGGTGTTCACCCTCGGCTTCTACGTACCGCTGAATCGGGTGATGAGCTTCGCCGGGCACGGCGCGAGCAGCTACGCCCAGTTCCTGATGCCGATGATCGTCATGCAGGCGGTGTCGTTCTGCGCGACCGCGGCCGCGCTGCGCGCGGCGGTCGACGCCCGCGGCGGTCTCGACGCCCGGCTGGCGACCATGCCGATTCCGCCGATCGCCCCGCTGGTCGCCCGCACCGCCGCTACCGGATACCGCATTACGATCGCCTTGGTGGCGGCGCTGCTGGCCGCGCACGTGATCGGCTTCCGGTTCGGCGGAAGCTTCTGGGAAACAGTCGGCTTCGTCCTGTTCGCGGTGTCGGTCGGGCTGATGCTGGGACTGTTCGGCGATCTGCTGGGGGCATTGTCGAAATCGCCGGAGGCCACCACCCAGGTGCTGATGCTGCCGCAGTTGATCCTCGGCATGGTGTCCACCGGGTTCGCGCCGGCCTCCCAATTCCCGCCGTGGATCCAGGGTTTCGCGCGGAATCAGCCGGTGTCGCAATTCGTCGACGCGATGCGGGCGCTCGCGGGTGACCAGCCGGGTTTCGCGACAGCGGTGGACCGGTCGACGGTCGGACCGGGTGTGGTGTGGACGGCCGCCGGGCTGCTGGTCTTCGGCGGCGGTTCGGTGGTGCTGGCCGTGCGGCGGCAGCGATGACGCGGGCGGACACCGCGGTGCGCGAACTGGCGACCGTGCAGGTGGATACCGAGCGCTGGCGATATCTGCTGCCGCAGACCCTGGTGCAGACCGGCCGGCTGTTGCGGCGCTGGCGCCGCGATCCGCTCACGACGGCACAGATCCTGGTCTTCCCGGCGCTGCTGCTGGTGATGCTGAATACGGTGCTCGGTCGGCAGATCTCCTCGTTCTCCGGCGTCGACGCGCTCTACGGTTCTGTTCCGATGGTGACCGTGGTGTCGGTGATGTCGGGATCGCTGGCCGGGGCGGTGACGCTCGGCCGCGAACGGGATGCGGGTCTGCTGGGCCGCTTCTGGGCGCTGCCGGTCCATCGCGCCTCGGGACTGCTGTCGCGGCTGCTCGCCGAGGTCGCCCGGATCGTGCTGTGCACGGTGGTGCTGTTCGCGGTGGGTATGGCGCTCGGTTTCCGGTTCCATCGTCCGGCCGCCGCGCTCGCGGTGCTCGGCGTGCCGCTGCTCTACGGACTGGGATTCGCGACGATGGTGACGGCGGTCGCGGTGTATTCGGCGAAGACGTTCGTGGTGGAGGCCATTTCGCTCGGCTCCTCGCTGCTGATGTTCTTCAGCACCGGATTCGTTCCACTGGAGGCCTATCCCGGCTGGGCACAGCCGATCGTGGAACACCAGCCGATGTCCACGGCGATCGACTCGATGCGCGCGCTGGCGCTCGGCGAGCCGGCGCGCGGGCCGCTGTGGGCGACGGTGGGATGGTCGGTCGGTGCGATGGTCGTCTTCGCCGTGCCGGCGGCGGTCGGATTCCGGCGCGCCAGCCGGCAGTGACCGGCGCCGCGCCGGCATCGATCAGCGCAGGCCCTCGGCGATCTCGTTGATCATCTCCGCGGAGTCGCGCGGACTCAGGGCCATCGCGCGCAGCTGGTCGAACATCACGCCGAAGCGACGAATCTCGTTGTGGCCCTCCACGATATCGTCGCCGGCGATCCCCTCGACGTAGACCAGTTCGGGGTCGGCCGGATCGGGGAAGTCGAGGACGACGAAGGAGCCGACCATCGCCGGGTGCGCACCCGCGCCGAACGGGAGCACTTGCAGGATGACATTGCGCTTGTCGGTGTCCTCGGTGAGCCGCAGCAACTGTTCGCGCATCACCTCGGGCCCGCCGACCACCCGCCGGATCGCGGCCTCGTCGAGGACCACCCACAACTCCAGGGGATTACCGTCGCGGGTCAGCACCTTTCCACGCTCCACCCGGGCCCGCAGGCGCTGTTCGATCACCGACGTCTCGACCTTGGGCATCGCGGTATCCAGGACCGCCCACGCGTAGCGCTCGGTCTGCAACAGGCCGGGGATGAACGACGTCTGGAACAGTCGCGCCGACAGCGCCTCGGTTTCGAAATTGATGTAGGCGGCGTAGACCTCCGAGACGGCCGCCTCGAACGGACGCGACATGCCCGGTTTCTGCGCTTCCATGAGCAACTGCACCGCGTCGGAGCGCTGCGGTTCGCCGATGCCGTACAGGTCGAGCATCGCGGTGAGGGTGCGCCGCTGCGGGCGCGCCTGCGCGGTTTCGATCCGGTAGAGCGTGGTGACGTTGATGCCGGTGCGGGCGCTGACCACCTCCTTGCTGATCCCCGCCTGCTCACGCATCTCCGACAGCAGTGCGGCCAACCGCCGCAACTGAACCGTCAGCACTGTGCGTTTACCTGCCATCGCGCGCGTACTCCTCGTGAGATTCGGGACGCTCGAGCACGTTCCACGGATTCGGGAACGGTCGGGCGAGCATACCGCCCGTCCCGCGGGTTCCGGCGCGGTCGTTCCCACCCGGGAATATCCACGATTGCCCGGGGATTGCAGCAGGAGAACACGGGTGGAACGGAGGTCGATCGCCATGGCGCCGACAGCAGCGGAGGCGGTGCGGATCGTACGATCCGGCCAGCGATACGGCTGGCGGAACGAATGGCTCGATTCCCGGCAGTCGTTTCCCGCGACCGGGAATTTCGATCTCGCCGCCCATGCTCACGGAATGTTGCTGGTGCACAACGAGGATGTCGTCGAGGCCGGTGCCGGTTTCGACACCCATCAGCATCTGAATACCGAGATCGTGACCTGGGTGCTGGAAGGCACTGTGGTGCACCAGGATTCGGAGGGGCACACGGGCCTGATCCGGCCGGGCCTGGCCCAGCGCATGAGCGCGGGAACCGGAATCCTGCATTCCGAACGCAACGGTGCGGGGTACGGCGAGCGGGCGAACCTGCACGTGGTGCAGATGTGGATACCGCCGGACGAGGCCGGCCGCGCGCCGGGTTATCAGGAATCCGACGTCGAGGCCGACCTGTCACGCAACGAGCTGGTCACCGTCGCATCCGGAATACCTCGCCATCGCGCCGAGACGGCGATCACCCTCGGCAACCGCTACGCGGCCTTCCACGTCGCACGGCTGGACCCGTGCCGTTCGGTGCTGGTGCCGGAGGCGCCGTTCGGTCATGTCTTCGTGGCCCGCGGAACAGTCGCCTTCGAGGGCCCGGACGAGCGGACCACCCTGTCCGCCGGTGACGCGGTGCGCACCACGGGCACCGGCGGGCAGCGCATCACGGCCGTGGCGCCGAGTGAGGTGCTGATCTGGGAGATGCACGCGAGTACGAGCTGATCCGGCCGGACCGGTTCAGCCGCCTGCGGTGATCGAATGCTCCTCGGCGAAGGCCTTCCGGCAGCCCGGCGCGCAGAAGGCGTAGTCGACACCGTCGTGCGTCAGGGTGAAGCGCGCGGTCGCCCACTCCACGGTCATACCGCACACCGGATCGATTACATGGCCGTCGGGCACGTCCCGGTGATCCTCGGCCGGGTGGTAGTCCTGGGTGATCAGCCGGGTGATCTCGGTTCCGGAGGTCGCATGTCCCAGCGTGCCGACATTGCCCTCGCGCAGGCCGATGATCTGCACCAGGCAATGCGGGTCCCGGGACAGCCGGTCCGGATCCGGTTCGGTCGCGGCGACGGCCTCGGTGATCGCCGCGATCAGGTGCGCGCCGAATCCTTCCGTGTTGCTCCAGGACCCGGGCACCGTCACGCGGGCCAGATAACGCGGTGCGGTCGAGGGATCGGGACCGCCGGTCGCCCACACCTCCGGCGTGTGGATCAGCACGTGGGTCAACTCCCGGGCGCGAGCGAGGACCTGCTCGGGTGCGGATTCGCCGGTGGTCAGGGCGTGCAGGATGCGTTCGGCCAGGGCGGCGCGGCGCTCGCGCGTCGGTGTGGACCCGGAGACGAACAGTTCGATGGTCATCATGAGCGGAATTCCTTTGCGTAGGAGAGCAATTCGTCGACCGACCACTGGTCGTCGGCGTGTGAGCCGTAATGGGCGGCGGCGATGGAGCCGTCGGAGGCGATGAGGAAGTCGGCGGGCAGGCCGAGGCGACCGCCCTGCGGCGTGCCGCGGGGCGTGGGTTGTTCGCCGCGTGCCATCGGGCCGACGGCGCCCCCGACCGCCAGTGCGATACCCGGCCACGCCCGCGGATGCAGCAGTGCGCGAGGTGCGGATTCCACACCGAATTCGCGATACAGCGCCTTGTCCGGATCGGCGATCAGCTCCAGCGGGATATCGGCGGCGTAGTCGGTCAATTCGTCCGCCGGGGAATGGAATACGGCGACCTCGCGGATGCCGGCGGCGGCGATCTCGGTGTGTCGGGTGACGAAGCTGCGCAGATGCCGGTGACAGATGGGACATCCGGCGAACCGGCGGAATTGCAGGTGGATCAGGCGGTCGGGATCCGGGACGGGAATCTCGGTGCCGGTGACCGCGGTCAGGGTCCGGCTCGCGACGGTGGTGGGTGGCGACATGAATGCTCCTCGCTACGTAGGTGTACCTCGTACGCCTACGACCCAGTATGCGCGTATCTTGTACGCTGTCAATCCGTGCCCCGTCCTCGCTCGCTGACCACCGCGGACCTGTCGGCGGCAGCCCTGGCGGTCATCGACCGCGCGGGTCTGCCCGGGCTGACGATGCGTGCGGTGGCCGCCGAATTGGGCATGGCCACCATGGCGCTGTACCGCTACGTCGCCGACCGTGAGGCCCTCGAAGTGCTGATCGTCGATCGGGTGCTCGGTGAGGTCGACGTGTCCACCCCCGGCGACGCGCCGTGGCGGGCGCAACTGGCGTTACTGCTCGAGCGGATGCGGGCGGCGGTCGCGGCGCACCCGGCGACGGCTCCGCTGGTGCCGCGGCATCGGCACGCGAGTCCGGCCGCACTGCGCTGGATGGACGCCACCCTCGCCGCCCTCACCGCCGGCGGCTTCACGGGGCGGGAGCGAGTGATAGCTCAGCGGACGCTGGTGGCCTTCCTGCTCGGCTGTCTGGAGAACGAACACTATGCGGCGATCGGCGGGGCCGGTACCGCGGCGATCGCGTCGCTGCCCTCGGCCGACTATCCCTACCTCATCGAAACCGCCACGCAGGCCCGAGAAATCTCGGCCGAGGAGGAATTTCGAGAAGGTATGGAGATCGTTTTGCGTGGTTTAGCGCCGCACTGAGCGGGCCGCGGGAGCTCGCCGACGCGCCGTCGCGGGTTCCGGCCACTCACGGCAGTCCCGTGAAATGATTGCCGGCACAGTCGTTCTCGAGACATCACCGCACGTCGCAGGCGTATCCTTGTTCGGGAAGACTATGACCACACCGTGATTCCGGCAATGCAGACGCAATCTTGCGTTCTTGCATATGCAAGAGCAGAATCCGATCTACCCTTAGATTCGCCACATTCGATCCGAACTACGGACGAGCGAAATCCGGAGATCAGTGATGACGGTGCGACGATGACGACTTCGATTGCCAGTGCGTTACCAGCAGCCCCGCAATTGTTGTGCGCCTTCCAAGGTCGGCGATTCCAGGACCGCGAACTGTTGCGATCCGCCCGGGCGCTGGCCGAGCTGCACACCCGGCGCGCGCAGATCGCCGACCCGATTCTCATCGCGGAAATCGACTGCCGCCGCGGTGAACTCATCGACGACATCAACGAATGGGTCGAACGCGAACTGCCGGGGTATCGCACCGGCGTCGCGCTGCGCACCGATGTCCTCGGGCCGATGGTCGATCGCATGGCCGGCAGCTGGGTCGCCGCCAACCGCGCCATCGACCGTGACGGTGCCCGCAGCGACACCACCCATAAGCACTGGTACCACCTCGCCGAACTGGTCGACGGCTACACCGACCTCGTCAGCGGCGTCGCCACGCCGCCCGCCCGGTAACCGCAGCGCACAGCGGGCGTCGCCGCCGTGGGCGCCTCCGGGGGCGGATAGTCTGAATGCATGTCTGTGCGCACCCGCAAGCCGCTCGTCCCCGGAACGCTCTCGCCCGTCCGCGAGGTGCCGCGCTCGATCGAGCGGCCGGAGTACGCCTGGAAGAAGACCGTCAACGAGGGTCGCGAGCCGTGGGTGCAGACGCCGGAGACCATCGAGAAGATGCGGCTGGCGAGCAAACTGGCCGCCCAGGCGCTGCAGGAGGCCGGTAAAGCCGTCGCCCCGGGCGTCACCACCGATCACCTCGACGCGGTCGTGCACGAATATCTCTGCGACCACGGCGCCTACCCGTCGACGCTAGGTTACAAGGGCTTCCCCAAATCCTGCTGCACCTCGCTGAACGAGGTGATCTGCCACGGCATTCCGGACTCCACCGTCATCGAGGACGGCGACATCGTCAATATCGACGTCACGGCCTACATCAACGGTGTGCACGGCGATACCAACGCCACCTTTCTCGCCGGTGACGTCGACGAGGAGGCCCGGCTGCTGGTGGAGCGCACCCACGAGGCCACCATGCGGGCCATCAAGGCGGTGCGACCGGGGCGGGCGCTGAACGTGATCGGGCGCGTCATCGAGTCGTATGCGAACCGTTTCGGCTACGGCGTGGTCCGCGACTTCACCGGCCACGGCGTGGGCCCCACCTTCCACAGCGGCCTGGTGATCCTGCACTACGACCAGCCCGCCATCGAGTCGGTCATCGAGCCGGGCATGACCTTCACCATCGAGCCGATGATCAACCTCGGCGGTATCGATTACGAGATCTGGGACGACGGCTGGACCGTGGTCACCAAGGACCGCAAGTGGACCGCGCAATTCGAGCACACGCTGGTCGTGACCGAGGAAGGCGCCGAAATCCTCACGCTCCCATGAGATGCGCGGGTGTGGCCGTCGCGGTGATGCGGTGAACGGCGCGCTGTTGGTCGCCGGCACCACCTCCGATGCCGGCAAAAGCGTGGTGGTGGCCGGGATCTGCCGCATGCTGGCGCGGCGCGGCGTGCGGGTGGCGCCGTTCAAGGCGCAGAACATGTCCAACAATTCGGTCGTCACCCTGGACGGGGGCGAGATCGGCCGGGCGCAGGCATTGCAGGCGCGCGCCTGCGGACTCGAACCCAGCGTGCGGTTCAATCCGGTCCTGCTCAAACCCGGCAGCGATCGCCGCTCGCAACTGGTGGTGCGGGGCATCGCCGTCGACACCGTGGGAGCCCGCGACTATTTCCGGCACCGGCGTCGGTTGCGCGAGGTCGTCGCCGGGGAACTGGCCGCCCTGCGCGCCGACTTCGATGTCGTGATCTGCGAGGGCGCCGGCTCGCCCGCCGAGATCAATTTGCGCGCAACGGATCTGGCGAATATGGGTCTCGCGCGCGCGGCGGAGCTGCCGGTGCTGCTGGTGGGCGATATCGACCGCGGCGGGGTGCTGGCACATCTGTTCGGCACCGTGGCGATCCTCGACCCCGAGGATCAGCAGCTGATCTCGGGCTACATCGTCAACAAGTTCCGCGGCGACGTGGAGTTGCTGCGCCCGGGCCTGGAGCAGCTGACCGCGCTCACCGGCCGTCCGACGCTCGGTGTCCTGCCCTTCAGCGACGAGCTGTGGATCGACGCGGAGGACTCTCTGGGCACCGTCGCCGACGCCCCGGTCGGCCGGCCTCGCCCGCCGGTGGGCACCGAATGGCTGACCGTCGGCGCCATTCGACTGCCGCGCATCTCCAATTCCACCGATATCGAGGCGCTGGCGTGCGAGCCGGGGGTTTCGGTGCGCTGGGTGAGCGATCCGTCGCGCTTGGCCGGAATCGACGTCGTCGTCGTGCCCGGCAGCAAATCCACGGTCTCGGACCTGAACTGGTTGCGCCGCACCGGAATCGCCGATGCAGTGCGCGCGCACGCCGCGGCGGGCAAGCCGGTCCTCGGGATCTGCGGCGGATATCAGATGCTGGGTCGCCGCATCGACGACGAGGTCGAGTCCTCGGCCGGGCAGGTCGCGGGCCTCGGGATGCTGGACCTCGATATCGAGTTCGCCGAACCCAAGGTCCTGCGCCGCAGCGCCGGCCGGGGCGCGACCACCGGCGGCGCGGTGGCCGGAATATCCTTGTCGGGCTACGAGATTCACCACGGCCGCGTCCGGCGCAGCGGCGATCCGGCCTGGGTCGAGGTAGCCGGAGCCGCCTCGGACGACGACCGCGGCGGCGTCGCCGAAGGCAGTGTGCGCGGTGCCGTACGGGGCACTCACCTGCACGGACTGCTCGAATCCGACGAGTTCCGCCGCGCCTGGCTGCGCGAGGCCGCCGAGCAGGCCGGGCGCACCGGATTCGCCGTCGCGCCGGACACGAGTGTGGAGGCGGTGCGGACCGCGCAATTGGACCTGCTCGCCGACCTCATCGAGAAACACCTCGACGTCGCGGCTCTCGAGCGGCTGATCAGCGGCGGGGCGCCGGCGGGTCTGCCCTCGGTGACCCTGGGCCGCTGAGCACGGCCGCCGGGTGTGCCCGCGGGCCGAATCCAGACTCGCGCCACCCACCTCACAGCGCTGCGATCCGAGTCATCACCGGCCGGGAACGTGGCCGAGGACATGGCGTGCGCCCGCCCGCTCCCGTGTAGCGTGGATCGGCATGGAGACCCGGCAAATCGCGGTCGGTGACCGCGCCTGGACCGTACGAGTCGGCGGGCCGGAGTCCAGGCATACGGTGCTGCTGCTACCCGACGCCGGAGCTCCGGCCGACGTCTACGACCAGGTGTGCGAGCGACTGCACAATTCCGATCTGCGCACCATCACGGTGGAGTCGATCGACGGCCTGGACAAGGCCGCGGTGTATGCGATCCTCGACGATCTCGGCGTGGCCTGGGCCAACCTGGCCGGGTACGGCGCGGGCGCGGAACTGGCCTGGCAGCTGGGCGCGCGCGGCTTCGGCCGCTTCGTCGGACTGGTGGTGGCCGGGCGGCCGCATCCGGCCGTCGCCGTGGACGGGACCGCCGCCGATGCCACCTGCCCCGCCGTGGAACTGCCCACCACCGTCATCGCCACCGAGGACCTGCCGCGCGCGGTCGCCGATTCCTGCGGTCGCCACGTCTTCGGCGAATTCCGCGTCACCCAGGTCGACACCGCCGATGTGCCGATCAAGGCCGATCACGAATTCGCCACCGAGATCGTGCTGCGCTCCGGTCTGTGGTGAGCGCCGGCTCGCGATAGCACCCGTCAAAGGTGCCGCCGACGCCGCCGGTACGGCACGCATCGGCGAACACCCCGCGCGGCAACGTGATTCAGTGTGCGCCGCGGAAATCCCGCAACCAGCCCAGCCAGGCGTCCAGTTCGGTGAACGCGTGTGCGCGCACCTCCGGCGCCGACAGGAACACGTCGTGGCGGGCGCCCTCGATCGGCACGATGTTCGTGCGGCCGCCGAGACATCCCGACCAGCGCTGAATCTGGCGAACGTCGAGCACCACATCCGACACATCGGCGGCGGGGCCGTACTCGCGCATGAACTTCGTCACCTTCGACCGCAGGATCAGCGCCGGAACGCCGACGTCGAGTCCGTGATGCAGTTCCGCGTGACCCCTGCGGATGGCGCGCAACCAGCCCAGATGGACCGGGAACCCGCTCAGCGGCTTCCAATCCAGGTTGTAGTCCCATTCGCCGGAGACGCTGGTGTGCAGGCTGTCGCCGTAGGTGCTCAGCTCACCGCCGGGCAGGCGTGTCATCGCGCGCAACCGGCCGACACCGCCGATCACGGCGGTGCCGATGTGGCGGTAGTAAGCCGGGCCCTGCAGATCGAACCACGGGCTGTTGAGCACCAGGCCGGTGATGTCCTGGGCGGCGGCGTCGCGGCGGTTCAGCCACAGCGGCAGCACCAGACCGCCGGTGGAGTGAGCCATCAGCAGCACCGGCAACCCGGTCTCCTCGCGCACGATCTCGACCGCGCGGTCCAGTTCCGCGTCGTAGAGCCGCAGGTCGCTGACGTAGTGCGCGGTCTGCCCGGGGCGTCGGGAGCGCCCGCACTTGCGCAGGTCGAGGGCGTAGAAGCGGTAGCCGCGCGCACTCATGTGCTCGGCGAGGTGCTTCTGGAAGAAGTAGTCGGTGAAACCGTGCACGTACAGCACGGCGCCGGCGGCCGGCTCGGCGATGTCGGGCTCGTGGCGGACCAGGGTGGCCTCGACGACCCCCTCACCGTCGGGATCGGGGCCGAGTGGGATGGTCAGCTGCCGATATCCCTCGCCCAGGACATCGGGCTGCCAGGCGTGGGTGGTCGACGGGGCCAGCGGCGTCTCGTTCGTCACAGCTTCACGATATTCGACCCGCTCAGGGGCCTGCACGGCGAGCCGTGCCGAAGGTGCATGTGTGAGGGTTTCGGAAACGGGCATGGTGAGGGGCAGAATCAAGTTGAAGTGAACGGCGGGTAACCTCATTACCCGCCCACCAAGTGCCCGCGCTGGACAAGGAAGTCGATCACCCCGTGCCGAACGCTGCGATGACTGAAAAGACCGATGTAGTCCTCATCGGTGCCGGCATCATGAGTGCCACCCTGGGTGCACTGCTTCGCCAGTTGCAGCCCGACTGGTCGATCACCATGTTCGAGCGGCTGGACGCGGCCGCGCCCGAGAGCAGCGACCCGTGGAACAACGCGGGCACCGGCCACTCGGCGCTGTGCGAGCTGAACTACACGCCGCAGGCCGCCGACGGTTCGGTCGACATCACCAAGGCGATCGATATCAACGAGCGCTTCCAGGTGTCGCGCCAGTTCTGGGCCTACGGCGCCGAGAACGGCGTGCTCGCCGACCCCTCCGGCTTCATCAATCCCATTCCGCACGTGAGCTTCTGCCACGGCGCCGACGGCGTGGAGTATCTGCGCAAGCGCCACGCGGCGCTGGCCCGGCACCCGCTGTTCGAGGGCATGGAATTCATCGACAGCCCGGACGAGTTCACCCGGCGCCTGCCGCTGATGGCCCGGGGTCGCGACTTCTCCGAGCCGGTCGCGCTGAACTGGACCCAGACCGGTACCGATATCGACTTCGGATCGCTGACCAAGCAGCTGCTGGCCTACCTCGGTTCCTCGGGCGTGGAGATCGCGTTCGGCAACGAGGTGCGCAACCTGTCCAAGCAGTCCGACGGCAGCTGGACGGTCAAGGTCCGCAACACCCGCACCCGCACCTCGCGCACGATCAACGCCAAATTCGTCTTCGTCGGCGCGGGCGGGTATGCGCTGCCGCTGCTGCAGAAGGCCGGCATCAAGGAGATCCAGGGCTTCGCCGGATTCCCGGTCAGCGGCCAGTTCCTGCGCTGCACCAACCCCGAGCTCATCGCCCAGCACGACGCCAAGGTCTACGGCAAGGCCGCCGTCGGCGCGCCGCCGATGTCGGTGCCGCACTTGGACACTCGGGTCATCAACGGCAAGCCGGGCCTGCTGTTCGGCCCCTATGCCGGCTGGACCCCGAAGTTCCTCAAGGACGGCAAGTTCAGCGACCTGCTCAAGTCGGTGCGGGCCGGCAACGTCACCCCGATGCTGGGTGTCGGCGTCACCGAACTCGGCCTGGTCAAGTACCTGGTCAGCGAACTGCTGAAGTCGCCGTCGGGCAAGGTGAACACCATGGAGGAGTTCATCCCGCGCGCCGACGGCCACGACTGGGAGCTGATCACCGCCGGTCAGCGCGTGCAGATCATCCGGCGCAAGGGCGTCGGCGGCGTGCTGGAGCTCGGCACCGCGGTGATCACCGCCGGTGACGGCTCCATCGCCGGACTGCTCGGCGCCTCGCCCGGCGCCTCCACCTGTGTCAGCGCGATGATCGACGTGTTGCAGCGCTGCTTCCCGAGCGAATACGCCGACTGGACACCGAAACTCAAGGAAATGGTGCCGTCGCTGGGTGTGAAGCTGTCGGAGAACCAAGCGCTGTTCCACGAGGTGTGGGACTGGTCCACCAAGGCACTTCATCTCAACGGCAGCGGCCGGGTCGACAACACGCCGATCGCCGTAGGGGTCGCGCACAGCTGAATCATGTGATAGCAAGACGCGATGATGTCAACGGTTGCGCTCAAACGGTCGTGGGCCGCGGATCTCGATACCGCGACGCTGTACAAGCTGTTGAAACTGCGCGTCGAAGTGTTCGTCGTGGAGCAGAAATGCGCTTATCCGGAACTGGACGGGCTCGATCTGCTCCCCGAGACACGCCACTTCTGGCTCGACGACGAGGGTGAGATCATCTGCACCCTGCGGCTGCTGGAGGAGCACAACAACGGCGTGAAGTCGTTCCGCATCGGCCGGTTGTGCACCACTCCCGAGGCGCGCGGTCACGGCTACACCACCCGGGTCCTGCAGGCCGCCATCGCCGAAGCCGGTTCGGCGACAGTGCGTTTGAACGCCCAGACCTATCTGGTCGACCTCTACACCAAGCACGGGTTCAAGCCCGACGGCGAGGAGTACGAGGAGGACGGGATCGCGCACATCCCCATGCGCCGGGGCTGAGTGGCGAATCCACCACGGAGATTTCGGCCCCGTACCCCTTTGTCGGGTGCGGGGCCCTCTCGTGTCGCGGGAAAGTCAGTCGCGCAACGGATTCGGCGCCGGATCGCTGTCCGCACCGCACAATTCGCGGGCGAGCATCGTGGCGCCGGCGACCGCGCCCGGCATGAGGACGACGGCCACGAACGGCACGAGGTATGCGGCCGCCAGCGGAATGCCGAAGCCCCACACGAGCATTCGATGTGACCGCAGCATCGTGAGATGTTCGCGCAGCTCGATTCCGCGGCGCAGCATCGCGACCGCGGTCAGTTCCTGGGCCAGGAAGAACCCGGCCACGCAGACTCCGAGTACCGGGATCACCGTCTGCCCCACGACCGGCAGGAATCCGGCGCAGAACAGCACCACGCCCCACACCGCCGCCCGGATCAGAATGCGCACCCCGTCGCGGACCCCGATCCACACCTCGCGCCACGGCGGCAGTCCCGATTCCGGCGCCAGGCCGTCGGCCGACAGCGACCGATCCACCCGTTCCGACAGGGCCTCGTAGAACGGCTGGCCGATCACCAGCGTCACCGCGGTGAACGTGATCACCGCCAGGAACATCCCGAGCAGCACCAGCAGCACGGCGAGGCCGCCGCGCAGCAGTCCGGGCCACGGCGACGTCCAGTGCGCCGCGAACGGCGTCGCCCACGCCACCAGATCCCCCGCGAACCACACCAGCGCCACCAGCAATCCCAGATACAGCGCCATCGAGATCACCCCCGGCAGCAACCCCAGCCCCAGCTCCCGCCGATGCGCCGCGGCCCACCGCTGCCCCCGCACCAGATATCCGAAGCCCCGCACCACATCCCGCACCCGCCCAGCGTATTCGGCGGGTGGTCAGTTCGCCGAAACCCCTCGTGCGGCTGTGGGAAACTGCGAGGTGTGCGCAATCTTCGAGTCGGCGTGCTCGTCTCACACAACGGCTCGAATCTGCGCGCCCTCCACCGGTCCTCCCTCGAGCCCGGCGCGCGCTTCGAGATCGCGGTCGTCATCGGCAACAACAGCGGAGCAGCGGGTCTGGCCTACGCCCGCGCGAATCGCATTCCGACCCGGCATCTCTCGGGCGCGACCCATCCCGACCCCGACGCATTGGACGATGCCATCCGTGCCGCTCTGGTGGCGCACGCGACCGAGTGGGTGGTGACCGCGGGTTATATGAAGAAGCTCGGCCCGCGCACGCGCCGGCAATTCGATTCCCGCATCCTCAACATCCACCCGGCGCCCTTACCGCGATTCGGTGGCATCGGCATGTTCGGCCTGCGCGTGCACGAAGCGGTGCTGGCGTCGGACGTCGCGGTCACCGGGCCGACGGTGCATCTGGTCGACGGCGACTACGACACCGGGCGGGTGATCGCGCATCTGGAGGTTCCGGTATTAGCGGACGACACAGCCGAGACCTTGGCCGCGCGGGTGCTCGAGGCCGAGCATGTGGTGTTGCCACTGGTGGTGCGGCAGATCGCGGCGGGGCGGCGGCTGTAGCGCGACAGGGCAGCCCGGTGCGGGGGCGGAATGGGGCGCGCATACAGTGGGGGCGTGTCCGATTTCCGAGGTGAATCCGCATCGGCCGTGTCCGCGCATCGTGACGGTGAAGCGGGGTTTCCGTTCTCGGCGGTGGTGGGGCAGGAGCAGCTGCAGCTGGCGCTGATTCTGTGCGCCGTGCATCCGGGGATCGGCGGGGTGCTGGTGCGCGGAGAGAAGGGGACCGCGAAATCGACCGTGGTGCGGGCGCTGGCGCAGTTGTTGCCGCCGGTGACCGACGAGGGTGGGCCGCGGCCGGCCCGCCTGGTGGAGTTGCCGGTGGGTGCGACCGAGGACCGTGTCGTGGGATCGCTGGATCTGGAGCGAGTGCTGCGCGACGGGGAGCAGGCATTCCGGCCGGGACTGCTGGCGGCGGCCCATCACGGTGTGTTGTACGTCGACGAAGTGAATCTCCTGCACGACCATCTGGTCGACGTCCTGCTCGACGCGGCGGCGATGGGACGGGTGCATATCGAACGTGACGGCGTGTCGCATTCGCATCCGGCCCGGTTCGTCCTGGTCGGCACCATGAATCCGGAGGAGGGCGAACTCCGCCCTCAGCTGCTGGACCGGTTCGGCCTCACCGTCGACGTCGCGGCTTCGCGCGATGTGGACGTGCGGATGGCGGTGGTGCGCCGCCGGCTCGACTACGAGGCCGATCCCGACGGCTTCGCCGCCGCCTACGCCGCGGCCGATCGCGATGTCGCCGAGCGCATTCTCGCCGCCCGCGAACGCCTCGCCGAGGTGGCGCTCGACGATATCGAACTGCGCCGGATCGCCGCACTGTGCGCCTCCTTCGACGTCGACGGCATGCGCGCGGATCTGGTGGTGGCGCGGACCGCGACGGCCCACGCCGCCTGGCGCGGAAGTGACTGCGTGACAGCCGAAGACGTGCGGATCGCCGCGGAACTGGCGCTGCCGCATCGCCGCCGGCGCGATCCGTTCGACGAACCGGGCATCACCGACGAACAACTCGACGACGCCATGCGGGAAGCCGAACAGGAGGCCGAGCGGGCCCGCTCCGAGCACAGCCGTGCGGAGAACGAATCTGCGAGCGGCGCAGCCGATTCGGACAGCGACCTCGAGCGTGAGTTCGAGGGCGATACGGACACCGACGCAGGCCCCGAGAACAACGGTTCCGACGGCGGCCCCGACGACCGGGGACCCGACGACGACGGCCCCGACTCACCGGGCGGCGGCCCGCGCGGTGGCGCCCGCGAGGGCAGTGCGGGGGCGCCGGCGAAATCCGCTGCCCGCCCGCCGCACTGGGAGATTCCGGGAGTCGGGGAGGGTGCTCCCGGGCGCCGATCACGCGCCCACACCCGGCACGGCCGGGTGGTGCGATCGGTCACCGACACCTCCGCGGGCCTGCATCTGCTGGGCACGCTGTTCGCCGCCGCGCCGCATCAGCATGCCCGCGGCCGCGTCGAGGGCCCGCTGACACTCGAGGCGACCGATCTGCGTGGCGCGTATCGCGAAGGGCGCGAAGGCAATCTGGTGGTGTTCGTCGTCGACGCCTCCGGATCGATGGCCGCCCGCGACCGCCTCTCGGCCGTCACCGGAGCGGTGGTCGCTCTGCTGCGCGACGCCTATCAGCGCCGCGACAAGGTCGCCGTGATCACCGTGCGCGGCAGCGAGGCCGAGCTGGTGCTGCCGCCGACCTCCTCGGTGGATATCGCGGTGCGCCGCCTCGCCGGCCTGCGCACCGGTGGCAAAACCCCACTGGCACAAGGATTGCTGAAGGCGCGCGAGGTGGTGGCCCGCGAACACGTCCGCGATCCGCAGCGCCGCGCGATGGTCGTGCTGCTCACCGACGGCCGCGCCACCGGCGGTGCCGACCCGATCCCGCGGGCCCGTGCGGCCGCCCGCCTGCTGGCCCGCGACGGCGTGGCCGGCGTGGTCGTGGACTGTGAAGGCGGCATGGTCCGGCTGGGTCTGGCCGCCGAGTTCGCCAGGGAGTTGCGCGCCACCTACCTGCGCCTCGGCGAGCTCACCGGCGATTCGGTCGCCGCCGCGGTGAAGTCCGGATTGCCGCATCACCTGGCGGCGTGAATGCTCGTGCCACCATCGGCGACCGTTCCGATCGTGGCACGGCCGGACCCGCGCGGCCGGGCGGGTGCGCGGATGTGGGAATGTGATGCGTAGGTGCTCGACCAGGAGGATGCAGCGATGCCGAAGGGCGTTCCGGAGACGATTCCCGACGACGGGCTGACCACTCGCCAGCGGCGTAATCAGCCGGTGCTCGCCGTGCACACCGGGCCCGGCAAGGGAAAGTCGACCGCGGCGTTCGGGATGGCGCTGCGGGCCTGGAACCAGGGTTTCGATATCGCGGTCTTCCAGTTCGTGAAGAGCGCGAAGTGGAAGGTCGGCGAGGAGGCCGCCTTCCGCACCCTGGGCCGGCTGCACGAGGAGACCGGCACCGGTGGTCCGGTGGAATGGCACAAGATGGGCGAGGGCTGGTCGTGGACCCGCAAACAGGGCAGCGAGGACGACCATGCCGCGGCGGCCCTGGCCGGCTGGCGGGAGATCGCGCGCCGGCTGGCCGCCGAACAGCACCGCTTCTACGTGCTCGACGAGTTCACCTATCCGCTGAAATGGGGGTGGGTGGACGTCGACGAGGTGGTCGAGACGCTGCGGAACCGGCCCGGCAATCAGCACGTGGTGATCACCGGCCGCGAGGCACCGCAGGCGCTGGTCGACGCGGCGGATCTGGTCACGGAGATGAGCAAGGTGAAACATCCGATGGACGCCGGGCGCAAGGGCCAGCGAGGTATCGAGTGGTGACGGCGGCCGGCCGATGACCACTCCGGCCGTGGTGATCGCCGCGCCCGCCTCGGGCAGCGGAAAGACCACGCTGGCAACCGGTTTGATCGGAGCGCTGCGCCGCGCCGGACATCGCGTCGCGCCGTTCAAGGTGGGGCCCGACTACATCGATCCGGGCTATCACGGCCTGGCGGCCGGGCGGCCGGGACGCAACCTGGATCCGGTGCTCGTCGGTGCCGAGCGGGTGGTGCCGCTGTACCGGCACGGCAGCGCGGGCTGCGACGTGGCCGTGGTCGAGGGCGTGATGGGCCTGTTCGACGGCCGGATCGACGCCGAGAACCCCGCCCCCATCGCCGAGGGCTCGACCGCGCAGGTCGCCGCGCTGCTCGGCGCGCCGGTGCTGCTGGTCGTCGACGCGCGCGGCCACAGTCAGAGCCTGGCCGCCCTGCTGCACGGTTTCGCGACCTACGACAGCGGTATCCGGCTCGGCGGCGTGATCCTCAACCGTGTCGGCAGTCCGCGCCACGAACAGGTGCTGCGCGGCGCCTGCGCCCGGGTCGGCCTTCCGGTGCTGGGCGCACTGCCGCGAATGGACGAATTATCGGTTCCCGCACGGCATCTCGGGCTCGTCCCGGCGGTCGAGCACGGCTCCGCGGCGCATGCGGCGGTCGAGGCCATGACCGAACTGGTCGGCGCGCACATCGATGTGGGCGCGGTCGCGCGACTGGCCGCGGCCGACGTGGACGGGCCCGCGTGGGATCCGATCGGCGAAGTCGCGGCGGCGGCCCCACACCTACAGTGGCGGGGTCCGGGCGTGAGCCGGACCGCCCTCGACGGCCCGGAGCCGGGCGAGGACACCGGCCGCGCCGGATCAACGCTGCCCCTTGATAGCACGGCGCGTACCGTCGGCAGGTCTGACAGCTCGGCGCCTGCGATCGGCACGTCGCGGATCTCGGCGGAGACGGCGGGGCAACAACAGTCCGGCGAGCCGGAGACGCCGATACCGATGTCCGCCTCGGGCGGCGGAGTGCGAGAGCCCGCGCCGATCATCGCGATGGCGGGCGGCCCGGCGTTCACCTTCGGCTACGCCGAACATCGGGAACTGCTGGCAGCGGCCGGAGCGCGGGTCGCGGTCTTCGATCCGTTGCACGAGCAATTGCCCCCGGGGACGGGCGGTTTGGTCCTGCCCGGTGGCTTCCCCGAGGAGCATGCCGCCGATCTGGCCGCGAATACGCCACTGCTGACCGCGGTCGCCGAGGCCGCCGCCCGAGGCATGCCGATTCATGCCGAATGCGCGGGCCTGCTCTATCTGACCCGCTCGCTGGACGGCCACCGCATGGCCGGAGTCCTCGATGCCACCGCCGAATTCGGACCGCGCCTGACCCTCGGCTACCGGGATGCGGTGGCATTGGCCGATTCGGTGTTGTGGCGCACGGGAGAACGCGTGCGCGGCCACGAATTCCACCGCACCCGCTTGGTCGGCACGGGATCGCACCTACCCGCCTGGGGATGGCGCACCGACGACGCCGCGGTCCGGGAAGGTGCGGTGGCCCACCAGGTGCATGCGTCCTATCTGCACACTCATCCCGCCGGGAACCCCACGGCCACAGTTCGTTTCGTCGCGATGTGCGAACAGTTCGACGCGGCGCACGCCGGCGTGTGACGGCGATGGGCGAGTTCCCGGCCGAACGAGCCGCCGGCGGACCGCTGTATCCGGCGTCGCGGCGTGCCGGGCGGGCCGACGATCATTGCGGCGGCCGGGCGAGGAGGCCCCGATGAGCGAGGCGGTGGTCGTGGGTTTGGGGGCGCGGCCGGATCCCACAGCGGAAGCCATTGTGGCGGCCGTGCGGAAAGTTCTGGGGAACAGCACGATTCGATGCCTGGCGACGATCGATCGGCGGGCGGAGGAGCCGGGAACCGTCGCGGCCGCCGCCGCATTCGGGGTGCCGGTGATCGGATTCGGTGCGGACGAACTGGCCCGGGTCGACGTCCCCCATCCGGGTCACCGCGCGGCGGTCGCGATCGGCACGCCCAGTGTCGCCGAAGCGGCCGCGCTTCTCGCGTGGCGCCGCTGGGGAGGGCGCGGGCGGCTGATCGTGCCCAAGACGGTCGTCGGCACGATCACGGTCGCTGTGGCCGAGCAAGTGTGAACACGGGCTCGGCCGTTGCGGCCCCGCGAGCAGGCTCCGACGACGCTCGGCCGAATCCCAAAAGGTGCGGATTCGGCCGAGTGGTCGCGAAAGCTGTTGTCCGGAAGTGCGTTACACGCAGGCACCGCCGAGGGCCGCCGTCGTGACGATGGTGTATCCGGCGACCGGTGACAGTTCCGGCAGGCCGTCGTAGTACACCGCGCTGACGACGTGCTCGCCCGGCCGGTCGGGCACCCAGCCGATGCTGGCGACCCCGTTGACCACCGGCGCGGTGCCGACGATATTGCCGCTGATCCCGGAAAGGTGACTGAAGAAGTCGACGTTGCCGTGGGTGACGGGGCTGCCGTCGGGGTTGCGTACCGTCGCCACCGCGTTCTGGGCGCAGCCCACCAGCGCGCCGCTGACCGGGCTCAGCGCCGACCCGGACATCGATACCGAGATCGTGGGCGCCACCGTCGCACCGGCCGGGGCCGCTCCCACGACCGGAAGCAGCGCGCCCATCAGCGCACCGGCGGCCAGGACCAACCCGGCACGCGTACGTGCGCGCCACGCCCGCCCGGAAGACAGCGCCGGGCCCGGGAAAACCTGGGAGGAACCACGCGAAACACGGAATCCGCTCATCGTGCCTGCCTCTCGCTGTGCCGTCCCGGGCCGACGGCCCGGCGTCGATCCGTCGGAGGGTACCTGAGATCCAGCTCACATCGGATACGCCACGCGGAGCTGCCCCGACATTGCGGTACGCGGAGCGGACGCGAGTTACGGCGCGACCGAGGTCCAATCGGCGAAGCCGGTGGGGTCGTGACGGCCGAGGCTGCCGTGTTCGAACAGTCCCCAGCCCTCGGCGTCGCCGCACCGTGCCTGTCCGACGTGGTCGATCACACCCCACGGAATGCGCCCGGCCACCGCCGGATCCGTCAGGTCGTAGCTGCTGCTCGACGACCAGTCGCGGCCCTTCCACTGGCCGTGCAGCCAATCCGGATCGCCGCCGTAGCCACAGCCGATATGCAGCGGAATGCAGGTGTGGGCGCGGACCTCCACGGTGAGCGGCGAGCCGTCGCCGGCGGTCATATCGAGCCGCGCGGACACCGGAATGCGTGTGCCGGAACGGTATTCGATGTGCACGCGGGGCCAGCCGAGCTGTTCGACCCGCCCGTCCGGCCACACCCGCACGGCGTCGTTGAGGGTGCGGAAGCCGTCCGGATTCTCCTGCACGATCACCACAATCGCGAAGTCGTCGAAGCGCAGCGGAACATACAGCCACCAGAATCCGGCCGCCGGTTCGCTCGCATCGCGCCCGGGTGGTTCGGTCTCACCGACCGGCCGGATACCCCAGGACCGGTCGCGGGTCCCCATCCAGACGTCGGGGTCCACGGCGATGTCGTCGCCGTCGACCTGCAAGGTCCCCGACCAGGAGCCGACCTGGGCGAACCGGGAGGCGTCGATGATCGGCCGGCTGCCGGTGTGGATGAGATGCGGCTGCTCCTGGACGGCGGGGAACGAACCGTCCCAGGTCAAGTCGAAGGACAGGTCCTCGTGCTCGCAGATCACCCGGACGCGCCGCAGCGGTTCGATCACCTCGATGCGATAGCCGCCGACGCTCATGTTCAGGTTCCGCGGCGGCAGCGCGTCCGAGAACCGGACCGTCCGCAGGACATCGCCACGGCGCACCGCGGCGTACGCGTCGATCACGCCGAGATTCGGATAGACGCCGAAGCCGGTAACCAGCATCGTGCCGCCGCTGCGGTCGTGAGCGTTGAAGTAGCTGCGGTCGTAGAAGTTACGGTCGGTGGTGGCCGCGCGCGCCAGCGACAGCGGTGTCTGGTGCACCGGATATTCGTCCAGCGGAACCGGCGCCTGCTGAGCCGGATGTCCGTCGATGCCTGTCATCGGTCTCCTCGATCCCACTGGTAGGTGCCGTCGAGCAGGGCCTCGAGGGCCGCTCGGTGCATCACGTAATCGTCCCGGTCGTCGGTGTCGGTGTCCTCGCCGAAGTGGATCATCCGCCGTTTGATGCGCGCCATCACGATGCCGTGCCGCAGCGCGGCGTAGACCAGGTACCACTCCAGATCCCGCAGACGGTGGCCGGTGAGCTCCTCGTAGCGCGCGACCACGTCGTCGCGGCGCAGATAGTCGGGCAGTCCGGGCTGGTCGAAGCGGGTGGCGATGTCCTGGAAGAAGCGATGGATGAAGATCAGCCACGCCACGTCGAGTTCCCGCGGGCCGAGCGTGGCCATCTCCCAGTCCAGGACCGCGACCGGGTCGAATTCGTCGAAGATGATGTTGCCCGGCCGGGCGTCGCCCCAGTTCAGTACGTCGGGCCCCGGATCGGCGGGCCAGTGCTGTTCGAGCCAGTCGAAACCGCGCTCCAGCAACGGGATTCGATAGCCGTCGTCGGCGAGCGCCCACCGGTACCAGTGGCGCTGGGCGTCGAAATGCCGGCGCAGCGACGAGCCCGCGCCGGCCAGGGCGGGGAATGTCGCGGCCGGGTCGGCGATGGCGTGGACCCTCGCGATGATGTCGACCGTGGCGTGGGTGATCCGCATCCGCTGCTGTGGCGTGGCGTCGAAGACCCAGCCGACGAACACGTACGGCGGATTGTCCTCCGGAATCCGCCCGTTGATCCGCTCCATCACGAAAAACGGTGTGCCGAGCACGGATTCGTCCGGCTCGAACCAGCACAGTCGCGGCACCGGCACATCGCTGTGCGCGCCGACGCCGGCCATCACCGCGTACTGGGTGTCGAGGTCGTAGGTCTCGAAGACCGGGAACGAGCCCTCCTCGGGTGGCATCCGTGCGACGTAGGAGCCGGTCTCCGTGCGGCCGTCGCGCTCCCAGCTAGCCTCGAACATGACCGAGGAGCTGGACATGCCGCCCGCCTGCGGCCGCGACAGCCCCGTGACCACCGGCGCGGTGGTGCCGGTGAGCTTGCCGGCCAGCCACCGGGTGAGTCGCTCGGCGAGGTCGTCGAGATCGCGAGCGCTGGTGGTCAGCTGCCGCCGCTGCCCGGGGTCGGTATCGGATTCGCCCGACATTGCGGACCTCCTGACGGGATGAAAATGTCTGTGCGCCAACTCTTTACGCACCGGCACGGCAATATCCGGCCCGGTGCGGGCGGCGTGTGGATGAAATGTAACGCGTTCTAATGCGCGGTGGCGCGAAATCGGCGGCGAATTTTTCGCCGTTCCGCTGACCGGGACCCGGTTTGCCCGCAGTGCGCGCGAACGGTGCGGGGACCACCAACCCTGACATTCGTGCTGCCACGTACGCCGCGCGGAGTACCGCCGAATCGGGGTCCGGCCCTGAGGACTTTCGCCGCAGGCCCTCGTAACGTCGGGCACCGATCCGCGCACCCCGGTCGCTTCGGCGCCGGCGGCACTGCCTGTGCGCCGGAGCATCCGGGGAGAGGAGTGGGTAGTGAGTGTCATGGTGGCGCAGGCCGAACCGTCGCAGCTGGAGCACGAATCCGAGACGGCGGCGGGCTGGAAACCGCTCACCCGGCTGGCCTTTCGGTTCACGTTCCTGTACTTCGGGTTGTACTGCCTGATCTATCCGCAGATCGTCTTCGCCTTCACCGGCTGGTTCGGCCGCCGGCTCGACGCCGACGCGGTGCTGTGGCAACCACGCTTGCTGCGCCCGGTGCTCGAGTGGGTGGGGCGCACGGTCTTCGGAGTGCATCCGGTGCTGAGTCCCAACGGCAGCGGTGATCAGACGATTCTGTGGGTGCTGGTGTTCTGCATCCTGGTCGTCGCCCTCGCTGGCACGCTGATCTGGACGTTGCTGGACCGCCGTCGCACCGATTACCGGCGCCTGGCCGGATGGTTCCTGCTGTTCCTCCGGTTGTGTGTGGCCGGTCAGATGCTCAACTACGGGTTCGCCAAGGTCATCCCCACCCAGATGCCCGAACCGATGCTGTCGACGTTGCTCGAGCCGTACGGCAATCTGACCCCGATGGGGGTGCTGTGGAATCAGGTCGGGATGAGCCCGGCCTACGAGATCCTGCTCGGTTCCGCGGAATTGCTGGCCGGGATATTGCTGTTCGTTCCGCGCACGGCGACGGTGGGCGCGATGCTGACGCTGGTGAGCATGGCGCAGGTCTTCGTGCTCAACATGACCTTCGACGTGCCGGTCAAGATCCTGTCCGGACATCTGATGCTGATGTCGATGGTGTTGCTCGCGCCGCAGGCGCGGCGGCTACTGGATGTGCTGGTACTCGATCGCCCGGTCGCGAGCTCCACGGCGCCGTACCCGTTCCGCACCCGCCGGGCACGATGGATCGCGGCTCTGGTGCAGGTCGGCATCGGGGTCTGGGTGGCGGTGGCCCTGACCCACGTGAGCCTGCAGTTGTGGGACGAGGGTCCGGGCCGGACGAAACCGCCGCTGTACGGCATCTGGCAGGTCGACGAATTCAGTCGCGACGGGCAGCCGGTTCCGCCGCTGCTCACGGACCCGGACCGGTGGCAGCGCGCGGTATTCGACCTCGCCGGCGTCATGCAGTATCAGCGGATGGACGGGACGCTGGTGCCCATGCAGGTGCGGGTCGACACCGGCGCCCATCGCCTGGACCTGCATGCCGTGCCCGCCACCGCGGGGCACTCCGTGACCGCCGGCGGCTTCGCGTACGACCAGCAGGGCCCGGACCGGCTGCGTTTCACCGGAGAACTGGACGGACATCCGGTGACGGTGACCTTCCGGCGTCAGGACCCGGACGCCTTCCCGCAGCGCAGCCGCGGCTTCCACTGGATCCAGGACGCGCCCGGGGAGTGAGGTCAGCCGGCCGCGGCGCCGATCTGGTTGGCCCAGTGCGGATTCGGGGCGTAGAACTCCCCGGTGCCGGGGGCGAAGGCGGCCGCCGCCCCGGCGCATCCCCACAGCCGGGCCACCAGCCACGCGGTCGGATAGCCGAGATAGCCGTATACGCCCGCGGTACACGGCGACGAGGCCCGGGCGCAGTCCGGTTGCCCTTGGACATCGTTGTGATTGGGGCCGACCAACGTGCCCCACACCTTCGTCACCGATCCCGGGGTGGCCTCGTAGTAGTCCTGGTTGGACTGCAGGCCCGGAAGTGCCCACAGCTTCTGCGAGGGGGAGATCAGCGCGTCGTCGGAGCCGTTGACGAAGAACACCGAACCGCCGCCGAGGCGGCGAGTGTCGGTGCAGCTCAATCTGTTCGAGCAGAACGACTGGGCGGGCAACTCGATCGGCACGGCGGTGCGAATCAGCCCGCCGGAATCGATCATCGCGTTGAGCACCCCGGTGGCACCTTGGGAATGACCGACGGCGCCGATCGCCGAGGTGTCGAGCCGATCGTGGAACACGCTCGCCGGATCGGCGGCCCGCTCGACGAGGTATCGCGCCGCCCCGGCAATATCGACGCCCGTGCCGGTACTGCGATTCTCGGTCGCGATCACCACGAACCCCCACGAGGCCAGATGCCGCAGCAGATGGGCGTACTGGCGAGGTTGGGCGGCCGTGCCGTTACCCCAGGTGATGATCGGATGACGGGGGCCACGCGCGGCCACATCGGTCGGATACCAGATGTCGTAGGCGGCGCCGGTGCTGTCGCAGCAGCCGAATTCGTAGTGCTCGGTGACCTGCCACGGGCCGGGTTCCAGGTAGCGGGCCTCGGTCGGGCCGCTCGCGCGGTAGGGGTCGGCCGCGTACGCGGTGGCGGCCACCGCGGCGGCGACCGCGACCGTCACCAGCACCGTCAGAACCTGCAGCACGGCTCGTCGCATGTTCGCAGCATAGAACCGTGCCGAACACACCGTGACGGAACGACGGCCGGTGGGAATGAGTGTGCGTGGCAGCGGGTTGTGCCGTGGCATGGGTGTAGAACTCTCCGACGACCTGAAGAAGATCCTCGACGACACAAAGGTTTTCGCCACGCTCGCGACGATCGGCCGCGACGGGCAGCCGCATCTGACCGTCACCTGGCTGCTGCGGGAGGGGGAGGAGTTGGTGTACTCCACCACCGTGTCGCGTCAGCAGTACAAGAACGTGGTGCGCGACCCGCGGGTGACGATCATGATCAACCCGCCGGACAATCCGTACGTCTACGCCGAGATCCGCGGCACCGCCACCGTCGTCCCCGATCCGGAGAAGGCTCTGCCCGATCGGCTGTCGGTGAAATACACCGGCCTGCCCTATATCGAATTCAATCCCGCCTCCGTCGACGACGCCGAGCGAGTGGTCGTGCGGGTGACCCCGGAACGGATCAACGGCCGGCTCTGATGCGACCGAATTCACCTCGTGTGATTTTGTGAGATGAGTCTCGACTGTGATACGGCGAGCGTTGCAGAGCCGGTGTAACCCCTGCAGGATGGCGGGAGCGGCAGCTTCCGTCGCGCCAACTTCGCAGGTAGAGGGAGTTTCTCTTGGCTTCGTCAGGTCGCAGACAGAGTAGACGCACAACGCGCCGGTCCGGGATGCGCGCGGCAGCCGCGGGTGCCGCCGCACTGGCGTTGCTCACCGGCACGGGTGCCGGTGTCGCCGCTGCCCGTCCGGTCGGCGCGTTCGACGTCGGCGGGGCGATCGAGAAGGAATACGACCGCGCCGGCGGCGGCGCCTTCTTCGGCAACCCGACCGGGCCGGAATCCGACGCCAACGGCGGCAAATTCCAGGTGTTCGACCGCGGCTGCTCGATCTACTGGTCCGTGGGTACCGACGCCCATGCGATCTGCGGCCTGATCCGCGACAAATGGGGTTCGATGGGCTGGGAGAACAGCGCCCTCGGCTTCCCGCTCACCGACGAGTCCCAGGCCGGCAAGGACGGCAAGGCCCGCTTCAACCAATTCCCCGGCGGCGTGATCTTCTGGTCGGCGAGTACCGGCGCGCACCCGGTCTGGGGTTCGATCCTCGGCATCTGGAACGGCAACAACGCCGACCGCGGCCGTTACGGCCTGCCCACCAGCGACGAGTACGACTACAACGGCGGCAAGGCCCAGGATTTCCAGGGCGGCCGGATCACCTGGAAGCCCTGATCTTCCGGGCCTGCGACGTCGCGACGGGTGATTGCGGAGTTCACCCGGCCACGCCGTAGGCTGAAACCTTGTGCCGAATACGACAGACGACCAGCAATCCGGTGACCCGAACTATGTCGTCGGGCTCGATCTGGCCGGCCGCCGCGTCGTCGTCGTGGGTGGCGGCTCGGTAGCCCAGCGCCGGCTCGGACTGCTCATCGCGAGCGGAGCCGATATCGAGGTGATCAGCCGGACGGTCACTCCCGCGGTGGAGGCGATGGCCACCTCCGGTCAATTGCGCATCTCCCAGCGGGCCTACGCCGACGGTGATCTCGACGGCGCCTGGTACGCGATCGCCTGCACCGACGAGCCCGAGACCAATGCCGCCGTGGTCGAGGAGGCCACCCGCCGCCGCATCTTCTGCGTGCGCGCCGACAATGCCCGGCTCGGCACCGCCGTGACTCCGGCCAGCGCCCGTTACGACGGGCTGACGCTCGCGGTGCTGGCCAGTGGACGGCACCGTCGTTCGGCCGCGGTGCGGACCGCGCTGCTGGAAGCCCTGCAATCGGGCGTGGTCATCGACGACTCCGAGCCCGTGGCGCCGGGTGTCGCGCTGGTCGGCGGCGGGCCGGGCGACCCCGATCTGATCACCGTGCGTGGCCGCCGGCTGCTGGCCCGCGCCGATCTGGTCGTCGCCGACCGGCTGGCGCCGCCGGAACTGCTGGCCGAACTCGGACCGCATGTGGAGGTCGTCGACGCGGCGAAGATCCCGTACGGCCGGGCGATGGCGCAGGAGGCGATCAACACCGCCCTCGTCGAGGGCGCCAAGGCCGGCAAATTCGTGGTCCGGCTCAAGGGCGGCGACCCGTACGTATTCGGCCGCGGCTACGAGGAACTCGAGGCGTGCGTGGACGCCGGGGTCCCGGTCACCGTGGTTCCCGGTGTCACCTCCGCGATCTCGGTGCCGGCGCTGGCCGGCATTCCGGTGACCCACCGCGGTGTCACCCACGAATTCGTGGTGGTGAGTGGGCACATTCCGCCCGATCACCCGGATTCGCTGGTGGACTGGCCGGCTCTGGCCCGGTTGCGCGGCACCCTCGTGCTGCTGATGGGGGTGGAACGCATCGAGAAGTTCGCCGCCGCACTCGTCGACGGTGGCCGCGCCGCCGATACGCCCGTCACCGTCGTGCAGGAGGGCAGCCTGCGCACGCAGCGGATCGTGCGCGCGGATCTGTCCACGGTCGCCGAACGCGTCCGCGCCGAGGGCATCCGGCCGCCGGCGATCATCGTCGTCGGCCCGACCGCGGGCTTCACCGCGGGCGCGCCGGATGCCGTCGAGCAGGCCGGTTAGGCCCGCGGTGCGTGCCCGGGACAGGGGCACAGCCCGCTCGAGCGACCCGCGGAAAGCGCGAGTACGCGTTGGGCTGGCCGGTGCCGATATCCGTTACAGTGAGTCACTGTGCTCGATAACCCCGCTGCGACGATGCAATATCCGGTGACGAAGCGGGCCTTCGGGCTGCCGATCCTGGTCCTGTCCGGCCTGCAGTTGATGGTCGTGCTGGACGGCACGGTCGTGATCCTGGCGCTGCCGGCCCTGCAACGCCATCTCGGCCTGACCAGTTCCGGCAGTGCGTGGACGGTCACCGCCTACGGCCTCACCTACGGCGGGCTGATGCTGCTCGGTGGGCGCCTCGGCGACTCGTTCGGTCGCAAAAAGATGCTGCTGCTCGGTGTTTCGTTCTTCACCCTCGCCTCACTGCTGTGTGGGCTGGCGCAGAACGAGGCCATGTTGATCGGCGCGCGGGCCCTGCAGGGCACCGGCGCCGCGATCGCCGCACCCGTGGCGATGGCGCTGGTGGTCAGTACCTTCGCGCCCGGACCGCCGCGCAATCAGGCGATCGCCATCTTCGGGTCGATGATGGGCGTGGGTTCGGTCGGCGGTCTCGTCGTCGGTGGCGCCCTCGCCGAATGGAATTGGCGGCTGATCTTCCTGATCAACGTGCCGATCGGACTGTTGATCATCCTGGGCGCGGCGTTCCAGCTGCACGATTCGGCCCACCATCGACTGCCCCTGGACGTGCGCGGTGCCTTCCTCGGCACCCTGGGCTGCGTCGGTGTGGTGTTCGGCGCGACCGAGGGCCCCGATCTCGGCTGGACCAGCCCGTACGTCATCGGCGCGCTGATCGCCGGATTGCTGCTGCTGGTGGCGTTCGTGCTGGCCGAACGGTCCGCCGTCAATCCGCTGCTGCCGCTCACCCTCTTCCGTGATCGTGACCGCTCGATCACGTTCATCGCCCTGCTGCTGGGCTCCGGCGTCCTCGGCGCGATGACCTATTTCGTCGCGCAGTTCCTGCAGAACGTCGTCGGCTACAGCCCGCTCGTCGCGGGTCTGGCCTCGATCCCGTTCACGATCGGCGCCGGCATCGGCACCGGCGTGGCGTCCAAGGCCGCGTTGATGATCCGGCCGCGGTGGCTGCTCGCCGGTGCGGCGACGGTGCTGGCCGGGGCCCTGTTCTTCGGATCCACCCTGGATCGCTACGTCGAATATCTGCCGACGCTGCTGGTGCTGCTGGCGGTGGTCGGTATGGCGATCGGTTTCGTGATCGTGGTCGGGCCGCTGTGCCTGCTGGTGGGCGTACCGGTGAACGAGGTCGGCCCGCTGTCGGCGATCGGCCAGATGATCCTCACCCTCGGCACCCCGTTCGCGGTCGGCCTGCTGACGCCGCTGGCGGCCTCGCGCACGCTCTCACTCGGCGGCCGGACCGATCGGACCTCGAATCTGACGCCCACCGAGGTGGCGGCGCTGTCCAGCGGTTACACCTTCGTGTTGCTCATCTGCGCGATCGGTGCCGTGATCATCGGCCTGCTGGTGCTGACTCTGCGCTACACGCCGCAACAACTCGCCCAAGCCCAGCACGCGCAGGAGGAAGCGCAGCAGGTGTAGCCGTCTTGGCGGCGCGCGCGTCTCAGCGGCGATCGAACAGTTCCAGTAATTCGGTCCTGCCGAAGACGGTCGCCGATTCGCGAGCCGACGGTGTGCCCGCGTCCGGATCGGCTCCGGCCGCCAGCAGGGCCTTCAGGATGTCGTCCTCGCCTTTGAACACCGCTCCCGCGGCCGGGGTCTGGCCGCGGTCGTTGGCGCGATCGGGGTCCGCGCCGCGTTCGAGCAGTGCTGTCACGGCCGCCTGCTGCCCGTGGTAGGCGGCCAGCATCAGCAAGGTGTCGCCCTTGTCGTTGCACAGATTCACCGGGACGCCCGCGTCGATATACGCCGCGAGCGTCGCGGCTTCGCCCGTGCGGGCCAGCTCGAAGAGCTTGGTCGCCAGTTCGACCAGGTCGGGATCCACGCCATCGGTAGCCACGGGCCATTACTACCACGGCGGGGCGACGGTCCGGCGAAGCGGCGACCTGCCTTTCGATCGGCTCGGCGCGCGGTGCGCGATCAGTTGTAGGAGCGCGCGACCCCGTCGAGAAGGTGTTCCAGGGTGTCGTAGGTCGGAGTGTCGACGACGTCGACCACATCCGGGGCGACCGGAATGTGGTGTTCAGCGGTGACGGCGCCGAACTGGGACGGATCGGCGGTACGGAAGCCGTGCTCGGCGGCCAGGCGCTGCAGTTCGGGATCGGTGCTCAACAGCTGTCCGACCCGGTCGCCGGTGGCGGTCAGCGGGACCAGCGTGTGCCGGGACAGGACCGTCGGAGACGGGTACAGCATCACCGCGTCGGCGGGCAGCTTGCCGGCGACGGCGGCCTCCACGAATTGCGATTCGTAGCCCCACACCATGGGCGTGGGACCCATTCCCGCAGTGAGGTATTCGCCGAACGGACCCGCGCTGGAATTCTCGGTGTACCCCTGTTTGGTGAACAGCCGCGACACCTTCGACAGCACGAAATTCTCTGCGGCCGGACCCTGCACGATCGCGTCGTCGTTGGCGACGTAGGCGGCCACCGCCAGATACATCGCCGCCGAATTGGAGGTCCGCGGATCGGTGGTCGAGATCAACACGTTCTTGCGCACCGGATAGGAGGTGTTGGCCTCCAGCTGATCCCACTGGGTGCCCTGCTGCGTGAGATCGAGATACCGCCGCATATCGAAGGCGGGCACAGTCCCCGGACGGGCGATTCCCGCGCGTGCGAGCAGGTCCACGATCGGCCGGAAACTGGCGACCACCATCGGCGAGGAGAACGGCGTGTATTTCGCTGTGATCCCGCGTTCGCGCTGAATTCGTTCGGCGGCCAGGCTGCTCGACGGAAAGGCGAAGTCGTCGCCGTCCAGCTTCACCGACGTCGCGATCTGCCGCGATCCGGCCGGGTCCACCTCCAGCCGAATTCCCTTGTGCGCCAGTGCGTCCACCACGCGGGGATCGGTGAAGAAGCCCATCTTCTCCGACCCGACCACGCCGTGCGCGGTGATCAGCGCGGGAGCCGGGGCGGGGGAGCCGCTGTCGCCGCCGCGAAAACCGAAGGCCACAACGAGCACGACGACTACGACGACCACCGCGGCGGCTACGGCCAGGACCCGTGGCTCTCGCAATGCGGTTGCCAGGCCCGCTGTGCGCGCTCCACTGGAGGAGGCCGGGCTCGTCGCGGCCGCGCGCTCCGGTTCCGGTTCTGCTGCAGCGTCACTCGCGGACGGTGTGGCGGCCACGATCTCCGGTTCCGTCGGTTCGACGGGGGAGTGGCCGGATGCGACGGCAGCCTCAGCGGCTGCGGCGGGAAGCGAATCGCGTTGGCCTGTACTGCCTTCGATGACGTCGGCGTCTGGCAGGTCGGCGTCTGCGTCTCCGCTGTCGGCGGATGCGGGGCGATCGGTGCCCGGCGCGGGCTGCTGGGAGCCGGTCGCGTCGGCGGGCCAGGACTCGGCGCGGGATTCGGCGGCGGGGTCGCTGCTGTGTGCGATGTCGCCGGGGCGCGGCGAATCTGCGGCGCCGGGTACGGGTTCCGAGGCACCGGCGTCTTCCGCGACGGTTTCGGTCGCCGATTCCGCGACGGCGCTCGGGACGTGATCGACGGGCGCGGGCATGTCATCGGCAGACGCGGCGTCGGCGGGCGTGGAGGTCGCATCGGCGGGCGCGGGCACGTCATCGGCGGGCGCAGGCGCGACTTCGGTAGGCGCAGGCGCGGTGTCGGTAGGCGCGACTTCGGTGGGCGCGGCGTCGGTGGCGTCCTCCTCGATCGAGGGCGCCGACACCCGCTCCGGAACAACCGGCGCATCCGCGTAGTCGAGTTCGTGCGAACGGTCGTCGGCCTTGGGCTGCGGTGGGGTGTGCTGCAATTCGCGGCGCACGATGCGTTCCACCAGAATCGGCACGAAATCGCGGACGGCGTGGCCGTCGAAGCGACGGCGCACCTGGCCGACCATTTCCTCTACCAATTCCGGGGAATGGCTGCTGCCGTAATGGCCGACCAGCCGATCGGTCAACTGACGCAGTGCCTTTTCTTCACGGTCGGTGGCGTCACCCACGCCGAACTCCTCGCCCAATCGCATCCCAACGGCAGCGGTCGGCCGGCCGCGCCGGAAATTACGATAGCGAGCCGGAATGCCCGTTCCGTGCCACCGTGTTTCGGCCCGATGACGATGAAATGCGCTGGTGGAGGGGTATTTTCCGGCGATTGTTCCCGTGGCTGGGCAGGCGCTATTCGGCTCGAATTACGTCGGCGGTCACCGAGAATTCACTCACGTGAGGACCAGCAGTTCGCTCGACGACGCGATTTCCACACGCAGCCCGGCCTTTTCGGCGATCCGCGCCAGTGCGCGGATATCGCCGGGCTCGGCGCGAGTCGACACCAGGGCCCGTGCCAGCAGCCCCTTGTGATGCTTGTTGAAATGGCTCACCACCGTGCGGCTGCCGTCCGGGCGTTCGGTCAGTACGGTCGCGGTCACCGCGCCGGGCAGTCGCCCCAATTGCTGATAGGTCCCCGAACGCAGATCGACGACCAGCTGACCGGCCGTCGCCTCCCGCAATGCCGGGGCCAGCACCGGTTTCCACAACGACGCCAGCGTCGGCAGGCCCGGCAGTTTCGAACCGCCCGACAGCCGATACCCCGGAATCGCATCCCCCGCGCGCACGATCCCGAACAGCGCCGAGCCGATCGCGAGCCGCGCCTCGGCGCGAGCGCGCTGCGTCTTGGTCAGCGAACCGGCGTCGAGCGCGTCGTAGAGCACGCCGGTGTAGCGCCGCAGCGCCGGTGCGGTCGCGGCGGTCCGCAGCGTGGCGTTGCGGGCGAGCGCGGTCTGCAAACCTTCCGCGCCCGCGCCGGTCGCCTTTCCCAGCCCCAATGCCACCCGTGCCGCCTCCGGGTTCGCGGACAATTCGATCAGCTCGGTGATCAGCTTGTCCCGCACCGCGGTGAGCTGCGGTAACCATAGGGAATCCAGATCGAGCGGACCGAGATTTCCGCCGTCGGACTTGGTTTCGGAAGGAGGCAGAATCACCAGCACGAGCCGATACGGTAATGCCCTGCAGGCATCCACGCAGCAGCGGCTAGTCTGTGCATCCGTGATCACCCGTCTCTCGCACCTGTTCCTGCGCACCCTGCGCGACGATCCCGCCGACGCCGAGGTGCCCAGTCACAAGCTTCTGGTCCGCGCCGGATATGTGCGCCGGATCGCGCCGGGCGTCTATTCGTGGTTGCCGCTGGGTTTGAAGGTGCTGCGCAAGATCGAGGACGTGGTGCGCCAGGAGATGGACGCGATCGGCGGCCAGGAGATTTCGCTGCCCGCGCTGCTGCCGCGCGAGCCGTACGAAACCACCAACCGCTGGACCGAATACGGCGACAGCCTTTTCCGCCTGCAGGACCGTAAGGGAGCCGACATGCTGCTCGGACCCACCCACGAGGAATTGTTCGCCCTGACGGTCAAGGGTGAATACAACTCCTACAAGGATCTGCCGGTCACGCTCTACCAGATTCAGACCAAATACCGCGACGAGGAACGGCCGCGCGCCGGAATTCTGCGCGGACGCGAATTCGTCATGAAGGACTCGTACTCCTTCGATCTGGACGAGGACGGCCTGAAGGCCAGCTATGCCGCACACCGCCAGGCATATCAGCGGATGTTCGCCCGGCTCGGGATCGAATACGTGATCGTCGCCGCCACCTCCGGCGCGATGGGCGGCAGTGCCTCGGAGGAATTCCTGGCCAGCAGCCCGATCGGCGAGGACACCTACGTGACCTGCCGCGAATCGGGATACGCGGCCAATGTGGAGGCCGTGGTGACGCCCGCGCCGCCGGAGATCCCGATCGAGGGGCAGCCGGCCGCCGTCGTGCACGACACGCCGGGCACGCCGACCATCGCGTCCCTGGTCGACTGGGCCAACGACGCCGGTATCGCCGAACGGTACGGCCGCCCGGTGACCGCCGCCGACACGCTCAAGAACGTCATGGTGAAGCTGCGCCACCCCGACGGCAAATCCGAGATCGTCGGCATCGGCGTGCCCGGTGACCGCGAGGTCGACGCCAAGCGGCTGGGCGCGAGTCTCGAGCCCGCCGAGGTGGAATTGCTCACCGACGAGGACTTCGCCGCCAATCCGTTCCTGGTGAAGGGATACATCGGCCCGAAGGCGCTGCTGGACAACGGTGTTCGCTATCTCGTCGACCCGCGCGTGGTGACCGGCACGTCGTGGATCACCGGCGCCGACGCCTCCGGCAAACATGTCGTGGGACTCGTCGCGGGCCGCGATTTCACCCCCGACGGCACGATCGAGGCCGCCGAGGTGCGCGACGGCGACCCCTCGCCCGACGGCCGCGGTGTGCTGCACTCGGCGCGCGGTATCGAGATCGCGCACATCTTCCAGCTCGGCTACAAGTACACCGACGCCTTCGAGGTGGATGTGCTCGGTGAGAACGGCAAACCGGTCCGGCTCGTCCAGGGTTCCTATGGGGTCGGCGTCTCCCGGATGGTCGCGGTGATCGCGGAGCAGATGCACGACGAGAAGGGGCTGCGCTGGCCGGCCGAGGTCGCCCCCTTCGATGTGCACGTCGTCATCGCCAACAAGGACGAGGCGGCCCGCACCGGAGCCGAGGAGGTCGTCGCCGGTCTGGACGCCCAGGGCGTGGACGTCCTGTTCGACGACCGCACCGCCTCACCCGGCGTCAAGTTCAAGGATGCCGAATTGCTCGGCATGCCTTGGGTTCTCGTCATCGGCCGGGGCTGGGCCGACGGCAAGGTGGAGCTGCGTAACCGCTTCACCGGCGAATCCGAGGACATCCCGGCGGACGCGGCCGTCGATACCGTGCTTGCGAAGATTCGCGGCTGATCGTCCGAGTGCACCCGGTCGCTGCGACCGGGTGCATCCGGCCGGCGACTCGCGCTACGGCAACGGAAGGCAGGACCTACCGGTGTTCAGGCCGCTGCTCAGGCTCAGGGCTGGCCCGGGAACGGTGTGGTCGCGGGATTCACGCCCAGAATCGACTGCCAGGTGGCCAGGCGGACGGCGCATTCGGTGAGGGCCTCGATGCCGATGCGGCGGCGATCCGGGGTGGTGGAGTGTTCCACGACCGCGCGCCAGGCCACCGCCGTGTCGGTCTCCACGGTGACGGCGAGTTTGGCCGCCGGGATGGGATCGTCGACCGGAAACGGCGGGGTGTAGGCGGCGGCGGGTGCCGGAACACTCGCACCGGCCGCCTTCAGTGCGTCGACGGTGGCGTCGCGGCGGGCACGGTGGGCCGCGGTGAACTCGGCGACGACCTTCGCGCGCTCCGGGGACGCGTAGGCCGCGATGAGGCCGTAGGCGTAGACCGCGGTGTATTCGGCGTTCAGCGCGTCGAGCAGCGCCTGCTGATCGGTACTCACGCTGTGTCCTTTCCGGCGTGTGCGGGGCGCTGCGTGGTGATGCTGCGCTGCCGCCTGCGCGCCTGACCGCTCACGCCGGCACCACCGCCACGTGGGCGCCGCAGCAGGCGCTGATCGAGGCGAGCAGTCCGGCCCGATATCCGGACAGGGTCGCGGCCAGCTCGGCCGCGGAGTGCTGGGAGTCCGTCAGCCGGGCCCGCAGCGCGGCGACGCTCGGCGGTGGGGTGGGGGCGGGCGGTTCGGCGACGGGGGGAGTCGCGGATTTCGGCTTGGTGCCGTCGCCGTATACGCCTACCGCGCGGTCGATTTCGGTGCGCAGCGCGTCGGCGTGCTGGGCGCGCTGGGCGGCGACGACGGTCAGCGCGGCGGTGTGCTCCGGTGCGGCGGCGATGGCCGCCTTCGCCCACACGGCGTCCGTACGCGCCGATTCCTCCTGCGACACAAGCACATCCGGTACCGACGGCTTGTCGTCCGAACAGGCCGCGACCGCACTCACGGCGACGAGCGCGACCACGCCACCTCCGGCCGAGCGCAACAGCGAGCGGCGGTCGAGGCGTGGGGGAACGGTCCGATCCGGCGGCACCGGAATCACATCGAGACGGCTGGGCACGCCTACATCGTGCCAGTGATCATCACGCGCCCTCGCGCCCAGCCCGCCGACATGCCTCACTCGCGCTCGTTCGCGGCCGGGACGGTCGTCCGTCCGCCCTGCTGAGCCCGGGTGCCGCCGGCGGTGCACGCCCGCGTGTCGCCGTCGGACCCGCCGAGGGATGCTTCCGGACGGAAGCGCTGGGGCCCGGCGGCCGCTCCGTTCCGGCGCACCCGAGACCGTCCGGCGGACCGTGGGCGCGCAGCAGAACCTGCCCCGGGCCGACTCGACCGGGTTGGCTGGTCCTTTACACTCTTGCAGCGCGTTACGCTAGACCTCCGGCGGAACAATCCGCGGGACATGCGCGCCGACCATGCCGTACCAGGACCAATACCGCGTCACAACTGAACCAGGAGCCGCCCCATATGCCGATGCCGACCGAGGAAAGGGTGAGCCAGCTCGTTGCTGGGCTCGTCGAACGCCGAGGGCTCGACCTCGAGGGCGTGCACATCACGGCCGCGGGCGGGCCGCAGGCGCGGGTGACGGTGACCGTCGACGGCGACGAGACCGTCGATCTGGACACGATCGCGGAAGTCAGTTCCGAGATCTCGGAAGTGCTCGACGACGCCGCCGATCTCGGCGAAACCCCCTATCTGCTGGAAGTCACCACTCCGGGTGTCGACCGCCCGCTAACGGCCCCGCGCCACTGGCGACGGGCTCGCGGCCGCAAGGTGCGGGTGCGGATGCGGCCGGGCGCGCAGGCCCCCGAGGGCGCGTCCACCTTCGACGCCCGCGTCGGCGCGAGCACCGACACCGACGTGGCCCTGGTGCTGGGCGGTAAGCGCGCGCCCCGCCGGGTGAGCGTGGCATTGGCGGATATCGAATCCGCGGTCGTCCAGGTGGAGTTCTCCCCACCCGGTGCGGCGGAAATGGAACTGGCCGGGGGCGTGGCCGCGGGCCGCCCGGAACCGGGCGCCACCGATCAGGCAGTCGATCCGGCCGCATCCGCCGCCGGGGGAGAACACGCCGCCCGGGGAGAACACACAGAAGTTGCGCCGACCGAAGGGATCGTGGAATGAACATCGAAATCGAAGCCCTGCGTGCGATCGTCGCCGATAAGGGAATCTCGATGGAGACAGTGCTCTCCGCGATCGAGTCGGCTCTGCTGACCGCCTATCGGCACACCGAGGGCCACGAGCCCAACGCACGCATCGACATCAATCAGAAGACCGGCGTGGTGCGGGTGATGGCCACCGAGACCGATGCCGACGGCAATGTCGTCTCCGAATGGGACGACACCCCGGAGGGCTTCGGCCGCATCGCCGCCACCACCGCCCGCCAGGTAGTGCTGCAGCGCCTGCGCGACGCCGAGAACGAGAAATCCTTCGGTGAGTTCTCGACGCACGAGGGCGATATCGTCGGCGGCGTCGTCCAGCGCGATGCCCGGATGAACGCCCGCGGCACGGTCGTGGTGCGCATCGGCAGCGAGGCCAGCGGCGCCGAGGGCCTGATCCCCCCGGCCGAGCAGGTACCCGGCGAGACCTACGAGCACGGCGATCGCATCAAGTGCTACGTCTACGGCGTCTCCCGGGGCGCGCGCGGCCCGCAGATCACGCTCTCGCGCACCCACCCGAATCTGGTGCGCCGGCTGTTCGCGCTCGAGGTGCCCGAGATCGCCGACGGTTCGGTGGAGATCGTCGCCGTAGCCCGCGAGGCCGGCCACCGCTCCAAGATCGCGGTGCGCTCCACGGTGCCCGGGGTGAACGCCAAGGGCGCGTGCATCGGCCCGATGGGCCAGCGGGTGCGCAACGTGATGAGCGAGCTGGCGGGCGAGAAGATCGACATCATCGACTGGGCCGAGGATCCGGCCGCCTTCGTCGGGAATGCACTGAGCCCGTCGAAGGTTGTCTCGGTCACGATCGTCGATCCGGAGGCTCGTGCCGCCCGGGTCGTGGTCCCCGATTTCCAGCTGTCGCTGGCGATCGGCAAGGAAGGTCAGAACGCCCGGTTGGCCGCGCGATTGACCGGTTGGCGCATCGATATCCGCTCCGACGCCGCCCCCGACGTGGCCGGATCGCAGCGGCCGCACGCCCAGCACGGGTAGGCCGCAGCGAGACGGCAGTGCGAGTGCGGGCGTCAACGAGGGGCTGGATGCGGAGATCGGGACATGGCAGCGGTACAGTGGACACAGGCTCAGCGCGAGTCTTCGGTATCCGCACTTTCCGCCCAGGTCGGTGCTCGGGTGAAAACCCGAACTCCCGGCCCGGTCCGGACCTGTGTCGGATGCCGGAAACGCGAGCTGGCCGCCGATCTGTTGCGGGTCGTGGCGCAATCGCCCGGCAGCGCTCCCGACAGGGACGCCGTCGTCGCGATCGTTCCCGATCCGCGGCGCAGACTTCCCGGGAGGGGTGCCTGGTTGCACCCCGTTTCGGCTTGTCTGAGCATGGCAGAGCGGCGCCGAGCGTTCGGCAGAGCGCTACGAGTGTCCGGAAAACTGGATATCTCAGCCCTGGAGCACTACGTCGAGAACAGGCACGAGCACTCATGAGCACACCGTGAAGTACCAACGATGAACGGCCATCGAAGATAACCCGAGGTCGTGCGGGCGTCCTGACCCCTGAACGGGGAGCAAGAGACTGTCGCGCTCGACCTCTCAGTGAGGAGAGCAGTGGCAGGCAAGGCCCGCGTGCACGAGTTGGCTAAAGAACTCGGTGTCACGAGCAAAGAACTACTCGCAACGCTCAAGGAGCAGGGCGAGTTCGTGAAGTCGGCGTCGTCGACGGTGGAGGCACCCGTCGCGCGTCGGCTGCGGGAGTCGTTCGCGGCGAAGTCCGCCCCGTCCAACGGCTCCGCGAAATCCTCCGCGAAACCCGGTCCCGCCCAGGCACGTCCGGCCGCCAAGCCGGCCGGTGGCGCGACCCCGGGTCCGCGTCCCGGCCCCCGTCCGGCTCCGGCTGCGGCGCAGGCCGATTCGGCCCCGGTGGCCGAAACCCCCGCGGCGGCAGCGCGTCCCGATGCGGTGAAGCCCGGTCCGGCCGTCAGGCCCGGTCCGAAGCCGGCCGCTCCTGCGGC
>NZ_BDBN01000039.1 GCF_001613005.1 Nocardia nova NBRC 15556 | reverse complement strand
CCGCCGCCCTGCGCACTCGGCTGCGCTCCGCGGCCGCCGCGGCCGGCCGGACGCCCGACGAGGTGCGGATCCTGCTCGACGTCGAGGTGCATCTCGCCGCGACGGAGGGCCGGGCCCACGCGGAGCTCGACCAGCTCGACGCCTGGGGGCCTGCGGCCCCGGCCGCGACCGTGCGCCACCTCGGCACCGCCGACGGACTGCGCGCGCTGCTCGACCGGACTCGGCGCGAATGCGCCGCCGACGGTCTGGTGTTGCGGCCACTGGCGATACCCGCGTTCAGCGCCGCACTCGTCCATCCAGCACGCAGCCTGCGCGGCCGCCTCGGCCTGACGCGCCCCGCCAACCGCTACGCACTCGCCCGAGGATGAGGATGCCGAAACAACAGGTACGCAAGCAGATTCACCTGGCCGCCCACTTCCCCGGGGTGAACAACACCACGGTGTGGAGCGTGCCGGAATCGGGCAGCCAGATCGAGTTCGACTCCTTCGTGCACCTGGCGCGCACCGCCGAGCGCGGCCTGTTCGACTTCTTCTTCCTCGCCGAGGGGCTGCGGCTGCGCGAACACCGCGGCCGCATCTTCGACCTCGACGTGGTCGGTCGTCCCGACACCTTCACCGTGCTCAACGCGCTCGCCGGGGTCACGACCCGCCTCGGCCTGGCCGGCACGATCAACACCACGTTCAACGAACCCTACGAACTCGCACGGCAATTCGGCAGCCTGGACCACCTCTCGGGCGGACGGGCCGCCTGGAACGCGGTCACCTCCTCCGACGCGTTCACCGGCGAGAATTTCCGCCGCGGCGGCTATCTGGACCACTCGCAGCGCTACGTGCGCGCGGCGGAGGTGGTCGACGCGACCCGCGCGATCTGGGACAGTCGCGCCGGCGGGGCGCCGGTCGTCGACCGCGAACGCGGGGTATTCGGCGGCCCGGCGTCCCGATTCGCCTATCGCGGAACGCAATTCGATATCGAAGGCGTCTACGGGTTGCCGGCGAGCCCGCAGGGATATCCGGTGCAGATTCAGGCCGGTGATTCCGAGGAAGGCCGGGACTTCGCCGCCGCGAAGGCCGATGCGATCTTCAGCCGCCACGGCGAACTCGAGGACGGGCGCCGGTTCTACACCGACATCAAAACCCGGCTCGCGAAGTACGGCCGCCGCCGCGACGATCTGAAGATCCTTCCCGCCGCCACTTTCGTGCTCGGTGACAGCGACGCCGACGCGCAGGAGCGGGCCCGGGAGATCCGCCTGCAGCAGGTGGGGCCGCAGACCGCGATCGCCTTCCTCGAACAGGTCTGGGGCCGTGACCTTTCCGGCTACGACCCCGACGGGCCGCTGCCCGACATCGATCCGGTCGACAACGCGAACATCACCCGCGGACGCGTCCGGCACGCCAAGGATCCGCGCGCGATCGCCGAGGACTGGCGCGCCAAGGCCGCCGCGGAGAAGCTGAGCATCCGCGAATTGATCATCGAGGTGACCGCGCGCCAGCAGTTCGTCGGCACGCCCGCTCGGGTCGCCGCGGAGATCGATCGGTACGTGCAGTCCGACGCCGCCGACGGATTCGTGCTTGTCCCGCATCTCACGCCCGCCGGCCTCGACGAATTCGTCGACAAGGTCGTTCCCGAACTTCAGGAGCTGGGCAGTTTCCGAACCGAGTACACCGGTGTGACCCTGCGCGAACATCTGGGTCTGCGCCATCCGCATCTCGGCAGCGAAGGAGTGCGAGCGTCATGACCGTGCCGTTGTCGATTCTGGATCTCTCCCCCGTCAGCGCCGGATCCACACCGCGGCAGGCGCTGCGCAACACCATCGATCTGGCCCGTCACGCCGAGGCGTGGGGGTATCGCCGATTCTGGGTCGCCGAACATCATTTCGTCGCGGTGGCCTCCTCGGCGCCGACCACCCTCATCGCGTTGATCGCGGCCGCCACCGACAGCATCCGCGTCGGCTCGGCCGCCGTGCAGGCCGGTCAATACACCTCCGCGGCGGTGGTCGAGGCGTTCGGCACCATCGACGCGCTGTATCCGGGACGGCTGGATCTGGGCCTCGGGCGCTCGGCGCATCGGATCGCGGAGGTGCGCTCGGCGGGGGTGAAACCCGTACCCGCGCCCGACCGCCCGACCCGGGTGCGCGATGGTGTGGTGATCCCGCCGCCGTTCAGCCCCGGGCGGCTGCTGGATACGACCCGGCTGGCGGCGAGTTTCGAGGCGCTGCAACTGCCCGGGACGAAGCCACTGGACTACGGCCGTCAGGTCCGCGAGATCCGCGACCTGCTCTCCGGGAACTACCGCAGCTCCGAAGGTGTTGCCCTGCATGCCGTTCCGGGCGAGGGCGCCGAGGTTCAGCTGTGGCTGTTCGGAAGTTCCGGCGGTGAGAGCGCCCAGCTCGCGGGCCGGCTCGGACTGCCGTTCGCGGCGAACTACCACGTCTCCCCCGGCACGATCGCGGAGACGGTGGAGGCGTATCGCGCCGCCTTCCGGCCCTCGGCGGTTCTCGACCGGCCGTATCTGGTGGTGTCGGCGGACGTGGTGGTCGCCGACGACGACGCGACCGCCACCCATCTGGCCTCGACCTACGGCCATTGGGTCTACAGCATCCGCAGCGGCGCCGGCGCAGCCGAATACCTCGATCCCGATACCGCTCCCCCGCTGACCGAACAGCAGCAGCGCCTGGTGCACGATCGCGTCACCACTCAGTTCGTCGGCGCGCCGAATGTGGTGGCCGAACGACTCTCGGCGCTGCAGCAGCTGACCGGCGCCGACGAACTCGTGGTCACCAGCGTCACCTACCGGCACGAGGACAGGCTGCGCTCGCACGAACTGCTCGCCTCCGAATGGGGTCTACCGCAGCTCCGCGCGGCCTAGGGCGGCGCCGCCGCTGGTGAACCGACTCCCGGACCGATGAGTTTCGGCCGCGGGACGAGTCTCCTCAACAGACGCAACCGCAGAGGAGTCGCCATGTCGCGTCATGGTCAACGCTCGTCCGAGCATCTGGTCGCCGTCGGTGACATCGACCTGTGTGTGTCCACCTTCGGAGACCGGCGACGGCCCGCGGCGGTGCTGCCGTCCACGTCGGGGCTCTTCTGGGAGGACGAGTTCTGCGACCGGCTGGCCGCCGCCGGCCGCTATGTCCTGCGCTACGACATCCGTGACACCGGCCGGTCGACCGCCTACCCGACCGGCTCTCCCGGCTACACCCTGCGTGATTTGGCTTCCGACCTGGTGGGGCTGATGGATCTTTTCGAACTTTGGCGAGCCCATCTGGTGGGGTTCTCGGTGGCCGGATGGATCTGTCAGCTCGCCGCGCTCGATCACCACGACCGGGTGTCGGCCCTGACGTTGATCAACACCAGGCCGACGTCTCCCGGCCCCGCGGACCCCGATCTGCCCGACCACTCCGACCGGATCATGGGCTTCTTCGCCGCGACACCGCCTCCGGACTGGTCCGACCGGGCCGCGGTGATCGACTACCGCGTCGAACAAGCCCGGATGCTCTCGGGCGCATACGGTTTCGACGAACAGCAAGCGCGACGGCAGGCGCGGCGCACGGTCGATCGCACCACCGATATGGGCTCCAGCGTGCTCAACCTGGCCTTCGTCGATGCGGGCGAGCGCTGGCGGGAGCGGCTGGGCGAGCTCACCGTGCCGACCCTCGTCGTGCACGGCACCGACGACCCGTTCTTCCCGTACGGCAACGGCCAGGCCATGGCCCGGGAGATCCCGGGCGCCGATCTGCTTCCCCTGCCCGGCATCGGGCACGAGCTGCCGGCGTCCACATGGGATCAACTGCTCATCGCCATGCTGGCACTCGAGGACACATAGAATGGACTCGTGAGTCCATTGACGGCCAAGGGGGCGGCCACCCGGCAACGCATCATCGAGGGCGCCGCCGCCGAAATCCGTGACCGCGGAGTCACCGTCGCCACCCTCGACGACATCCGGGCCCGCACCCGTACATCGAAAAGCCAGCTCTTCCACTACTTTCCCGACGGCAAAGAGGAATTGCTGCTGGCGGTCGCGCAGCACGAGGCCGATGCGGTGCTCGCCGACCAGCAGCCCTATCTCGGCGCGCTGGACTCCTGGGCGGCGTGGCAGCGCTGGCGCGACGTGGTGGTCGAACGGTACCGGGAGCAGGGCCGGTTCTGTCCCCTGTCGGTGCTGATGTCGGAGCTGGGTCGCACCACTCCCGGCGCCCAGCAGGTGAGCGCCGCCCTGCTGCGGCGATGGCACGGCGACATCGAGCGCGGCATCCGCGGCATGCAGAGCCAGGGCGAGATCGCGGTGCGACTCGACGCGGGCCGCGCCGCGGCCGCCCTGCTGGCCGGAATCCAGGGTGGTGTCGGCATCCTGCTGGCGACCGGTGACATCGGTTTCCTGGAGGCCGCCCTCGACACCGGAATCGACGCCCTGCGAACCGCCGACGAAACCTGCTGAACTGCAAGGTTTTCGGGCTGCCTCCCGGAGGTTCCGAGACATTCGCCGGCCCGGTTCGCGCTGCGCCGGGCGGGTAGCCTGCCGTAAGCTTGGCGGCGCCCGCGAAGGGTGGCGAAACGAGGGGGCCATGAGTTGTTCGCAGTATCGAGGGCGACGACCCGATCGGCATGCTGTGCCCGATTGCCACGATCGTGCTGAGGTCGGTGTCCGCCATCGCTCGTCGGCTGCACGCCGAGCACGAAACGCACGCACGTATGCGGCCGTCGAATGCCCGCCGAGTCCTCCCGTGGGGTACGGCGCCGCGCCGACCCCGGCCGGGCGGCACGGGCAGACTTCCGTGCCGGCCGTCGACGATCGCCGGGTGAATGCTCTCGGGCAGGTGGCGTATCCGCCGCTCGACTCGGGCGAGCTGTCCACTGTTCGGTCGAATCCGTCGGGAGCCGGGGTGCATGAGGGGTTGCGATCCGAATCCGTTGTGGCACTTCGTCTTGTCGTCACCCGGGATCGACCCGATATCGCAAACCGAATGCCCGGATTGCGGTACTCGCGTTAAACTGCTTGGGAGATAGGCGGTTTCGATGCATGTAACTGAGTTCTTCATGCCGTTCGATTCGGAGGGGGCCAATCCCGCCGAATCGGAGGCCGAGCAGGCCATGTGGGCCTGGCTCGAACGTTGTGATCTGGTTCCCTCGGAGCCGACCCGCCGGCGCATGCGCCGGACCCGGCCGGCTCGCATGTACGCGCTGTGGTGCCCGTATGCCGAGGCGGACGCGCTGGGATTGCTGAGCAGATTCACCGCATGGGCATTCATCGTCGACGATCAGTTCGACATCGAAATTCCCGACCCGGCACGGACATTGGCGACCATCACCGCACTGGAGGAGGTGTTCGAACCCGGCGCCCGACCGACAGGGGTCCTCGCGGTGGCCTTCGCCGAACTGTGGCGCGAACTGTGCGCGGGACGCTCGAGTCGGTGGCGTCACGCGGTGCGCACCGAACTCTCGGCATGGCTGTGGACCTACTACACGGAGAGCATCGGGCGGCTCACCGATCGCTATCCCGATCTGGACGACTACCGCGCCCACCGGCGGGACTCGGTGGCGCTGTACGTCTTTCTCGATATCAGCGAGATCGCCGAGGGCGTCGACCTGTGCGCGGGCGCGCGGGCGCTGCCGGCATTGCGCGCGATCCGGGAGGCATCCGTCGAACATATGGGCCTGTTCAACGACATTCTGTCCATCGATTCCGACGAGGCGTCGGATTATCTGTACAACTCGGTGCTGCTGGCCGAACGTCAGCTCGGTCTCGACCGGGACCGTGCGGTCGATGTGGTCGACCGCATGCTCACCGCATGCGTGCGCCGCATGCTCGCGGGCATCGACGCGCTGCCGGCCGAACTCGACGCGGCGGGACTGTCCGGCCGCGACCGCACCGATATCCTCACCATCGCGACCTGCTACACCCGATACGTCCGAGCCAACTTCGACTACCATTATCAGGCCGCGCGCTACACCAGCGCGCCGCGCGAGGCACTCGAGCACGGCGCTCCCCTGGCCTGACGACGAATCCGCGGGCGCAGGCGTTGCGCAAACGCAACCCGGGCCATCGCCCGGCCCGCGGGTTCCGGTGCGACGATGAATACTTCACGCACCGCCGACCGCGACGCGGAGCGGGCGCGGCGGCTGTGCCCTAGCGAGCGGGGCCGGTAATGCGAGCATCCAAACCCACCACTTACTCTCCGGCGCAACATCTTCCCACAGCGGACCGCAAGGACTGCGCGGTCGCCCGTGAACCCGGGCGCCGTCCACGCGCCACCACCGATGCCGCCCCGGGCGCGCGCACCGCGGCGACCCTGCTCGCCGATGCCCGCACGGCGATCGCGCCGGTCCTGCGGGCCGCCGTCGCCACCCTCGGCCACCCCCTCGACCGGATGGCCGGTTACCACTTCGGCTGGTGCGACGCCGAGGGCAACCTGCGCGCCGGCTCCCACGGCAAGGGGCTGCGCCCGGCACTGACTCTGGCCGCCGCGGCCGCCTGCGGCGCACCGGCCGCCGATGCCGTACACGCGGGCGCCGCGGTCGAACTGCTGCACAACTTCTCCCTCGTCCACGACGACGTGATGGACGCCGATCCACTGCGCCACGGCCGGCCCACGGTCTGGCGGGTGTGGGGCACCACCAATGCCACCTTGCTCGGTGACGCGTTGCAGGCCTTGGCATTCGCGGTGCTCTCCGACGGCGGAGTGCCGGAGGAGGCCGGCGCCGCCGCGGTGATCCGGCTGGCCCGCACCGCCGCGACCCTGTGCCACGGCCAATATCAAGACTGCGATTTCGAAACCCGCCCGGATGTGAGCGTCGAGGACTACCTGGCCATGGCGGCCGGCAAAACCGCTGTGCTGCTCGGCTGTTCCTGCGCCCTGGGCGCGTTGTGCGCGGGTGCGGATTCGCGAACGGTGGCCGCGTTCAACACCTTCGGCCGCAATCTCGGCCTGGCGTTCCAACTGGTCGACGACGCCATCGACATCTGGGGCGATCCGGCGGTGACCGGTAAACCCGCGCTCAGCGATCTGGCCGGCCGGAAGCGGTCGTTTCCGGTGGTGTGCGCGTTGGCCTCCGACACCGATGCGGGCCGCGAACTGGCCCGGCTGTACCGCGAGCCACGTCCGATGACCACGGCCGACGTTGCGCGCGCCGCCGAACTGGTCGCCGCCGCCGGTGGGCGTGAACTCACCCGCGAATACGCCGACCGGGCATTGCGTTCCGCGCTCGCCGGGCTGCCGTCAGGCGTCGCCCGGGGCGATCTCGAAACCCTGGCTCACGTGGTGGTCCGGCGGAACAGGTGAGCCGGTCCGTCATCACTCGCAAGCGATCACGGACCGGCCCTCGATTTCCGCCGGCTCCTCGGTAGCGGTGCCCTAGGGACGGGTGTCCTTGCGGCGGCTTCGTATCACCACCAGCGCGCCGAGCAGCAGTCCGAGGAGGACCACGCCGGCGATGACGGCCGCGACGACCGTCGGCGACACCCCGTCGCCGGATTCCGAGGCGGCCGACGCCCGCGATTGCCCGCCGTTGTTCGACGAGGACGAAGCCTCCGGTGTCTGCGTGGCATGCTCACCGAATATGCCGGCCGGCGTGGCGGATTCGTACCGCGGTCCGGGCTCGGCAGCCCCGCCGACGGTCACATCCAGGCGAATCGGGACGGGCGCACCGAGTCCTTCGACATTCGAGGCGCTGACCGAGACGGCGATGTAGTACCAACCGGCCAGGCTCTGTTCGGCGCTCTTGGCGTCCCCGGCCGTGCGATTGCTGTAGCGCACCGGCAACGTCGCCAGCGGACCACCGGCCGGCATCGTCGCCGATTCTCCGTTGTAGCTGCCGAAGTCGTGGTCGATCTCGGTGCGAATCGGCGAGTACAGCGTGGTCGTGACCCGCGACAGACCGTCGAGTCCGCGCTTGTCGGAATCGAGGAAATTCACCCGGTATGCGAGGCCCTGGCCCCATCCGAGCGCGACCCGATAGAAGACGAACTCGCCGCGCTGCAAGGTGTCGGAATAGCTACCGGAACCTTCCAATGTCGTTGCGGCATTGAACGATCCACTTCCCGAGACCGCGACGGCACTACCGGCCGGTGGCGTAAAGGCCGTCGGTGTGGCCGAGGCGGGCGGACCGGGGTCGCCGGCCGCGGGCTCGATTCCGAACAGCAACTCCATCGGCATCTGCTGCGGGCTGGTGTCGGCGACGCCGTGCCACTCGGGTGCGAAGTAGTAGCGACCGCCGCCGCGGCACGCGTTCGCGGCGCTGTCGGATCCGGAGTCGGTCTTCGTCGCGCCGTCCCACGCCTTCGTGACGGTCAGTGCCACGCCGTCACTGGTGTTCACCACCTGCTCGAACTCGAATACGTTGCAGTCCTTGCCATCCTCGCCGTAGACGCGCAGGTACAGAACGCTGTTGTCGTTGCCGGGCGGTTTCTGCCGGACGTGCGGGAAGGCCAGCGTCGCACTGAAGTAGGCCATCGCGCCCTGCGGCACGTCCAGTGCGTAGTACTTCGTCTCGTGCTGGGCGATCGTGTCCAGATATCGGCCCGGCCCGGCGACCGGCGCGTCCCGATAGGTCGTGGTGCCGGAAATCGGCGCGCCGACCGGCGTGTACGTGCGCAACGCCGCCTGACTCACCCGGGGCAGGACACGTTCGAGGGATGCGCCGTCGGCGGCGTCGGTGTACGTACCGCCGGTCTGCTGTGCGATGCACGTGAGCTGTTTGCGCGCGGGCCCGTCCACACCGAATCCGATGGCATGCACCACGATCGTGGCGCCCTGACGCTCGAGTTCCCGGGCGACTTCACACGGATCCGGTGGCGCGCAGGTGTCTTCGCCGTCGGAGACGAGGACGACCGACCGCGGGCCCTGCTTCGGAAGCGCGTCGGCGGCCGTGCGCAGCGCGGCGCCGATCGGCGTATATCCACTGGCCTCGACACCGTCGACGGCGGTATTCAGAGCCGCTCTGTCGATGATGTCGGCGCCGTGCAGCGTGCGCACGTCCGCACATCCGGCGGTCTTTTCCGCATCCGAGGATCCCGTTCCGGTCCCGTACACGGTCAGCCCCACCTTCGACCGGGCCGGGGCCGCGGCGACGAAACTGTGCACGGCGGCCTTGGCCGCATCCAGTTTCGTGCCGCCGGCGGGATCCGGAGCCCGCATGGATCCCGAGGCGTCCAGCACCAGCATGGTGGGGGCGTACTCGGGTTGCTGTTGCGCGTGCGCCGGAACCGCGGTGAGCGCAACCGCCGCTGCTGCCGCCCCGAGCGTCAACAGCTTCCTCAATATCGACATACTCTCCACTCCGATGACTTCCAAGATCAACAGACCCTACGTGCCGCCATCGGCCTCGTCGGCTATAACTGCTGCATGGGAAAGTTCGGCGAGGATGGTCGCAGCACGGACGCGGCGCCGTCGATGGCCCGGACTTCCCTGCTGAGGGAATTGCCGACCACCGAGCGCGGATTGCGTACCCGCTCGACGCTGATCGCCGCCGCGCGCCGCGTCTTCGAGACCAGCGGCTATCTCGACACCCGGCTGGTCGACATCACGACCGAGGCGCACTGCTCCTCCGGCACCTTCTACACCTACTTCTCCAGCAAGGAGGAGATTTTCGCGGCGGTCCTGGAGGTCGCCCAGGAGGACATGATGCACCCGGGGATGCCGCATGTTCCCGAGGCCGACGATCCGGCCGCCGTGGTGGCCGCGAGCAACCGCGCCTACTTCGAGGCCTATCAGCGCAACGCCAAACTGATGGGCCTGCTGGAACAGGTGGCCAATATCGACCCCGAATTCCGGGTGCTGCGCCAGCGCCGCGCCGAGGCATTCATCGATCGCAACGCTCGCAGTATCGAATCGCTGCAACGTCGCGGGCTGGCCGATCCCGAGCTGGATCCACTTCTCGCCTCGCGGGCGCTCTCCGGGATGGTCAGCCGCCTGGCCTTCGGGCATTTCGTGGCCGGTGACGACACCGATCGCCCGGTCGACCTGGACGAGCTCACCTATACCGCGACCCGCTTGTGGGTCAACGCGCTGCGTATTCCGGCCAAGTCCTGACTCGCCGTTTCGCCCTCCGGCGCGGCGCGGACCTGCTACAACAGCGGAGTGCGGCGCCCGCGCACACCCGAAATTGAACTTGACGTCAACCTCAACTACGGTGGGGTGACATCACGGACACGGACAGGGGTACGGCAGTGCAGGTTGCGCAGAAGGTGGCCATCGTGACCGGCGGCGGAGGGGGCATCGGCGGCGCTCTCGCCGCCCGCCTCGCCGAAGCGGGCGCGCGAGTCGTCGTCGCCGATCTCGACGAGGCCGCCGCGAAGAGCGTCGCCGACGCCGTGGCCGCCGACCATCCCGGTGCCTGCGTGAGCGCGGGGGCCGACGTCAGCGATCCCGAGGCGATCGCCGGTCTGATCACGCTGGCGGAGAACACGTTCGGCCCGGTGGACCTGTACTTCGCGAACGCCGGCATCGCCGGTGCGGCCGGGCTCGACGTCGCCGAGGCCGACTGGGACCGGTCCTTCGACGTGAACGTGCGCGCGCACATCCGCGCCGCCACCCAGCTCGTACCCCGATGGCTCGAGCGCGGCGAAGGATATTTCGTCAGCACCGCGTCCGCGGCCGGACTTCTCACCCAGATCGGGTCGGCCACCTACTCGGTCACCAAGCACGCCGCTGTCGGCTTCGCCGAATGGTTGTCGGTCACCTACGGCGACCAGGGGATTCGGGTCAGCTGCCTGTGCCCCATGGGGGTCGACACGCCCCTGCTGTATGCCGGGCGCGACTCCGGCGACCGGCTCGGCGCGGCCTCCACCCGGGCGGTGACCGCCGCCGGGGAGGTGCTCGAACCCGCGCAGGTCGCCGACGCCGTACTCGCCGCGATCGACGCCGAGCAGTTCTTGATCCTGCCGCATGCGAGTGTGCTCGAGATGTATCGGCGCAAGGGGGCCGACTACGACCGCTGGCTGGCCGGCATGCGCCGGTACCAGCGCAGCTTGCTCGACGAGAGCTGAAGCGTCACAACAGATTTCACAACGATCAGGAGATCACATGTCGATGTTCGACATCTCCGAGCGGGCCGAGAAGTATCGGGCCCAGCTGCTGGAGTTCATGGATTCGCACGTCTACCCCGCCGAGGCCGTCTACGACGAGCAGATGCGCGCCGCCGGCGATCCGCATTTCCAGCCGCCGATCCTGGAAGAGCTCAAGGCCGAGGCGCAGCGGCGGGGCCTGTGGAATCTGTTCCACCCCTACCCGGAATGGGGTCCGGGTCTGACCAACCTCGAGTACGCGCCGCTGGCCGAGATCATGGGCCGCAGCCACCTGGCGCCGGAGGCGTGCAACTGCAATGCCCCGGATACGGGAAATATGGAAGTCTTCACGCTCTTCGGCACCGACGAGCACAAGGAGAAGTACCTGAAGCCGTTGCTGGCGGGCACGATCCGCTCGGCGTTCGCGATGACCGAGCCCGCGGTCGCCAGTTCCGACGCCACCAATGTGGAACTGTCGATGGTGCGTGACGGCGACGAGTACGTGCTCAACGGCCGTAAGTGGTTCGCCTCCAACGCCTTGCATCCGAACTGCACCGTGCTGATCGTGATGGGCAAGACCGATCCCGACGCCGCGCCGCACCGCCAGCAGTCGATGATGGTGGTCCCCATCGACGCACCGGGCGTGACCGTCATGCGCGGCCTGCCGGTCTTCGGCTATCAGGACCGCGAGGGGCATGCCGAGATCGATTTCGAGAATGTGCGCGTACCGCTGAAAGATGTGCTGAAGGGCGAGGGCGAGGGCTTCGCGATCAGCCAGGCCCGGCTCGGCCCCGGCCGCATTCACCACTGCATGCGGGCCATCGGAATGGCCGAACGCGCCCTGGAGCTGATGTGCCGGCGCGCGAGTACGCGCATCACCTTCGGCAAGCCGATCGCCGCCAACGCCAATATCCAGGACTGGATCGCCGAGGCGCGCATCGATATCGAGATGATCCGGCTGCTGACCCTGAAGGCCGCCTATCTGATGGACACCGTCGGCAACAAGGAGGCGCGCACCGAGATCGCCGCGATCAAGGTGGCCGCGCCGAATATCGCCCTGAAGATCGTCGACCGGGCCATTCAGGTCCACGGTGGCGCCGGTGTCACCGACGACTTCCCGCTCGCCATGGCGTGGGCGCATCTGCGCACGCTGCGGCTGGCCGACGGCCCCGACGAGGTGCACAAGCGCACACTGGCCCGGCAGGAACTGCGCAAGTATCGAGATGTGAAGGCGGACAACTGATATGCCGAACGCGGATCTGACCGGCCGCACCGCGATCGTCACCGGCGCCTCGCGCGGCATCGGCCTCGCGACCGCGCAGGCCCTCGCCGCGGCCGGGGCCAACGTGGTGCTGACCTCACGGGATCAGGAATCGGCAGACGCGGCGGCCGCACAGGTGGAGGGCAACGCGCTCGGCATCGCCGCGCACGCCGTCGACGAGGAGGCCGCGCGCAGCTGCATCGACCGCACCCTCGAGCGGTTCGGCAGCGTCGACATCCTGGTCAACAACGCGGGCACCAATCCGGCGTTCGGCCCGGTGATCGATCAGGACCACGGCCGGTTCGCCAAGATCTTCGACGTCAACCTGTGGGCGCCGATCCTGTGGACGTCGCTGGCGACCAAGGCCTGGATGGGTGAACACGGCGGCGCGGTCGTGAACACCGCCTCGATCGGCGGTATGGGTTTCGAGGCGAACCTCGGTCTCTACAACGCCTCCAAGGCGGCGCTCATCCACCTCACCAAGCAGATGGCGCTGGAACTGTCGCCGCGGGTCCGGGTCAACGCCGTCGCGCCCGGCGTGGTGCGGACCAAGCTCGCCGAGGCTCTGTGGCGCGAGCACGAGAATCTGGTGGCCGACGCAACCGCACTGGACCGGATCGGCGAACCCGACGATATCGGGTCGGCGATCGCGTTCCTGGTATCCGACGCCGCGCGCTGGATCACCGGTGAGGTGATGGTCGTCGACGGTGGGCAGCGACTCGGCCACCCGGCGGCATTCCGGGCGGCACCGTGACCGCCACGCCGGAGCAGGCCGGGGGCATCGACACCGCCGCCGTCACCCGGTGGATCGACGGTCTGGGGTTCGGGCTGACCGGCGCCCCGACCTTCACCCGGATCGGTCTCGGCCAGTCCAATCTCACCTATCTGGTGCGCGACGACGCCGGACACCGCTGGGTGCTGCGGCGGCCACCCCTCGGCCGGCTGCTGGCCTCCGCGCACGATGTGGTGCGCGAGTCGCGGATCATGTCCGCGCTGGCCGGAACCGATGTTCCGGTGCCGGAAATCCTTTCCGTCACAACGGATTCCGAGGTCTGCGACGCGCCGGTGGTGCTGATGGAATACGTCGACGGACAAGTCGTGGACACCATGGAGGTCGCGGAGTCGCTGACTCCGCAACGGCGCCTGGCCATCGCCCGGTCCCTGACCCACACGCTGGCGCGTATTCACGCGGTCGATCTCGAGGCGGTGGGGCTGGCGGATCTGGCCAGTCACAAACCGTATGCGCAGCGGCAGCTGAATCGATGGTCGCGGCAGTGGGAGCACTCGCGCACCCGCGAGGTGCCCGAACTCGACGATCTCACCCGCCGGCTAGCCGGATCGATTCCGCCGCAACGGGAAACGACATTGGTGCACGGTGACTTCCACCTGCGCAACGTGATCACCTCGCGGGAGACCGGCGCGGTGGTGGCCGCGCTGGACTGGGAATTGTCCACCCTCGGCGATCCCCTCGCGGATATGGGGAGTCTGCTCGCCTACTGGGTCCAGCCCGGCGAGGACCTCGGCGGTGACTTCCCGGCGTCGGCACTGCCGGGTTTCCCGAACCGAGCCGAGATGGCGCGCGCCTACCTCGACGAAACCGGCCGTGACCGCGACGCCCTCACCTTCTGGCATGTGCTGGGCTTGTGGAAGCTCGCGATCATCGCCGAGGGCGTGATGCGGCGCGCAGCCGATACGCCGAGCAACAAGGCCGCCGCGGGGACGCCGACCGTCGAACGCATCGACGCGATCGTCGCCCACGCCCGCGAGATCGCGGCGGCCGCGGGGCTCTAGCCGCGGATCGCTCAGATCGCCACAGGGGTCGCGAGTACCTCGGTGACGGGTCGCCGCGGCGTCTGCGGCAGCGACGCCGCGCCGGCGGGCAACCAGCCCAGTCGCACTATCGTCTGCGGGTAGGCGCACTCCAACAGCACGCTTCGGCGAATGTGGGAGCGCAGGTCGGGCATGGCCAGCGGTTCGGACTGCAGACTGGATGACAGGCCCAGCGTGGTCGCCGACAACAGCAGCGCGCTGAGCGCTTCCCCCGCCCGCAGCCGAGAGAGCGGGTCATCGCCGGCCGTGCACATCACCAGCCATTCGGCGGCCTCGGGTTCGGTGGCCGGATCGGCCAGTTCCGGTGACTCGAACCGGCGCCTGGCGATCTCGTCATCGGCACGCGGGGCCGGCGTATTCGCGGCCGGGACACCGTCCGAGGTCCCGTGCCGACCGCTCCAGACCGCCAGCTCGTGCAGATATGCGGGATCGGCGGCGTGGCGCAGCGAGGCGACCCGGGCGGCTTCGGCCAATTCCGGGCGCAGCTCCCGCGGCACCTGCCGGGCGGCGGCGCCGTAGGACCGGGCGGCGGCGGACACCTCCCGCACGAACGCCTGCGGCACCGGTCGCGCGCTGTAGCGGGGGCGATCCGACTGCCGGTGGCCGATCGCCGCGGCGAGTTCGATATCGCGCGGCGACGGCCGGTACGGGCGCACGGTGATGGCCGCGAGGTGATCGGGATCGGCGTCGTCGGGAAGGTAGGTGACCCGCGCGGACCAGCCGCGCACGGCCAGCGCCACCCGCATGTGATGCAGTGCCGCCCCGCAGCTCAGGAGCAGTGCGCGCTGGGCCGGATCGGTCACGACCAACTGCCGCGACCGGTCGGCGTACAGGTGGGCGGCGTCCTCGCGCAGCGACCACCGCCACGGTTGGGTGTTGTGCACCGAGGGTGCGCGCACGGCCATATCGACAGCGTCGGCGAATACCGCGGTGACCGGATCGGCGAATGTCATGGTGCCGGTCCTTTCCTTTCGAGCGTCGCACGGACATCTGGGCGCGGTGCCCGGATCTCGGGCCCGCGTCGTTCCCATGTATCGATCAACCGCCGGCCCGGGCGCGGAGTTTCGTAATAGTTGACAAAATGTGGACGATTCTCCTTATTAATCGACGCACGAGCCCGGGTGACCGGAACACAGTTCCCGATAGCGCAATGCCCACCACACCTGCTGCATCACGTGCGGATCCTTCAGTGACGCACCCGTGAGCTCCTCGAACCGGGACAGCCGATAGCGGACCGTGTTGTGATGCAGATACAGCCGATGACCGGTCTCGCTGGCATTGCAGCCGGCCGCCAGATAGGCATCGACGGTCTCGAGGATCGCGTCGGCGTCGACGTCGACGAGCGGGTCGATGTAGCGGCGGACCATCGCGGCCCCGACATCGCTGTCGCCGACGACGGCCGGTAGGAGGCCGAGGTCGGTGAGCGTGTGGCGCCCCGGACGCCCGAACAGGCGCGCGGTCTCGGCGACCCGGCCGGCGATATGCAGCGAATGGGGAACCCGCTCGAGCGGACAGGCCGGGCCCACCCCGAGGAACACTCCGGCCGAGGGTGCGGAATCGTCGCGCGGATCGCAGATGCCGACCACATCGCGTTCCAGGATCGCCACCACACCACCCGGCGGCCGGAATCCCGGCCGTTGCCGCAGCTCCCACTCCGTCTGTTCCGGCTCCGCGGTGATCGCGCGGAAGGCCGAATACGTCGCGTCCAGGCGGAGTCCGATGTGTTGGGCACGGCGGCGCAGCTCACCGGCGGGCAAAACGCCCTCGGTCAGCGCCCGCACCATATCGTCGCGCCGGGTATCGAGGCGGCGGGTGATCTGCGCTTCGGCTTCGCGGTGGGCGGAGGTGAATGCGACGGTGGCCGCGTCCGAGGCACGCAGCAGGGAACCGAGGACCGACAGCAGCGCCGAGCCGCGCCGGGTCGCCCAGTGTTCGGAGGTACTGATGCGTTCGATCACCTCTCCCACCACGATCTGCCATCCGCGCAGCATCGCGTCGAGCGGCACACCGAGTTCGGCCCGCAACGCGCCGTAGGCTCGGAATTCCGCGAGCTCCTGCTCGTCCAGTGGCCGATCGGCCGCGGTGGCGGTGATCAGACGATCGATTACGGAGGCGATCGACGGCGTCAGGCTGGCGGCGGCAATCCCCCGGTACGCCGGAATCTCCCGCTGCAGCCGGGTACAGATGTGGTCGGCCAGCTCGACGGAATCGCCGATCGCGGAGGGGGGCAATCGCAGGGGCGTCGAACCGTCGTCGTCGCTCACATCGATCGACAATACGGCGCGCGGGTGCGGGACCGAAGGTGTTCGCGGTCGGGCCGCCGAGTCGGAAGGAATCCGTTGTCGCAGTACCCCGGCCTTCGCGGCATCGAATCGGTGGCGCCGAGTCGATCCGGTATGGGTGTGGGCGTGGCGCGGATTCCGGAGCGGTCGGGTACGCCGCGGGAGCCGGGAGCATCGCCGGAATGCGCGGTTCGGACCGGCCACGGCGTTCGCCCGGCTGCGCTTCCGGCGGCCGTCTGCTTCCAGGCCGGTCGCGACGATTCACATTCCTCGCGAACAACAGGCAAACCCACTGTGCGCGAAGCGATTTCGGGAACCGCGAATCGGAAACCGAACACCGGCGCGCTATCTGGGTAAGAATGAGAACGGCCGAGATCCGGCCACAGGGGACATGTCGGCCCGGCCGGGCCGACGGAATGTGGGGAAAGATCATGAGAGCCAAGAAATTCGCCGCTACCGCGCTACTGGCCGTCGGTGCCACCACCGCGGCCGCCGGCGTCGCGCAGGCCGCACCGGCCACGGCCTCCGAGATCGCTGTGCGCGGGGTCGAACAGGGCGTCGGCTTCGTCACCGCGCCGACGGCCGACCACACCGGTCTGACGACCACCGTGGACGCCGGATCCTTCACCGTCACCGGTGATGCGGTCACTCTCACCGATGCCGCCGGCCGTGCCGTCGCGTCGGTGCCGCTCGGTCTGCGCACGGCGTCCGGAACGGTCGGCCTCACACCGCGCATCGACAACGCCGGCCGGACCCTCACACTGACGCCGCAGTCGGCCACCGATCGGACCGCACAGGCCATCGACGAGGCCTCCGACACGCTCGCCCGCAAGCAGTACAACGCGGGCGTCGGCGCCCTGGTCGGCGCCGGAATCGGTGCGGTGCTGGGCTTCTTCCTCGGTGGTGTCGGCGCCCTGGTCACCATTCCGATCGGCGCCGGGATCGGAGCCCTGATCGGCTACTCCACGCCGTAGCCTGCACCTCGCGCGGCCGTGCGGTCCCTCGCCCGGCGAACCCGCACGGCCCGCGACGGGCCGCCCGATCACCATATGCGGCGGCCACACTGGGACATGTCATGATCATGTCGCCGCCGGGCCGGTGAACCCACCGGCATTCACGAATCCTGTTGGGAGCCGCCATGATCGGCGCGCCTGCGCGACGCGCGCGGCAGTAGCCTCGTCGCATGGTGAAATCGTCGGCTCTCTCGCGGCGCAGGGCATTGGCGCTGGCGGCCGTCGGCGCGGGGGCGTTCGCCGTGGTCCGGTCGTCACCTGCTCACGCCGACGGGCCCGACAACGTCCGCTACGGCGGGTATTCCGCGCAGGACCGCGCCCAGCCCTATGCCCACTTCATGACCGAGCACACCGCCCCACCGCAACCGGCGGTCGCCGCCGCGTACGCGGGGCCACCCACCCCGGCGGAACGTATTCCGCCCTTCGCCGCGCTGACCGCGGAGCTGGGCCCGTCCGGCTACGCGCCGATCGAAACCGGATACGGGCACACCGATTCCGGAATTGTCTGGGTGGCGGTACGCACGGAGATGCCGCGCGTGACCGCCGCCATGTGGGATTGGTGGTTCGGGTGGCATCTGGTCGAATCCGCCCGGTACAAGCTGTGGCATCCGGATGCGCACATGTACGCGGAGGTCGCGGCCGACCGGACGGGCGGGGCGATGCCGGACCGGCAGCGGTATGTCGGCAACATCTCCTACGTCGATGAATACATCGGCCCGAAGTTGCAGCAGCTCGCCATCGCCTTCCACGATCCGGTCGCCTACGGGTTCACCGTCCCCGACGACCACACCGTGGTGCTCGGACGGGTCGGCAGCAGCGTCGCGCCCGTCGACCTGGGCTGGCTGGCCCACCAGGTCCGCCCCGTCGCCGGTGGATGCGAGATGCGCAGCCGCTTCTATCTGCGCATCTACGGAGTCCACACCCTGGATCCGGTGCACACCGCGCGTGCGGTGCAGCGCGGTGCCGCCGCCGACGTCGACGACCTCGTACCGGGACTCGGCCTCGCTCGTGATCTGCTGTTGCACTGCGGGCAGGAGATGAACCATCTGGCTCGCTTCCTGCCCGAGCTGTACCACGAATTCGCCTGACGGATTCGGCAGTCACAATGGTGGAGTGCCGGATTCGCAGATCTCCCCCGCCGTCGCCGCGCTGATCCGCTGGCAGGACAGCGGTGGCGTCTGGCGCGTGCTGGGCAGGCGCGGCACGCACGTGACCATCGGATTGTTCGAATGCACCGGCGGAGACGAGGTGGACCGCATCGTCTCCGCGGACCCGGCCCTGCGGGCGTTCATCGGGCAGCGCGGCAGCAGCGAGGACTGAACCCGCCGGTTCGGCGCCATTTTCCGGCCGCAGGGACTACGGTGTGCGCGGCAGCGCATCGATTCCCCCTACAGCTGCGGCGAAAGGCGGCGCGATGGCCGGTACCGGTGAGGCGAATCGCCCCCTGGCCGAGCGATATCCGGGCACCGAGCCGGTCGATTGGCGCGATCTCACGGTCCATCCGATGTACTCGCAGCGCCTGGGAGCGGAACCGACGGTGGTGCGGTTGTCGCTGCGCGCCGCGGCGCCCCCGTCGGGATTGCTGGGCCTGGGCATCGGGTTGTCGGTGATCGACGGCTCTGTGATGGTGCGCGGAAGCAGGCTGGCGGGCGTCGATGTGTGGAGCGATGCCCTCGCCGAGGGGATCGATCTACGCCTGTCGGGAACCGGCCCGGCGGCCGCCTACACCCTCACCCCGGTGTGGATGACGGCCGCGGGCGCGGTCGAATCATGGACGGGCAACTACGGACTCGTCGTCGAACGCGGCTCGGGTGCGACCATGGTGCTGCGCTGCAGTACCGGCGTCGGCGAACCCGATTTCGGCGAATTGGTGGTGGCGGTGACCGCCACCGTCGACGCCGCCGGCGATCAGGACCGGTTCCGGTCCGCGCTCTACCACCTCGGCGTGGAGGCGCACACTCGCGGCGACCTCGACCAGGCCCGGCGGCTGTGGCGGCAGGCGGCCGATCTCGGGCATACCGGAGCGGCCTACGATCTCGGCGTACTCGGTTATCGCACACGCGAATTCGACGAGGCGCAACGCTGGTGGCGTGTCGCGGCCGAGCAGGGCGACCCGCGCGCGATGGCCGGTCTCGCGGAAGTGCTCGAACGCCGGGGTGATTCGGATGCGGCCCGCCGGTGGCGTGCACAGGCTCAGGACGGCTGAATCCCCAGTAGCTGCCCCGCACCCAGCATCAGCGCCGCAAGAGTCAGCAGGCCGAACACGACGACCCACAGCCGCGCGGGAATGCGGGTGAGCCAGGCCAGCTGATCGGCATCGGATCCGTCGCCGCGCACCGACACCTGCCACAGTTCGATCACCGCGCGCACGCCGCCGAACAGCAGGAACCACGTGACCACATAACCGAAGACACCCTGCCACACCGCGGTTCCGTACCAGGACACCGCGAAGGCGGCCCCGCCCACGCAGATCACGGCGAGGAAGCCGAACAGGTTGCGGATCACCACGATCAGCACCACCAGCGCCGCGATGAGGATCCACAGCATCATCGTCTGGCGTCCGGTGCCGAGCAGGATCGCGAATCCCAGCCCCACCGCCGAAGGGGCCGGATAACCGGCCAGAGTGGTCAGCACCATCCCGAAACCTCGTGGCTTGCCGCGAGATACGGTCACCCCCGAGGTGTCCGAATGCAGCCGGATACCGCTGAGGGTGCGGCCCGTGCAGATCGCCACCACCGCGTGGCCGATTTCGTGGGCGATCGTCACACAGGTCCGCAGCACTCGCCACACCGGCCGGTAGAGCACAACCACCAGCGCCGCCGCTGCCGTCGCCAGCACCACCCATACCGGCGGCTGCGGGGAGATCGTCGTCAATTTATCGGTTACCGACGACACCGCATCGGCCGTTCGAGACAGCTGCACCGCCGTAGGGTAGCGGTCCGTCCGATTCGGCCGGATACGACGGGGTATTCGGCCGGTGAACGCTTAGGCTTGCGGTCGAATTGCCGGGATCGGCCCGGCACGCGGCCTCGACGAGGAGACCAGATGACACCCAGGGCCCATCGCAGCATCGCCGCGCTGTTCGGCACCATCGCAGCGGCCGCGGTGACCGCGGGCCTGCTGAGTGGATGCTCGGACGTGCAGCGCGCGATCAACAAGGGTGGCGACACCCCGTGCAGCGACTACGTCAAACAGGACGCCGACACCAAGCGGGTCACGATCACCAAATTCGTGAAACAGCAGACGAACAACGATCACGAGCCCGCCGGCACCCAGGTCGACGCCACCATGGCGGCGGTGGACTTCCTGTGCGCCAACCAGCGCAACGCCGACACACCGATCAAGAACGCGAATCTGACCGGAATCTTCTTCAACCAGTAGGTGCGCGCCGGGTCGGCCACCGGGGGCTCCGGTGACCGACCCGGTGTCGCTCAGCGTCCCGGCAGGTAGCGGAAGCTGCGCGCGAGCGTCATCAGCAACGCCTGCCACTTCGACTGCGGAATCCCCAGCGGCGCATCCAGATTCATTCCGCGGGTGACGACCACCGTCTGCGGTTCGGTGAACTTCAGCAGGCCGTCGGGGCCGTGGCGCCGACCGACACCGGAGATGCCCATACCTCCCATCGGTGCGCCGGTGCTCCCCCACGCCGGTGCGTAACCTTCGTCGACACAGACGGTTCCGGTGCGCAGCCGGGCCGCGATGGCCTGCCCCTCGGACGCGCTGCTCGCCCATACGCTGGCGTTGAGCCCGTATTCGGTGTCGTTGGCGCGGGCGATCGCCTCCTCGACATCGGCGACCGGATAGATCGAGACCAGCGGGCCGAAGGTCTCGTTGCGGCCGCATTCCATCTCGTCGGTGACCTTGCTCAGGACGGTCGGCTCGAAGAACAGCGGCCCCAGATCGGGGCGCGCGTTGCCGCCGGCGAGAATTTCGGCGCCCTTGGACGTGGCATCGGCGACATGCTTGGTGACGGTCTCGAGCTGCGCCGGTGAGATCAGGCTGCCGATATCGGTCGAGAAGTCGTAGGCCGCACCGAGTTTCGCGGCGCCGACCGCCTTGACGAACTTCTCGCTGAACTGCGCCGCGATCGACTCCTCGACGTAGATCCGCTCGATCGAGATGCACAGCTGGCCGGCGTTGGAGAAGCAGGCACGCACGGCCGCCTTGGCGACCTTGTCCAGATTCGCGCCGCGGGCCACGATCATCGGGTTCTTACCGCCGAGCTCGGCGGAGAATCCGATCAGCCGCTTGCCGCACTGCTGGGCCAGTTCGCGCCCGGTGGCCGAGGAGCCGGTGAACATCAGGTAGTCGCACCGGTCGACGATCGCGGTGCCGACCACGCCGCCCGGGCCCGGAATCACCTGCAGCACATCGCGGGGCAGACCCGCGCGCAGCAGCAACTCCACGCTGGCCAGCGACGAGTACGGTGTCTGGCTGTCGGGTTTGACCACGACCGCGTTGCCGGCCAGTAGCGCCGGGATCGAATCGCCGATCGACAGCACCATCGGATAGTTCCACGGCGCGATGACGCCGACCACACCCTTGGGCTGGGTGCGTACCTGCGCGCGGTTGAGCACCGGGAACGCACCGGGCACCGAATGCGGTGCCAGCAATTTCGGCGCGACGCGCGAGAAGTAGCGGGCCGCGAACATCATGCCCAGAATTTCTTCCTGCGCCGCCCACCGGGCCTTGCCGGTTTCGGCCTGGATCACGTCCATCAGGTATTCGCGCTCGCTGATGATCAGTTCGCGGAAGCGTTCCAGCACCGCCGCCCGTTCCTTGGGCGTGCGTTTCGCCCATTCCGCCTGCGCGGCGCGGGCGCGGGTGAACGCGGCGCTCACATCATCGGCGGTACCCACCGGCACCTCGCCCAGCGGCTGCCCGGTGAACGTCTCGGCGATGGTCTTGTTCGCGTGTTCACGGGAACCGTCGACGGACGCGAACGCCCGCAGACGCTCGAACACCGCAGCTTCCGGCACGGGCATCGTCGCCTCCTACTTGTGAGTAATGTAACCCTCCGATACACATAATCTACCGCGCGCTGCGCGGGCATATCTCCGCCCTGGGACGGATATTGTCCCGGACTTTCGGCGGGGTGGGCCACCGCGCGGCACATGCGTCACACCGGGGCGCTCCGGCGGGGCGTTTTCCCTGCCCCGGCCGCATACCGATGCGATCATGGATCCGATCGGGGCGGCGGGCGGATCGGCGACGACCGGAGGCGGATCATGGCGGCTCGGCGAGCCGATGCGCGGCCCAGGCGGGACCCGGCCCCGCCGCTGGGGGCCTGGGGTTTCGTGGTCCGGTTCGGAATTGTCAGCTTGCTGGCGGATTTCGTGTACGAAGGGGCGCGGTCGATCACCGGGCCGCTCCTGGGCTCGTTGGGTGCCTCCGGATTCGTCGTGGGCGTGGTGACCGGAGTGGGTGAGGCGGCCGCGCTGGTGCTGCGCCTGGTCTCGGGCCCGCTGACCGACCGGACGCGGCGGTTCTGGGCGTGGACCATCTCCGGCTATGTGCTCACCGTGGTCAGCGTCCCGCTCCTGGGCCTCGCGGGGGTGCTGTGGGTGGCGGCCGCGTTGGTGATCGCCGAACGGGTCGGCAAGGCGGTGCGAAGTCCGGCCAAGGACACGTTGCTCTCGCATGCCACCACGGTCACCGGCCGCGGTCGCGGCTTCGCGGTGCACGAGGCGCTCGATCAGGTCGGCGCGGTCGCGGGGCCGCTGACCGTCGCGGCGGTTCTGGCTGCGACCGGCGACGATTTCACTCCCGCCCTCACCATGCTGGCGATCCCGGGTGCGGCGACGCTGCTGTTGTTGGTACGCATCCGAATCCGTGTTCCCGATCCGGCACGATTCGAACCCGCCGCCGCGGCGCCTCGGCCCGGAAGCTCGAGAGTTCCGCTGCCGCGCCGGTTCTGGCTGTATTGCCTGTTCACCGCCGTCTCGATGCTCGGCGCCACCACCTACGGCGTGCTGTCACTGCACATGGTGGCGGCCGGGGTGTTCACGGCGGCCACGGTGCCGGTGGTCTATGCCGCGGCCATGGGAGCCGACGCCGTGGCCGCGCTGGCCTCCGGCTGGCTGTACGACCGCGTGGGCGCGAAAACACTACTCGTCCTGCCGGTTTCGACGGCGCTGGTGCCGGTCTTCGGTTTCGCGGGTGACATGGGCGCTGTGCTGGCGGGTGCACTGCTGTGGGGTGCGACGGTCGGTGTACAGGAATCCACGCTGCGCGCCGTGGTGGCCGATCTGGTTCCGGCCGATCGCCGCGCCACCGCCTACGGCATCTACGCCGCCGTCCTCGGCGCCGCCACCGCCGCCGGCGGCGCGATCACCGGATTCCTCTCCGACACATCGTATTCGGCATTGATCGCCACCGTCGTCGTGGTCGAGTGCGCGGCCGTGGTCGTCCTGTCCGCTCTCGCCGCCCGCCGCCGCCCAGCGGCGGGCCGGTGACAGAACACGCTGACTCACCGCGGTATTCGAGCGCAGATATACCTAACACTGTTCAAACGTGTGACTTGCCACAATGTCTTCGACGGCGGTCATCTTCGCCACACTTGATAATCCGACCCTGAACTGCAAACTCATACCGGGCCGCAAAAGTCAATATAGGTCTCGCTCAGTGGCATCCGCCCTGAAGTTTGAAACATCGCCCGTTATGTTGTGCCGATGTTGAGAGCGAGGCTCGGTATCCGAACCCGCATCCTGGCCATCGCCGTGATTCCGAGCTTGACATTGCTCGGAATCGGTGTGGGCACAGCGGGTTATCTGGTACGGGAGGGGCAGCACGCCAAGGACTGGGCATCGATCCTGGGCAATGCCAATGTGCACACTCGCGAGATGATCGCCGCGGTCGAACAGGAACGGATGCTGTCGCTGTGGCATCTGGCCGGTGAGCACGGCGACCCCGCCGCTCTCGGCGCGGCGCGCACGCGAGTGGACAACGCCCTACAGGCCCTGGCCGCCACCGAGAACAAACTGATGACCAGCGGTTCGAATCCGATGGGTGACGACACCGGCGGATTCGAAACCCTCAAGAAGCAACTTCCGGCCATTCGCGGCGGGATCGACGCGGGCGCGCTGCCGATTCCCGAAACCTACGCCATCTACAACCGCATTCTGGATGCCGTCGTCGTCGGCACCAATCTCACCATCCCGACCGCGCCCGACGCCGCGGTCGCCCAGCAGCTCGCCGGCGGTCTGCGCACGCTGCACGCGATGGAGGGCATGTCGCGCAGCGCCGCCCTGACCGCGGCCGAACTCAACGGCCAGATCCTGGCCGGGCAGATGCGCGACGACTACCGCAACCTGGTCGGCTACTACCGCACCGAACTCCCCCAGCTCGCCGCGGATCTCACCGGGCCCCCGGCGGACAAGATCAAGACCGTCATCGCCTCCCCGGCCTGGCAGCAGCTGGCCGCGATGGAGGACTACCTCATCCATCCGCCGGCGCCCAGCAAGAACGGCGAATTACCGCCGCCGCCGATGAGTTTCGCCGATTGGCGCACCTCGGCCGAACAACTCGGCGACCAGCTGCTCGCCGCCTGGCAGTATCAGAACGACCACGCCAACCAGACCGCCGTCGACGACGGCGACCGCACCGCGACCAACTCGCTGTGGGCCGGCGCCGGCGTGCTGGCGATCGCGATCATCGCCTTCCTGCTCTCGCTGTGGCTGGCCAACCGGTTGATCGGGCGGCTCAAGCGGCTGCGCACCGAAACCCTCGCGCTGGCAGAGGTCCGCCTGCCCGAAACGATGCGCCGCCTGAGCGAGGGCGAGAACGTCGATCCCGAGATCGAGGCGGCCCGGCTGGACTTCGGTCACGACGAGATCGGTTCGGTGGCCAACGCGTTCAACCGCGCCCACACCGCGGCCGTCGCCGCCGCGGTCACCGAGGCGCGCACTCGTGAGGGCGTGCGCGCGGTATTCCTCAACATCGCGCACCGCAGCCAGATCGTGGTGCACCGCCAGCTCGAGATTCTCGACGAAGCCGAACAGCGCCAGGAGGATCCGGCGCTGCTCGAGACCTTCTTCCGGCTCGACCACCTGGCCACTCGCGAACGCCGCAACGCCGAGAATCTGATCATCCTCGGCGGCGGCGAACCCGGCAGGCAGTGGCGGCGCCCGGTGCCGCTGGTCGAGCTGGTACGCAGCGCGATCGGTGAAACCCTCGACTACGCGCGGGTTCGCGCGCATCGGATGCCGCAGGTGTTCATCGTCGGCAACGTGGTCGCCGACCTCATCCACCTGCTCGCCGAGCTGGTCGACAACGCCACCTCCTTCTCCCCGCCGCAATCGCGGGTCGAGGTGAGCAGCAACGTGGTCGGCAAGGGCGTGGCGATCGAGATCAGCGATCAGGGCATGGGCATGCCCGCCGACGAACTCGAACGCGCCAACGAGATGCTGCGCAACCCACCGGATTTCGGTGTGGCCACACTGTCGGCCAATTCGCGCCTGGGCCTGTTCGTGGTCGCCCAGCTGGGTGCTCGCCACGGCATCACGGTGCGGCTGTCGGAATCCGACTACGGCGGCATCCGCGCCATCGTGCTGGTGCCGACCGCCGTCGTCGCCGCCGACGCGCCGCTGGCCGACCATCTGCCCGAACGCTTCGCCGGCCGCCGTCCCGAGCCCGCGATGACCGGTGAGATGCCGGCCATCCCCGCGGCCGAAACGACCTCGGCCGCAACGTCGCTGGCGACCCTGTCGCCGCCGCAACCGCAGGCCTGGTCCGATTACCCGCGCACCGACAGCGCGCCACGCACCGACGACCGGAGCTGGGCCGACACCCCGGCCCGGCGCGAGGCTCCGCCGCGCCACGAGCTGCCCGCGACGCCCACCGACCAACCGGCCCGTCGCAGTCCGCAGCGCCCGTCCTACACTGGCAGCGATGCTCGCCCACCGTTGCCCCGCCGTCGCCGACAGGCCAGTCTGGCACCGGAATTGGCGCACGACCCCCAACCCGATGCTGCGTCCCCGCAGCGGCCGCGCTCGGCGGAACAGGCACGAGACCTGATGTCCGCCATCGAGAACGGAACCAGGCAGGGGCGGCGATCGCAGCCCGGCCCCACCCCGGACGAACAGGAAGGCGAAGGTGACTTCTTCCAACGCAGGTGATCTGAACTGGCTGCTCGACGATCTGGTCGATCGCCTGGCCGGGGTGCGCTACGCGGTGGTGCATTCCACCGACGGGCTGCTGCTGGGCCGATCCACGTCGATGAGCCGCGAGGACGCCGAACACTTCGGCGCCATGTCGGCCACGCTGTACGGGCTGGCGCGCAGCGCCGGAAACCGGTTCGACGGGGGCGGCGTACGCCAGGCCGTCATCGAACTCGACCGTGCGGTACTGTTCGTCACCGCGGCCGGTGACAACGCATGTATCGCATTGCAGGCCAACGAGAACGCGAATCTGGGTATGGTGGCCTACGAAATGAATCTGACCGTGCAGCGAGTCGGTGGTTACCTGTCCACCGATCCGCGTAACGGTCTGGCCGAGCACGTGGAGCATAGATTGTCATGACGCGCTTCGGTCAACCGTGGTTCGACGATGCGGCCGGCCCTCTGGTCCGACCGTACGCCGTGACGCGGGGCCGCACCATGGGGGCGGGACACGATCTGGACATGCTCACCCTGGTGGTGACCGTGTCACCGGGTCCGCCGCTGCGGCGCGTCGAACCCGAATACGCGGAAATCGTTCGGCTGTGCCGGACTCCGCAATCGGTGGCCGAAGTCTCGGCGAGACTCAAGCTACCGTTGGCGGTGACCAAGATCCTCGTCGGTGATCTCATCGGCGAGGGTTTGCTGAATTTCCGGGCCCCCGCCCGGACCGACACCGATACCGGCGGGACCGGCGAACTGAACATTTTGCGAGCAGTACTCGATGGAATCCGAAAGCTGTAGAACACCGTGCCTGATATTTCGTCCTCGGCCGACCTGGCTGCCTCGGTCAAAATCCTCGTAGCCGGCGGTTTCGGCGTCGGGAAGACCACCATGGTGTCCTCGATCAGCGAGATCACTCCGCTGCGCACCGAGGAATTGATCACCGAATTGTCCACCGGCATCGACGATCTGTCGGGCGTGGAGGGCAAGACCACCACCACCGTGGCGCTGGACTTCGGTCGCATCACCATCGACCAGAACCTGGTGCTGTACCTGTTCGGTACGCCCGGCCAGGACAGATTCTGGTTCCTGTGGGACGAATTGGCGCGCGGCGCTCTCGGCGCGGTGGTCATAGCCGATACCCGCCGGCTCGAGAACTCCTTCGCCGCCATCGATTTCTTCGAACGGCGCGGACTCTCGTTCGCGGTCGCGGTGAACTGCTTCGACAACGCCCCGGTCTACACCACCGAGGAGGTGCGCGACGCGCTCGATCTCGACGCCCACATTCCCGTGGTGCTCTGCGATGCGCGCGACCGCAGCTCCTGCAAGACGGTGCTGATGACGCTGGTCGAACATCTCATCGCGCGAGCCACCAGCTCGGTGGCCTGAGCGTTCCGAGCGTCGGATCGGCGCGGCCGCTCAGCGGGCGGCCGCGACCGGATCCAGCTCGGCGAAGCTGCCGATCCACCGATGCGGCGTCCGCGGCGCATTCGGCTCCCCGGCACGGGTGACGCCGACCGCTTGCCAGCCCGCGGCCACCGCGGCATCCAACTCGTCGGGATGGTCGGACAGGAACAGGATCTCCCCCGCCGGCACGCCTATCGCCGCCGCGATGCGGCGATAGGACTGCTCCTCGCGCTTCGGCCCGGCATTGGCCAGGTCGAACCAGCCGCTGATCAGCGACGCCAGCTCGCCCCCGCGCGCATACGCGAACCAATCCTGTTGATTGCGTACCGAACCCGACGAATACACCCACAGGGTGAGTCCGGCGCCGTGCCAGGCACGCAGCGCCACGGGTGCGTCGGGGAAGAACTCGCCGAACAGGGCGCCCTCCCGGAATCCCCGTGCGCAGATCACCCCCTGCGCGGTCTTCAGCGGCGCCGCCTTGACGTCGGAATCGAGCCAGCCGCACAAGATGCCGGCGATCTCGTCGAGACCGGCGTCGGGCCGCCCGGCCAGGTCACGGGTCTGCTCGATCACGGTCTTCGCGGTGCCGTCGGAGTCCTCCGCCAGCCACTGCGGCAGTCGGCGGCGGGTGTAGCCGTACAGATCTTCGCGGACCGAGCTGGTGGGGCTGGTGGTGCCCTCGATATCCACGACGACCGCCCGGATCGGCCGTGCCCGGTTGTCGTCTCGATGCTCGTCGCTCATGCGGCGACGAGCTCGTCCAGCGTCGGAAAGCCCTGTGCGATGGGATCGCCGGTGAAATCGCCGATCCAGCCGTCGGCCTCTTCGAAGAACCGGATCGCCACGAAGTCCGGCCGGGTTCCCATATCGAACCAGTGTCGCGTCCCCGCGGGCACCGACACCAGATCACCGCCCTCGCAGACCACCGCGACCACCTCCGGTTCCAGGTGCAGATAGAAGCAGCCGCGACCGGAGACGAAGAAGCGCACCTCGTCCTCGGCGTGGCGATGCTCGGACAGGAACTTCTGCCGCGCCGCGCGGGCCTGCTCGGGCCACTGCGGATCGCTGTCGTCGGGATGCAACCGGGCCAGATCGATGTGGCGGTAGCGGCCGTCGGCGTTGAGATCGCCGATCCGATCCCGGTAGTGGCCGAGGATCTCCTCGGACGCGATGTCGGCGGTCACGGCCTGAGCGGGCCAGCGGTCGAAAACGATTCCGCGCGTGGCGAGCTCGGCCGCGATGCGGTCCGGGTCGGTGGTGTGCAGGCGCACGTCGGCCGGATCGGTATCGGCCGCGATATGCAACAGGGTCATTGCGGTTGCTCCTCGAGAATGCGGTCGGTGGAGATGTCGCGGCGCCCGGTGAGCGACACCAGTTCGCACAGGGCTTCCAGGCATTCCGCGCGGTCGCGGGCCTGCGCGAGATCGGCGCCCCAGGCGGTGATGCCGTGCCCGGCGATGAACAACACCGGCGGGGCCGCCGGATGTGCGCGCAGATACCGGTCGATCTCCGCGCCGATCAGCGACACGTCGGCGTGGTTGGGAAATACCGGAATGTCGATGGTGTCGCCGGAGCGCAGACCCTTGATCAGTTCGAAACCGGTGAACCGCATCGGGTTCGGGGCGCCGACGGAGGCCGCGGTCGCCCGCGGTGAATGTACGTGCACCACCGCCGCGGCCTCGGTCGTGCGGTAGATCGCGGTGTGGATCGCGGTCTCCGCGGAGGGACGGCGGTCTCCGGCGATCGGTTCGGAGTTCTCGATCCGCACCCGGACCATATCCGCGGCGGTCAACTCGCCTTTGGACAGGCCGCTGCCGGTGACAACCGCGGTGGGATCCGGGGCCGTATTCGATGCCACGCCGGAAGCGCCGTCACGGACGGAGATGTTGCCGGCGGTGCCCGGCATCCAGCCGCGGGCGTAGAGGTCGCGCGCCAGGGTCGCGATCGCGGCGGCGTTCGGCGAATCGGCGGGGTCCTGGGCACCGGAATCGGCGGCGCGGGGATCGGGGGGCACGATCGCCTGCGCCGCAAGCGGATTCGCCTCGTCGATCAGGCCGTTCTCGGTGACCACGGCCGTCACCAGTTCGGGCGGTGTGACGTCGAAGGCCGGGTTGAAGACCGCGGTGCCCTCGGGGGCGGCCGCGTAGTCACCGACGTGGGTGATCTCGGCCGACCCGCGCTGTTCGACGACGATGCCGGCGCCGGTCGCGGTCGCCGCGTCGCGCGTGGATTCGGGGGCCACCACGATGAACGGGATGCCGTGATGGCGAGCGGCCAGTGCCAGTCCGTATGTGCCGATCTTGTTGGCCACCGAGCCGTCGGCGGTGATGCGGTCCGCTCCGACGATCACGCAGTCCACCTGCCCGGTCGCCATCGCCCAAGCGGCGGCGGAGTCGACCGTGAGCCGATGCGGAATGCCGGCCTCGGCCAGTTCCCAGGTGGTCAGGCGCGCGCCCTGCAGCAGCGGGCGGGTTTCGTCGACCAGGACGCTGTCGATCACGCCGCGCGCGTGCAGCACCCGCAGCGCCCCGATCGCCGTGCCGAACGCGGTGGTGGCCAGGCGGCCGGTGTTGCAGTGGGTGAGCATCCGCAGGGGACGGTCCGGGCACAGCCGTTGCACCAGGTCGGCGGCGTGTTCGGCGGCGGCCCGGTTGACCCGGCCGTCTTCGGCGAGCAGAGCCTCCGCCTCCGCGAGCACCCCCGCCGCGCCGCCGTCGTCGAATTTCGCCAGGGCTCGTCGCACGCCCCAGGACAGATTCACCGCGGTGGGCCGGGCGGCCTCGATCCGGACGGCCTCGGCTCGGACCTGTTCGGGATCGTCGGGATGGGCGAGCGCGGCGAGGGCGACTCCGAAAGCGCCGGTCACGCCGATCGCGGGGGCGCCGCGCACGGCCAGGGTCGCGATCGCGTCGATCACCTGGTCGACCGTCGTCAGCCGCAGCGTGCGCACCTCGTGCGGCAGCGCGCGCTGATCGATCGTCACCACGGCACCGTCGACCCACGTGATCGAACTTTCACCCATTCCGCGCACAACCCTCACCACTCGACCCTGCTACCCCTCAAACGGTAGCGAATCAGAGGCCATCGGCCCGCACCAGGTTTACCCTCGCCCGGATCCGATCCCCTGGCTGCCGGCGGCGGTCGTGAGCACTCCCGACAACGGCAGTGTGTGCAAACGTGCACCGCGTGCACGGCGGCAGGAGGTCCGACTCCGCTGTGGCGCTCGTCGCGAACCGTCGCGATCCGGCATGTGCGTGCAGCGAGTGGCCGTCTGTACCCGTCGGTGCGCACCGCAGTGACGGCGTCGGCAACCGCCCGGCGCGGACCGCAGTGACAACGTCTGCGGGACACCTCGGCGGTACGCGCCGGCGGCGCGACCCAGTGCTGCCGGCACGCCGATCTCGCCGGGCGCACTCGTCGGCCCAGGGCGATGCAGTCGGCGGCATCACGGTCGACCGGCCCCGAACCATCCGTACGCCGAACTCGCTCGAAGACGCTGCCGGTCAGGGTTTTCCGTCGCTGTATGGGCGAAATGTCCTGCCGTTACCGCAGTTCCGGAGCAGTTTTCCACAGTCGGCGTGTCATCCACAACAATCGGTGGACAAGCGTGAACAGCGGTTGTTCCACATCGCCGGAGCTGCCGCGGTTCCAAGACCTCAAGCGCGTCCGAATGCGAGTGTGACGTTGTGTCCTCCGAAGCCGAAGGAATTGCTCAACGCCTGTGAGATTCGCTGTGGACGAGCGATCCCGTGCACGATGTCGAGTTCCACGCCGGGGTCCGGATTGTCGAAATTCAGTGTGGGAGGCACGGTCTGGTCGCGCAGTGTGCACAGGGTGAGGATGGCCTCGAGCGCGCCCACCGCACCGATGGAATGGCCGAGCGCGGATTTCGGCGCGTACACCGAGGCGTGCTCGGCCACGGCCGCAATGGCATTGGCCTCCGAGGCGTCACCGATCGGTGTCGAGGTGGCGTGCGCGTCGATGTGGTCGATATCGGCAGCGGTCAGCTCCGCGGTGGCGATGGCCTTGCGCATCGCCCGGGCCGCGCCGGCGCCGTCGGGGTCGGTGCCGGTGATGTGGTAGCCGTCGGAAGTGATTCCCGCGCCGAGAATTCGGCCGTGCACGGTGGCCCCGCGGGCCCGGGCGAACTCCTCCGATTCCAGAACCAGCAGCGCCCCCGCCTCTCCGAAGACGAACCCGTCGCGATCGCGGTCGAACGGCCGTGAGGCCAGGCCGGGTTCGTCGTTGCGGGTACTCATCGCCCGCATCATGGCGAAGCTGGCGATCGGGATCGCTTCGATATATCCCTCCACGCCACCGGCGATCACCACGTCGGCCTCCCCCGTGCGAATCAGCCGCCACGCGTGCGCGATCGCTTCGGCACCCGACGAACACGCCGAGGTCGGCGCGTAAACGCCTGCCTTCGCGCCGAATTCGAGCCCCACCCGGGCGGCCGGCCCGTTCGGCATCACCATCGGAACCGTCAGCGGCGGCACCTTGCGATATCCGCCCTCGCGCATCGCGTCGACCGCCGTGAGAAAGGCATCGCCGCCGCCGAGTCCGGTGCCGACGGACACCGCCAGGCGTTCGGCGTCGACCTCCGGTGTCCCCGCCTCCGACCAGACCTGGCGGCCCAGTACCAGCGCCAGCTGCTGCACATAGGAGTGCCGGCGCTGTTCGATGCGGGTCAGGTGAGCGCCCGGATGTTCGGTCAGCCGCCCGCCGATCCGCACGGGCAGGTCGTACCGCGTCACGAATTCGTCGGTGAGCGGGCCGATCCCGCTCTTGCCTGCCAGCAGTGCCGACCAGGTGCTGTCGAGGTCGGGGCCGAGGCAGGTGGTGGCGGCCATGGCGGTGACGACGACGTCCCGCGACGTTTGTGTAGCAGTCGTTACACTCATGCGGATATGAATACCCGTAGCGACCGCTACAGTCAACATGTGCCTCGACCACTCGACCAGGCCCGGCGCGCGGAGCTGCTCGCCGGGGTGATCGCCTATATCGGCGAATACGGGTTGACCGAACTGTCGCTGCGTCCGCTGGCGGAATATCTCGGAACCAGCTCGCGCATGTTGATCCACTATTTCGGGACCAAAGAACAGATGCTGATCGCGGCGCTCGAGACCCAGCGCCCCGATATCGCGGGCATGTTCGCCGACGTTCCCGATCTGCCGGCCCTGCGCCGCCGCCTCATCGAATCGTTCAGCGTCAACATCACGACCGAATGGGTGTCCAGCACGCGGGTGCTGTTGCAGGTGATGGGGGTGGCCGCGGTGCCCGGCAGCCCCTTCCGTTCCTACGGTGAGGACGCCGTGCACGTGCTGGTCACCGCGCTCACCGATGTGCTGAGAAGCTTCGACCCCACCGTCGCCGATCCGGAATCGACCGCCACTCTGCTCGTTTCGGGTGTGCGTGGGTTGCTGCAGGATCGGTTCGTCACCGGCGACACCGCCCGCGTGTCACGTGCGGCGCGGTTACTGATCACCCAATCGCTCACATTGCCCGAACCCGGTGCCGGTCGATGAGCGGGCCCGCGGTATCGCTGATGGAACAAGTTTCAGTATTGTTGCCGCCATGGCTTTCGTGATCGATGACACCGTGGAGATCGACGCACCCGCCGAGGTGGTGTGGAAGGTGCTGACCGACCTGGGCAGCTACGGTGAATGGAATCCGTTCGTCGCCGAATGCCGCAGCACGCTCGAACCCGGCGACCCGATCGAGATGCATGTGCGGCTGGGTTCGCCGAAGCCGCGCAAGCAGGTCGAATACGTCCGGACCCACACCCCCGGAACCGAATTCAGCTACAGCATGAAGCCGGTACCGCTGGGCATCCTGCACAGCCTGCGCTCGCACACCGTGACGCCGCTCGACAACGGGCGTACCCGGTACCGGTCGCATTTCGAACTGGGCGGCTTGCTGGGGCCGGTTGTGACGCTGGCGCTCGGCAAGGCGCTGCATTCCGGATTCGGCGGCATGACCGCGGCGGTCAAGCAGCGCGCGGAATCGCTGCGCTGAGCATCGATGCGCGCAGCGTCGCGGACGGTCGACTTCTGGGGCCGGGCGCTCAGGCCTCGAACGGGATCGTGTTGCCCGCGGCGTCACGGTTGCCGCGACCGGCGTCGATCGCGCTGACGAGTTCGGCGACGTCGGTCCAGGTGCGGGCGGGTTCGCCATCGAGATTGCCAATGTGATACCAGGTTTCGGTATCCCGATAGCGAACCAGTCCCCTGCCCTGCTCGTCGACGGTGACATCGAGTTCGCCGGACACCGTCCCTTCCTCGTCGGTCATGACGGCGGCCTTCCCGGTGATTTCGATGATGTCGCCTATGTGAACTCTCCTCGGTGGAGGCAGTCGTCGACCGCGGTGCGCATTGCGGTCTGTTCCGCCGTGTCGATGGTCAAACCGTATTTTACCTTGATGCGAATGTAGCGCTGAACGTACTCGCACCGGAACACGCCGGGTGGCAGATAATTCGCCGCATCCTGGTCACCCTTGGACCGGTTGGCCGACGGGTCGGAGGCGACCAGATTGATCGCGTCGTTGGCGATATTGCGGCGCGTATCGGTATCGGCGGATTGCGCGCCGGAACGCCAGGCCTCTGCCAGGGGGACGATATGTTCGGCGTCGACTCCGGCGGGGTCGGTGATCCATTTGTAGGGCTTGAGTTTTCCGGTCTTGGCGTCGAGTACGCCGTAGCGGTCGCGCCAGCCGCCGTCCTTGCCGAGAGTCAGTTTGCAGGTCGCGGCGTCGAGGGTCACCGATCCGGTGGCATCGCGCAGCATCATCACATCGCGGGTGGTGCATTTGGCGTACTGGGCGTATTTGTCGCCGAATCCGTGTTCGGGAGTGTTCTGATCCCAATGCGGGAATTGTTCGCGGCTGTACCCGGTCATCGGCGCTTCCGGTGCGACCACGAGTTTGCCCAGCAGGGCGTTGACTTCTTTACCGGAAAAGGTCGCGGCGGCAGCGGAATCGGGTTTCGGATCGTTCTTCTTGCCGGTGTCGTCGATGAAGCTGTACACCACGGCCAGCACGACGGCGAGGAGGACGGGCGCCACGATCGCGGCCAACCGGCGCATACCGGGAGAGGATATCTTCACCACCGCGCCCCGATCGTGTCGCCGGTCGCGCACCGGGGGCCGCGGAATGCCCGGGGCCGGAAAGCGGTGCCTTCGAGCGCAATCCGAGCAAACTTCCGGACGGTGGGGTTCTGATCAACTTGCCGGCCGCATTCGTGCCGTTCACCATATGTACTTCTCATCGCGCATACAGAGTGTCAACCGGCACCGGCAAACCGCAAGTGCACCAGTTGCTTCCGTAGCCGCTTCGATATGGAGTCCAGGCCGGAGAGAACTGTCCGGCAGGGCGCGGCGGGCCCTGCCGGACAGGCTTGTTCAGCTGTTGAGCTTGTTCAGCCGCTCGCAGGCCTCGAGGTATTCCTCCATCAGGCGCTGCATGACGTCGGAGGTCCGCTCGACCTTGTTCATCATGCCGACGACCTGGCCGACGGGGTTGAAGTTGACGTCCTTGGCCGCCTCGGGATAGCGGTGGCCGCGCTTGACGCCGTCGAGGGCGACCATCATCTGCAGCGGCATGCCCAGCGGATCCGGGGTGTCCGACCGCTCCCACGCCTCGGTCCAGTCGTTGCGCAGCATGCGGGCCGGCTTACCCGTCCACGCCCGCGACCGGACGGTGTCGTGGCTGGTGGCATCGATGTAGGTCTGCATCTGCGCGGGCGGCACATTGGCCTCCTCGACGGTCAGCCAGATCGAACCGGTCCACGCACCCGCGGCGCCCATCGCCATGGCGGCGGCGACCTGGCGGCCGTTGCCGATACCACCGGCGGCGAGCACCGGCAGATCGCCGACGGCGTCGATCACCTGCGGCCACAGCACGAGAGAGGAGATCTCACCGCAGTGGCCGCCGCCCTCGGTGCCCTGGCAGACCACGAAGTCCAGGCCGGCGCGCTTGTGGTTGAGCGCATGCTTGACCGAGCCGCACAGTGCGCCGATCAAACGGCCGGAGTCCTGGACCTTCTTGATGATGTCGTCGGGCGGGGTGCCTAGCGCGTTGGCGACCAGCTTCGCCTTGGGGTGTTTCAGGATGACGTCGACCTGCGGACCGGCCGTGGTGGCGGTCCAGCCCAGCAGCTGCTCGTGATGTTCGTCCTCGGGCAGCTTCGGGACGCCGTGGTCGGCGAGGATCTTCTCGGCGAAATCCCGGTGGCCCTGCGGAACCAGTTTGGCCAGTTCGGCTTCCAGCTGCGCGGGGCTCAGCCCGTCGATGCCCTTGCCCTCGTACTTGGACGGGATGACGAGGTCGACGCCGTACACGCCGTGCACATGTTCATCGAGCCAGGCCAGTTCGACCTCCAGCTCCTCGGCGGTGAAACCGACCGCCCCCAGGACGCCGAGCCCGCCGGCGTTGCTCACCGCGGCGGCCACGTCGCGGCAATGGGTGAAAGCGAAGATGGGGACATCGATGCCCAGTCGTTCGCAGATCTCGGTATGCATGGCGGGGTGACTCCTCTGGTCTTCCGGCGCTGGAACTTCGCCACAACACTAGAACACGTTTCATATTCAGACTAGTGACTCATCGGTCAGGAATCGAGAGCTGAGCCGAAAATGCCGGTCGACGGCGGTTACACGCCGTTGTCGAGGAGGGGGTCATCGACCCGTTTTCGTCATTCAGTGTGGGCAACATGTTCTAGTTGGTGGTTGATCGACCGCTATGTCGAGTCTGCGCCATCCGGACGCGCGGCAACCTTTGCCGACCGGCCGGTTCCGCCTGCGCCGCCCGGAGACGTGGAATGCTCGTGCCATGGATGTGATCGGGCCGGGGGTCTGCCGGTGACCTACGAATCGGAATTGGATCCGGCCGCGGTGGAGATCGGCGGGTTCTTCCCGCACCCTCCGGCACTGCTGTGGCGGGCGCTGACCGAACCGGATCTGGTCGAACGCTGGCTGATGCGGTCGATCGGGCTCGAACCGGTGGTGGGCACACATTTCATCTTCGCCGTCCCGACCGAGCCGAGCGCGGAGATCGCGTGTGAGGTGCTGGCGGCCCGCGCGGGTGAGCAACTGACCTACACCTGGATCGACCTGCGGGCGAAGTTTCCCGCCCGGTGGGTGGTCGACTGGGTGCTCGAGGCGCAGGGGCGCGGGACGCGAGTGTTGTTGACGCAGACCGGTTTCGACATCGGCGATCGGCGGCAGAAGATGGCCCGCAACGCGATGGAGCGGGGATGGCGGGGCACCTTGAACCGGCTGCACGAGGTGCTCGACGAGGTCGAATCCTGACCCGGTCGAATTGTGTGCTCTGCCGGGTGAACGCTCAGCGCCGCGGCGGCGCGGGCTCCATGTGCACCACCTTGGTGGTGGTCATCTCGTCGAGAAGTTCGGGGCCGTAACCGAATCCGGTGCCGGACGTGCCGCGCGGTTGTGCCGCGCCGCCGGGTGCGCCACCGAAGACCGAGTTGATCTTCACCGTGCCCACCGGCAGTGTGCGCCAGGCCTGTTGCATATGTTCCATCGAGTCGGTCAGGACCGTCGCCGCCAAGCCGTAGTCGTCGCGGCATGCCGCATCGAGGCCCGTCGCGAAATCCGCGACCACCTGGACGGGTGCGATCGGCCCGAAGGTCTCCTCGCGGACGACGCGCATTCCGGGGCGGCAGTCGGTGAGCACCGTCGCCGGATAGGCCGTGCCGGGCCCCTCGGGAATGTGCCCGCCGACCAGCGCTTTCGCGCCCGCTGAGAGCGCTTCCCGCACGTGCGCGTGCACCTGCGTACGCAGCCGCTCGTCGACCAGCGGTTGCGGATCGAGATTCCACCGCCGCGCCTGTTCGCACAGCGCCGAAACGAACTGCTCGGCGACATCGCGATGCACGTAGATCCGCTCCACGGAGACGCAGATCTGCCCGGCGTTGGCGAAGGCGCCCAGTGCGGCCTGCTCGGCGGCCCATACCGGGTCCACATCGGCGTCGACGATCAGCGGATCGTTTCCACCGTTCTCCAACAGCACTTTCGCGCCCGTGCGCGCACCGGCCGTGGCGATGGTGCGCCCGGTGGCGGTGCCGCCGACGTGGGCCACCACATCCACGCCGGGCAGCCCGGCCAGTGCCGCGCCCACCCGTCCGTCGCCGCGCACGGTCTGCAATACGCCGTCGGGGCAGTGCGTCTCGAGCAGTCGCCCGAACAGCTCACCGGTTCGGGGGCACCGTTCACTGGGCTTGTGCACCACCGCGTTTCCGGTGGTGAGCGCGGCACCGACCAGCCCCGCCGCGATGGCGACCGGATCGTTCCACGGTGTCAGGGCGACCACCACGCCGCGCGGCGGCGCGATCATGAAATCCGTTGCGTCCCAACTGCCCTGCAGAGTGTGGCCGCGATGGACGGGCCCCAGCTCGGCGTACTGGTCGAGCGTGCCGGCGCCGGCCAGCACCCCCTCCCGGCCCGAGGCCGCCGGGCGGCCGGTCTCGGCTTCGAGGGTGGCGGCGAGCTCGTCCGCGTGCTCGCGCAACGCGGCAGCCCCGGCGCGCAGCGCCTCGGCTCGGCTCGCCGCGGGCGTGCGGGCCCAGCTCGACTGTGCGGTGTGCGCGGCGTCCACGATGGTCATCAGGTCCAGGTTTCCCGTCACCGACTCGGCCTCGATGCGGGTCGCGTTGTCGATCTCGGTCATGGGCGTGGAGTACCCCGGCGTTCTCCGGCAAACTTCTCGGCACCGGGGTGTTGCCCAATGCCTCGGCCACCTCGGTCATCACCTGCCGCACGGCGCTGTTGCGACGACGCTGCGAATTCGGGCATTCGGTGGCCGCCAAGCCGGCGGCGGATTCCGCCTTTGGCCACATAGTCGAATCGCATCTCCTTCCCCGAGACCCGGACCTGTTCGTGCAACAGCGTGGCCACGCCGCGGGTGCCGTTCTCCTCGGCGTATTCCTCACTGCCAATGCGGAAGACGCCGCGGTCGAGCAGGCCGATCACGACGGCCTCCACGCGGCGCCGATCCAAGCCGGAACGCCGCAGATCGGCGCCGACCTGCTCGCGCAGGCTCGGTAGCTGTGCCGCCACCTCGAGCATGCGGTCGAACTTCTCCTCGTCGCATCCTCGCCGCCACTGTTCGTGATACAGGTACTGCCGCCGCCCCGCCGCGTCCACCCCGACCGCTTGAATGTGCCCGTGGGCGTGCGGGCAGATCCACACCTTCCGCCAGGCCGGCGGGATCACCAGGTCGTCGATGCGTTGCGTCGCTTCGGGATCGGTTACCGCGAAGCCGTTCTCGTCGACATAAGCGAAGCCCTTGCCCCGCCGGACCCGGCCTATTCCGGCACCGTAGGGCGTGCTGCGCCGCAACCGCATCACGACACTCCTCTCGTCCCGCGCATCGCGCGATACCCGCGCGGGACGCGATCATGCGAGTTCGGTGGAACCGCGGTCGCCGCCGCGGGGCGCCGGTGGCTCTTGTTCGAGCGTGCGGACGAGAGCCGCGGCGAGCAGAGCGACCGTCCGATCGTCGTCGTTCATCAAGGGCCGCAACGTATTCAGTGCGAGGGAGCCGGGCAGCTCGGCCAGCGCCTGGGTGAGCCGGAGCCGCACCGGTGAACCCGGCGGGTGCGCGGCCAGCTCGCCGGCCAGTGCATTCAGAATGTGATCGGCCCATTTCGCGTCCCGGGCCAGCGATCCCAGGAGTTCGGCCGCCTCGACATCGTTCGGGCCTTCGATCACGGTGGCGACGAGTTCCGGAACCGCTCGGGTCTCCCCGCGCGCGCCGAGGGCGAGGGCGGAGATTCTGCGGACGGTCGGGTCCGCGTCGGTGAGCGCGTCCAGTAGCACCGCGCCGGCCTCCTCCTCGGGTATCTCGGCCAGTGCCGAGGCCGCCCGCCGCCGGACCTCGACATCGGCGGAGTCCAGGCCGGAGGCCACGTGCAGCACACCTTCCGCTCCGGCCCGGGCGAGCGCCCACCGCAGCGCTCCGGCGACATAGGGATCGGATTCGGTGAGCACCGCCTCGGCGAGCAGTTCGGCCGGCATCTCCTCGGCCGGGGCGAGGACGGCCTGCTGCCGCCGGGCGGCATCGGACGACCCCAGTCCACGCAGGAGCTCGACGATGCGCAGCGCGTCCTGCCAGCCGGAGGGTTCGGCCGCCTCGACCGCACGCAGCCGTTCGAGCAGCTCCCGGTCCCGGCTCAGCCGTTCTTCGGTCGCCCGCACCAGGTCGCCGACCAGTGCGGACGGTGTGAAGCCGGGGTCGTCGAGGGCCCGCCCGATCTGAGTCAGGGACAAGCCCAGCGACCGCAGACCCTCGACATGGAAGATCCGACGGATGTCCGCGACGGAATATTCGCGATAGCCGCCGACGGTGCGGCCGGTCGGCCGCACCAGCCCCAGGGAGTCGTAGTGCCGGAGCATGCGGGCGCTCACTCCCGAGTAACGGGCCACCTCGCCGATCAGCACGCGGTCGACTCCTCCCGGTCCGGTCCGAGCGCACGAACCCGTCTGGCCTGGTCGATCGCGAGGTCGAAACCGGCGTCCGGATCGTGCAGCAGGACTTCGGTGGCGCGCGCGTGTGCCCGCACCACCGGATCCGGGTTCGTCGTCGCCGACCGCAGGACCGGCTCGACGACCTCGCCCAAGGCGACCAGGGCGCGGCTCAGACTCAGCCGCACCTCGCGGTCACCGCGGCCGAACTGGGTCGCCAACGTCTGCGCCAGTACGTCCTTGTCGGCGTCGGGCACCAGGACGACGGCGGCCCGCCACGCACTGCGCGCGACGTCGTCGTCGGCGTCCTGCAACAACGACCGCGTGATCGCGGGCCAGGCGCTGCGGTCCCCGATCTTGGACAGGGTATGCAGCGCCTGGCTGCGCGCCTGGGGACGGTCCGAACCCAGTTGCGCACGCAGCTTCGGAACCGTCACCGCAGCCGGAAACCGGGTGAGCGCCCAGGTGAGCATGTCGCGCACGAAGAAGTCCGGCTCGATCGCGCACCGCTCGACCAGCGCATCGACGGCGTCGGCCGCGGGACGGGTGCCGAGCGCGAGCGCCGCCTCGAGCCGTGTCGACGAGTTGTCCGCCGCCAGCGCGTCGAGTAGTCGCATGTTCTGTGGGTTCCTGTGTGTCGAAGTCATCGGGACCACCTCCGGCAGTCAAGTGAAGACCTTGTCACGATGGCAAGGTCAAGTACACGCACCGGACCGAGAGAAGAAGAGGCAACAGACCATGAGCGGACGCACGCCCAGCCAGTGGGAAGAGATCACTGCGGCCGATCCGGCACATTCGACGTGGTACGTGGAGCGCTTCCGGGCGATGGCGGCCGAGGGCGCGGACATCGTGGGCGAAGCGCGCCTGATCGATGCGATGGTCGGGCGCGGTAGCCGGATTCTGGACGCCGGATGCGGGCCGGGGCGGCTGGGCGGCTACCTGTATCGCGCCGGACATGTCGTGGTCGGAGTCGACGTCGACCCGGTGTTGATCGCCGCGGCGGAACAGGACCATCCCGGTCCGACCTGGCTGGTCGGTGACCTCGCCGAACTGGATCTGCCCCGTCGCGGGATCGAAGCCGGCTTCGATGTGATCGTGTGCGCGGGCAACGTGATGACGTTCCTGGCGCCCTCCACCCGAGGCGCGGTGCTGTCCGGTTTCGCTCGCCATCTGGCGCCGGCCGGGCGAGTGGTGGTCGGATTCGGCGCCGACCGCGGTTACGATTTCCCGCAATTCCTGGCCGACGCCGAAGACGCCGGACTGCGAGTGGATCTGCGGCTTTCGACATGGGATCTGCGCCCGTTCACCGACGACTCCGGCTTTCTGGTGGCGGTGTTCTCGCGCGCGGAGTGAGACCGCGCCTGCCCGGTTCGCGCCGCGCGACGCTGTAGAGTTCGACCGACACACTCGCGGAGGAGTTCGCCATGACCTACACAGTGGACTTCACGACGGTATCGACCGAAGGCCTCGAATCGTCCCCGGTCGCGGACGCATTGGCCGGCCTGCGCGCCAACGAGGCCCGATACTTCAAGAACAAGTACGACCACGTCTTCACCGTGGAGCCGGCCAAGGAGGCCCAGTCGACCGTCGACTGGGTCAGCCGGATCCTCGAGGACGAACGCGGCATCGTCATCGCCTCCCGTCCGCTCGAGGCCACGGCCTTCGAAGCGGACGGCATCCGCTTCGCCTACGTCTTCTACGAAAGCGGCCTGTCGATCAACGTCATGTATTCGATCGACGATTCCGGTAAGCGAGCGGTGGGTTTCAAGCTGTCCGACGGGATGGAAATCCCCACGGAACTCTCGTCTTTCAAGTTCGCGAGGCAGAAGTCGAAGCTGGCGGGCACGATCCGCGGCTCCTACTTCGTCATCAAGAACCAGTATTGATTCGCGGTCAGGCCAGGCGGACATCCGCCGTGGCAAGGCCGAAAACCTTGCGGCCCGCCGACTTCGCGACGATGACGACGACCGCCGTCCTGGTCTCGGGATCGATCGACTTGATGCGGCCCGTGAACTCCACCGTGCCGGCGGCGTCGGCCTCGATAACGGTGTAATTCGACAGCCGGACACCGTATCTGATCACCGCGCCCGGGTCACCGAGCCATCCGGTGACGAAGCCGGCCCCCAAACCCATCGTGAGCATGCCGTGCGCGATCACGTCGGGAAGTCCCGCGAGCGCGGCGATCTCGGCATGCCAATGGATGGGATTCGCATCCCCGGAGACCCCGGCGTAATTCACCAGATCACCGCGCGTCAGGTTCACCGACCGCGCGGGAAGTTCGGCACCGACGGCGATGTCCTCGAATCGAGGCGCGGTATGCGGGGTGCGCGTGCGTGAGACAGGCGAAAGGCGCACCGCGGCACCGGAATCCGAGTCTGCCGGCGGCACGTTCACCTCCGCGGTAGCGGTCGTGATCCGGGGAATGGTGTCGAGACCGCTCATGACGACGCGTTCGATCGTCTCGCTGATCTCGGCGCCGACGTCCGCACCGGTGAGGCCGAGGACGGTCGTGTGCATGATCTGCGCGATGTCACCGGATCCGTCGGTGAAGGTGTTGGTGATGGTGAGCAGATCCCTGCCCCCGATACGACGCACCGAGGACAATTCCACATCGCTGACCAAGCGGTCGCCGGTGAGCACCGGCTTGTACATCTCGAATACCTGGTCCGTCTGCACGACCACGTCGTAGCCGTTCATGACGTCCTCCAGCAGCCGGCGATTGGCCAGCATCGCGACGGTGGAGATAAAGGTGGTCGGCGCGATGAGCCCGGCGTATCCGAGCTCACGGGCGGCGTCCTCGCTCCAGTGTGCCGGGTGGAAGTCCTGTACCGCTCGCGCGTACTCGCGGATCTTCTCCCTTCCCACCTCGTAGAAGTCGTCCGTGCGATAGCGATGCCCCACCAGCCCGGTCACATCGAACGTCGCCTCCACCAAGGCCTCTCCTCCATTCGGATCACGTCGACACTCGCACCGGCAGCACCGGATTCACGAGTGAGACATCACCTTCTCACACGACACCGGCTTCGGCGCGCGGCGCGAAGCTCACTCGGTTGATGTCGTCGGGCGGTCGGGTCGACGACGCAGCAAGGTCCGCACCCGTGCGGCCTCGCGGGTGAGGTGGTCACGCTCCGGCACGCTGGTGGCGGCGGCCGATGCCGCGGCGTACAGGTCGGCTGCCCGCCCGCACCGGGCGCCGCGGACAACTCACCGGCCAGTTCGAGCGCCCGCCCGATGATCGACGTATTCGCCGGTGGTCTGCAGTCGTGCGGCGAAGTCTTCCGTGTATTGCACGTGGGCGGTGATCTCCTCCGGGGCCCACTGATCCATCGGTACGTCGTTGACCGCCGCGGGCGCACCCCGATAGTGCTCGAGCAGTAGGTATTCGGGCATCATCGTCTCCTCGGTGGGCACGGCACGGAACCGGCCGTGGTGGTCAGGCCCGCTGACGTTCGGCCCGCTGCCGGACCAGTTCCTCGACCGCACTGGGCAGGGTGTTGTCGAAGTCGATGAGCTTCACCCAGGTCGGGGTGATGACGATCCGGACCATGCCGTCGTAGAGCGAGCGGACTTCCGCCTCCCACTCCACGCGCTGTTCGGGGGTCATCTCGTAGCTGCCGTTCATCTGCAGGTATTCCTCGGGGATGCCGTCGACGACGTCGAGTTCGGCATGTCCGCGCAGAAGAAGGATCTTCGGCGGATGAACCTCGGTGTCGATCGTCAGCGCGACCTGAGGATTGTGCCGCAGCGAGTGCAGTTTCGGGGCGTTCTTCGTCGTGCAGAGCACGATCTGCGAGCCGTTCCAGGTGAACGCGATCGGGACGTTGCGCGGGGTGCCGTCCTTGGCGACGTACGCCAGACGCAGCAGGTCGCGGGCCAGCAACTCCCGGCTGATCGGGCGGTCGAGGATTTCGGTGATCTCGTGCTGTTCCATGACTGTCGCTCCTGTGTCGGTGGTCGAGCGGGCCGTTCTCGGTTGCTCGTATCTCTGGGACGGAGCCGGTTCGGCGTTCTCGACATCGGTGGCGAATGTTTGACGAAATTTTTTCGAGGCGTCCGTTCCATCCGAGTCGGTCGATCCCGTGCGTTCCGATGCTCGCACCCCTGGGACGGAGCCGCCCGAGACCGTAGGCGGCGCCACGAGAGTGGTCTAGTATCGAACATGTGTTCGCATCGGATGAGGGGGCGGAGGAAGGGGGCCGTCAGGGGCGGGCGGCGATTTTGCATGCCGACCTGGATTCGTTCTATGCGTCTGTCGAGCAGCGGGACGCACCGGAGTTGCGGGGAAAGCCGGTGATCGTCGGGGGCGGGGTGGTGCTGGCGGCCAGTTACGAGGCGAAGGCGTACGGGGTGCGGACGCCGATGAATGCGCGGCAGGCGTTGCGGCTGTGTCCGCATGCGGTGGTGGTGCCGCCGCGGATGTCCGCCTATGCGCAGGCGAGCCGGGCCGTATTCGAGATCTTCCGCGACACCACGCCGGAGGTCGAGGGCATCTCCATCGACGAGGCCTTTCTCGATGTCGCTGGGCTGCATCGCATTTCGGGCGCCCCGATCGATATCGCGGCCGGATTGCGGGCGCGGGTGCGGGCCGAGGTCGGACTGCCCATCTCGGTCGGCGTGGCGCGAAGCAAATTCCTCGCCAAGGTGGCCAGTGCGGTGTGCAAACCCGACGGCCTGCTGCTGGTGCGTCCCGAGGCCGAACTCGAATTCCTGCATCCGCTGCCGGTCGAACGGCTCTGGGGAGTGGGCGAGGTGACCGCCCGGACATTGCACGAACACGGCATCACCCGGATCGGGCAACTGGCCGATACCGACCCGATGGAGTTGTGCGGTCTGCTCGGTCGCGCCGCCGGCCGGCATCTGCACGCCCTGGCCTGGGCACGCGATCCGCGCCGGGTCGACACCGGTCGCCGGCGCCGATCGATCGGTGCGCAACGCGCGCTGGGGAACCGGCCTCGCACCGATGCCGAGATCGAGGCCTACCTGCACGGCCTGGCGGATCGGCTCGGGCACCGGTTGCGGGCGGCACGACGGATCTGCCGAACCGTGGTGCTGCGCTTACGGTTCGCCGATTTCGGTCGCGCGACCCGTTCGCACACCCTGCCGACCGCCACCGACGACGGGGCGACGATCCTGCAGGCCGCCCGCACTCTGCTCGGCGCCGCTCGCCCCCTGATCGAGGAGCGCGGCATCACCCTCATCGGCCTGGCGCTGACGAACCTGCAGAATACGGATCCGCGGCAGCTGATGCTGCCGTTGGACGCCCGCCCGGACACCACGCTCGACGCGGCACTGGATGCGGTGCGCGACCGCTTCGGCGCCGGAACCGTCACCCGGGCCGCACTGCTCGGGCGCGGTGAGGGCTTGTCGGTGCCGCTGCTCCCCGACTGATTCGCCGGGCCCAGAGTCACTGCGCCGGTAGCAGTCCGCGTGCCACCAGATCATCGAACAGCACCTGGTCGACAGGCGGCACCGCGGCCCGGTCGGCGTAGGTGAACCAGGCGATTTCGGCGATTTCACTGCTCGGCTCGATGGTGCCGGCGTAGTCCGCGGTGTAACAGCTCATTCGCACCGAAACCTCGGTGGCGCCGGGCAATTCGGCCTCGTAGGTGCCGACGTGGGCCACCGATTCCGGAATCAGCACCACGGTGAGCTCCTCGGAGATCTCCCGGATCAGCGTCTGCCGATCGGTCTCCTCCCCCTCGCGCTTGCCGCCGGGAATGTAGAACTCGTCCTTGCCGTCCGGGCGGGCGCACAGGATCCGGCCGTCCTCGATCAGCACCCATGCCACGGTATCGATGAGGCGTCGTGACGATTCGATCCGCATCCGCGCAGCCTACCCGGGTGTACCCCGACCGCCCGGCGTCGGACGACGCCTCCGCGGCCGCGTGATAGACAGAGCTGAACGCAGTGATCGGAAGGTGTGGTGCGATGCCGGACAGTACACAGCCGACGGGTCCGGTGGAGCTGATCGCGCGACGCTTCCGCCGCGGCAGCGCCGCCGGCGAGCATCGCGATGGGGCCCGCCTGGCCCTGGTCATCGAGGGTGGCTCGGCGCGCGGTGTCTATTCGCACGGCATGGTGACCGGTCTGGAAGAACTCGGGGTGCTGCGGTGTTTCGACGCGGTCTACGGCGCCTCGGCCGGCGCGCTGAACGGGGCGTGGCTGCTGTGCGGGCGAGCGGCGCGGGCACGGCGCGCCTGGCATTCCGATGTGGTGCGGCGGGTGATCTCCCCGGCCCGGGCGTTGCGCGGCGGTCGGGTCGTGGACACCCGATATCTGGTGCACACCGTGTACGAGCGCGTCGTCCCGATGGATTTCGCGGCGATCCTCGGCAATGCGGTCACCTTCCACCCGATCGGCACCGATATCGCCGACGGCAGCGCCGTCGATCTGCGCCCACACATCAGCGATATCCCCACCCTGCAGCGCGCGCTGCGCGCCAGCACCTGCATGCCGGTTCTGGCCGGACGTCCTGTGGCGGTGGGCGACGGGCGCTACGTCGACGCCGGACTGTCCGAATCGGTGCCGATCACCACCGCCCGCGCCCAGGGCGCCACCCACATCGTGCTGCTGCGCACCCGGCGGGCCGATGAGAAGCCCAGCGTCCCTTCGGATTTCGAACGGCGCGTGGTCGCGCGGGCGCTCGGCGCTTCGGGCCCGAAAGTGGCCGAGAGCTGGTTCGCCCGCGCCGCGCAATTCGCAGCCGACGAGCACCGCATGACGGCCGACCCGTCGATTCTCCAGATCCGCCCACCCCTGGGCGCGCCAACGATCGGCCGGGTCGCCCGCGATTCCGCGGTTCTGTTGCGCGCCTTGGACCTGGGGCACGCGGCAACCTTGGCGGCGCTCGGCGGCGCGCTCGAATCCGCGGGAGACGTGGCAATCTGAGTCGGCTGCAACTGTCGAATCCACCCGAATCCCGGCAACGACCTGCGGCAACTCCCCTTGCGGATCGAGCCGGCTTACCTGTTCCGGGGCCAAGTCGGGGTCCCGGTAGCAACTGCCGAAAACACAACGGATATGGCGTAGCCGCGGTTGGCCGAGGCTGAATCACGGGTTCGGTCTGCGGTGATCGCTGGTTGCTGGTTGGGTTGGCTCCCAACGTTATTGGTTGGTGCCGGAGCTCAGGATTCGTGGCAACGCGGGTGTTCGCGGATGGGGATTTGGCGCGGCTGCGGGAGTTCCCGGAGATCAGCCGCGAGGAGCTGTTTCGGTACTTCACCCTGTCGCCGGCCGATGCCGCCTTCATCGATCCCGGGCGTGGTCGCGGTCCGGCCGATCGGCTCGGGATTGCGATCGCGTTGTGCACCCTGCCGTGGTTGGGGTTCGGGCCCGATCGCGTGGTGACCGCCCCGCCGGTGGCGGTGGCGCGGCTGGCCGAGCAGTTGAAGGTCCATCCCACCGAGTCGGGTGATCCGGCCAGGCCCGGTGAGCATGGTCGAACGCATCGCCCACGCCCGTGCGCAGGCCCAGTGCGAGACCTACGACCGTCTGGCCTACGAGTTCACTCCGGCCCGCTGCGGCGAGCTGGACGCGCTGCTGGTCACCGATGTGTCGCTGGGGGTCACGCCGCCGCGGTGGACCTGCGGCGAACGAGATAGATCGCGGCGCCGAGCACAACGACCGCGCTGCCGGTGAGCACCGACAGCGCTGGCAGCGTGCAGGCAAGGACCAGGCAGCCGACCAACCCGACCACGGGGATCAGCCGCGCTGGTCGGCCCTCGGATGGGGTCAGTGTCCAGGCGGCCGCGTTGGCGATCGCGTAGTAGAGCAGTACGCCGAAGGACGAGAACCCGATCGCGGCACGGACATCGGTGGTTGCGGCGGCGATGGCGACGATCGCGCCGACTGCCAGTTCGGCGTGATGCGGCACGCCGAATCGGGGATGGACCGCTGCCAGGGCGTGCGGTAGATGCCGGTCGCGGGCCATCGCCAGCGTCGTGCGCGAGACTCCGAGGATCAGGGCGAGCAGCGAACCGAGCGCGGCGATCACGGCTCCGATGCGCACCACCGGCTCGAGCCAGCCGACACCGGCAGCCGCCACCACGCTCGACAGCGGAGCGATCGTTTCCGACAATCCTTGCGGCCCGAGCACGCTCAGTGCCGCGACAAGCACAACCGCGTACACGAGCAAAGTGATTCCCAAGGCGAGCGGAATCGCGCGGGGAATCGTGCGGGCGGGGTCGCGGACCTCCTCACCGAGGGTGGCGATGCGCGCGTATCCGGCAAAGGCGAAGAACAGCAGTCCCGCTGCCTGCAACACCCCGACAACGGTGATGTCCGAACCCCATTGCAGCCGTGCGGCATCGGCGGTGCCGCAGGTGGAGGACGCGACCACCACCGCGGCGAGCACGGCCAGCACGATCGACACGATCACCCGGGTCAGCACCCGTCGCGCCTACGCCATCGCGATCGTCAAGACCGTCGACGCCCTCGACGAGCCCGGCCCGATCGGGCGCTCACGCGCCCTGGAACTCCCGGCGCGCCGCGGTCGGCAAATGGCTGCACTGGTGCGCTCGCGCAGAGGAACTACTCCAGCTCAACATCGAAGACCTGGATGGCGGTGACGAGGCCACCGTCGCGTAGTAGTCGCAGGTGGTAGGAGATCAGATTCTGTGGCTCGCCCACGCGGGCCACCAGCTCTCGCACGCGATAGTCGCTGTCCGACAGCTCGGTCAGCAACTGCCAGCGCAGCGGGTGCGCGGCGAGATGAACAAACTTCGGCGGCCGTGGCTTGAAACCTCGGGTACGTGGCGTCGTCGCTGCCGTGTGAGGCCGCCGGGTCGGGGATGCTCCAGTGGATCCATCGAGGGTCGTCACCGAAGTCCGGACAGACCTCCCGGGCCTTGTCGCATAGGGTGATCACCGCATCGAAGCGATGATCGGCGAGGGTGTCGAGGCGGCGGGGAAGGCGGCCGGCCAGGTCGATGCCGTACTCCTGCCGCAGCACTCGCACCGTGTCGGTATGCATGACCGGCTTCGGATTGCTTCCGGCGCTGAACGCCTCGACTCGGCCGCCCGTGCGCAAGCGCAACAGCTCTTCGGCGATCGCGGAGCGGGCGCTGTTGCCGGTGCAGACGAACAGCACCGCGAACGGCGTCGAGGGTTCGAATGCGGTGGGCGCGGGCGTCATTCGCAAGGCCGGGTGCAGTACTGTCCCGGCTCCGGCGAGCAGCTCGGCGCTGTGGTCCAGGTCCAGGTGGTAGTAGCTGTCTCGGCCGTCGTGACTGCTGCGCGTCGGAGTAGCTCCGAGTCGACATGTTCGTCGTCGAACATGCTCACGGTGAGTGTGTTGTCGATGGTTTCCCACGTTCCGGCGATCCGGCCACCGACGAGGACCAGGGGCGAGATCCAGCCGGCGGTCCGGCTGACCTTCGTGCGATGGGCCGGAGGGAGGAGGACCGGATCCGTGGTGCCGGGGCCGAGAACGTATTGGTCGAAGGGACCGAGCAGGCGGACGCTGTCGGTGGGAGTGGTGGCGGCCAGATCGGCGGCGTCCTCGGTGCGGATCCAGGTCCGGCGGCCCTCGACATCGACTTCGGTGAGTTCGGATCCCAGATCGGAGAACCATTGGCGCACAGTGGTTTTGCGCAACACGCCGCGGATGAGCCAGGCGTTGAACGCCTCCGGCGTGCCCGGACCGTAGGCGCCGAGATAGGCGTGGATCAGGCGTGACGCCGCGATGTCGGTGGGCGGCAGGCCGCTCCAATCGCTCACCGCATGCGCCGGGGCGGTGAAGGTCACCGATGATCCGCGAGCGGGCCCGTAACACAGCACCCCCTGCCAGGCCAGCGGTTTCAACAGCGCGCCCCAGCCGGACCGCAACTGCTCACCCATCGCCGCGAAGCGGCGGTCACGTACCAGTTCGTCGACCAGTTCCGTCCGGCTCAGCACGGCGCCGCCGTCGAGCAGTTCGGCGACCGCGTCGGTCAGCGCCTTCACTTCCCCGGGGTCGGCGCCGAAATTGCGTTGCCACGCGGGCTTCTCCCAGGTGCGCGCCGAGGCGATCAGAGCCAGTGCGGCGGCCGCGGTCTCGGGTGTCATCGCGTGCAGCGTGCCGCGCATCGCCCACGTCTTCAGCAGCTCGCCGGCGTCGAGAGCACGGACGAGCTCTCCGGGTGCTCCCCCGCGCCGCACGGCCACCGCGGTCTCCGCGGCGGACGTCACCTGCGCCTGCACCCCGGCCAGTCGCCGCGCCACCGCGACCGCATCCCCGCCGTCACGCGCTTCGACGAAGCCTCGCCGCAATCGCCACGCGAACACCTGACCCCATGTGACCTTCACCGCACCTCCCACGTCCGCACACCCGCCGATCCGCGCGCTCACATTACGGCTCGCCACCGACAACCACGGAGGCGTGACGCCTCGCACACCTCGAGGGCAATTCATGCGTGTTTGTGCATGTATTGCTAGTCTGTTGCCGTGACTCCTAAATCCGAAGACTCCCCCGAGCCGTTCTGGACGCTGGAGACCCGGCTCGCCTCGGCACTGCTGATCCTGGCCGGATTCGTGGGCGCGGCCGCCTACACCCACTCCGAGGGCTATTTCGTCACGTTCATGACCGGCAACACCGAGCGTGCCGTCATCGGCGGATTTCTCGGCGACTACACCCTCGCGGCCGGCGCCTTCGCCCTGATCGTGTTCTTTCTCGCCGGCGTCCTGGTGGCCTCGATCTGCCGCCGGCACTGGTGGCGCAATCATCCGCACGGCGCGACCATGCTCGCCACCGCCGCCCTCACCGCGGCCGCCGTCCTCGACACGATTCTCTACCGGCACGACTCCGATCTCGGACTGGTGCCGATCCTGCTCGTCTCGTTCGCGATGGGGTCGCTGAACACCTCGTTCGTCAAGAAGGGCGAGGTGTCGATCCCGGTCACCTACGTCACCGGAACCCTGGTGAAATTCGCTCAGGGCGTGGAGCGGCATATGGCCGGCGGCACCCATCGTGAATGGCTGGGCTACGCGGTGCAGTGGCTGTCGTTCGCCGCCGGCGCCTTGATCGGCGGTCTGGTCTCGCTGGTCGTCGAGGGCGGCGACATGCTCTACACCGCCGTCATCGCCTCCGCGATCGTGGCCGCCTACACCTGGCGCGCGGACCTCAGCTGGGTGCAGCGCCATCCCTCGTCGGACTGACGCGCGCTCCTGCGAGTAACGGGCGCGGCCGTGGTATCTGCGCGACCGGCGGCACCGAATCATAGATGTCAGGTCGTCTCGCCGGCCGCGTTCGCGCTGTCGCCGACCCGCCCGGACCTGGGTTGCGGTGGAGGTAGGTCTCAGAGGGTTCGTATCAGAGGGTCAGGCGTCGGAGAAATGAGGTATCCGGTGAACACTGCTGCCGATATCGACGAGATGGGTCCGATCGACTATCTCGTCATCGAGTTTCCCGCCGACCGGCAACCGGACGGATCGGCGTTGCCGCTGCTGCGAGATCTGGTGGACCGCGGTGTCATCCGAGTCCTGGATCTGGCCTTCGTGCACAAGGATGCCGACGGTTCGCTGACCGGGATCGACATCGCCGATGTCGGGTTGACCGGAGACCTGGATGTGACCCTGTTCGCCGAGGCGGCGACCGGGTTGCTCGACGAGGGTGATCTGCGCGAAGCCGGTAACGCCTTGGAGCCCGGCCATTCGGCCGCGGTCCTCCTCTACGAGAACGCGTGGGCGGCCCCACTGGCGGTCGCGTTGCGGCGCAACGGCGCCGAACTCGTCGCGTCCGGTCGCATTCCGGTGCAGGCCATCCTCTCGACCCTCGACAAACTCGAGGCTGATACCTAAGGAGAAGCAGCATGCCCGGACTACTTCGTGGCGTCGCCCGCACCGCGGTGGTCGCCGGAACGGCCACGGCCGTATCCAATCGCGTGTCGCGCCGTCAGGGCCAGCGCTGGGCCGCGCAGGAGGAGTATCAGTACCAGCAACAACCGCCGCCGCCCGCACCGAGCGGCGGGGGCACCGACCGCATCGCCGCCCTGAAGCAATTGGGCGAGTTGAAAGCCCAGGGGGTGCTCACCGAGCAGGAATTCGAATCGGAGAAGGCGCGCATTCTCGCGTCGTGACCACCGGGCGCCACCACACGGAGATCAGGAGAAGCAGCATGAAACTCGTCAAGGCGGTAGCAGTGCTGGCGACCGGTGCGGCAGCGCTGATTCCGATCGCCGCATGTTCCTCGGACAACAACAGCAGTCCGGCCACGGTCACCACGACCACGGAGCACGGCGAGCACACCGATATGCGAAGCAGTCTCGCCACCACGGCCTCGTCGGTGGTCGGCTCGGCCCTCAACTCCGCGCAGCAGGCGGTGCAGAACGCGATCAACAGCGTCCTGTCCGCGGCGCCGATCACCTTCGACAAGGGCAGCTCCGATCTGAGCCCGACCGACGTCGCCACGATCAAAGCGGTGGCGCTTCCGCTCAAAGGCAACGACACCGCGGTGAAGATCGAAACCTACGCCGTCGACTCGAACTCCGGGGCGGCCGACTCGCTCGCCGAGGCGCGGGGCAACAACGTCGCCACGGCCCTGCAGAACGAGGGGATCGACAAGGGGCGCATCTCCGTCCACGCGGAGGGCAATCCGATCGAGTCGAACGTGCAGATCGATCAGGCGACGATCTCCGTCACCATGAAATAGCCGTCACCGTTCGGCGGCCGGCTCGCCGCCCTCCGCCTCCATGCGCGTCGGGCCGGGCATCAGCACCTTGGTGATCGTCGCCGCCCCGACCACCACCAGCGACAGCACGAAAAGCCAACTGATGGCGGTGAACACCGGGCCCAGCAGCCCGAACTTGGCCTGCGCGGACGCCGTGATCTTCGGCAGTACCAGACGTCCCGCCGCCCGGACCGCCGTCAGTCCGACAGCTGTCAGTGCCCCGGTCGTCCACAGTGCCGGCCCGCGCAGCTTGCCCAGCGTGAGCAGGTACGCGCAGAGGGTCCACACGATCATCCACACCAGCAACTCGCCGCCGACGGTGAGAGGCAGCCCGAAGTAGCGCAGTCCGGCGAGTTCGCGCACGGCCCCGATGGTCGCCGCCGAGAATGCGACGACGAGCAGGACCACCGGCCAACGCCAGGCATCGCGCAAACCGATCGCCGGCACATCCCACAGCTTGCCGTAGATCCGGGCGAGGGTTTTGGCGAACGAGGCGCCGCTGATCACGACCATCAGCAACCCGACGACCCCGAACGCGGCGAATGTCGGATCGCTTGCCGCGACGACACCGAAGGCGGACCGGAACGTCGCCCGGTCCAGGCCCAGCTGGTCATCGATCGCGCGGGTCGCGAGATCCAGCTGGGAGAAGACGGACCCGGCGATGATCACGGGCAGCACGCAGGTGAAGATCTTGGCCGCCAGCGTCATCGATCGATCCACGATTTCGATATCGGCGAATTCGCCGATCACCTGCCGGAGCGGCCCGGACCAGGAACCCGGTGAACCCCGGCGCGCCACGGCCGTCGTGGCGCTCAGATTCATCGACCACATACCGTCGATTCAACTCCGGCCGATGCGTGTGCGCGAGCGCCGAAACAACGATATTCGTGGCCGGGTTATGCGCGCGGGCCGGGTCGCTTGTCCATCAACCGCAGAATGAGCGGGGTGAAGATCAGCTGCATCGCCAGATCCATCTTGCCGCCCGGCACCACGATGCAGTTCGGGCGCGACATGAACGAATCGTGCAGCATCGACAGCAGATACGGGAAATCGATCACCTTCGGATCGGCGAAACGGATCACGACGAAACTCTCGTCGGCGGTCGGAATGCTGCGGGCGGTGAACGGATTCGAGGTGTCCACGGTCGGCACCCGTTGAAAATTGACGTACGTGCGCGAGAACTGCGGGCAGATGTACTTCACGTAGTCGGGCATGCGCCGCAGGATCGTATCGATCACCGCCTCGCTGGAATAGCCTCGCTCGGTCTTGTCACGAATGACCTTCTGAATCCATTCCAGGTTCACGATGGGCACCACACCCACCAGCAGATCCGCGTAACGCGCCACATCGACGGTGCCGGTGACCGCGGCGCCGTGCAACCCCTCGTAGAACAGCAGGTCGCTGCCGGGGGCGAGTTCCTCCCACGGCGTGAACGTGCCCGGTTCCAGTCCGTAGGGTTTGGCCTCGGTCTCGTCGTGCAGATATTTGCGTACCAGGCCGACGCCGGACTGGCCGTAATCGCGAAAGAGGCTTTCCAGTTCGGTGAGCAGATTGGCCTCCGGGCCGAAATGCGAGAAATGCAGGTTCAGATCGGCTTCGGCCTCGGCCATCGCCGCCTGCATTTGGCCGCGATCGTAGCGATGGAACGAATCCCCCTCCACGATCGCGGCATTGATGCCCTCCCGCCGGAAGATCTCCTGGAAGGTCCGGGTGACACTGGTCGTTCCGGCGCCGGAGGAACCGGTAATGGCGACCACGGGATGCTTGCGCGACATGACGTCTCGATTCGATCAGCCGGCGTTCAATGGCGCGCCGGTCGGAACAGGGTGCGGGTGCCGAACAACGACGCGTCGAACGGTGGCCCGGCATCGGGTTCACGGTGATAGCGCTCGATCCGGCGCACCTCGTTGAGCGATCCGAAAACCAGCGGGATCTGCTGATGCAGGTGCTCGGGAATCACCTCGAGCACCCGTTCATGGCCGGTGGTCGCGGCACCGCCGGCCTGTTCGATGACAAAGGCGATGGGATTGGCGCCGTAGAGCAGCGAGACCCGCCCCGGCCGGCCGGGATCGCGGGTGTCGTACGGATACAGGTAGACCCCGCCGCGGGTGAGGATATGGAAGGCGTCGGCGACCAGCGACGCCACCCAGCGCATATTGAAGTCGCGCGACCGCGGCCCCTCCACCCCGTCGAGACATTCGTGCACATAACGCCGCACCGGGCGCTGCCAGAACCGCTCGTTGGCGGCATTGATCGCGAATCCCGAGGTGTCCTCCGGAATGCGCATGCGGGGATGAGTGAGGACGAAGGCGCCGATCTCCCGATCGAGAGTGAATCCGTCGACTCCGCTGCCGGTGGTGAGAACCAGCATCGTCGCCGGGCCGTACAGCGTGAATCCCGCGCACACCTGCCGTACGCCCGGTTGCAGAAAATCCGCCGCCTGCGGCGCCCGCCCGTCCTCCGGTGCGCGCAGCACACTGAATATCGTGCCGACCGGCAGGTTCACGTCGATATTCGAGGAGCCGTCCAGGGGATCGAAGGCCAGCATGTATTTGCCTCGGCGCACCTCCCCCGGCACCGGATGGAATCCGTTCATCTGTTCCGACAGCAGCGCCGACAACGGCCCGCTCGATTCGGATTGCTCCACCATGATGTCGTTGGCGATGGCGTCCATGCGCCGATGCAGGCTCACCGGCGGATCCGTGCCGTCGGTTGCGCCGAGCGCGCCCACGATGCGACCGCGGGTCACCTGATTGGCGATGATCTTCGCCGCGGTGGACACCACATTGAGCAGCGCGGAGAATTCCCCGGAAGAACCGGGATGCCGATGTTCCTGTTCGATCGTGTAGCGGGTGAGGGTTTTCATTCCGTCGGGCATGCCACCTCCTCCGCGGCACGCGCACCATCGCCGAAAACGCTGCTGCCGTAGATGTCTTCGGCCGTCAGCGTCATCAGATCGGCCTTGCCGAGCGGGCGATGCTCCTGCACGAGCCGATTGGCCTGGCGCAGCCGGCACCGGTCCACGGCGTTGCGGACACTGCGCGCATTCGCGAACCGCGGCCGCGCCATCCGCGCATCCAGGTAGTCGTCGAAGGCCGCTGCCGCCGAATCGCCGAACCGGAAATTCTGCTGTGCCACCATCACTTCCGCGATCGCCAGCAGTTCCTCGCGCGTGTAGTCCGGGAATTCGATGTGGTGGGCCACCCGCGAGGACAAACCGGGATTCGCGGAGAAGAACGTCTCCATCCGGTCCGGATATCCGGCGAAGATCACCACCAGGCTGGAACGTTCGGTCTCCATCTCCTGCAGCAGGATCTCGATGACCTCCTGTCCGTAGTCCCGCTCGTTCTCCGGCCGGAACAGGTAATAGGCCTCGTCGATGAACAGCACTCCCCCCGCCGCTTTGGCCAGTGCCTCCTTGGTCTTGGGGGCGGTGTGGCCGATGAACTGGCCCACCAGGTCGTCACGGGTCACCGTGTGCACCTTCGGTTTCCGGATGTAGCCGAGGGCATGCAGCATCTCCGCCATCCGCAGGGCGACCGTCGTCTTCCCGGTGCCGGGACCGCCGGTGAAACTCATATGCATGGTGGGACGGTCGGCCTGCAATCCGAACCGCTGCCGGGCCCGGTCGATCAGCAGCAACGCCGCGATCTCGCGCACCCGCTGCTTGACCGTGGCCAGCCCGATCAGTTCCGCATCGAGGCGGGCCAGGGTGTCCTCGACGTTCTTACCGGCCAGATCCGTCGACAGATCGACGGTCGCGTCGTCGGCCAGCGTGATTTCCGACGGGTCGGGATCCGCGGGCGGCTCGATGTGATTCGCACCCGCACCGCTCGCCCCGGGCCGGTACATCCGGAATCCCGATCCGCTGCCCGGTGTGCCGCCGGACATCGCCGGCCTCCCGTCCACCATCGCCTCAGTCCCGGTAGCGCGCGCCCGCGGGCACGTCGGTGGCGTAGGACCGCAGGCCGTAGTGCTGCCGGCGATCCTCGGTCTCGGTGCGTACCACCAGGAAGCCCGGTTCGTCGGCGGGCCGCTGCACCAGGAAACTCAGTGCGGTCGTCTGCCTGCCGTAACTCGCGTCGTAGGCGTTGACGCGGATGTAGTGGTGCGGGAACGTCGAACGGCAGGCGTTCACCTCGGCGAGCACACCGTCGGGTTCGTCGAGGTCGAACAGCGGCAACCCCCACATCTCCCAGTAGACGTTGCGTGGATGCGGATCGTCGGTGTACTCGATCGAGACGGGCCAGTTGTTGAGCAGCGCATAGCGGATCTGAGCGCCGATTTCGGTATCGGTCAGGTCGGGCAGATGGGAGAACGTCCCTTGACGCAGATGCATTGCGTCTCCTTGTGTGTCGTCGGGTCGATCGGGCCGGGCGGTCAGGCGGTGACCGTCGGTACCGCGTCGGGGGCGTCGGTGGAGGTGTAGTCGAAGGTGACATCGCCCCAGGTCGCGAGCGCGACGTCCAGTGACGGACAGATCCTCGCGGCGGCGCGCAGGGCGTCGGGCCCCTCCTTCAGCAGATCGCGACCTTCGTTGCGCGCCTTGACCATTGCCTCCAGGGCGACCCGGTTGGCCTCCGCGCCCGCGGCGATACCCATCGGGTGGCCGATGGTGCCGCCGCCGAACTGCAGGATCGCGTCGTCGCCGAACAGATCCAGCAGTTGATGCATCTGTCCCGCGTGGATTCCGCCCGATGCCACCGGCATCACTCCGGGCAGACTCGCCCAGTCCTGGTCGAAGAAGATGCCGTTGCGCGGATTGGCCGGAATGTGGTTGTCGCGCAACGTATCGTAGAAACCCTTCACCGTGTGCGGGTCCCCCTCGAGCTTGCCGATGACGGTGCCGGCGTGCAGGTGATCCACGCCGATGAGGCGGCACCATTTCGCCAGCACCCGGAAGCTGACACCGTGGGTCTTCTGCCGGGTGAACGTCGAATGCCCGGCCCGGTGCAGATGCAACAGCATGCCGTTGCGCCGCGCCCACTTCGACATCGACTGCATCGCCGTGTAGCCGACGGTGAGGTCCATCATCACGATCACGCTGCCGAGCGATTTCGCGAACTCCGCGCGCTCGTACATATCCTCCATCGTGGCGGCCGTGATATTGAGATAATGACCCTTCAATTCTCCCGTTTCCGCGGTCGCACGGTTCACGCCCTCCATGGCGAACAGATAGCGATCGCGCCATCGCATGAACGGCTGCGAGTTGATGTTCTCGTCGTCCTTGGTGAAATCGAGGCCGCCCTTACACGCCTCGTACACCACCCGTCCGTAGTTGCGCGCCGAGAGGCCGAGTTTCGGCTTCACGGTCGCCCCCAGCAACGGCCGGCCGTACTTGTTCAGATATTCCCGTTCCATAACGATTCCGTGCGGCGGTCCCTGAAAGGTCTTGACATAGGCCACCGGAATACGCATGTCCTCGAGCCGCAATGCCTGGAGCGGTTTGAAACCGAAGACATTGCCGATCACCGAGGACGTGAGATTGGTGATCGAGCCCTCTTCGAAAAGGTCCAGATCATAGGCGATATAGGCGAAATACTCTCCCGGCCGCCCCGGTACCTCCTCGACCCGATAGCATTTGGCCCGGTAGCGGTCGTGCGCGGTGAGCCGGTCGGTCCACACGACAGTCCATGTGGCAGTGGAGGATTCGCCGGCCACGGCAGCTGCCGCCTCGATCGGGTCCACCCCCGGTTGCGGCGTCACCCGGAACACCGCCAGCACATCGGTATCGCACGGTTGATAGTCCGCGTCGTAATAGCCCATCGACGCATACGAGTGCACGCCCGGATCCCAGCGGTCACGAGTCGATTCGTCGGTCATCGGTCCTCCTGTATTTTGCGGGACACCCGCACCCGGTCGGCGTCGCGAGCCGCTGCGCGAATCTCACCTGCGACACCTCTTGGGATGGTGCGGCGAGTGCGCAGATTCAGGATGCGGGCACCGCCCGGCGAGGACAATTCGATTGTTTCCGGTCTCGCTCAACCGAATCGTTGAGTTTGCTACCGTCTGTAGATGGGAACGGTGAGTGCGGTCCGAATGGAAACGTTCCTGGCTGTGGCCCGGCACAACAGCATTCGGCGCGCCGCTGCGCAACTGCACATCACCGAGGCGGCCGCATCGGCGGCGGTGGCACATATCGAAAAGCAGCTCGGCGCGAAACTGATCGCGAAATCCGGACGCGGTATCGCACTCACCGAGGCGGGGCGGGTCTATGCCGAATACTGCCGCAGCATCCTGGGTTTGATGAAAGAGGCGCATGCCGCGGTCCGCCGCGCCGAAACGGGGCGGTTGCGTATCGGGGTGGTGGCGACCGCCGGGGAATACGTGCTGCTGCGGCTGCTGGTGTCGTTTCGCGACCGCTACCCCGAGATCGAACTGGGTCTGTCGATCCACCCGCGCGATCTGCTGTTCATCGAATTACAGCACCACGAAACCGATCTCGTGATCGCCGGGCGTCCGCCGCGCGACACCGGACTGGTGGTGCGGGCGCGCCGGCCCAGCCGCCTGGTCGTGGTGGGAGCGCCGGGACGATCCCACGATCCGCGCACCACGACCTGGCTGTTGCGCGGCCCCGGCTCGGGCACCAGGGACACCACATTGGCCCTGCTGGATCGGCTGCAGATCCGCCCACCCGCCCTCACCCTCGGCACCCACGGCGCCGTCCTGGCCGCCGCCCGGGAAGGGCTGGGGATCACGCTGATTCACAGCGACGCGGTGGAAGCCGATGTGGCGCAAGGCAATCTGGTCGTCGTGCCGGTCGAGGGAACACCGCTGGACCGGCCGTGGCATGCGGTGACGACCGGCACCCCGACTCCGGCGGCGCGCCTGTTCGTCGCGCATATGGTCGATCCTGCCCGGGTGGGTGACCACGCCTTCCACCCGACCACCGACCACCCCGCCGGCCCCTTGCCGACCACCTCCGCCGCCCCCGACCCGGCCCCGAAGCGTCATTCGGCCACGCGACGCCCCGGCACCGGACCGGAAGTGTCTCCACGGCCGGAGCCGTAGCGTCACGGCTGCCAGGGATCGGCGCCCATCTCGGGCTTGAGATGGTGCAGATTGGTGATCCGGCGTGCGGATTCCCGCAACTGGCGCCTGTGCTGCTCCAACGCGGGGTCGTTGGTCACCACCGACCGGTGATATCTCTCCGCGATCGCCAGGTGGTTCTCGGCCAATCGGTTGCCGATGTAGTAGCGGGTGTCGCGACCGGCATTGTTCCACTGGTCCGGAGTGATCCGGCGTATCGCCGTCTCGGAGTCCCAGGATCGCTCGACCAGCCGCACGAAATTGTGATCGATCGCGGCGCCGTCCTCGGGAGCGTTGGCGTGGCGCCTGAAGTTGGCCGCGGCCACCACCGCCTGCGCGGAGAAAGCCTCGTGCGCGCGATCGCCGACGTGGTTGTCGACGGCCATCGACGCGGCGAGCGCCTTTTGCAGCGGGGCGAACCCGTACGGCGACGCGTCCCGGAGGCTCGCCTTCTGCACGGCCAATGCCCGCAGCGCGTCGATGACTCCCTGATCGGTGGCTCCGGTCGCCAAAAGGGTGGGAGCGAGGTACAGATCCGGCACCCGGCTGTCGGTCAACCCGTCCAGCGCGTTGGCCACGCCGAGGGTCGACTCCAAACCGTCGCCGCCGGCGCGCGCGAGCGCCTTCTCGCGCCAGTTCAGCCGGTTCAGCTGGAGCCATTGCGCACCCTCGCGGTTCAGGGGCGCGCTGTCCATATTCGCCAGATCCGCGCGCTTGCGCCGTAGCGCGAACGGATTCAGCGGTCCCATGGTGCGCCCGGCGGCCCAGGCGGCGATCGGTGACGAGTTCAAGGTGTTCAGGGCCGCCACGGTGGTCAAAAGCTTCGTCGGAGAATGCCCGCCGGATCCGCCACCGGGCATGCCGAGGGCGGTCTTTCCCCCGGCCCCCGTGGCGAAGCCACCCTGGGTCGCGAGTGCGAATCGGTTGGCGATCCAGTCGTTTCCTCTGTCCAGGTTGAAATCGAGGCGGCGCAGCTGCGTGATCGCGATGATCTCGACACACACGACGATTATCAGAACCGCGAACACCTGGCCCTGCGCCTGGTCGAACAGGCCGCCGAGAAGGACGAGATATATCCCGAGAAATATAATGAAGGCCACCATTTTGAATCCGGACACGAAGGAATGCACGAGACTTCGCACCAGATGCGTCTGGGTGGGTCCGTATATGAATCCGCCGGCGGCGAACCCGAATATCGTCATGAACGCGTAGTAGATGGCGTCGAACGCCGTGCGCATGATTTTGAGTGCCATGTAGACGCCGAACAGGATTGTTATCAAGCCGCAGAGGATCAGCACCAGGCCGGTACCGACCTGCGACATCGTCGGATGGTCGATGCGGTGGATCGCATCCATGTCATGACAGTTCTCCAGGCCCGAGTGCAGCAGATTCTTGCTGCCGGCCGTGATTCCGGCGGTCCACGCGTTCCGGCACGCGGAATTGCCGTCGATGACATGTCCGAAATTCCATACCTGCACCGGCTTGCGTACCAAGTTGTCCGCCAGGCCGCTCTGGATGTTCTTCACGAATTCACCGGCCGCGGGCATGGATCGGCCTTGCAGGCCCGCTACCACGGCAATGCCGAGGTCGCGGCCCTGGGCCATCAGTCCGTCGGAGGAGAGGACATCGGCCAGCGGGTTCGCCAGGAAGAACGGTCCGGCTATGCCGATGAGAATCATCGTGACCGCTTGTGACGTGGCTTTGGAATGGAATCCGCGCACGACGAACCAGGCCACGACGAGTGCGCCGATGGTTGCCGCGGTGACGAGCATCATCGGAGTCGCAAGCTGTTCGGTGAGTGCGGAGGCCAGCCCGCGCAGCGGGTTTGCCAGCATATCCAGCCATTTGAAGCTGAGGGCCATGCCGATGAGCCATATGGCGGTCGTCATGATGACGACGTACAGGATCAGTTCGAACCCGAGAGCCGACCACAACACCGTGGTGCCGGGATGCAGTATTCCGGGGTCTTTCGTGGCGAATTGATAGTTCGCCAGCGGGGCCCCGGTGGAATCGTGTATCTGCATCCAACTGACGGCATCCACGGACGAACTGTCGTCTCCGGTATCGGTACCGGGTTGCGCCCGCGCCATTCCGATCATGCCAGGCGGTGCGAGGACGGCCAGCACCGAGAGAAACAGGAAAAGAAAGAGCCGGCGGCGTATCGGCGAAATGCCGGGCTTCGACGGACTCGCCATCGGCTGTGAAGCTGCGGTAATGCGATCGATTCTCATCGGTCGTGCCAACTTCCGGTAAGAGAGCAGCGTTGTAGCCGTGCCGAAAGCCGCCCTTCGACTCGGGGCGTTTTTTACATGCTCGGACTACCCGCCGCTCGCATTGTCGAGGGGGTTCACACAGGTGACGCGCGGCCGGAACCCGAGCCGCCGCAGACAGAATTCGGCTACGGAGCCCAGCGTTCCGGCTTCGATATCAGTGCTGTTGCAGACTGCGATGCCGACAACCAGTGCAACGCAGACGGAAAGGCGTGATCACCCGAGTCGCGTCGTCATCGCAAGCGACGGCGACCGCGTCTCCAGGCGGTGAAACGGCGATCGACGTTACATCGCGAGCTCAGCTCGAGCGCGGGCGTCCCACTCGGGGTTTCGAGTGGTCGAAGCGCTGTGTTGCGCGCGGAGTTCGTTTGCCGCTGTGTTCATCGCCGTCCTGAGTCCGTTAACCCATTATTCAAGTCCAAGATACCCTGTGCCCGAGGCATTTTCGACTCTCCAGGCCTGGGACGCCGGGCCCGGAACGTCCGCCGTCGATCCGGCCGGCAGCGTGTCGCGCGGGAACAGTGCGCAACCGCCACGCGGAACGCGGCCGGGTCGGCCGAAGAAACACGCGGCGCCGTCGATGAGCAGGCCGAACGCGTCGGGATCGAGCGGGAGGGCATACTTACTGAATCGGATATCGCCGACGGTGCGGCTGCCGACGGTCCCAGCACACGCGTAGGAGCGACAACGCCCATGATCCAGCAGGAGCGCGCACGCAGCGCGGAGGAACTTGCCGAGGCGGCGGATCTGTATTTCGCGCTCGGCAGGATCACCCGGCTCCTGCGGCGCTCCGGCGACCTGGGTTCGCTGAGCCCCGGTTCGGCGGCGGCACTGGGCACGCTGGTCCGCAGCGGTCCGATGCGACTGGGCGATCTGGCCGCCGCCGAACACGTCACCGCCCCCACGATGTCGCGCATCGTGTCGGGTCTGGAGAAGTACGGATACCTCGAACGCACCGCCGACCCGGCCGACGGCAGAGCTCAGTTGCTGACCGTCACCGAACAGGCGAAATCACTGGTCAACGGACTCACATCGGCCCGGATCCAGCGCTTCGCCGCCGCCCTCGACGATATCGATCCGCAGCAGCGCCGCACGCTCGGCGACGCACTGGCCGTGCTCGTCGCACGGCTCGACGACGACGGCTCCCGGTAACGGCTTGACTTGGAGCGCACTCCAAGTCGTAGCGTCGGCCTCGTGAGTTCGCAGGGACTCACCATCCAATCCGATGGCACCTCAGGAGGACCGCTCGCATGATCGCGACCAGGAAACTCGGCGAATTGACCGTCGGCGCACAGGGACTCGGCTGCATGGGCATGAGCCAGGCCTACGGTGTGCGCGACAACGACGAGGAGTCGATCGCCACCATCCATCGCGCCCTCGACCTCGGGGTGACCCTGCTCGACACCGCGAACGTCTACGGCGCCGGCGCCAACGAGGAGTTGGTGGGCCGGGCCATCGCCGGTCGGCGCGACCAGGTGGTCCTCGCGACCAAATTCGGCATCGTGTGGGGCGAGGGCGGGAGCATGGGCGCCCGGGGCGACGCCGCCTACGTCGCGCAGTCCTGCGACGAATCGCTGAAGCGCCTCGGCGTGGACCACATCGACCTGTACTACCAGCACCGCGTCGACCCGAATGTGCCGGTCGAGGAGACCTGGGGCGCGCTGTCGGAGCTGGTCACCGCGGGTAAGGTCCGCTACCTCGGCATCTCCGAGGCTTCCGCGCAGACCATCCGCCGCGCGCACGCCGTACATCCGGTGACCGCACTGCAGAGCGAATGGTCGCTGTGGACGCGCGGTATCGAAGCGGAGGTTCTGCCCACCTGCCGTGAACTCGGCATCGGAATCGTGCCGTTCTCCCCGCTCGGGCGCGGCTTCCTCACCGGCTCGATCACCTCCACCGCCGATCTGCCCGCCGACGACCTGCGCCGCGCGCTGCCCCGCTTCGCCGACGACAACATCGACCGCAACCTGGCCGTCGTCGCCGAACTGCGTGCGATGGCGGAGGAAAAGGGCGTGACCGCAGGACAATTGGCGCTGGCCTGGGTCCAGTCCCGCGGTGACGACGTGGTCCCGATTCCGGGCACCAAGCGCCGCACCTATCTCGAGCAGAATGTGGCGGCCACCGAGATCGAGCTCAGCGCCGAGGATCTGGCGCGGATCGAGGCCGCCGCCCCGGCCGATGCCTTCGCCGGAGCCCGGTATCCCGAGCACCTGGCCCGCGCCGCCGGCAAGTAGCGATCAGTGCGGGACGTCGACCGTCAGCGTGACCGGGGTGTCCGCGGCGACCGGCGTCCCCGCCTCCGGCTGCTGTGCGGTGACCGTCCAGGGGGTCGTCGCAGCGCCCGGATCATGCATCACGTCGCGGCCGTCCGCGGTGGTGATACCGGTGACGTCGAAGCACAGCGCCGCACCGACCACGGTCTGTCCCAGTGGCTTCCCGCGGAAGTCGGGTAACGGACGAGGCCACGGTTGCGCGCCGCAGTCCTGGCCGGCCGCCGCCGCGACGGAACTCGATTGCGCCGCAGCGGATGTCGCGGTGGCGCCGCTCGCCTGGTCGCCGGAGGAGCCGCCGCAGGCCCCGACGGTACAGGCGACAGCGAGCAGGGACGCGGCGAATGCGATGCGGCGCATGAATGTCCTTCGGATCGAACGGCGTGTTCGGCGCCGCCGACCAGCGAACGGACGCGCGTGCAACGCACCCTAATACGCGATCGGTCACCGATCGAATCGGCCGGATCACCGCCCGGATATGCGACGTGGTCGGCGGCCGTTCGGAACGCTCCACAACGCAGACGCCGGGCGGTGAGCTCCGAGGGACAGCGCACGTCTCGAACCCCACCCGATACACCCGATGCCGGCATCGGCGACCTCGTGGTTCCGAACGAACCGCCCGAGGGAATTCTGCTCCGAAACGGCGCGCGCAGATAACCTTTCGTGGTTACGAACCGGTGAATATCCAATCACCGTGCGGCAATGACGGATTCGGCGGCCGCCGTCACGATGCGGTGGCGAGGCTCGACACCCTCACGTCGATCGCGGCGAACATCGTCAGCCTGCCGCAGGCGTGGGGCCTGGCCTGATTGTCACCGCCACCGACCGTGCCCGCGTCCCGGTGGGCCCGGGCACGGTGCTGCCGCGGCCGCACGTGCGGCCGGATCCGGACCGGACACTCAACCCTGCAGATATTGCTCGAGGTGCTCGCGCTCGTCCTGCAACTCCGAGATCGCGCTCTTGACCACGTCTCCGATACTGACGATCCCGACCATTCGCCCGTGATCGACGACCGGCAGATGCCGGATCCGATGTTCGGTCATCGTCGCGCGCAAACTCTCCACCCGATCCTCGGGCGAGCAGGTGTGCACGATCGCGGTCATGATGTCGGATACCGGCCGGGTCAACAGCTGCGCACCCTGTCTGTGCAGGCAGCGGACCACATCCCGCTCCGAGACGATCCCGTCCAACGCGCCGCCGGCACCACACACCACCACCGCGCCGACATTGTGTTCGGCCAGCACCGCCAGCAATCTGTCGACCGTCGCCTCCGGCGCGATCGTCACCACATCGGCCCCCTTGTTGCGCAAAACCTCCGAAATTCGCATCGTCCACCGCCCTGTCGAGCCTGTCGTTGTTACGCCCTGCCGGGACAGTTCTGCCACCGAACTGCCGCCGGTTATAAGGATCGCGCGTTTTCTTCGCGGTGACCAGCAACGATTCCGATCGGCACGATCAACCTGGCGGTGAAGCGGGCTGCGAGCGCCACGCCCGGCGCGGGGACCGTTGCCGCCCAAGCTGCCACCGCGGCCGATCCGATGGACGTAGCATCCCAAGCGTGGCCGATGCGAACCGTCCCGCGCTGCGGGTTCTCGTCTACAGCAGCGATGCCGACACCCGTCGCCAGGTGATGCTGGCGCTGGGCAAGCATCCGCATCCCGACCTGCCGCCGTTCGACTACCGCGAGACCGCCACCGCGCCGGTGGTGATCGAACAGCTCGACGCCGGCGCGATCGACCTGGCGATTCTCGACGGTGAGGCCACACCCACCGGCGGAATGGGGCTGGCCAAACAGCTCAAGGACGAAATCGCCGACTGCCCGCCCATCGTGGTGCTGACCGGCAGAGCCGACGATGCCTGGCTCGCCGCGTGGTCCCGGGCCGAGGCGGCGGTCGCGCATCCGCTGGACCCGTTCCAGCTCACCTCGGCGGTCACCACGGCTCTGAACGCTCGCCCCGCCGCCTGATCAGCGCTTTCCCGGTCGGCCGACAATCTCGTCGGCCGACCGTTTTCGTGCGCGCCGAGGGTCGCGGCGCGCCCGGCTGCGGGGAGGCCATTGCGCTGGTTCGGTCATAAGTGACAGTTCCGAATTCGATCAAACACCGGGGCGGAACCGTGAGTATTCAGAAAGAGCAGTTGTAGGCTGTGCTGTAGCTCACACGAGCGTGGCTGTTGATATGAATGGCGCCCTGCCTGCCCTGTCGTCCCGCGCTCGCGCTCGAGCTGCGCTTCGGGGTGAGACTGGCCCGGCAGACGACGATGTCAGCCCCGCCTCGGCAGTTGCCGGCGAGGGAGAGGGGTTGTGCCGTTGTGAATACCCAGGTGCCGACTCTTGTGCTCGGTGCGATCGCTGCCGCGTTCGCGCTGGGATCGGTGTTGCTGGCGGCCGTGATCGGCCCCAAACGCTACAACCGCGCCAAACTCGAAGCCTACGAATGCGGTATCGAACCCACCCCGCACGCCATCGCCGGCGGGCCGGGAAATGCTGCGGGACAACGCTTTCCGGTGAAGTACTACCTCACCGCGATGCTGTTCATCATCTTCGACATCGAGATCGTATTCCTCTATCCGTGGGCGGTGCACTTCGATGCCCTCGGCGTCTTCGGGTTGGCGGCCATGGCGCTGTTCATTCTCAACGTCTCGGTTGCCTACGCCTACGAGTGGAGGCGCGGCGGCCTGAGCTGGGACTGAACGCGGGCGGGCCGCTCGGCCCGTCGGCACCGCATACCCAACCCGTCGTCCCGGCGTCCGCCGGGACCGAGGATTCGCACACGGAAGTGAGAGTTGATCCGAGATGGGGCTCGAGGAGAAATTGCCCAGCGGCTTCCTGCTGAGCACGGTCGAACAGTTCGCCGGATACCTGCGTAAGGGCTCGCTGTGGCCCGCGACGTTCGGGCTGGCCTGCTGCGCGATCGAGATGATGGCCACGGGAGCCGGTCGCTTCGACAGCGCCCGCTTCGGGATGGAGGTCTTCCGCGCCTCCCCCCGGCAGGCGGACCTGATGATCGTCGCCGGCCGGGTCAGCCAGAAGATGGCGCCGGTGCTGCGCCAGGTCTACGACCAGATGACCGAACCCAAATGGGTGCTGGCGATGGGGGTCTGCGCCTCCTCCGGCGGCATGTTCAACAACTACGCCATCGTGCAGGGTGTCGATCATGTTGTGCCCGTGGACATCTACCTACCCGGTTGCCCACCGCGTCCGGAGATGCTGCTGCACGCCATCTTGACACTGCACGAGAAGATCCAGCAGATGCCGCTGGGTGTCGACCGCGCCGAGGCCGTGCGCGCGGCCGAGGCCGCCGCGCTCGCCTCCACCCCCACGATCCGGATGGAGGGATTGCTGCGATGAGCCTGGACGCACCGCGCAGCGCCGGCGATCCGCACGACAGCCCCGCGGACACCGAATCCTCCCCCGGCGCGGGCGGTTCCGGCCCGGCCGGCGAACCGGCGATCGAACCCGAATCGCGCGGCCCCTCCCCCGACCGTCCCGACGACGAGGTCATCGGCGTGCGTCGCGGCATGTTCGGCGTCCGGGGCACCGGTGACACCTCCGGGTACGGACGGCTGGTGCGGACCGTCGCGCTGCCCGGCAGCACCCCCGCGCCCTACGGTTCCTATTTCGACGAGGTGGTCGCCGCCCTGGCACAGTCGGTGGGAGACGAGGTATTTCGCGCCGCGATCGAGAAGATCGTGGTCTTCGCCGGGGAACTGACCCTGCACGTGCGGCGGGAACGGGTGGTGGAGGTGGCGCGCGCGCTGCGCGACGACCCGGCGTTGCGCTTCGAACTGTGCCTCGGCGTGAACGGCGTGCACTATCCGGACGACACGGGCCGCGAACTGCACGCCGCCTATCACCTGCTGTCGATCACGCACAACCGCCGGGTGCGGGTCGAGGTGTCGGTACCGGATTCGGATCCGCATATGCCCTCGCTGTTCGCGGTGTATCCGACCACCGACTGGCACGAGCGCGAAACCTACGACTTCTTCGGCATCGTCTTCGACGGGCACCCGTCGCTGACGCGGATCATGATGCCCGATGACTGGCGTGGACATCCGCAGCGCAAGGACTACCCGCTCGGCGGGATCCCGGTCGAGTACAAAGGCGCGCGTATTCCGCCGCCGGACCAGCGGAGGACCTACAGCTGATGAACCACACCGAAATCACCGGCGCCGCAACGGATCCGGTCGCCGAGAGCCCGGCGGTCACGGTCGTCGGACAGGACTGGGACGATGTGCGCGAGGCCCTCGACGGCGCCGCGGAAGAGCGCATCGTCGTCAATATGGGGCCACAGCATCCGTCCACGCACGGCGTGCTGCGGCTGATCCTCGAGATCGAGGGCGAAACGGTCACCGAGGCGCGCTGCGGAATCGGCTACCTGCACACCGGCATCGAGAAGAATCTCGAGTTCCGCAACTGGGTGCAGGGCGTCACGTTCGTGACCCGGATGGACTACCTGTCCCCGCTGTTCAACGAGACGGCCTACTGCCTGGCCGTGGAGCGGCTGCTCGGCATCACCGACGATATTCCCGAGCGGGTGAACATCGTCCGCGTCATGCTGATGGAACTCAACCGCATCTCCTCGCATCTGGTCGCGCTGGCCACCGGAGGTATGGAACTCGGCGCGCTGACGCCGATGCTGTTCGGCTTCCGCGAGCGCGAGCTGATCCTCGACATCTTCGAAACGGTCACCGGACTGCGGATGAACCACGCCTACATCCGTCCGGGCGGACTGGCACAGGATCTGCCGCCCGACGCGGTGGGCAAGATCCGGGATCTGCTGGCGCTCATGCCGAAACGGTTGCGCGATATGGAGTTGCTGCTCAACGAGAACCCGATCTTCAAGGCGCGCACGCGCGGCATCGGATATCTCGACCTGGCCTCGTGTATGGCTCTGGGAGTGACGGGCCCGGTCCTGCGCTCGACCGGACTGCCGCACGATCTGCGCAAGTCGCAGCCGTACTGCGGCTACGAGGACTACGAGTTCGACGTCATGACCGACACCGGATGCGACTGCTACGGCCGCTACCTGATCCGCATCAAGGAGATGAAGGAGTCGCTGAAGATCGTCGAACAGTGCCTCGACAAACTCCGCCCGGGCCCGGTCATGGTGTCGGACAAGAAGATCGCGTGGCCGGCCGATCTGAAGCTGGGGCCCGACGGCCTCGGCAATTCCGCCGAACATATCGGCACCATCATGGGCACGTCGATGGAGGCGCTGATCCACCACTTCAAGCTCGTCACCGAGGGTATGCGGGTGCCGCCCGGCCAGGTGTACACATCAGTGGAATCCCCGCGCGGCGAACTCGGCGTCCACATGGTCTCCGACGGCGGAACCCGGCCCTACCGCGTGCATTTCCGCGATCCCTCGTTCACGAATCTGCAGGCCGTGGCGGCGATGTGCGAAGGCGGCATGGTCGCCGACGTGATCGCCTCGGTGGCCAGCATCGACCCGGTGATGGGTGGTGTCGACCGATGACAGCCGAACCGATTCCCGCGACCGCGACCGGTCGCGATCCGATCCTGCTGCAGTTGTCGCAGCGGCCCGTCCCCTACCCGCCGCAGGTACAGGAGAATCTGCGGGCGGAGGCACGGGAGATCATCGATCGCTATCCGCACTCGCGCTCGGCGCTGCTGCCGCTGTTGCATCTGGTGCAGAGCGTCGAAGGGTATGTCAGCGGCACCGGGATCGCGTTCTGCGCCGAACAACTCGGGCTCACCGACGCCGAAGTGACCGCGGTCGCCACCTTCTACTCGATGTATCGCCGCACCCCGACCGGGGACTATCACGTCGGAGTCTGCACCAATACGCTGTGCGCGGTCATGGGCGGCGACGAGATCCTGGCCGCGCTCACCCGACATCTGGAGATCACCCCCGGGGAAACGACCGCGGACGGGTCCATCACGCTGGAACATCTGGAGTGCAACGCCGCCTGCGATTACGCCCCGGTCGTCATGGTGAACTGGGAATTCTTCGACAACCAGACCCCGGAGTCGGCCCGCGCGCTCGCCGACGCGCTGCGAGCCGGACGCGAGGTCACCGGCACGCGCAGCGCCGCACCGTTGTGCAGCTTCCGCGAAACGGCCCGCATCCTCGCCGGATTCCCGGATCGGCGGCCCGACGCCAACGAGGGCACCCCCGGAGAAGCCACGCTCGCCGGTCTGCGCGTGGCGGCCGAGCAGTCGACACCTGCTGCACCGCAGGGTGATTCGGATAGCGAACAGGGGGAACGGTGATGACGCTCGCGCCCGTACTCACCCGCTACTGGGATCAGCCGCAATCGTGGACCCTCGACACCTACCGGGCACACGACGGCTATCGCGCCCTGTCCCGGGCGCTGGGCATGCATCCCGACGAGGTCATCGCCACGGTGAAGGACGCCGGGCTGCGCGGCCGCGGCGGCGCCGGATTTCCCACCGGCATGAAATGGGGTTTCATCCCGCAGGATCCCGAGGGCTCGCCGGCGGCCGGTAAGCCGCACTACCTGGTGGTCAACGCCGACGAATCCGAGCCCGGCACCTGCAAGGACATCCCGTTGATGATGGCGACCCCGCATGTGCTGGTCGAGGGCGCCATCATCGCCGCCTACGCGATCCGCGCCGCCCATGCGTTCATCTATCTGCGCGGCGAGGTCGTGCCGGTGCTGCGCCGGCTCCAAGCCGCTGTCGAAGAGGCTTATGCCGCAGGCTATCTGGGCCGCGACATTCTCGGTTCGGGCTTCGATCTCGACCTGATCGTGCACGCCGGTGCCGGCGCCTACATCTGCGGTGAGGAAACCGCCCTGCTGGATTCGCTCGAGGGCCGCCGCGGCCAGCCTCGCCTGCGCCCGCCCTTCCCCGCCGTCGCCGGCCTGTACGCGTGCCCGACCGTGGTCAACAATGTGGAGTCGATCGCGAGTGTGCCGGCCATCCTGCACAACGGCGTCGAATGGTTCCGTTCGATGGGGTCGGAGAAATCGCCGGGCTTCACCCTGTACTCACTGTCCGGACACGTCACCCGGCCGGGACAGTACGAGGCGCCGCTGGGTGTGACGCTGCGCGAACTTCTCGGTTACGCCGGCGGCGTGCGCGCCGGGCACACCCTGAAGTTCTGGACTCCCGGCGGCTCCTCCACGCCCTTGTTCACCGCCGAACACCTCGATGTGCCGCTGGACTACGAGAACGTGGGTGCGGCCGGATCCATGTTGGGCACCAAGGCATTACAGATCTTCGACGACACCACCTGCGTGGTACGCGCGGTCCTGCGCTGGACCGAGTTCTACGCCCACGAATCCTGCGGAAAATGCACCCCCTGCCGGGAGGGCACCTACTGGCTGGTGCAGCTGCTGCAACGGCTGGAGTCCGGCGGCGGTACCGACGCCGATCTGGACACCCTGCTCGATATCGCCGACAACATCAACGGCAAATCGTTCTGTGCGCTCGGGGATGGTGCGGCCAGCCCGATCGTGTCCTCGCTCAGATACTTCCGCGACGAATACGCCGAGCACATCCGGCTGGGCCGGTGCCCGTTCGATCCCGCTCGCTCGACCGCCTGGGCCGCCGCCACGGCCGCGACCGCCACCGCAGCGACGCCTGCCGAAGGAGTGCGATGACCGCGACAGTGAGCCACGACAGCAGTGGCGTCATCCCTCAGGACATGGTCACCGTCACCATCGACGGCACGACGATCGCGGTGCCCGTCGGAACGTTGCTCATCCGGGCGGCCGAACTCGTCGGAATCCAGATCCCCCGCTTCTGCGATCATCCGCTGCTCGATCCGGTCGGGGCGTGCCGGCAGTGCCTGGTCGAGGTGGAGGGGCAGCGCAAGCCCGTCGCCTCCTGCACGATGGCCGTCACCGACGGGATGATCGCCCACACCCAGATCAGTTCGCCGGCCGCGCAGAAGGCGCAGGCCGGGGTGATGGAGCTGCTGCTGATCAACCATCCGCTGGATTGCCCGGTCTGCGACAAGGGCGGGGAATGCCCGCTGCAGAACCAGGCGATGTCCAGCGGCCGGCCCGAATCACGCTTCGAAGGGGTGAAACGCACCTACCCCAAACCGATTCCGCTCTCACCCGCGGTGCTGCTGGATCGGGAGCGGTGCGTGCTGTGCGCCCGCTGCACCCGGTTCTCACAGCAGATCGCCGGTGATCCGTTCATCGAGTTGATGGACCGTGGCGCACTGCAGCAGGTCGGGATCGCCGACGGCGAGCCGATGGACTCCTACTTCTCCGGCAACACCGTCCAGATCTGCCCGGTCGGCGCCCTCACCGGCACCACCTACCGCTTCCGCGCCCGCCCCTTCGACCTGGTCTCGAGTCCGGCGGTGTGTGAGCACTGCGCCGCCGGTTGCGCCCAGCGCACCGACCACCGCCGCGGAAAAGTGTTGCGCCGCTTGGCCGGTGATGATCCGCAGGTCAACGAGGAATGGAATTGCGACAAGGGCCGGTGGGCCTTCACCTACGCGACCGAACCCGACCGGATCACCACTCCCCTGATCCGCGACGACAGCGGCGTCCTCGTTCCGGCCTCGTGGTCGGAGGCGCTCGCGCGAGCGGGTGCGGGACTGGCCGCCGCCCGCGGGAACGCCGGAGTGCTGGTGGGCGGCCGGGCCACCGTCGAGGACGCCTACGCGTACGCCAAATTCGCGCGTATCGCACTGGGCACCAACGACATCGATTTCCGTGCTCGCGCCCATTCCGCCGAGGAAGCCGAATTCCTGGCCGCGGCGATCGCCGGACAAGGGGTGCGGGTGGACTACGGGGCGCTGGATTCGGCGCCGGTCGTCCTGCTCGCCGGACTCGAACCCGAAGAGGAATGCCCGATCCTGCATCTGCGGCTGCGCAAGGCCGCCCGCACCTCGGCGACCGCGATCTATTCGCTGGCCGCCTACGCGAGCCGGGGGCTGCGACGGCTATCGGGCCGGTTGATCCCAACCGTGCCCGGGGACGAGGCGCGGCTGTTGCAGGCCCTGGCGGTGGCGGGCGCCGGATACGAATGCCCGCCCGATCCGCCGGGACTCGACGAACTCGCCCGCGCGCTGCGCCGCCGCGGCGCGGTGATCCTGGCCGGCGAACGACTGGCGACGCTGCCCGGCGCGCTGTCGGCGGTGGCGGCGCTGGCCGAGACCACCGGCGCCACGGTCGCATGGGTGCCGCGCCGCGCCGGAGAACGCGGCGCGCTCGAAGCGGGCGCGCTGCCCGGTCTGCTGCCGGGCGGCCGCCCCATCGCCAATGCGCGTGCGCGCCGGCAGGTTCAGCGACTCTGGCAGGTCGACGAACTGCCGGCCGCACCCGGACGCGATACCTCCGCGATCCTCGACGCCGGCCGTCACCCCGGCGCGCTGCTGATCGGCGGTGTGGAGATCGCCGATCTGCCCGATCCCCGCGCCGCCCGGGCCGCCCTCGAGGCCGCCGCCTTCGTGGTCAGCCTGGAATTGCGGCACAGCGAGGTCACCGAGCGGGCCGATGTGGTGTTCCCCGTCGCCTCGGCCATGGAGAAGGCGGGAACATACCTGACTTGGGAGGGCCGGCCGCGGCCGTTCGGCGCCGCTCTCGGTGATGCGACGGTGCGGCGGCAGGCTGCTCCGCTGGCCGATCATCGCGTGCTGCATTCGCTGGCCGACGAGATGGGTGTGCGACTGGGCTTGCCGACGGTGGAGGCCGCCCGCGCGGAATTGGACGCCCTGGGTGTCTGGGACGGGCCGCGGCCGCAGCCCCCGGCGCATCCGTCGGCCGCACTACCGGATACCGAAACCGGCACCGCCATCCTCGCCGGCTGGCGCATGCTGCTCGACAACGGCCGCATGCAGGACGGTGAACCGAATCTCGCCGGCACGGCACGGCCCGCGGTGCTGCGGCTGTCGCCGGCCACCGCCGCCGAAATCGGCTCGGCCACCGGCGATTCGGTGCGGATCAGCACCGGGCACGGTCGCATCGTGCTGCCGCTCGAGATCACCGAGATGCCCGATCGCGTCGCCTGGCTGCCGTGGAATTCGGCGGAGTCGACGGTCAACGACCGGCTCACCACCGCCCTCGGTCACCGCGTGCGCATCCAACGGGAGGACCCCCATGAGTGAGATGTCACCGGCTGTGCTGGTCTCGGCCCCGGCCGATCTGTCCGCGTTCGGCCACGACCCGTGGTGGCTGGTCGTGGTCAAATCCATCGGTATCTTCATCTTCCTGCTGCTCATCCCGCTGCTCGCGGTGGTGATCGAGCGCAAGGTGGTGGCCTGGATGCAGATGCGGGTCGGACCCAATCGGGTCGGGCCGCGCGGTTCGCTGCAATCCATCGCCGACGGGGTGAAGATGCTCCTCAAAGAGGACATCGTCCCGGCGATGGTCGACAAGCCCATCTACATTCTGGCGCCGATCGTCGCGTTGATTCCGGCGGTGATGGCGTTCGCGGTGATACCGCTCGGACCGGAGGTGTCGATCTTCGGCACCCGCACACCGCTGCAGTTGACCGATATGCCGGTGGGGGTGCTCTATATCCTCGCGATGACCTCGATCGGGGTCTACGGCATCGTGCTGGCGGGATGGTCGTCGGGATCGACGTATCCGCTGCTCGGTGGTCTGCGGTCGACCGCGCAGGTGATTTCCTACGAGATCGCGATGGCGGCCTGTTTCGCGGCGGTGTTCCTGCTGGCCGGGACCATGTCCACCTCCGGCATCGTGGATCGGCAGTGGGGCACCTGGAACATTTGGCTGCTGCTGCCGTCGTTCGTCATCTACGCGGTGGCGATGGTCGGCGAAACCAACCGCGCCCCCTTCGATCTCCCCGAAGCCGAGGGTGAACTCGTCGGCGGTTTCCACACCGAATACTCGTCGCTGAAATTCGCGATGTTCATGATGGCCGAATACATCAACATGGGCACCGTCTCGGCGCTGGCCACCACACTGTTCTTCGGCGGCTGGCACGCACCCTTCCCGCTGAACCTGTGGGACGGCGCGAATTCGGGCTGGTGGCCGCTGCTGTGGTTCACGCTGAAGGTCTGGACGTTCCTGTTCGTCTTCATCTGGTTGCGCGGGACGCTGCCGCGGTTGCGCTACGACCAGTTCATGAATCTCGGCTGGAAGTTGCTCATTCCGGTGTCGCTGCTGTGGGTGATGATCGTGGCGACGCTGAAGGTGGTGCAGGACAACGGCCACGACGTGCAGACCACGGGCCTCGTGATCGCCGGCGTGATCATCTCGGTGGGCCTGCTGGCGACAATGCTGCGCGCCGGGCGTGCCGGTGACAATATCGCACCGGAAACCACTGGGACGCAACAGTTCTCGGACTTCCCGGTGCCGCCGATGCCCGAGACCGCGCCGTCTGCCACCAAAGCCGGTCTGCTGGAACCCATCGGCGGATTCTGGGTCACCTTCGTCACGATGTTCAAGAAGAAGAACACCGAGTTCTACCCCGAGGAGAAGGTGCCGACCGCGCCGCGCTACCACGGCCGCCACCAGCTCAACCGCCATCCCGACGGCCTGGAGAAGTGCATCGGCTGCGAACTGTGCGCGTGGGCCTGCCCGGCGGACGCGATCTACGTCGAGGGCGCCGACAACACCGACAGCGAGCGCTACTCCCCCGGCGAGCGCTACGGCCGCGTCTACCAGATCAACTATCTGCGCTGCATCGGCTGCGGACTGTGCATCGAGGCGTGCCCCACGCGGGCATTGACGATGACCAACGAATACGAGATGGCCGACGACAATCGCGCCGATCTGATCTACGAGAAGGACCGGCTGCTCGCCCCGCTGGGCGACGGGATGATCGCCCCGCCGCACGCCGCCTATCCGGGCGCCACCGAGGAGGACTACTACCTGGGCGCCGTCCCCGCCGCCCCCGGCACCGACCGCGATACCGGGCTCCGTCCCACCGGCACCACCGCCGCGGACACCGGTCTCGAACCGGCCGCCACCGGTGCCCAAGGAGGTGCGCAATGACCCCGGCCGCGAATGTGCTTGCCGCCGAAGCTGCCACCCGTACCTCGCCCGGGGAGGCGGTGCTGTTCTGGGTCCTGGCCGTGGTCGCGGTGGCGGGTGGTCTCGGCATGGTGTGTGCCCGCAAGGCCGTGCACTCCGCGCTGTGCCTGGCGGCCACCATGATCACCCTGTCGGTGTTCTACATCGCCCAGGACGCTTTGTTCCTGGGCGTCGTGCAGATCGTGGTGTACACGGGCGCGGTCATGATGTTGTTCCTGTTCGTCCTGATGCTCGTCGGCGTCGATTCGGCCGAATCGCTGCGGGAGACGTTGCGCGGGCACCGCATCGCCGTCGTCGTGGTGGGTGTCGGATTCGGGCTGCTGCTGATCGGGGCGATCGCCCGGGGCGTGCGCGACGATTCGGTCGCGGCCACCGGTCCCGGATTCGGCGCCGACCCGATCGGCGCGCTGGCCGAGTTGATCTTCGTGCGTTACGTGTGGGCCTTCGAACTCACCGGCGCGCTGCTGATCACCGCCACCATCGGCGCGATGATCCTCGCGCATCGGGAACGGTTCGGTCCGCGCACCGGGCAGCGCGAACAATCGCAGCGGCGCCTGCGCGAAGGCCACCGCATCACGCCCCTGCCCACCCCCGGTGTCTATGCCCGCCACAACGCCGTCGACGTGCCGGCCCGGCTGCCCGACGGCTCGTTCGCCGAACTGTCGGTGAGCACCATCCTGCGCCATCGCCGCCGCCGCGCCCACACCGAGGACGCGGTGATCGGTATGGGAGAAGGCAACGGCGGCAACGGCACCGGATCGAACGGCAGTGAATCGAACGGCGGTGGCGAGAACGGACGCAGCGACAGCAACGGCGCCCATGCGACCGGCGACAACGAGAGGAAGGCTCCGCGGTGAATCCGGACAACTACCTGTATCTGTCCGCCCTGCTGTTCACCATCGGCGCGGCCGGGGTGCTGGTGCGGCGCAACGCGATCGTGGTGTTCATGTGCATCGAATTGATGCTCAACGCGGTCAATCTCGCCTTCGTCACCTTCGCCCGGCAGCACCACAACCTCGATGGGCAGGTGTTCGCGTTCTTCACGATGGTCGTCGCCGCGGCCGAAGTCGTCGTGGGCCTGGCGATCATCATGACCATCTTCCGCACCCGCCGCTCGACCTCGGTCGACGACGCCAACCTGTTGAAGTACTGACGTGGGTACCGGGAATCTGCTCTGGCTGCTGCCGGCCCTCCCCGCCGCCGGCGCGCTGATCCTGCTGCTGGCAGGACACCTGAGCGACCGCTGGGGGCATTGGCTGGGCTGCGCGACCGCGGTCGCCTCGTTCGGCGTGGCGGTGTGGGCGTTCGCCGAGATGCTCGGCCGCGCCGGCGCCGATCGAGCGGTGTCACACAACTTCTTCAGCTGGATACCGGTGGCCGGACTGCAGGCGGAGTTCTCGCTGCAACTCGATCAGCTGACGATGTGTTTCGTCCTGCTGATCACCGGCGTCGGCTCGCTGATCCACATCTACTCGGTCGGCTATATGAGCCACGATCCGGCGCGGCGGCGGTTCTTCGCCTACCTCAATCTGTTCCTGGCCGCGATGCTGATCCTCGTCATGGCCGACAACTATCTGGTGCTCTATCTCGGCTGGGAGGGCGTGGGCCTGGCCTCGTATCTACTGATCGGGTTCTGGCACGAGAAGCCGTCCGCGGCCGCGGCGGCGAAGAAGGCCTTCGTGGTCAACCGTGTCGGCGACATGGGGCTGGCGATCGCGCTGTTCCTGATGTTCGCCACCTTCGGTTCGGTGGATTTCGGGCACGTGTTCGCCGGTGTCCCGCAGGCGAGCGAAGGCACCCTGACCGCTCTGGGCCTGCTGTTGCTGCTCGGCGCGTGCGGTAAATCCGCGCAGGTGCCGCTGCAGTCCTGGCTCGGCGACGCGATGGAAGGCCCGACTCCGGTGTCGGCCCTCATCCACGCCGCCACCATGGTGACCGCGGGTGTGTATCTGATCGCGCGGTCGAACGCGATCTTCGACGCGGCCCCGGCGGCGCGCGCGGGCGTGCTGGTGGTGGGCGCGGTGACGCTGCTGTTCGGCGCCGTGATCGGCTGTGCGAAGGACGACATCAAGAAGGCGCTGGCGGCGTCCACGATGAGTCAGATCGGCTATATGGTGCTGGCCGCCGGACTGGGCCCCGCCGGATATGCCGTGGCGATCATGCATCTGCTCACCCACGGCTTCTTCAAGGCCGGATTGTTCCTCGGCGCCGGATCGGTCATGCACGCGATGAACGACGAGACGGATATGCGCCGTTACGGCGGGCTGCGAAAGTACCTGCCCATCACGTTCGTCACCTTCGGGCTCGGCTATCTGGCGATCATCGGGGTGCCGCCGTTCGCGGGGTTCTTCTCCAAGGATCGGATCATCGAGGCCGCGTTCGGCTACGGCGGCGCGAACGGCATCACCCTCGGCGCCGCCGCGCTGCTCGGCGCCGGGATCACCGCCTTCTATATGACGCGCGTGATGTTGTTGACGTTCTTCGGCGAAAAGCGTTGGACTGCGGACGATTCCGAGCCGCAGCCGCATCCGCACGAAGCCCCCGCGGTGATGACCGGCCCGATGATCGTGCTGGCGATCGGCTCGGTGTTCTCCGGCGGAGTGTTCGTCTTCGGATCGTCGCTGCAGAACTGGCTGGCACCGGTGGTCGGCACCGAACACGCCGAAAGTGTCGTGCCGGCGTGGGCGGTCACCGTGGCCGCGCTGGTCGTGGTCGCGATCGGTGTCGCGGTCGCCTACCGCCAGTACGCGCGACGGCCGGTGCCGCGCACCGCCCCGCAGGAGGTCACACCATTGACCGTCGCGGCTCGCCGCGATCTGTACGGCGACGCGTTCAACGAAGCCGCGTTCATGCGTCCGGGCACCCACCTGACCCGCTCGCTGGTCTTCCTCGACAACCGCGGTATCGACGGCATCGTCAACACCACGGCCGCGGTGATCGGCGGCCTGTCGGCGCGAATCCGGCGCGTGCAAACGGGTTTCGTGCGCTCGTACGCCCTGTCCATGTTCACCGGCGCGGCCCTGGTGGTCGCGGCCCTGCTGGCGGTGAGGTTGCTGTGACGGAGTATCCCTGGCTGACCACACTGTGGGTGCTGCCTCTGGCCGGCGCCGTCGTCGTGCTGGCCGTTCCGGCCGGCCGGCGCACGGTGGCCCGGGTGACCGGACTCGTGTTGTCGCTGGCCACCTTGGCCGTCGCGATCGTGGTCGCGGTGCGGTTCGATCCCGGCGGCCCGCAATACCAACTCGTCGAATCACACCGCTGGATACCGGCTTTCGGCGCCGGCTACACCCTCGGCGTCGACGGCATCGCGCTGGTGCTGCTGCTGTTGACCGCCGCACTGGTGCCGCTGCTGATCCTCGCCGGATGGAAGGACGACCGCGAAGCGGGCGGCGGGCGGCGGGTCGCGCACATCTACGTCGCGCTCACCCTGATCGTCGAGTCGATGGTGCTGATCTCGTTCGTCTCGCTCGACATCCTGCTGTTCTACGTGTTCTTCGAGGTCATGCTGATCCCGATGTATTTCCTCATCGGCGGATTCGGGCCCCGCACCAGCGGCGGTGAATCGGCGGCCGCGGAACTGGCACTGCGGCAGCAGCGTTCGCGCGCGGCGGTGAAATTCCTGCTGTACAACCTGTTCGGCGGCCTGATCATGCTGGCCGCCGTGATCGGGCTCTACGTACTCACCGCACGGGCACATCTCGGCGGTGCGGGTGGCACCTTCGATTTCCGGGCGGTCACGGCGGCGGCGAATTCCGGGCAGCTCGGCGCCGGTCCGGCCGTGCTCAACGCGCTGTTCCTCGGCTTCATGTTCGCCTTCGCGGTGAAGGCGCCGCTGTGGCCGCTGCACACCTGGCTGCCCGGCGCGGCGGTGTCGGCCACACCGGCGAGCGCGGTACTGATGATGGCGGTGGTCGACAAGGTCGGCACCTTCGGCATGCTGCGCTACTGCCTGCTGCTGTTCCCGGCCGCCTCGACCACCTACGCGCCGATGATCAGCGTGCTGGCGGTGATCGGCATCCTCTACGGCGCGCTGCTGGCCATCGGGCAGACCGATGTGATGCGCCTGATCGCCTACACCTCGATCTCGCATTTCGGCTTCATCATCCTCGGCATCTTCGCGATGACCAATCAAGGCGGGTCGGGTGCGACGCTGTACATGGTCAACCACGGCATCTCGACCGCGGCGCTGTTCCTCATCGCGGGATTCCTGGTGTCGCGCCGCGGAACTCGGGTGATCGCGGAATTCGGCGGGGTACAGAAGGTGGCGCCGGTACTGGCGGGCACCTTCCTGATCGCGGGCCTGGCGACGCTCTCACTGCCCGGCCTCGCGCCGTTCGTGAGCGAATTCCTCGTCCTGGCCGGCACGTTCACCCGCTATCCGGTGGCGGCCGTGTTCGCCAGCGGCGCACTGGTGCTGGCGGCGCTGTACGTGCTGTGGATGTACCAGCGCATGATGACCGGACCGGTCCGCAAGGGCAATGAGCGATTGCAGGATCTGCTGCCGCGCGAACTGCTGGTCGTGGTGCCGCTGCTGGCGGCGTTGCTGGTCCTCGGCGCGTATCCGAAACCGGTTCTCGACCGGATCAATCCGGCGGTGGCCGGCACGCTCACCACCATCGGCAAACACGATCCGGCGCCTACGGTCGCGCCGGATGCCGCGACCGTACCGGCCGCGACCACTCCGAGCGGAGGTAACCACCGGTGAATCAGCTTCTGGCCGCGACGGTTCCGGCTCCTTCGATCGAATATCACGCTTTGGCACCGATGCTCGTCGTCTTCGGTGTGGCCGTCGCCGGGGTGATCGCCGAGGCGTTCCTGCCCCGGTCGTGGCGCTATCCGGTCCATCTGGTGCTCGCGCTGGGCGGTTTGGTGGCGGCATTGGTGGCCGTGATCGCGCTCGCCGGGACTCATGCCACGGTGGCCGTCGGCGCGGTCGCCGTCGACAACGTGACGCTGATGCTGCAGGGCACCATCCTGGTGGTGGCGATTCTCGCGGTCGCGCTGATGGCCGAACGCGGTATCGAACCGCGGCTGGCGCGCGAAAGCCGGGAGGGCCCCGGGACCTGGAGCCGGGCGGCCGCGGCGGCTTCCGGTGCGGTCGTCGTCGACGCCTTCACTCCGCAGGCCGCGGCGGTGCCGGGCAGTTCGGACGAGATCGCGGCGGCGCGGGCGGGCATCACCACCACCGAGGTGTTTCCGCTGACCCTGTTCGCGGTCGGTGGCATGCTGCTGTTTCCCGCGTCCAACGATCTGCTGTCGATGTTCGTCGCGCTCGAGGTGCTGTCGCTGCCGCTGTATCTGCTGTGCGGGCTGGCGCGGCGGCGGCGGCTGCTGTCGCAGGAGGCGGCGCTGAAGTACTTCCTGCTGGGCGCGTTCGCCTCGGCGTTCTTCCTGTACGGGATGGCGCTGCTGTACGGCTACGCCGGCACGATTCGCTTCTCCGGGATCGCCGACGCCGTGGCGCGCGATTCCGGCTCGAAAACCCTTGCGGTGCTGGGTGTGGCGATGCTGGCGGTGGGGTTGCTGTTCAAGATCGGCGCCGTGCCGTTCCAGTCGTGGGTGCCCGATGTGTATCAGGGGGCGCCGACCGCGGTGACCGCGTTCATGGCCGCGGCGACCAAGATCGCGGCGGTGGGAGCTCTACTGCGCATCCTGCAGGTCGCGGTGCCGGGACTGAGTGCGGACTGGCGTCCGATCCTGGGCGCCGTGGCGGTGGCCACGATGGTGCTGGGCGCGATTCTCGCCGTCACTCAGACCGATGTGAAGCGCATGCTCGCCTACTCCTCCATCGCGCACGCCGGCTTCATCCTCACCGCGCTGGTGGCGGCCAATTCCGACGGGGTCTCGTCGGTGCTGTTCTATCTGGCCGTCTACGGCGTGAGCACGGTCGGCGCGTTCGCGGTGGTCACGCTGGTGCGCGACCGCGTGGGAGACGAGGCCACCGCATTGTCGGCATGGGCCGGGCTCGGTCGCCGTTCGCCGTGGCTGGCAACGGTTTTCGCGTTGTTTCTGCTGTCGTTCGCGGGCATTCCGCTGACCAGTGGCTTCGTCGGGAAATTCGCGGTGTTCTCGGCGGCCGCCTCCGGACATGCGGCGTATCTGGTGATCGTCGGTGTGATCTCGAGTGCGATCGCCGTGTTCTTCTACATTCGCGTCATCGTGCAGATGTTCTTCACCGATCCCCCGGAGGCGCCGCCCGCCGTGGTCACCGCGCCGGTGACCACGATGGTCGTCATCGTCACCGGCGCCGCCACCCTGGCGCTGGGTATCGTGCCGCAACCGCTGCTCGACCTGGCGAACCGCGCGGTCGGGTTCGTCAGCGGATGATGCCGGAGACTTCGTCGGGGACAACGGTTCTCGTCGAGGCCGCACCGAAACGTCAACGGTGGCTCTAGGATCGAGTCCGACGACGACCTCCGCGCACAGAAACTGGTGTCATGACCGACAGCGCCGCACAGGTGGATCAATCGAAGCCGAGCATCGCCCGCGTGTACGACTATCTGCTGGGCGGGCGCGACAATTACGCCGTCGACCGCAAGGTCGGTGACTACTTCATCAACGATCTACCTGGTTCGGTCGCCATCGCCTATGCCAATCGGCAGGCCATGATTCGCGCGGTCGCCGATATCGCCGAATCCGGTGTGCGCCAGTTCATCGATATGGGCAGCGGGTTGCCGACCGTCGACAATGTGCATCAGGTCGCCCAGCGTCACCTCGACACCGCGCGCGTGGTGTACGTGGACAACGATCCGATCGTGCTGGCCCATGGTCGCGCCCTGCTGTCCGCCGACGACAACACCACGGTCATCCACGCGGATCTGCGCGATCCGGAGGCCATCTACTCCCATCCGGACCTGCGGCGGCTGATCGATTTCGACGAGCCGGTGGCGGTGATCTTCAGCGCGATCCTGCACCACCTCAACAACGACGAGAACCCGGCCGACTTGGTGAAGTGGTGGACCGACCGGATCCCGGTGGGCTCGCAGATCTATATCTCGCATTTCCGCTCCGGCTTCAACGAGGAGACGCAGGCCGCGGAGGAGAAGCTCCAGGCGACCTTCGGGCGCGGCCGCTGGCGTTCGGACGAGGAGATCCTCGATCTGTTCGGCGATCTCGAGGTGCTCGAGCCGGGGCTGGAGATCTGCGCCCGGTGGCGGCCCGCCGAAACCGACGCCTCGGTCTCGCGCATCGGCCCCGCCGAGCGCGAACCCACGCTGTGGGAACAACTGATCGCATGCGCCCTGGCCCGCAAGTCGTAGCGGTCACACGTCGCGGGGCACTAAGCTTCCGGGCACCATGTGCGCACCTCGGATCGTCCGGATCGCCCACGACGGTGCCGATTTCGCGACGGTCCCGTCGCGGCGCGCCTTGGCGGGCGCGGCCGGCCTCGCGGCGCTGGCG
>NZ_BDBN01000038.1 GCF_001613005.1 Nocardia nova NBRC 15556 | reverse complement strand
GCTAGCCCACCCGCTCCCACCGTCCGTTCCGAGGACCCCGGTCTGGGTATGACCCCGGGCGGCCCGGAACCGATGCCGAATATGCCCGGAATGTCGAATGTGCCTCGCACGCCGGCCGCCGTGGCCGGACCGAACGCCGTCGCCATCGACAATTTCGCCTTCGGCCCGCAGACCGTGACCGTGAGGGCCGGCACCACCGTGACCTGGACCAATCGCGACGAGGAACCGCATACGGTGGTGGCGCGCGACGGCTCGTTCCACTCCCCGGGAATGGGCACGGGGGCCACATTCAGCTTCACCTTCGCCCAGCCGGGCACCTTTGCCTACTTCTGCTCGATCCATCCCTTCATGCACGCGACAGTGGTGGTGACCCCGTGACCGAACAATTCCCACGGCACACCGATCCGCGCGATCCGCACGCCATGACCCGGCGCCAGCTGCTACGCCACAGCGCCTGGTTCGGCGCGGCCGTCGGCCTGACCGTGGTCGGCGGCGAGGTCATCTCCCATGTGGCGGGCGCGGTCCCGGCCACTGCCGAACGCCCCACCCTGCGATTCGCGCAGATCAGCGACAGCCACATCGGATTCCAGGGCACCGCCAACGCGAATGTCACCGACACCTTCACCGAGGCGATCGATCAGGTCAATACCCTCGGATACACACCGGATTTCGTCATTCACACCGGTGACCTGACACACCTCGCCACACCCGCGCAATTCGATCAGGTCCGCCAGATGATGTCCGGATTGTCCACACCGCACATCTTCACCGTGCCCGGCGAACACGATTCGACCGACGACGGCGGACAGCGCTACCGCTCGGTGTTCGGCAAGGGCACCCGCGGTGACGGGTGGTACAGCTTCGACATCGCGGGAGTGCACGTCATCGGGTTGGTCAATACGCTCAACGCGCAGAATCTGGGCCATCTCGGACAGGATCAGATCGACTTCGTCCGCGCCGACGTGGCGGGATTGTCCGCCGACACCCCGATCATCGTCTTCAGCCATATCCCGCTGTTCGCGATGTATCCCCAATGGGGTTGGGGCACAGACGATGCCGCGCAAGTACTGAGCCTGCTGCGGCGGTTCTCCTCGGTCACCTGCCTCAACGGCCATGTGCATCAACTCTTCACCAAGACCGAGGGAAACATCACCTTCTTCAGCGGGACGACCACCGCCTATCCCCTGCCGCATCCCGGCGACGGGCCCGCGCCCAAACCGGTGACGTTGCCGGCCGGAAAGCTCCACGACGCCCTGGGGATCCGGGAAGTGAGCTACCAGCAGGGCCGGCAGATGCTCGCGATCAAGGAGCAGACACTGCGATGAACACGCTATCTACCGCACGGTCGCGGTTCCCGGCGCGCCTGGCGATCAGCGCCGGACTCGTCACGACCGGTGTCGTGCACACCCAGCTCTACGGCCGGGGCTATCGCTACATCGACTACGTGGGCCCGTCGTTCGCCATCCAGGCCGCCGCCGCCTTCGCGCTGGCCGCACTGGTTCTCGTCGGCCCCTGGAGCCTGCGCGCGGCGGCGGCGGTGCTCAGCGCCGCCTCCCTGGCCGGCTTCGTGCTGTCGCGAACGAGCGGCCTGTTCGGATTCACCGAAACCGGCTGGCAGCCGGCACCGCAGGCGATGGTCGCGGTCGTCGCCGAGATCGTCACCCTCGTGGTCTGTCTGGTCTCGCTGTACCGGAGCGAACTTCGCACCTGATGTCGCGGCGCCGCCCGGCGGACGGCAGGATGGCTCGGGTGCTGCGTAGTTTTCAGGTGACCAATCACCGTTCCCTGGCCGAACCACAGGAACTCCGCCTGGTGTCGAGCCGGGCCGGTGCGCTGCCCGCTCCCGTCACCGCCGTCCACGGCGCGGCGGCGAGCGGGAAATCCGGTCTCGTCGACGCACTGGCCCACATGCGCGACGCGGTCCTGCATTCGGTGACCGGCTGGGATCCCTACGCCGGGCCGGTGCGCACGCCGCATCTCGGATTCGCCGACCGGCCTTCGGAATTCGTCGCCACCTTCGTCGCCGAGGGCACCCCCTACACCTATGGGTTCCGCCTCGACAACGCCGATGTCACCGCCGAATGGCTGCATACGCATCCGCACAACCGCAAACGCGTCATCTTCGAACGGGAGGGCGAGCAGATCCGGATCGGGCCGATGTTCGAACCGGTGCGCTTCGGCATCACCGCACTGGTGCCGCTGGTGCGGCCGAATGCGCTGCTGCTCAGCCTGACCGGGCAGATGTACGCCGAGGCGCTGGTGCCCGCCTATCGCTGGTTCTCCGCGCAGCTCGACGTCCAGCGCGGGCCCGCCGACCCGCACAGCATCGCCGAGCGCCTCGGCGGGCACATCTCGCGCTCCGCCGACAACGCCGCGCGGCTGCTGATGCTGCTGCGCTCGGCCGAACTGGGCATCGAGGATCTGCTCCTGGCCGAGAACGATCCGATGTACGCCGACTACCTGCGCGATATCGACGGCGAAATCGCCGGGATGGCAAAGGAATTGGATGCCTGCGCCGCCTCGCCCGCGCACGCCCTGCGGGTGCGCGAAACCCTCGGCGTGGAACCCGTCGCCCTCGAGCGGGAACTGAGCAATCTGCGCGCGGCCCGCGACACCCTCTACGCGCGCATGGTCGCCCGCCGCGGGGTCGGGCTCGGCGTGGTCCACGAGGGCATCGACGCCGCCTTCGACATCGCCGACGAATCCACCGCCACACTGGCCCTGCTGCGCCTGCTGCCGACCGTGCTCGACGCGCTCGACACCGGCCGGGTGCTGGCGGTCGACGATGTCGACACCCACCTCACCGGGGACACCGCCGACCGGCTGATCCAGCTGTTCCAGAATCCGGAGACCAACTCCCGGGGCGCGCAGCTGATCTTCACCACCCGCAACCGCACGCTCATCGACCGCGGCAACGGGCGCTCACAGTCTCGGCGCACCCGGGTGTGGCAGGTCCGCCGCACCGCCGCCGGCACCAGCGAGCTCAGCGCCGGCTGATATCGCCTTGGCGCCCCGGTGACGGCGGCACATCGAGGCTGTCCCGTTTGTCCGCCTAGCATGGAGGCATGCTGCTGCAGATCGTGTTCATCGTGTTGATCGCCGGCGCACTGATCGCGCTGCTGATGAACTTTCGCGGCCGGGGTCGTTTCGGTGGTTTCCAGCGCGGCGCGCAGGAGGCTGGGACGCTGCGGATCACCGGCGTGAGCCCGCGCCCGGCCGCGCAGGGCGAGCAGTTCGTGACGATCACCGGCACGATCTCGGGGCCGAGTGTTGCGGCCGAGACCGTGTACGGGCGCTTCGCCTGGGACGTCAACCAGTGGCCGTTCCCCGGTGAGGACCTCCCCGTCGTCTATCCACCGGGTAAGCCTCAGCACTGGCAGATCGGCCATCCCGACCCGGGGCCGTCCACAGGATTGTGATCCCGGCGCAGCCCCCCGCCGCGCCCTATTCGAAGGTGAGCGAATCCGGGTCGTCGGCGTAGGCGCGGGCCACGTCGGACGACAGGTCCAGCGCACGGCGGGCCCACGCCAAGGGGGCGGCGGCCAGGCCACACGCGGGGGTGACCAGGATGCGGTCGGTGAGGGTGCGCCGCGGGAAGCCGAGGCGGTCGACGAGGCGCACGCCCGGTTCGGCGAACTGCCGCCAGGTGGGCGGGGTGGCCGGTGCCGTGGTGGGGACCAGCCCCAGCGCGAGATATTTGCCCGCGTCCAGTAGTTCACCGACGGCGTCGAGGTTGCCGGTGGCGATGGCCGCCATATCGAAACCTACTGCGGCAGCGGAACTTCCGCGCAGAAACGACAGTGGCGGCGCATCGGCGCAGCTGTGGATCAGCACCGGGACGGACTGGGCCGTGACGACCGTGTCGAGGATGTGCAGCGCCTCCGGCTCGGGAACCGGGCGCACGGTGTTCAGCACGCTGGCGCCGCGCAGACTTCCCTCCAGCACCGCCCCCAGCGACGGTTCGTCCAGTTGCACGACGACATCGGCGCCCAGCCGTTTGGCCACCTCGGCGGCATGATCGGACAGCCCCTCGGCCAATGATTCCGACAGGTCGCGCACCGCACCGGAGTCGGTGAGCACGCGATGACCGTTCGCCAGTTCGACCTGCGCGGCGAGCGTCAGCGGTCCGACCGACTGCACCTTGAGCGTGCGGCCGGCACCGGTGAGACCCGCTGTCTCCCAGGCTTCTTCGAGCGCGTCGAGATCGGTGCGAAGCAGATCGTGCGCGCGGCGCGCGGTCGCTCCGGGGCGGGGGCTCAAGCGGTATCCGCGGGTGGTGGTGTCGAACTGCATGTCGACCAGCAACGCCGAGGCCCGCCCGACCATATCGGAACCCGCACCGCGCCCGGGCAATTCGGGTAGATGGGCGAGTTCGGGCAGCTCCCCCACAATGGTGGCGGCGGCCTCGCGGGGGTCGGTGCCCGGCCAGGAACCGACACCCGTGGCGATACCTCCCCGCAGGCTCGGCCGCGCGTCGGATCGGTTCTCGCTCGTCATATGTCACCCATCTCGATCACCGCGCCGAACGTCGGCGGCCGCATGACGTGGTCATGCACGGCGCAACCGTATCCGAGCGTGGACGCGGAGCAGGCCGTACTCCCCGAAGTGGTCCCCGACCCGGACGACGTCCGCGCTCACCGCGCGGAATCCGCGACCAGCTCCCCGGCGCGCTCACGTCCGGTACCGCTGATGGTGCCGCTGCCGATCACCCGGTCTCCCAACGGATCCGGCAGATAGGCCACTACCGCCTGCCCGCGCGCCACGCCGGTCAGGGGCTCGCGCAGCCGCGCGATCAGACCGCCGTCGACCGCCTCCACGACGGCCGGGGCGATGCCGCCGTGCGCACGCACCTGGACGACACAGTCGAACGGCCCGAACGGCACCTCACCGGAGGTCCACACGGCCCGGTCCGCCCGCACCGTCCAGACGTCCAGATCTTCGGCGGGCCCGACGTGGACGGTGCCGGAGTCCGGGTCGATCTCGGTGACGTAGCGGGGGCGGCCGTCCGCGGCGGGGCCGGGCAGCCCGAGCCCCTTGCGCTGGCCGATGGTGAATCCGTGCACGCCTTCGTGGTCGGCCAGTTTGCGGCCGTCGCTGTCGACCACGGCGCCGGGACGCACACCGATCGAGGCGCCGAGGAACGCGCGGGTGTCGCCGGAGGGGATGAAGCAGATGTCGTGGGAGTCGGGCTTGTTCGCGACGGCGAGACCGCGCTCGGCGGCCTCTTCGCGGATGCGCGGCTTCGGGGTGTCACCCACCGGGAACATCGCCCGCGACAGCTGGTCGGCGGTGAGCACGGCCAGCACATAGGACTGATCCTTGTCGGCGTCGACGGCACGGCGCAGCACACCGTCGGACAGCTGCGCGTAGTGACCGGTCACCACGGCGTCGAATCCGAGCGCGGCGGCGCGGTCGGCCAGGGCCGAGAACTTGATCTTCTCGTTACAGCGCAGGCACGGATTCGGCGTCTCGCCGGCCGCGTAGGCGGCAACGAAGTCGTCGATCACGTCCTCTTTGAAGCGGTCGGCGAAATCCCAGACGTAGAACGGAATTCCGAGCACATCGGCGGCGCGGCGCGCATCGCCGGCGTCCTCCTTGGAACAGCATCCGCGCGATCCGGTGCGCAGTGTTCCGGGGGTGGCCGACAGGGCCAGATGCACTCCGACCACCTCGTGGCCGGCGTCGACCGCACGCGCGGCGGCCACGGCGGAATCGACGCCGCCGCTCATCGCTGCCAGCACTCTCATCGCGTACCTCCTTTCGCACCGGCCAGTCCGGCCGCTTCGGCCCGCTCCACCACGGAGGGCAGAACTTCCAGCACTCTGTCGATCTCGGCCGCGGTCGTGGTGTGACCGAGCGAGAACCGCAGGGAACCGCGCGCCTGACGCGGTTCCACCCCCATCGCGAGCAGTACATGGCTCGGCGCGGCCACTCCGGCGTTGCACGCCGATCCGGTCGAGCACTCGATCCCCGCGGCGTCGAGCAGCATCAGCAGGGAATCGCCCTCGCAACCGGGGAAGGTGAAGTGGACGTTTCCGGGCAGGCGCCGTTCACCGGTAGCGCCGTTGAGGACCGCCCCGGGCATCGCGTCGCGCACGCCGGCGATCAGGCGATCGCGCAGCTCGATCAATTCCGCTGTGCGCGAGGGCATTTCCCGCACGGTCTCCCGCAGCGCCGCGGCGATTCCCACCGCGCCCGGCACATCGGAGGTGCCCGATCGCAGATCGCGCTCGTGGCCGCCGCCGTGCAGCAGCGGCACGCAGCCGACCTGCCGGCCCAGCAGCAGGACCCCGCATCCGTGCGGACCGCCGACCTTGTGCCCGGCGAAACTGGCCGCGGCCAGGCCACTCGATGCGAAATCGATGGGCAGCTGGGCGGCCGCCTGCACCGCGTCGCTGTGCATCGGAACGTCGAATTCCTGAGCGACGGAAGCCAATTCGACGATCGGCTCGATCGTGCCGACCTCGTTGTTGGCCCACATCACGCTGACCAGGGCGGTATCGTCGGCGTGCGCCGACAGCGCTTCGCGCAGCGCCCCCGGCGAGACGATGCCCTCGGAGTCGACGTCGAGCAGGGTGACCTGGGCGCCCTCGTGCTGCTGCAACCAGTCCACCGCGTCGAGCACCGCATGGTGTTCGACCGAGCTCACCAGGATGCGGGTGCGGCGCGGATCGGCGTCGCGACGAGCCCAGTAGATGCCCTTGACCGCGAGATTGTCACTTTCCGTACCGCCCGAGGTGAAGATCACCTCCGAGGGCCGCGCCCCGAGATCGGCGGCGACGGATTCGCGCGCCTCCTCCAGCAATCGCCGCGCGGTGCGGCCGGAGCCGTGCAGGGACGACGCGTTACCGACCGTGCCGAGCACAGCCGTCATCGCCTCGACGGCGGCCGGGAACATGGGTGTCGTGGCCGCGTGATCGAGGTAGACCGTCTTGGGCGCCGCTGCGACCGGACCCGGGAAAGCCGACATCATGACCGATCCAGCCTATCCCACCGTTGACCTGCACACCTTGGGGGTATCCTTCCGCCTTCCGCGTACCACCTACGCTTCACCCCCATCGGCAACCCGGCTGCCCTCCCCCGATATTCCCGATGACCGCCGGAGATTTTTCGGCGTCCCCGATATTCCGGCGGACAAATCCGGCAGCACCGAACCAAGCATGTGCTCGATATTTGCTGAAGCTGGAAAGCTTACTCACCACGGATCCCCCGAATTTCAACCGAACCAACACTACCATTCGAAAACGACTGGACACCAGGTTGTTTCGGGCCGGCGACCAGCTCGCGGAAAGTTTGCGGATAACCTCGTTTCTGACTAGGCTGCCTCGCAGAACGATCACCACGGCGCGGCGCGGACAGCGCTCGAGCGGGAGCGATTCCGATATTTCCCCGACTCGCCGTGGATGTACTGGGGGTTATTCGCAGACATATGACGGTTGAGCCCGGTATGCGGCAGATCGAGTCCGGGCCGTGAGGTGAGGAGAACGGTGAGCGGCAAACTGATCACGACAACTCCGTCGGCGGCTCTGCTGGTCGAGGAGATCGTCGATCGCTACGGCTCGGTCGAGCAGTTCTGCAACCAACTGCGCCGGGACCTGGACGACCCGACCGTGCAACTGCCGCGCCTCACCCATTTCATGCCGCCGGACGGCCCCCATCCCCCACCCCATCTCGCCTGGTCACAGGCTCCCTGCGCGGAACCGGCGCCGATGAACGGAGCCGGCACGGCGCCGCCCGGACCCTACGGCGGCGCCGAGTCCCCGGCCGTCCCGGATCCGGCCTCGGGCGGCGAGCCCGCTCCGCCCACGCCCTCGCGAGCACAGCCCATGACCGCCGAAGCGCACGTGCGCCGCAGCCTGTGGCATCGATTGCTGGCCTGGTTGTGATTAGTCTCACCGATCCGCGAAATACCTTCTGTCACAACGTATTCGGGTCCGAAGAGCGTTGTCTCGTCCACCCCGGCCGGGTGCCGGCGCCCTGATCTCCTCGGTTGCCGGCCCGGCGTCGCCTACCCCCGGAAGTGATCGTCGATTCCGGGCGGTTGATGATCGTGGGTGCTCGGCCGTCGGCCGGTGAGGAAGGAGTTCGGCGCCATGGACAGTGCGTTCTTCCGCGTCAAGCACGAGGAGACCGAGGAACTGCACCCCGAACCCCGCGCGGGCAGCGGCTGGGGTGCGGACCAGATGCGCGGGCCGGCCGTCAGCGCTGCGCTGGCTCGAGAGGTCGAGCGGACGGTCGAGGCCCTGGGCCGTCCGGATCTGCAGCCGGTGCGGTGGACTCTCGATCTGTTCCGCGCGGTCCGGATGCGCCCCTCGGTGACCTCCGCGACGATTGTCCGTGAAGGCCCTCGCCTCTGCCTGGTCGACGCGGTGCTGAGCCAGGACGGCGAACCGGCGGCTCGCGCGAGTGCGCTGTTCCTGCGAGCGAGCGAGGCCCCGCCCGGGCAGGTGTGGTCCGGCGGCACCACCCCGACCGCGCCCGATCCGGGCATGCGCGCTACCCGAGACCCGGAACGGCTCTACTACACCGAATCCGAGGGCTGGGGCGAGTGGTCCGACGCGTTCCTCGCCAGCCCCCGAAAACGCATCTGGCACTTCGCCATTCCGGTGGTCGAGGGCGAGGAGTCGACCCCGTTCCAGTTCGCGGCCTCGGTCGCCGACGTCACGAATATGGTGTCCAATCTCGGCAGCGCGGGCCTGGAATACATCAATCCCGATGTGACGATGGCGATCACCCGGCTGCCGGCCGAGAGGGAAATCGGCCTCGCCCTCACCGAACGCGTCGAACACCACGGCCTCGCCGTCGGCACCGCGGTGATGTTCGACCGCGACGGCGTCTTCGGCACCACCACCGTCTCCGCCATCGCCAACGCCCGCCGCGCCGTACGCCTCGTCCCCGGCGCCGACTGAGAGCGACCGTTTCTCGTCGGCGCCGCTCGACCGGCATCCCGGCGTGATCAGCCCTCCGGGGTGGGGCCGGTGAGGACGGCTTGCGCGGTTTTACGGAGGGCTGCGACGAGACGGCTGCGGTCGTCGGCGCGGGTGGCCAGGACCACGTGGGCCGGGTCGACGTCGGTGAGGGGGACAGCGGTGAGGTCCGGGCGGAGGGTGTGGATTCGGAAGCCGGCGGCGATGGCGATGGCCTCACCGGCGGCGATGATCTCGAGTTTGTCCTCCATCGCGTCGATGACCGGGCCGTCGGGGGCGGGGCGTCCGTCGGGGCGAGGGTCGATGCGCCAGTAGGCATTCCAGGCCGGATCGGAATCGCGGAGCCGGGGCAACGGTTCGTCGGCGATATCGGCGAGGGTGACCGATTCCTTGCCCGCGAGCCGATGGGAGGTCGGCAGGATCACCACCCGCGGTTCGTCGTAGAGGACGGTGACGTGCAGCCGCTCGGTGGGGAAGGGCAGCCGGGTGACCAGCGCGTCCACGCGATGTTCCAGCAGCGCGGTGGGGACGTCGTTCCAGGGCACGTGCTGGGCGCGCACCTCGGCATCGGGATGGCGGCGGCGCAGTTCCCGGACGGCGGGGGTGACGATCAGCCCGCTGGTATAGCCGACCGCGAGGCGCCCCGGCTGGGCGACGGCGCGGGTCTTGGCGACCGCCGCGGCCGCCGCCCGGAGCAGCGCATGGGCCTGCGGCAGGAACACCTCACCGGCCTCGGTGAGGCGGCTTCCCTGCGGAGTGCGGTCCAGGAGGCGAGCGCCGAGTTGCTGTTCCAGCCGGTGGATCTGGCGACTCAGCGACGGCTGCGTGACGTGTAGCGACTCGGCCGCGCGACCGAAGTGCCGATGATCGGCGACCACGGTGAAACAGTGCACCAGCCGTAGATCGAGGTCCACGGGCGACGTCTCGGGCATGACGCCAGCTTAGCCGGGGGCCCGAGTGCTCAGCTGCGCCTAACTGGGGCGATACGGAAAATGTATTGCGTCAGACGAAAGATTCATTGGCAGCGCGCCCGTCGCCGGTGCGAGAGTGAGTTGGCGGCGGAGATCCGGCGGCGGCGTCGACAGGAGCGGGACCCACCCCGCGCCGACGCCTCACGACACTGCTCTCGCGCCGTCAGGTCAACGGCACCGGTTGCACTACCGGCCGCTGGTCCGCGGCACCGGTTTTCGCTACCGGCCGCCGGTCCGCGGCACCGGTTGCACCACCAGCCGCCGGTTCGCGACACCGGTTGGCACTACCGGCCGCCGACCCCGAGACACTCGTCGAGACCTACGTATTCCTCACCAGCACAACCCATTTCAACGAATCTCCGTACATCCCAGGAGGGACAATCGATGACAAGCAACACCGTCGTGGAAGCCGCACGCAGCGCGCTGGGACCGGTCGGCGTCACCCTCCCGGTGTCGTTCACCCGGACGCCCTCGGCACAGGAGCAACGCAGCGCGGGCCGCCGGTTGGAAGAGGCCGGCGTCCGGGCGGTATGGACCAACGAGGTGATCGGCAAGGACGCCTTCGCGCACCTGGCCGTTCTGCTCGCCGCCACCGAACGGATGACGGCCGGAACCTGCGTGGCCAACATCTGGGCTCGGGCACCGCAGACCGCGCACGGCGCCGCCGCCTACCTCGCCCAGGCATATCCGGGGCGATTCGTGCTCGGCCTGGGTGTGGGGTATCCGCAGCAGGCCGACAGCGTCGGCCGCGAATTCGGCAGCCCGCTGACGACCATGCGGGACTACGTGGCGGGGATGGACGAACAAACCTGGCCCCCCGCGCCCGAGACCACCTACCCCCGCATTCTGGCCGCGAACGGTCCGAAGATGCTCGCTCTCGCCGCCGATATCGCCGACGGCGCCCTGCCGGCCGGCCTGCCCGCGGAACATACCGCCCGCGCCCGGAACGCGCTCGGCCCCGGAAAACTGCTGGTGGTGGGCCAATCGGTGGTCGTGGACGATGATCGCGGGCGAGCCCGCGCGACCGCCCGCGAGGTGGTGCGAACGTGGGCCGCCCGGCCGTCGTTTCGCGCCACACTCGTCGAATTGGGCTATCCGGCAATCGAAATCGACGAACTCGGTGACCGGGTCGTGGACGCACTCGTCGCCCACGGCCGCGCGGAATCCATCGCGGCCACGATCCGCGCCCAGTTGGACGCCGGGGCGGACCATGTGGTGCTGCTGCCACCGATCGGCACCGAATTCGGCTCCGGTATCGAACAGTTGGTGTCGATCGCGCCGGCCCTCGGCGAGATCGGCTGAACGCGCCGACTCCGCCCTCCCTCGCGGCAGCAGGTCGCGGGCGTATGGTCGCCGCATGCGCCTGAGCACCCGAAATCAACTCGACGGCACCGTCGTCTCGGTCACTCGCGGTGAGGCCATGGCAGTCGTGCGGGTCCGCCTCACCGGCGGGGACGAGATCACCTCGTCGATCACCCGCGATGCCGTGGACGATCTCGGCCTCACCGAGGGCTCGACGGTCAAGGTGCTGATCAAATCGACCGAGGTGACACTCGGCATCGAATAGATCCACCGGCCACGCCCTCCGGCGGCACACGTAGCCTGGTCTGGTTCGTTCCCGGGCGCGGCCGGTGCCGGCCGGGTCGTGCGATGGAGGTTGTGCCGTTGTGACCGTCACGCTGCGTCCGGACGCGCGGTTGCGGTTCTCGCCCGACGGACGAGTACTGCTGGGCGGCAGTCCGCTACGAATGCTGCGCCTCTCCCCCGCCGGCGCCCGCCGAGTGCGGGCCTGGTTCGCGGGCGAGCCGGTCGGCAGTGATGCGAGCGCGCAGGCGCTGGCGCAGCGGATGCTGGCGGCGGGCGTCGCGCACCCGGCAGTCGGGCAGGGACGCCACACCACGGCCGATGTCACGGTCGTGATCCCGGTCAAGGACAACCTGCCTGGACTCACCCGGCTGCTCGCCGCGACCGGTGACGTGAGCGCCCGCATCGTGGTCGACGACGGTTCGGCCGAGCCGATCACCGATGGTGGCGCCGAGGACGGGGACCGCACGCACGCGACACCGACCGTGACGATCGTCCGGCACGCGTCCGCACGCGGCCCGGCGGCGGCCCGCAACAGCGGATGCCGCGCGGTCGCCACCGAGCTGATCGCCTTTCTCGATTCGGATATCGTGCCCGATCCGGGCTGGCTCGACCCGCTTCTGCCGCTGTTCGACGATCCCGCGGTCGCGGCGGTGGCTCCTCGGGTGCGGACCTTCGAGCACGGTGTGCTCGGCAGCTACGAGGCCCACCGGTCGAGCCTGGATATGGGTGGCGAACCGGCGGTGGTGCGGCCGGGCGGACGCATCTCCTACGTCCCGACCGCGGCGCTGGTCGTGCGGCGGTCGGCGTGGGAACGAGCGGGCGGATTCGACGAAAGCCTGCGCTACGGCGAGGATGTCGATCTGGTCTGGCGGCTCGTGAGTGACGGGAAAGTCGTTCGGTACCAACCCGACTCGGTGGTCCGGCACGAGCCGCGCACCACGCTGCGGGCATGGCTGCGGCAGCGCTACGACTACGGCACCTCGGCCGCTGTCCTGGCGCGGCGACATCCGGGACACCTGTATTGCGCGCGCCTGCCTCGCAGCACCGCGTTCCGCTGGGCCACGATCGCGCTGGGCCGCCCGTGGCTCGGCATCGTGACGGCCGTCGAACCGGTGCGGCAGCTGCGGAGGCTGCGTACCGTCGGGCTGCCGGCGTCGATGGCCGCGACGGTGGTCGGTGAGGCCGAAGTGTCCGCGGTGCGTCAGCTCGCCGATGCGCTGCGCCGAATCTGGTGGCCGGCAGCGTTGTTCAGCCGCCGCGGCCGCCGGTTGCTGCTCGCGGCCTACCTGCCGGTGGTGGCCCGCGCGGGGGCGGCCGGGCGGGATCCGCGGGCCGGACTGTTGCGCATCGCCGACGATCTCGCCTACGGGACGGGAGTATGGGCCGGCTGTCTGCGGACGCGGACCGCCGAGCCGGTGGTGCCGCTGCTGTATCGAACCGACGGAGACAGTGATGCGACTGGCTGATCTGACCTCGGCGGACCTCGCCGAGGCCGACCGCGCGCCGCTGCTGGCGATCCCGCTCGGCGCGACCGAACAACACGGACCGCATCTGCCGCTGGGCACCGACACCACCGTGGCGGTGGAACTGTGCCGCCGCCTGGTCGCCACGCGTCCGGATATCGTTGCGGCGCCGGAGATTCCGTACGGCTCGAGCGGTGAACACGCCGGATTCCCGGGGACATTGTCGATCGGGCACCGCGCCCTGGAACTGCTGATCGTCGAATTGGTGCGCTCGGCGGACGAATTCGCGGGCGTGATCCTGGTGAACGGGCACGGCGGAAACCTCGAGCCACTGCGGGCAGCCCAACGCCTGCTCACCGCGGAGGGCCGATCGACGCTGGTGTGGTCGCCGACCGGTCCGGCCGACGACACCCATGCCGGTCATGGGGAAACCTCGGTCATGCTCCACCTGACCCCGGCGCGGGTGACGATGCACCGCGCCGAACCCGGCGCCACCCGGCCGCTGCGCGAGTTGATGCCGCGGCTGCGGTCCGGCGGGGTGAAAGCGGTGAGCGCCAACGGAATACTCGGCGATCCCACCACCGCCGACGCCGCCGAGGGCGCGCGGATCCTCGACCGCTGGGCCGGCGCATTGATCGCCGCGGTCGCCGAAAGATTCCCCGAACCGCGCTGAGGCAGACCCATCGCCGCCGGGAATCGGCCTAGCCTGGGCGAACCACTGCATCGCGATCGATGGAGGTAACGACATGGCCTGGACCGCCGCTCAGCTCGATCGGATCGGATCTTCCGAGGAACTGCAGATCACCAGCTATTACGAGAGTGGCGCACTGCGGGATTGGACCACCATCTGGGTGGTGCGCGTCGACAACGATCTCTACATCCGCTCCGCCTACGGCCGATCCGGCGGCTGGTACCGCCACGCCATGCACACCCGCGGCGCACGGATCCGCGCCCACGGCGTGGAAACCGACGTGACCCTGCACCCGGTCACCGACTCCTACATCAACGACCGCGTCCGCGAGGCCTACGAGTCGAAGTACCGCGACCAGCCCACCGCCCTCGAACCCATGCTGGCCCCCGCCGCCGAGAACACCACCCTGCGCATGGACCCCGTCGGGTAGTACGGGGATGGGCAGTCGCGGTCGACGTCGTCCTCACCGGCATCGATACGGGGTCGTCCGGGCGCCGTCGACAGCTGTCGGTGCGAATAGGTATCGTCCGGACCTGTCGTAGACAGGGACCGAAGGGTGGGGCCGATGATCCGATCGAAGCGTTTCCGGAGCACAGGACGATGTGCCGTCGGATTCGTGAGCGCCGCGGCCGCGACCATTCTGATGGTCGCGCCGGCCGGTGCTGTCACTGCACCCGGCAGCGGATCCGGGTCGCCGACCGCAGCTCCGGGCCCCGAGGTCGAGCTCAATGCCTACTGTGACGACCACGGTGGCAGCGCCCACCTCGCGAACGGCCGCACCGTCTATTGCACCCAGGTCGAAGGCACGGACGCCTACGTGTGGTCCTACTCGCGAGGACCCCTCAACCACGACCCCAATACCCGGGGCTATACCTGCGACGACAACGGCTGCCACTTCCCCGACGGTTCCGCCGTCCCCGGCTATCAGCGCTGCGGAATTCTCTGCGGCGAGCCGCCGACCAGTGGTGACATCCAAAGCGGTTTGGCCGACTGCTTCAATGCCGGCACACCGTTCGAGGAGTGTGAGCGGCGCATGCGGTGAGCGCCGGCGGCTCGTGTGGGCCGCCGGTGCTTCCGGGTTATCGCCCGGTGAAGTAGTGGCCCTCCTCCAGATCCTCGATGAGGTTGGGGTGCAAGGGTTTCCATCCGAGCAGGGACGTGGTCGCCTCGGCCGTGGTGGGGTTGTCCAGCTGGACCATGGGGGCGAGGAAACCGAAGTGAGCGGGGGCATCCTCGGCGGCGATGCTCACGACGGGGACGTCGAGGTGGCGGCCGATCACCTCGGCGATGCGGCGCAGCGGGATGCCTTCGTCGCCCACGGCGTGCAGACGGGTGCCGGCGGGGGCGGATTCGAGAGCCAGGCGGTACAGGTTCGCCGCGTCGAGGGTGTGGCCGGCGGGCCAGCGGTTGGCGCCCTCGCCGACGTAGGCGGACACGCCCTTCTCGCGGGCGGTGGCGATCAGGATGGGGACGAAACCCTGGCGGTCAAGGGTGCTGTGCACGGTCGGTGGCAGCCGGACCACGCTGGATCGGATTCCGCGCTCGGCGAACCCGATCACCTCGTTCTCGGAGTCGATGCGCGGCCCGGCCGGCAGCGAGTCGGCCTCCGTGCCGGTTCGGCCCAGGGCCGCGAGCAGACCCGTTCCGGACGTACCGACCAGCGGCTTACCCGACCCCGCCAGGGCCTCACCGAACGCCCGGACGACTCGGAGGTCGGCATCCGCCGCACCGAGGAAGTCTCCGGCGATCATGTTCTCGTGTTTGAACGCCAGGTGGATCACGCCGTCGGCCGCGGCCGCCGCCTCGGCCAGCACCTCCGGCTCGTCCAGATTTCCGCGCTGCACCTGCGCTCCCGCGGCCTCCAACGCCGCAGCCGAGGCATCCGATCGTGCCAGTCCGATCACTTCGTGTCCCGCTGACAGCAGTTCGGGCACGACCGCGGACCCCACATGTCCCGACGCCCCGGTGATGAATACGCGCATGGAAAGACCTTCCCGCGAGGAATACGCCGCGCCTCTCGCACGGCGGCCGCCGATGTCAGCGACTGCCATCACGCTACACTCGATGTCAGCCGCTGTCATCACCTACTGCCAGGCGAACCAAGAATCGCTCGACGCCCGGATACTTCTCGCCCAGCGAGGTCGTGGTGAGCAGGACCTAGGCGCCACCCACGGCCGCCGACAACAGCGAACGCACCCGGATATCCGCCGCGAGATCGCGACCGGCTCGAATCATCGTCATCCGGGCACGGTATTCCCGGACCGGCACGCGCTCAGCACCTCGTCGAACGACAGTGGCCGCGAGGGAGCGCTCAGGCCGAATTCGCTGCGCGGCGTTCGATTTCCGCGGTGCTCCAGGCGCCGATCATGCGGGCGGTCATGACGATGGCTTCGCGGCGTTCCTCGGGGTCGACCTCGAGGGCGGAGGCGCGCAGGACCGCGGAGAAGCCGGTGTTCACCAGGACGAACGCCATGACGTCGAGTTCGTGGTCGTCGCTGGGGCCGAGGATCTGGATCAGCAGGACCTTCACCAGCAGGCGCAGGCGTGGTTCGAATTCGGGGATGCCGCTGTTGTAGAACTGCACTCCGGCGGCCAGGGCGCGAACCAGTTTCGCGTTGTCGACCAGTTCGTCGCAGATGGCGGCGAGGATGTCGGCGGTCATATCCTCGACCGAGCGGTCCGCGCGATCGAGCCGTTCGGTGAAGCGGCGTTCGATGTTCACCAGCAGTCGTTCCAGCAATTCCTCGACGATGACCGTGCGGTCGGAGAAGTACCGGTAGACGGTGCCGATGCTGAGACCGGCCTCGGCGGCGATCCGGTTGGTCGAGGTGTTCTCGATCCCGCGCTCACCGAACAACCGCGCCGCGGTGTCGAGGATGTGCTGGCGGGTTTCCTTCGCACGCTCCTGCGTCGGGCGTCGACGCTGACCGACCGCCTTGGACGGCATCACGCACTCCTACCTGATCTCGCGCCTGTTGGTCGGTTGCTCATCCTAGGATGCCCGGGAACGATATTTCGCCTGTTCGGCGGCTTGCGACGGCGAATTGGCCGAGTCCACAAAGGACCGGCGTTTCCGCTATTACATTGGCGCCACAGCAGTTTCCCCACCGAGAGGCCAACCATGTCGGATCGAGTCGTCGGAGTCGTCCTCGCCGCCGGGGCGGGACGGCGATTCGGCCGTCCCAAGGCCACGGTCGGCGACTGGCTGACCACCGCGGTGAACGCACTGCGCGACGGCGGCTGCGCGGAGGTCGTGGTCGTGCTCGGCGCCGCCGAGGTCCCACCCGTTCCCGCGACCACCACGGTGGTGGCGCAGGAGTGGGCCGAGGGAATGAGCGCGTCGGTGCGCACGGGAATCGGTGCGGCGCAGCGCCTCGACGGTGCCTACGCCGCCCTGCACGTGGTGGATACGCCCGATGTCGGCGCGGATGTCGTCGCCCGGGTGATCGAGCGAGCGACGGCCGACCCGTCCGGTATCGCGCGCGCGAGTTTCGCCGGACGCCCCGGCCATCCCGTGGTGATCGCCCGCCGGCACTGGGCCGACCTGCTGCCGACCCTGTCCGGTGACCGCGGCGCCGCCGCCTATCTGCGCACTGTCCCCGCGCAGACCGTGGAATGCGGTGATCTGGCCACCGGCCGCGATATCGACGAACCCGGCGACCTCGAGCGCTGACGCGGCCCGGTCAGCCCTGTCGTGCTCGCCGCCGGAGCGCGGCCACCAGCACCACGATCAGCAGCGCCGCCGCGAATCCGCCGTAGCGCACCAGATTTCCGGACCCCGCGGCCGCGAGCAGATCCAGCGGCTCCGCCGGGGTCCGCGGCGCGGCGGCGACGCTGCGCTGCCGTGGCGCGGTGACAGTGGCCGCGCCCGTGTCCGGCGACTCCGTGACGGCGCGCAGCGGTTCGGCCGCCGGCTGTGCCGAGGCGGTGATCTCGTCGGCGAGATTGGTGGCGAACTGCCCGATCAGCGTTCCCGCGACATCGGCCAGCGCACCCCGGCCGAACTGGGCGGGCTTACCGGTGATCGCCAGATCGGTATCGACGAAAACGTCTGTGCTGCCGTCGTTCTCGACCAATCGGCAGGTGATGGTCGCCTTCGCCGTGCCGTTGCCGCGCGCTTCACGGCCGCGGCCCTCGAGCACCGCGACCCCGGCCTGTTCGTCCTGCGAGACGACCTTGATGATCCCGTTGTAGCTCAACCCCACCGGGCCGAGTTTGACCTTGATCCGGCCGTGGAAATCGTCGCCCTCGCGCGAGGTGATGGTCGCGCCGGGCACACACGGTGCGATGCGTTCGAGGTCGAGCAGTACCGGCCAGGCCTGCGCGGCCGGAACGGGGATGGTGAACGTGTTGTCAAGTTTCATGAAGGTCCTCGGTCGGATCAGGCCCGCCGCGCGGCGGGTGCGGCGATATCGGCCGCCGCCTCGTCGCCGGTGGACGATTCGGCACCGGCCTCGCGCGCATCGGCGGCGGCACGGACCGCGCGCACGATGCCCTGATATCCGGTGCAGCGGCACAGATTTCCCGAGATCGCCTCGCGAATCTCGGTGTCGGTGGGGTCGGGATTCTCCCGCAGGAAGGCGGTCGCGGACACGATGAAGCCGGGAGTGCAGAAGCCGCACTGCAATCCGTGTTCGGCGCGGAAAGCCTCCTGCACCGCCGACAATTTCCCGTCGGGTCCCGCGATGCCCTCGACGGTGGTGATCTCGGCGCCGTCGGCCTGGACCGCGAAGATCAGGCAGGAGCGGACCGCAGCGCCGTCGAGCAGGACCGTGCAGGCGCCGCACACGCCGTGTTCACAGCCGAGGTGGGTGCCGGTCAGCCCGCAGCGGTCGCGCAGATAATCGGCCAGCGTCAGCCGGGGCGCAACGCTGTCGCGGCGGCGGAAGCCGTTGATACGCACCTCGATATCGATCTCAGTCATTGCTCGCCTCCTCTATCGCGCGGCCCCACGCCCGCGCCACCATCGCCGCACCGAGCCGGCGGCGGTATTCGGCCGAACCGTGCACATCCGACGAGATCGCGGTCAGGTCCGCGGTCGCGGCGGCGCCGACCTCCTCGGCCGCCACCGCATCGGCGGGCCGGCCCAGCAGTGTGGCCTCGGCCCGATGCGCCCGCACCGGGGTCGGCGCGAGGCCGAACAGTCCGATCGCGCAGCGGTCGACGCGGGAGTCCCCGTCCAGCCGGACCGCTATCGCCGCCCCGGCCATGGCGAAATCGCCGCTGCGCCTGGTGAATTCCTCGATCGCGAAGCCGCTGCGCCCGGACCGGACCGGGAAGGTGATCGCGGTGACCAGTTCGTCGGGTTCGAGCGCGGTGGTCCACATGCCGGTGAAGAAGTCCGCGGCCGCGAGGGTGCGCCGTCCGCGCGGTGACAACGCCTCGATCTCGGCGTCCAGGGTCAGGGCCACCACCGGATATTCGGCCGCGGCGTCGGCATGGGCGATGGAGCCGCCGATGGTGCCGCGGTTGCGGATCTGGAAGTGCCCGATCAGCGGTGTCGCCCGGTGCAGCAGTGGTACCGCCCGGCGGACCTCCGCGGAGGCGCCGACCGCCGCGTGGGTGCTCCCCGCACCGATCCGCACAGTCGAGGCCCCGGCCTCGATACCGCGCAGGTCGTCGACTCGCCGCAGGTCGACGAGATGGTCGAAGACCGCCAGCCGCAATGCCAGCATCGGCACCAGGCTCTGGCCGCCGGCGATGACCTTGGCCTCGTCACCGAGTTCGGCCAGCAGCGTCACCGCCTCCTCGGCCGAGCCGGGGGCGTGATAGTCGAAGGCGGCCGGTTTCATGCCGATTCCTTCCCGGCGGCACGTGCCCGCTCCACCATCTCCACGATCCGTGCGGGTGAGAGCGGCAGCTCCCGAAGCTCGATCCCGAACGGCGACAACGCATCCGCGACGGCGTTGAGCACGGCCGGCGCCGCGCCGATCGCCCCGCCCTCGCCGACGCCCTTGAAGCTGCCCGGCCCCGGACTCGGCGTCTCGACGTGGCCGACCTCGATATCCGGAACCTCCATCGCGGTCGGCAGCAGATAGTCCAGGAAGGTCGTCGCGACCGGATTTCCGCTCTCGTCGTAGGCGAGATGTTCGTAGAGCGCGCCGCCGATGCCTTGCACCGTGCCGCCGTAGATCTGGCCCTCCACCACATTGGGGTTGATCATCGAGCCGACGTCCTCGCTGACGATGTAGCGCAGCAGCGTCACCGCTCCGGTCTCGATGTCGACCTCGCAGGTGCAGATGTGGGTGGCGTTGGCCCAGATCGCCATCTGCGAGGTCTTGTGCCGGCCGTTGGCCTCGAGCCCCGGCGGTACTCCGGGCGGCAGACTGTCGGCCTGAAAATAGGCGATATCGGCGATCTCGGCCAGCGTCAGCCCCTTGTCGGGAGCGCCGCGCACGCTCGCGCGACTGTCGGCGAACTCGATCTCCTCCGGCGCGACGCCCAAGCGGTGGGCGGCGATCGCGACGATCCGCTCGCGCAACACGGCCGCGGTCTGCCCGATCGCACCCGCGGTCATCGATCCGGACCGGCTGCCCCCGGTGCCGCCGCCGAACGGCGTCACCGCGGTATCGCCCTGAATGGTCCGCACATCCGACAGCGTGACCCCGAGCGCGTCGGCCGCGAGCTGAACGACGGTGGTCTCCAAGCTGTTACCGGCCGAACCCCCCGCCACGTAGACGTTGACCTTGCCGCTCGGTTCGATGCGGATGGTGGCGCCCTCGGTGCTGAGGAACGGGCTCGCGCCGGTGGTCGGTTCCACATACGTGCAGGTGCCGACGCCGAGGTAGCGGCCCTGCGCGCGGGCGGCGCGCTGTTCGGCGCGGAAGGCGTCGTAGTCCAGTTTCTGGACCGCCTGCTCGAGCGTCTCCATCGGCGAGATGTTGTCGTAGGACATGCCGTTGGGATTGGCCCACGGTAATTCGTCGCGGCGCAGCATGTTCCGGCGGCGCAGCTCGATCGGGTCGATGCCGATCTGCCGGGCCGCGTGGTCGAGCAGCACCTCGCGCGCCACGGATTCGAACTGCCACGGCCCCCGATAGGCGACCCGCCCGACGGTGTTGGAGTAGAGAAACTTCGAACTGAACGAGGCGTCGGTGATGCGGTAAGGGCCGGGGAAGAGAATGCCCACGACCACACCACCGGTGATCGGCGAGGGTGTCGGGTAGGCGCCGACGTTCTGCACATGGTCGATGGAGGCCGCGACGATCCGGCCGTCGGCGTCGAATGCCATTGCCACATCGGCGTTCTCGTGCCGTGCCAGGCCCGAGGCCATCAGATTCTCCTGACGGTCCTCGATCCACTTCACCGGGGCGCCGAGCGCACGCGAGGCGAGCATGACGCAGGTCTCCTCGCGCAGCGGCAGTTGCTTGAGCCCGAAACCGCCGCCGGTGTCGCGCGCGATCACCCGGACCTGGTGTTCGTCGATGCCGAGCAGCCGGGCGCAGAACGCGCGGACCTCGTGCGGCGACTGGGTGGCGATCCAGATCGTCATCTCCGCCGTCGACGCCGACCATTCGGCGAGGATGCCGCGTGTTTCCATCGGCACCGGCAGATAGGCCTGCTGAAAGATCTGCTGGCGCACCACATGCGCGGCGGAGTCGAACAGCGGTGCCAGGTCGGCGGCCGGACGCCCGCCCATCGCCCCGGCCGAATTACCGGCGAATCCGGCGTGCACCAGATTGGGCGACTGTTCCGCGGTGGTGTAGTCGACCACCGGGTCCAGCGGTTCGTAGTCGATGACGACCAGTTCGGTGGCGTCTTCGGCGATATAGCGGTCGGCGGCGATCACCAGCGCGACCGGATCGCCGACGAATCGGACCTCCTCCTCGGCCAGCGGCGGGCGCGGCACCGGCGGCATACCGACCATGTCCAGGTCGTAGGAGATCTCGTGCGCACCGGGATTGAGGTCCGCGGCGGTGTAGACGGCGAGTACCCCGTCCAGTTCCAGCGCCGCCGACACGTCGATCGTGCCGATGGTCGCGCGGGGCAGCGGGCTGCGCACGAAGCAGGCGTGCGCCGCGCCCGGGCGGGTCACATCGTCGACGAAGGTTCCCGCGCCGGTGACCAGGCGCGCGTCCTCTATGCGCGGGATCCGCGCGCCGACCACGGAGGCGCTCGCGGTTGTTGTCGTCGAGGTCATCGGGCGGCTCGCATCGCGGTCATCGGACTGATCCCCTCTTGTTCGCCGTCGGACAAGGACCGGCACCTCGCGGTCGGTTAACAATATATGCCGAAAGTGAGTACGTCGCTACAGTAGAAGGAGAATGTAATTCTCATCGGAGGTCGGCGTGCGGGAACTCGGCGAGCACCTGCGGCACTGGCATGCCGCCGCAACGACATACGCCTTGGCCACCGTGATCGGCGTACGCGGCAGCGCGCCGAGGACATTGGGCACCACCATGGCGGTCTCCGCGTCCGGCCAGGTGCGGGGCAGCCTCTCCGGCGGCTGCGTGGAGGGCGCGGTCTACGAGGAATGCCTGCAGGTGCTCGCATCCGGGGAGCCGGTCCGGCGCACCTTCGGCTACAGCGCCGACGACGCCTTCGCGGTCGGGCTCACCTGCGGCGGGGAACTGGAGGTGTTCATCCACCGGGTGACCGCAGCCGAGTACGAGACGATCGACGTCGCGCTGGATCCGGATCGGCCGGTCGCCCTGGTCCGCGATCTGGAATCCGGCGCGATCGTCGCGGTGCGACCGGATCGCTCGATCGGAGGACCCGCCGACCCGGCGGTGATCGCACATGCTCGCGCCATGCTCGAGGCCGCCACCAGCGCGGTCCGCACCATCGGATGCGCGGAGGGTGAACGCACCGTGTTCGTGACGTCCTTCGCCCCGCCACCGCGCATGATCGTCTTCGGCGCCACCGATTTCACCACCGCGCTGTGCCGGGTCGGGCGGCTGCTCGGCTACCGCGTCACCGTCTGCGAACCGCGCCCGGTCTTCGCCGACCGGGCGCGTCTGCCCGAGGCCGACGAGGTGGTGCGCGATCGGCCCGATCGGTATCTGGCCGGTACGCACGTCGATTCGCGCACGGTGATCTGCGTGCTGACCCACGACCCGAAATTCGATGTGCCGGTCCTCGCGACAGCGCTGCGACTGCCGGTGGCCTATGTGGGGGCGATGGGTTCGCGGCGGTCGGATCGAGAGCGACGGAAACACCTGCGCGACAACGGCATCAGCGATGATCAGCTGCGCCGGCTGCATTCACCGATCGGACTGGAACTCGGTGGCCGCACACCGGAGGAGACCGCGGTGTCGATCGGCGCCGAGATCGTGGCGGTGCGCCGCGGCGGTTGCGGGCAACCGCTCTCGGCGACGGACCGGCCGATCCACGCCGACCCCGGACTCGCCTCGTAACCACGGTCGGATGGCCGAATCACCGGCGGTTACCATCCACCCGTGGCGAAACTGAAGGTCTCGGTGGACGTTCCGATCTCCCCCGATCGGGCGTGGTCGCACGCGGCGAATCTGGGCGAGCTCGACCAGTGGCTGATCATGCACGAGGCATGGCGCGGCCGGGTGCCCGACGAGCTCACTCCCGGTACCGAACTGGTGGGCATCGCCTCGGTGAAGGGTCTGCGCAATCGCGTGCGCTGGACCGTGCGCACCGCCGAACCACCGCGCCGGCTCGTGCTGAGCGGCGCCGGCAAAGGCGGCACCAAACTGGGACTGGCGCTGCTGGTCGCGCCGAACGCCTCGGGTTCGGCGGTCACCGTCGACATCGATCTGGGTGGGCGACCGCTGTTCGGCCCGATCGGAGCGACGGTGGCACGAGCGCTGCGGGGCGATATCGAACGCTCACTCGACCGGTTCGTCGACCTGTACTGCTGAACGCTCAGCGCGGTTCGAGAACGATCAGCGGGATCGTGCGCCCGCCCGCCTGGCGCCGATAGAACTCGTAATCCGGTGTCATAGCCACGAATTCACGCCACAGGTCCCGATATTCGGTCGCGGTGGCGACCCGCGCCCGCACCGAGCGGACTTGCCTTCCGATCCGGATCGTGGTGTCGGGGTGGGCGAGGAGGTTGTGATACCAGGCGGGATGGTGCGGCTGCCCCGCCTTCGACGCCGCGATCGCCACCGCGGCCCCCGCGTCGACGTACATCAGCGGTGAGGTTCGCGGAATGCCGGATTTCGCACCCACGTGGTCGAGCAGGAGTATGCGCGCGTGCCGACGGCCCGGCATGCGCCCGCCGATCCGCCCGCCCGAGCATCGGTACAGCGCCACATGGACTTTCGTTGCCCGCCGACCGGCATAGACGCCGCGGCGGTTCGCGAATCGGGTCGTGGCGGAGACGATTCCGGCGAGCGAGGCCATATCGCCGAGCATGCATCAGCCCTCGCGTTCCCGCCAGGGGCCGGGCCGCACGAATGCGTCCCGTCCCGGTGAGAATTAACCGGTCCGCAACCACGCGGGGCTTGTGTACCGCATTCACGGCAATATGCTTCCCATTGTGACGAATTTGCGGATCAGTGAGGCGGCGGCGCTGCTGGGGGTCAGCGACGACACCGTGCGGCGCTGGATCGATCAGGGGCGGCTGCCGGAGATCCGGCTCGACAGCGGCCGCAAGGGGGTGCGCGGCGCGGATCTGGCCGAGGTCCTGCGTAGTCAGCACGCCGAGGCGCGCGAACCCGGTGTCACCGTCGCCGCCTCGGCCCGCAACCGGATGCGCGGCATCGTCACCCGCATCGTCAAGGACACGGTCATGGCACAGGTCGAGATGCAGGCCGGCCCGTTCCGGCTGGTCTCGCTGGTCAGCCGGGAATCGGTCGACGAACTCGGTCTCGAGGTCGGCAGTATCGCCGTCGCCTCGGTCAAATCGACCCACGTCGTGGTCGAAATTCCGGAAAGTTGACGAGAATGCAGCTCTTGCGCACCATCGGCGCCGCAGCGGCCGTCGTGGCGGTCACCGCGGGCCTGGCCGGATGCGGTTCCGACGACGCGAAGTCCGCCACCGGAACGGACCAGCTCTCGGGCACGGTCACGGTTTTCGCGGCGGCCTCGCTCACCGAGACGTTCACGAAGCTCGGACACGACTTCGAGGCCGCCCACCCGGGCGTGAAGGTCGTCTACAGCTTCGGCGGCAGTTCGGCACTCGCCCAGCAGATCCAGCAGGGGGCGCCCGCCGATGTCTTCGCCTCCGCGGCCCCGGCCAATATGCAGCAGGTGGTCGACGCCGGTGAGGTCACCGCGAAACCGGAGACGTTCGTGAGCAATCGGCTGGAAATCGCGGTGCCCGAGGGCAATCCGGGCAAGATCACCGGACTGGCCGACTTCGGCAAACCGGAGCCGCGGATCGCGTTGTGCGCGGTGCAGGTGCCGTGTGGTGCGGCCGCGGAGAAGGTTTTCCAGATCGCCGGCATCACCCCGCGGCCCGACACCCGCGAGCAGGATGTCAAGGCCGTGCTCACCAAGGTGACCCTGGACGAGGTCGACGCCGCACTGGTCTACCGCACCGATGTGCAGGCGGCCGGCGACAAGGTGCAGGGCATCGAATTCCCGGAATCGGCGAAGGTGGTCAACACCTATCCGATCGCACCGCTCGCCAAGGCCCCGCACGCCGCCGCGGCCGCCGCCTTCGTCGGCTACGTGCACTCCGATGCGGCGAAGAAGGTGTTCGCCGCCGCGGGATTCGACACCCCGTGAGCAGGCCGGGAACGCGGCGACGGGCGGTATCGGGACGGCGGCCGGTCGCGCTGGTGCTGCCCGCGCTCGGCGCGCTGGCGTTCCTGGTGATTCCGCTGATCGGCCTGCTGGTGCGCACCCCGTGGGCGAGCCTGACCGACCGGCTGTTCAGCGCCGAAGTCGGTACCGCCCTGCGACTTTCGCTGATCTGCGCGAGCTGCGCGACCGTGATCTGCCTGCTGTTGGGCATCCCGCTGGCCTGGCTGCTGGCGCGGGCGCACATCCCGGGCCGGGGCGTGATCCGCGCGCTGGTGACGGTGCCGCTGGTCCTGCCGCCGGTGGTCGGAGGCGTGGCACTGCTGCTGGTGTTCGGCCGCCGCGGGCTGCTCGGGCAGTATCTGTACGACTGGTTCGGCGTCTCGCTGCCGTTCACCACGCCGGGAGTGGTGGTGGCCGAGGCGTTCGTCGCCATGCCGTTTCTGGTCATCTCGGTGGAGGGCGCGCTGCGCAGTACCGACACCCGCTACGAGGAAGCCGCCGCCACCCTCGGCGCGACCCCCTGGTACACCTTTCGCCGCGTCACCCTGCCCGCGATCCTGCCGGGCGTGCTCGCCGGCGGCGTACTGTGCTGGGCTCGGGCGCTCGGCGAATTCGGCGCGACCATCACCTTCGCCGGGAATTTCCCCGGCCGCACCACCACCATGCCGCTGGCGGTGTATCTCGCGCTGGAAACCGATCCCGATGCCGCGATCGTGCTCAGCCTGGTGCTGCTGCTGGTGTCGGTCGCGGTGCTGGTGTCGTTGCGCGAGCGCTGGATTCGAGGAGCGGTATGACGCTGCGGGCCGAACTCGAGGTGCGGCGGGAGCGCTTCCGCCTCGGCCTGGCGCTCACCGTCGAACCCGGTGAGGTGGTGGCGCTGCTCGGGCCCAACGGCGCCGGGAAGACCACGGCGCTGCGTACGCTGGCCGGACTCGAACCGCTCACCGGTGGACGCCTCAGCGTCGCCGACCGGGTCTGGGACGAACCGCCGCGAGTTTTCGTCCCGGCCGAGCAGCGACAGGTCGGCGTCGTCTTCCAGGATTACCTGCTGTTTCAGCATCTTTCGGCGCTCGAGAACGTCGCCTTCGGCTTGCGGGCCCGCGGCATGCGGCGCGCGCAGGCGCGGGCCCGCGCCGCCGAGCAGCTCGCCCGGGTAGGTCTCGCCGAGCACGAACACGCTATACCGCGCACCCTCTCCGGCGGACAGGCGCAGCGAGTGGCGCTCGCGCGCGCCCTGGCCACCGACCCGCAGCTGCTGCTGCTCGACGAACCACTGGCCGCGCTCGACGCCGGGACCCGGGTGCAGGTGCGCGCCGACCTGGCCCGCCACCTGCGCGACTATCGCGGCCATACCGTGGTGGTCACCCACGATCCGCTCGACGCGATGGTGCTGGCGGACCGGCTCGTCATCCTCGAACAGGGCGCTATCGTCCAGCAGGGCGCGCCGACCGAGATCGCCCGGCGGCCGCGGTCGGACTATGTCGCAGATCTGATGGGGCTCAATCTGTTTCGCGGCACCGCCGCGGGCACCGGCGTCGAGATCGACAACGGCGGGCACCTCACCGTCGCCGCTCCCGCCACGGGCCGCGTCTTCCTCACCTTCCCGCCTACCGCGGTGAGCCTGCATCCCCAGCAACCCGGCGGCAGCCCCCGCAACACCTGGCCTGTGACCGTCGGCGGCCTGGAACACCACGCCAATCTCACCCGCGTCCGCCTCGACGGAGCTCCACCTGTGCTCGCCGACATTACCGCGGCGGCGGTGGCCGACCTGCGCATTCAACCGGGTATGCGGGTATGGGCCGCGGTCAAGGCGACCGAAATCCATGTCTACCCCGCTTGAAATCTCGAGGGGGGCGGCGTGGCGCGCGTCGAATCGGGGGTCCGTGCGGGTTCGCGCATTATGCTTGCCGGTCGATAGCTGTTCGGGGACTGCTGCCGTGACACCGAGGAACAGGATCCAGCTATGCGACGTCCTCTCATCGCCGCCGCGACGGGTATCGCCGCGGTTACCGCCGTCGCGTCGATCTTATGGACCGGCGGGAGCGAAACGAGTCACGCCCAGCCACCCGGCACGGACGTGACCGGCTCGGGAGTCCATCTGACCGCGTCGGTGGACAACATCGGGGTGAACCCACCCGGTGACCGGACGCCGAACTATCTCATGACGTTCTCGCATGCCGCGCAGCTGTCCGGGAATTTCTCGGTCAACGTCGAGGGCGATCCGATCACCTCGGGCCAGGCGGTGGCGGGATTCCTGCTCGGATGCGGGATCAGCGTGGCAGGCGGCTTCGACGTAGGCATTTCGCCCAACCAAGGGCTGCAATTGAGCATCTCCCCGACGTTCACGCCACCGTCGCTGACGACCGCCGCCGCTCCCATCGCGACCACCGGCAGCGCCACTCCGACCACGACCACCCCCAGCGGTACCGGCGCCTCCTCCACAACCGCCCGCACCACGACAACTCCCCCCACGACCACCCAGACCAAGGCTGTCGGCACGAGTGTTGCGCCCACCACGACGGTCACCACCACGACAACCCCGACCACGACCACCCCCACCACGACGACTCCCCCTACAACGACTCCCCCCACGACGACTCCCACCACCCCCACCCTGCCGACCACGTCCGGCAGCGCGACCCTGCCCGGAGTATCGCCGCCCGGTTTCGACCTCGGGCCGAGCGTCGGCGGCTCCCTGGGCCTGTCCGAGAATCTGGACGCGAACATCGGTCCCGGTCAGGTCACCACCGCCACCACCGCGACGGCCACCCTGGACAACACGACCACGTTCCCCTACCACATCGCCTTCAACAACGCCGCGTTGAACGTCTCCCAATGCGCGTCCCCGGTTGCGGCCGTCCCGTTCGTCTCCACCACGGTGTCGACGGCGACAGGTCTGGTCCAAACCACCGCGTACGGCGATCAATTCACGTTCTGACACGCACTGCCCATCGATACAGCCTGGGCCGCCCGCAGTGCGGGCGGCCCAGGTGCATTCAGGTCAGGACATGGCCTCGCTCACCGCGTTCGGTCCGTCGAACATACGGTCGGGCATGCTCTCGAGCGCGTCGACGATCTCCGCGCCGGCGCCGTTGTTCCGCGCCGCGCGCACGATATCGCGGCGGTCACACGGATAGTCCACGCCGGAGAGATACTTCTGCACCTGAATGGGATTCACCTTCTGGCTCATCGTTTCTCCTCTCTCGTTACTGTCCGTTCGGGAATGGAACGACGGGGCGATACCACCGGAATCGAGGCCGAAACATCGCAGTTGCCGAATCGCTGCCGCGATGACCTGACCGGTCCCGATCTGCAGCAGTCCGGAGTCCGGTTCGGTGGCGTGCGGATCGCCGATATGCCCCGCCCCCGTCGCCGCGACCAGTCCGGACGCACCACCGGTGATGACGACATTGCCGAGCGGGCATGTCGGTTGATTCTCCGCGAGCGCCTCCTGATGTCAGCGAGCGGACGACGCGATGGCGCCCGCAGCGGCCGTGGCGGCGGTCCGCCGATAGGCCGCCGAGGTATCCCTGGAGATCCGATCCCACGAATAACGTCCGCGGGCTCGTTGCAGACCCGCCTCGCCCATCACCCGGCGCGCCTGCCGGGTGTCGAGCAAGCCCGACAGGACCTCGGCCAGAACGGCGGGGTCCCTCGAGGGGACCAAGTGTCCGGTCACCCCATCGAGAACGGTGTCGAGCATTCCGCCGACCGCGGTGGCGACCACGGGCTTCGCGCACGACATCGCTTCGAGGGGAACGATGCCGAACGGCTCGTACCACGGCGTGCACACCACGGCGTCGGCCGAGCGCAACAGCATCGGCATCTCCGCCCGCAGTACCGGCCCGCGCAGCCGGACTCGTTGCGACACACCGTATTCCGCGGCCACGGCCCGCAATCGCGCTTGCTCGGCTTCGTCCTCGGCGCTCGCCGAACCGCCGGCGATGACCAGTTCGGTATCGGGGACCTCCGACAGTGCCGCGATCGCGGTGTCGAACCCCTTGCGCCGCACCATGCGGCCGACCGAGACGATCCGCCGCGGCAGCTCGGGTTCCTCGGCGGGGCCGTCGGGAGTGAACAGCGACAGGTCGACACCGCAGGGCACCACCGATGTGCGCTCGCGCGGCACACCCATCCTGCCCAGCTCGCGGACCTCGTCGGAACAGGTCGCGACGATATGGGTCGCTCCCGCCGCCACCCGGCGCTCGGATTGGACACGGGAGCGTGGGCTGGTGTCGGCCAGCCCTTGAAAGCGCCGCTTCACGGTGCCCAGCGCGTGGAAGGTCAGAACGACCGGAACGGCGAGGTCGCATCCGGCGCGTTCGGCGGCGATCCCCGACATCCAGAAATGCGCGTGCACGACGTCAGGCCGATCGGCACTCCACTGGGCGCGCAGGAAGGCGGCGAACTCGCCGAGGAACGGCAGAATATCGTCTTTCGAGATGTGCTCCGGCGGACCGGCCGGAACGTGGATCACGCGATATCCCGCCCCCACCAGCACTTCGGGGGGAATGTCGGGGTCGTCTCGGCGGGTGTATACCCGCACATCGTGCCCCAACCGGGCCAGTCCCGCAGCGAGCTCGGACACGTGCACGTTCTGCCCGCCCGCGTCCACACCACCCAGGGGAGCCAACGGGCTCGCGTGCTCGGACACCATCGCAATCTTCACGCTTCCTCCGATCCGCGTCGCCGCCGGTGGATCTCGCGCTCTCGAACTGCGCCATAGCCGGCGGAAACCGTGCCATGGATGTTGGGACTCGCTGCGCCCGGCTCGATCGTCGACTTCTGAACCGGTTCGTGGTCGTCATGCCCTCGCAGCGGCGATGCAAACGGTCCGGAGCAGAACCATCGGGCAACCGGGCGGGCGGCGGATGTGACAGTCCAGCCGCACGGCGGCGGCTCCCGGCCGAATCCCCCTGTGCGCCATTAAATCCGTGGGTAAGCATCGGTTCGCGCGCCGCGGGCTCGTCGGCACTGGACCGCAACTCGCCCGGCCGCGCGCAGGTAGCCGGCCGTGTACAGGTAGGTTGTCCTCACTCCGCAGCGGCGCGGCGAATTGCGCAGGTGGGCGCCGTGCTCGTCGGCTCCGGCAAGCGGGACCAGCCACGCTTCGACGCCCAGGGCCGCGGTAGCGGCCGCCCCGCCCGGCAGGTGACTCGGCGTGTGCACGTCGACGACGGGGGCGGCACCTCTCGGCACAGTCGCTCCGAGCGCACCCACACCAGACGTCGGGGACCGCGTCCCGAGGACGACGACCGCGGCGCGCTCGTCATCGTCAGTCCTCGAACCGGGCCCAGTACCGGACATCCCGGCACCGGCCGAGGAAGTCGGCCACCGATGCGCCCGCCGCGAGATCCATGACGCCGGCATCGAGTTCGCCGGTCAGTCCCGCGGCCGCGAACAGCGCGCCGGCATTGCGGTGGGCGATGAATTTGCCGTGCGCGTAAGCGTCGCTGACGAAGTCGCGCGCCGGCGGCACGGTGGTGAGTTCGGCGGCTCCGGCCTCGGACGCGAGAATCACGACCGCGTCGTAGAGCACCGAGGGTCCGCCGTCGATCTTCTGGTCCGCTTCGACAGTTTTGCCGTCCTCGGTAGTGACACCGCCGACCTTCGGCGCGACGATCTCAAGGATCGCCTTCTCCGCCTGGACCGCCTCGCGTACCTCGGCCAATGCCTCGGCATCGACCCCGTCGGTGACCAGCACGCCGATCTTGCGCCCCGCGATGCTGTCCGGGCCGTTGCGCACGATACTCAGCGCGGGCGAGGGCGCCAGATCGGTGATCGGCTCGCGGGCACAGCGAGCCGGTTCCGGAAGCTCCGCGAGGCCGAGCTCGTCGGCGACCGCCGTGGCCAGATCCTCGTGAACGTTGCGCAGCGCGGCGACGACCCGGGCACGGATCTCGACTCGATCGCATTTGCTCAGCTCGAAGACGAACGCCTCGACGATGTGCCGCTGCTCGATACTCGTCTGGCTCACATAGAACTGACGAGCCTGGCTGTAATGGTCGGCGAAGCTTTCCGCGCGCAGCCGGCGTTTGGGACCGGATACAGTCTCGGGAACCGTCGTGAAGCCCCGTTCGGGATCCTCGCGCGGGCCCTTGATCTCGTCGGGCCACGAATTGGGCTCGTAATTGGCCCGGCCCTTCGGATTGACCATAGCCATGTGGCCGTCCTGCTGGAACGTCGCGAACGGGCACTTCGGCGCGTTCACCGGCAGATGGGTGAAGTTGGGGCCGCCGAGCCGCTTCAGTTGGGTGTCGAGATACGAGAAGTTGCGGCCCTGCAGCAGTGGGTCGTTCGTGAAATCGATGCCCGGGATGATGTTCTGCGTGCAGAACGCCACCTGCTCGGTTTCGGCGAAGAAATTGTCGACGACCCGGTTCAGCACCAGCTTGCCGACCGGGCGCACCGGCACTTCCTCCTCCGGGATGATCTTCGTCGGATCGAGGATGTCGAAGGCGAAGCGACCGGCGAAGTCGTCGTCGAACAGCTGCATGCCCAATTCCCATTCCGGATAGTCACCGGACTGAATGGCATCCCAGAGATCGCGGCGGTGGAAATCGGGATCGGCGCCGTTGATCTTCAGCGCCTCGTTCCACACCACCGACTGCATGCCCTGCTTCGGCTTCCAATGGAATTTGACGAACGTGGAGCGGCCCTCGGCGTTCACCAGCCGGAAGGTGTGGACACCGAATCCCTCCATGAACCGGAACGAGCGCGGAATCGCTCGGTCGGACATGATCCACAGCAGCATGTGGGTCGATTCGGGAGTGAGCGAGACGAAGTCCCAGAAATTGTCGTGGGCCGTCTGAGCCTGCGGAAAGCCACGATCGGGCTCCTGTTTGGCGGCGTGGACCATATCCGGGAACTTGATGGGGTCCTGAATGAAGAAGACCGGGATATTGTTCCCGACCAGATCCCAATTTCCCTCGCGCGTATAGAGTTTCACCGCGAAACCACGGACGTCGCGAGCCAGATCGAACGAACCCTTGTTACCGGCCACCGTGGAGAATCGGACGAATGCCTCGGTCCGGCGACCGGCCTCCTGGAACGGATCGGCCCGGGTCAGATCGGACAGCGAATCGTAGTTCTCGAAATAGCCGTGCACGCCGAAACCGCGGGCATGAACCACCCGCTCCGGAATCCGCTCGTGGTCGAAGTGGAAGATCTTCTCGCGGAAGTGGAAGTCCTCCAGCAGCGCGGGCCCGCGCTCCCCCGCCCGCAATGTGTTCTGATCGTCTCCGACAACCACACCCTGCTGGGTGGTCAGCCGCACGTCCTCACCGGTTGCCTCCTGGTGAGTTTCGCCGCCGTTGCCCGGCCGACCTGCCACATCGTCCGTCATCTCCCGACCTCCTGCCGCTGTACGCCGAACCGCTCGGTCACCGAGCCGATACCCGCCCGGTCCGGAGACAAACGTTCGCTCGGCTACCGAAAGGGCCGTGCGGCGAACTTCGACGAGCAGACCCTCCGGCCCGCGACGGCGAGCGAAAGTCGTTGCAGTCCTTGAGATCCCGGTCGCTCAACCGACGGCACAGCTTGGGCCGGTCCCGAGCAGGACAGCTGCGGGCGGCCTCGGCGTTCGATCCCGGTCTTCGGACGCGTTTTCCCTCCCCATCACGCGCACTACCCGAGCCGATCGCGACTATTCCTCGGCAAGTGACCGAAGACCCTATGAACGGCCGGCATCCTGTCCGTAGAAAAGGCTGCAGCGACATCGCAGGCGGTAGGGAGGAGTGACGCCGAGGGCGCCATGGCCGAGCAGATGAAGAGATCGATCATCGCAACCGCGCTGTTGGCCGGAGCCGTCGTCCTGGCGGCGCCGGCGGTGGCTCCCGCCGATTCGCCCGCCCGGGCGGTGGGGCCCGGCACCTCGCTCGGCCTCTGCACGATCACCGCGGCCGGACACGACGCAGCGGGCAACGCGGTGGCGCTCACCGCCGGTCACTGCATGTTCAGCCCCGGGCAGAGCGTCGTCGCCCCCGCCATCGGCAGGATCGGGCACTACGCCAGCTGGACATCGAAATGGGCGCTGCTGCAATCGGATTCCACCAGCGACTGGGCCGTCATCGCACTGCGCCCCGGCATCGACATCTCGACCGTGGCCCCGAACGGCGCCGTGATCGATCACGTCGGTGCGGTCCCGGCCCCCGGCAGCCGCCTCGACAAATACGGCAGCACCACCCGCTCCACCAGCGGCCAGGTCGATTCGGTCACCGACAATGTGATCCACACCTCCGTCCCGGGCCTCAACGGCGACAGCGGCTCCCCCGCCTACCAGGGCACGGGTCTGGTGGGCATCGACTCGCAGATCAACCCCACGACACCGGCCGGCCCGTTCTGGTTCTCCGGCATCGAGGGTGTGCTGGCCGAGATCAACTCCCGTCCGGGGATCGTCGGCTACGGCTTCCGGATCGGCTGATCCGATGCGCCACTCAGACAGATCAACGTCTGCTGGCCGGTCGCGATCAGTGTGCGCCGATCGTCGCGGACCCCGAACACCTCCAGCCTGCACACGGTCAGCGTGCGCCCCGATTTGAGGACGACACCGACCGCCTCGAGGTGATCCCCCTCGGCCGGGGCGAGCAGATTGATCTTGTACTCCACTGTCAGCACCGAGGAGTCGTCGGGGAACAGCGTGTATGCCGCATATCCGCCGGCGCTGTCCGCGATGGCACTGGTGGCGCCGGCATGCACATACCCGTGCTGCTGCGTCACCTCGGGCCGGTGCGGCAGTTCGATGTGCACCCGACCCGGACCGATATGGGCGAGCCGGGCGCCCAGATGACGCATCAGGCCCTGCCGCTCGAAACTCTCCCGGATGCGCGCCTGCACAGCGGGACTCGCCTGCTCGTATGCCGCCTCGTCCATCGATCTCCTCGTGAGCCCGTTCGCGGCGCACATCGTATCCCCGCGCCCTGCGACCGCCCGGCGGTGAGGATCCCGAATCGGACGGCCGGCGTTCGCCCAGGCCAGGGCTCTCAGAACGAGAACAGCCCCTGGTCTGTGGTACGTTCCCACAGGCCAGGGGCTGTTTTCTGCTCCCCCATCTGGACTCGAACCAGAAACCTGCCGATTAACAGTCGGCTGCTCTGCCAATTGAGCTATAGGGGATTGCTCCGGTCAGCCCGTGCGGGCCGGCCGAGCACAAACTTTAGCTTATGTCCGGTCCGCTCCCCAAATCGGCCCGGGAGCTGGGGAAATGCGGAACGGAGCGGCGTGTCGGGGGCGGGCGGCACGGCCCTGACCGCGGTCTCCAACCAAAGTGTGCCGGTGGGGAATTCGAGAGCCCGGCGGTAAGGATCGGAAATTGTCGGTGGGGTCTGGCAAGGTGGTGCCGGATCGACAGTCCGACTCGATGTCGGGCAGGATGTACGGCGCGGACAGCTACTGGGAGGAGCCCGAAAGAATGCTGCGGTTGATCATCGGCGTCGCAGCCGGTTATGTGCTGGGGGCCAAGGCGGGGCGGGCTCGCTACGAGCAGATCAGCAAGACCACCCGTGCTGTCGCCGCCAGCCCGGTCACCCGCAAACTGGTTCAGGCCAGCCGCCAGAAGCTGTCGGACCGCCTCAATACCCAGCCGCGGCTCGAACCCATGGAGCCGATCGACGAGCGCACCACCGTCCTCGTCCCCCAGGACCAGCTCCGCCGCTGAGCCACGATCCCGGTGACACGCTGCCCGACGTTTCCACCGGGCAGCGTGCCACCGGATCGCCCAACTACCGGCCGAGCCGATTTTTCCCGGGCTCCGCTTCGGCCGGCGAGCCCGCGCGTACCGCCGCGGCGATGTGGCGGGCGAGCAGGTGCGGCGCCTGCGCGTGCGCCAGATGCCCCTGCCCCGATAGCCGGTCGATGCGTGCCCGCGGCAGTGCGCCGGCGATGCGGTCGAATGCGGCGCCGTAGGGTGCGGCGTTCGCGTTGAGTTCGCCCAGCAGCAGGGTGACAGGGACGCTCAGCGCCCGATACCGCCGCAGGTCCACCCGGTAGGCCTCGATTGCCGCGAGTTCCGTCGGCAGCGGCGCCGCCAGCGGGCGCAGCACCGCCCACACCGGCGATTCCCGCAGGGCGGCAACATATTCCGTAGAGAAGCCCGATACATCGGTGTTGACCAGCCGGACGGCCGCATCCAGATCACCGCGGTCGACGGCGGCGCGCAGCGCGGGAATCGCGGCGGGGGCGAAGGGCGCCGATACCGGTTCGTAGGCGATCACCGACCGAAGATCCGACCGCTCACAGGCCGCCTCCAGGGCGATCAGTCCGCTGTAGCTCCATCCGAACAGCTCCACCGCCGCGCCGAGGGCGTCGAGGATGCGGTGCAAGTCGTCGATCTCGGTCCGTACGGAGTAGTCGGCTCCCAGCGGCCGCTCGGCAGCCGTCCGCGGCGATTGATCGTCACCACCGGATTGGACAGTCCGAGCCGCTCCACGACGGGCCGCCAGGTGGCGGCATCGGACATGACCCCCGGAACGATCACCAGCGGCGGGCCGTCACCGTCGACGATCTCGGCGGTCAGTTCGGTCCCGGAGCGATGGAAAGAGATCGATCTCATTCCGAATGGAACGATCAGGCCACGTTGAAATCATCCGAGTTGCCCATGGCCTGGGTGAGCAGGCTCTTGCGGTACTGCTCGAGGGCGACCAGATCGCCGAACAGGGCCATGTAGTCGTCCGGCTGTTCGGTCGACGAGACCCGCTGCAGTTTCGACTTGAGCGCGGCGACCTGGCGCCCGACCCACGCCTCCTGCACCCGCGCCAGCACGCCGGAGATGAACCGGGGGATGTCGTCCATCGATTTGACCGGGAGCGGCTCGGCGGCCAGTTCGGAGACCAGTGCGCGCAGCATCAGATCGTCGGTGTGATCGGCGACGCGCGAAACCCATTCCGCGCCACCGAGTCCCGCTGCCGTGCCACCGGCGGCGGCGAGGGCGGCGCGCACGGCGGTGTAAGCGGGGTGGGTGAACGCTTCGGGCTCGAGACTGTCGAAGATCGGTCCCGCGGTCGCCGGATACTGCAGGGCGGCGGCGAGTACTTGCCGCTGCGGCAGCAGCACCGGATCACCCGGATTCGGGCGGGCGGCGGCCGACTCCGCGACCGCTGTCTCGGCGGCCGCTTCGCGGCCGGGCACGCCCTTCACCGGCTTACCGCGGCGGGCGTGGTCACCGACCCGTCGCACCACCAGCTGGATGTCGTCCCAGCCGACCCACCCGGCCAGCTTCGTGGCGTACGCCTTGCGCAGCGCGTTGTCCTTGATCTGCGCCACCACGGGCACCGCGCGCCGCAGCGCCTCCACCTGCCCCTCGGGGGTGTCGAGGTTGTGGTCGGCGAGCAGGCCGCGAATCACGAACTCGTACAACGGGACCCGCCGGGCCACCAGGTCGCGGACCGCACCGTCGCCGGAACGCTGACGCAATTCACACGGGTCCTGCCCGTCGGGGGCGACCGCGATATAGGTCTGCCCGGCCAGTTTCTGGTCACCGGAAAAGGCCTTCAGCGCCGCTGCCTGGCCGGCGGCATCACCGTCGAAGGTGTAGATGATCTCACCGCGCCAGAAATTGTCGTCCATCAGCAACCGGCGCAGCATCGACAGGTGCTCGTCGCCGAAGGCGGTGCCACAGGAGGCGACCGCGGTCGTCACACCCGCCAGATGCATGGCCATCACATCGGTGTAGCCCTCGACGACCACCGCCTGGTGGCTCTTGGCGATCTCCCGCTTGGCGTGGTCGAGCCCGAACAGCACCTGAGACTTCTTGTACAACACCGTTTCCGGCGTATTGATGTACTTCGCGGTCATCTGGTCGTCGTCGAACAGGCGCCGGGCGCCGAATCCGATGACGTCGCCGCTCAGATTCCGGATCGGCCACAGCAGCCGGCGGTGGAACCGGTCGATCGGGCCGTGCCGGCCGGGCTTGGACAGCCCCGCCGCCTCCAGCTCCTTGATGTCGAAACCCTTGCGCAGCAGGTATTTCGTCAGCGTGTCCCAACCGGCCGGGGCGTAACCGCAGCCGAAATGCCGCGCGGCGTTGGCATCGAAATTGCGGTCGGTGAGATACTTGCGAGCCACCTCCGCGCCCGGTTCGCGCAGTTGCGCCTGATAGAACTCGTGCGCGGCCGCATTGGCGGCGACCAGCCGGGAACGGGTGCCGCGGTCGCGCTGCACCGAGGTTCCGCCGCCCTCGTAATTGATCTTGTAGCCGATCCGGTCGGCCAGTTGCTCGACCGCCTCGACGAATCCGACGTGGTCGATCTTCTGCAGAAACGCGAACACGTCGCCGCTCTCGCCACAACCGAAGCAGTGGAAGTGGCTGTGGTTCGGCCGCACGTGGAACGACGGCGACTTCTCGTCGTGGAACGGGCACAACCCCTTCAGCGAGTCCGCACCGGCCCGCTTGAGCGACACATACTCACCGACGACATCCTCGATGCGTACGCGTTCACGTATTGCCGCGATATCGCGATCCGGAAGTCGACCTGCCACGGCATCCGAGTCTAAAGCGTGTCGAACGACCATGGTTGATCGGTCGGCACCGCCCTTCTCGGGCGTCGTCGGTCCCCACCGCGGCAAACGGCGTGAACGTCGGTTCCCACGTCTCTCGGGAAGGTTTCACCGGCACTCGACGGTGCTGGTCAGAGCCTTCCCGTCAGCGGGCGTTGATGACCCGGCCTCCTGCTCGGGGGTCCGGGGGTTCATGCTGGGCGGCCGCCCAGCGTGCGAGATTTATCGCGGCATTGAGGTCTCGATCGAGCCGGTAGCCACATCCGCAGGTAAAGACGCGGTCAGCCAGCGTCAGTTCTGCGTTGCGCCTCCCAAAGTCAGGGCCCACGCCGACGACCGGGGTCAGTGGGCCGCGATCCGTTCCAGCCTGCTCTCGGTGTAGGAGGCGATCTGGTCGACGATCACGCGCACGCGGGCGGTGTCGTCGGTGGCCGCCTCCCACCACGGCAGCAGGATCGGGTCGAGGCCCTGGGGGGCGCCGGCCAGCAGGCGGTCGGCCACGAATCGGATGCGCTCGCGCTGTTCGGCCTGGCGTTTGTGATGTTCGGGGTCCGACATCACGTACCGCAGGGCGACCGTTTTCAATAGCGCGACCTCCGCGGCCACCACGGCCGGCACCTCGAGGTCGGCGGCGTAGCGGCACAGCGACTGCCCGGTCCATGCGGCACGGGTCGCCTCGACCGCCGCGGTCGCGAACCGGCCGACCAGATCGCTGGTCAGCCGCTTGAGCGCGACCGAGGCGCGCAGGGTGCCGTCGTAGCCGGCGGCCTCGGCGATCACTTGCAGCTGCGAGAGCCGCTGACCGGCCGCGATCAGATCGTCGGCGGACAGGTCGCGGTGCTGGCGCTGGCCCAGTTCGGCGAGGGCGGCCTGTTCGGCCGGATCGGCGAGCGCTCGCAGATCGATCCGGCCCGCGATGACCCCGTCCTCGACATCGTGCACCGAGTACGCCACATCATCGGACCAGTCCATGACCTGCGATTCCAGCGACTGCCGCCGCTCGGGCGCACCCTTGCGGACCCAGCTCAGCCGGTCCAGATCGGCGTCGTAGGCGCCGAACTTCGCACCGGAAGCCGTTCTGCCCCACGGATATTTGACGGTGGCGTCGAGGGCGGCGCGGGTCAGGTTGAGGCCGTAACTCTCCCCCGCCGCATCGAAGACCTTCGGCTCCAATCTCGTCAGAATCCGCAGATTCTGGGCGTTGCCCTCGAACCCGCCGTAGGCGTCGGCGAATTCGTCGAGGGCGCGTTCGCCGTTGTGGCCGTACGGCGGATGGCCGATGTCGTGAGCCAGCCCGGCCAGATCGACCAGGTCCGCGTCACAGCCCAGCCCCTCGGCGATGCTGCGCCCGATCTGGGCGACCTCCAGCGAGTGGGTCAGCCGGGTGCGCGGCGTGTCGCCGTCGCGGGGACCCATCACCTGGGTTTTGTCGGCAAGTCGCCGCAACGCCGCCGAATGCAGCACCCGCGCCCGGTCCCGCGCGAAGTCGCTGCGCCGCGCCGGTGCGGGCGACCACCGCAACCCCGCCGTGGGCGAGGTCTCGGACACCATGCGCTCGTGATCACTGTCGACATACGGGCATTCGGGCATCGCGTCGAAACTCATGGGAGATACCGCCTGGTACGTTTCTCACTGCTCCGCGGTGTATTTGAAATCCGCGGAGAAGTGAGTGAGCTGATACCACAGCAGCGCACCGGTTTCGCGGGCGATGCCGTGGAATTGGGACTCCCGGGTGTAGACCGCCGGGCCGGTGCGCGTCGGCGCGGTCCACGCGTCCAGACCGGCGTCGCGGGCCATGGTGCGGGTGCGCAGCGAATGCCACGGATCGCTGACCAGCACCGCCGAGGACAGGTCGCGAGCCCGCATCGCGGAGGCGACCGCCTCGATACTCTGCAGCGTGTCCGATCCGGTCTCCACGGCCACTACCCGGTCGGCGGGCACGCCGCGATTCTTCAGGTAGTTCTTACCGGAGGCGGCCTCGGTGTAGTTGTCTCCCACCTGTTTGCCGCCGACCGTGATCACCAGCGGCGCAACACCTTTGGTGTACAGGTGATAGGCCTGGCCGAGCCGGGCCTCGAAAACCGAGGACGGGGTGCCGTCGTATTGCGCGGCGCCCAGCACCACGATCGCGTCGGCGCGGCTGTAGTCGTCGATCCGAGCCACCTGCCAGACCCGGAAAGCGGTGCCGCCGACGAGCACGACCCCGATGAGGACGGTGCCGGCGATCACCCGGCGCACCCAGCGCGCGACCGCCGATCCGCGCGGACGGCGCGGCGCGACGGGCGTGCGGGTCGGGGCGGGATGGGTGAGGGCCGAGGGCATTCCCCGAGTGTGCCAGTGCTCGGTCACGCCACGATTGCGGAGCGCCGGATCCTCACCGCTGCCGGGCACCGGAACCGCTCACCAACCGCGTTGCCGCCACTGCGCGAGCTGCGGACGCTCGGCACCCAGGGTGGTGTCGTCGCCGTGGCCCGGGTAGACGACCGTATCGTCGCCGAAGCGGTCGAACACCTTGGTGGTGACGTCGCTGTAGAGGGAATCGAAATCCTCCGGGGAAGTGGTGCGCCCGACACCCCCGGGGAACAGGCAGTCGCCGGTGAACAGATGGGTGCGCCCGGAGCCGTCGGTGAGCGCCAGCGCGACCGAACCCGGGGTGTGTCCGCGCAGGTGGACGACCTCGAATTCCAGTTCACCGATCGAGACGGTGTCACCGTCGGCCAGCAGCCGGTCCGGCCGCACCGGAAGCGGTTCGGCATCCAGGGCGTGGGCGGCGGTCGGTACGCCGGTGTCGGCGACCACCGCGCTCAAGGCCTGCCAGTGGTCGAAATGCTGATGGGTGGTGACGATCAGCCGCAGCCGCCCGGGCACCTCCTGGTCCAGCAGGGCCTGGATGCGTTCGGATTCGTTGGCGGCGTCGATCAGCACCGCGTCACCGGTGGCGGTGTCCTGCACCAGATAGACGTTGTTGTCCATACCGCCGACCGACATCTTGACGATCCGGGCGCCCGGCACATCGCGCTGCTGCGGATTCGAACCCGGCGCGACGTGGCCCGTATAGGGGATATCCAGCGTGATCACCCTGCCGATGGTAATCATCGGTTCCGACACGGGTCGGCCGGATCAACGCCCGTTACGCCGTGTCGGCGGATACATTCGTGCTATGCCGCCGGACTCGCGTCTTCGCCGATCACAGCCGCCGACGCTGCTCGCGGTGCTGCTGTCGATCGTGTTCGGGTTCGTGCTCGGCTGCTGCGGCCCGGCCGTCGCCGACGAGCCGATGCGGCTCAACGAATACGTCACCGATTCCGCCCAGGTTCTCGACGGTCCGCAGCGCGACACCGTGCGCGCGTCGGTGGACGCGCTCTACACCGCGCACCGGGAGCGGCTGTGGGTGGTCTACGTCCGCGATTTCGGTGGCGTGGATCCGCAGACCTGGGGTCAGCGCACGGCGACCGCGTCCGGATTCGGCGAGCGCGATGTGCTGCTGTCGATCGCGACCAGCGACCGCTCCTATGCCTTCACCGGTGCGCTCCCGCCCTCGGTGAGCGATGCGGAACTGAATTCGCTGCTCACCGATCAGGTGGAGCCGCGGCTGCACAACGGCCAGTGGGCCGAGGCCGCGGTGGCCGCGGCCGACGGATTGTCCACGGCCATGGGAGATTCCGGTGGTGTCGGGATCTGGCCGCTGATCGTGATCACTTTGATCGTGCTGGGTGTGATCGGCCTGGTGCTGGGCTATTCGCAGTTGCGCCGGCGGGCACGGGGGCGCGCCGAGGCCGACGCCGCCCAGGCGGTCGACCCGACCGACACCGCCGCGCTGGCCGGGCTCCGCCCGGATCTGCTCGAGGCTCGCTCGGCGCAGGTGCTGGTCGACACCGACAACGCGATCCGGGCCAGCGCCGAGGAACTGCGCCTGGCCACCGACGAATTCGGCACCACCGCGACCGCCCCGTTCGCCGCCGCGCTCGAGTCCGCGAAACAGGCGTTGGCGCATGCCTTTTCGATTCGCCAGCGGCTCGACGACGAGATCCCGGAAACTCCTGATCAGCGCCGCGATCTGCTGGTCGAGCTGATCACCACCTGTGGGCGGGCCGATGCCGAACTCGACGACAAGGTGGCCGAATTCGACGCCATGCGCAATCTGCTGATCGACGCCCCGCAACGGCTGGACGCGCTGACTCGCGATGTGGTCGATCTCACCGTGCGCCTGCCGCGCTCGGAGGAGACGCTGCGGCGGCTGCTGGCCGCACAACCGGAATCGGTCACCGCGCCGGTGCGCGACAACGTGACGATGGCGCGGGAGCGAATCGGCTTCGCCGAGAACACGATCGAACAGGGCAGGCAGGCCGCGGCCGAGCCGGTCGGACGCCAGGGTGGGGTGGTCGCGGCGATTCGCGGCGCGGAGGCCGCGGTGACCGCCGCCCGTACCCTGCTCGACGCCGTGGACACCGCCGAGACCGATATCACCCAGGCGCGAGCCGGTCTGCCGGCGGCGATCGACGAACTGGGTCGCGACCTCGAGACCGCGCGGGGGCTGACCGAACATGGCGGCCCGGAATTGGCGGACGCGATGTCCGGCGCCCGCACCGCATGGGAGGCGGCCCGGACCACCGGGGACCGCGACCCGCTCGGCACGTTCCACCGCGCGGTCGCGGCCGATACCGCACTGGATCGCGCGGTCGCGGCGGCCGGTGAGCGCAAACTCGCCGCCGAACAACTGCGGCGCCGCCTGGACCAGGCCGTGATCGCCGCGCAGAGCCAGGTCCGGGCGGCCGCCGACTTCATCGACACGCGCCGTGGCGGTATCGACGCCGCGCCCCGCACGCGCCTGGCCGAGGCCCAGCGGAATCTGGATCGGGCGCAGCAGCTTTCGGCCACCGACCCGCAGGCGGCACTGGACAGTGCGCAACAGGCCGCCGATCTGGCCACCCGCGCACTGCACGCCGCCGAGGCCGATGTGCGGGAGTGGCAGGCGCACCGGCCGGTGTCGGGGACCTCGCAGGCCGGCGCCGTATTGGGCGGAATTCTGATCGACAGTCTGCTGCGCGGCGCGGGCAGCGGCTATCGCGGCCGTTCGATGGGCGGATCCGGCTGGGGCCCCGCCTCTTTCGGGGGATCCGACAGTTCCCGCCGGATCAGCCGGGGCGGGCGGTTCTGATCCGGTCGTCTCACCGTGCCGGTGGTACGGCGTCACCGGTGCGGGTCGCGAGCCACTGCTGGAGTTCGATCAGGTTGCCCTCGGGGTCGCGCAGGTAGGCGCAGCGGAGACGGCCGTCGTATTCGACCGGTTCGCCCGAGATTTCGGCGCCGCGCGCGGTGATCTCGGCGAGATAGGCGTCCAGATCGTCGACCCGCAGCGACACCATTGCCGCGTCGGCGGGCGGGACCGGCGCCACGTCGCTGCCCGACGGCGATCGCGGGCCGGCCTCGGACCGCAAGGTATCGCCCAGCGCCGCAGCCAGATTCGCGCGCTCGTGCAGAGCGAGCGTGCTACCCAGCTCGGGTTTGAAGGCCGCGTAGGGCGGGCGCGGGTCGTCGGTTTGCGGTGTGAGTCCGACAATGTCGCGATAGAACGTCACGCAGCGGTCGAATTCGGACACGATCAGGCGGATCTGCGTCAGGTGCACATCGGCGAATCTACGCCCGCGGCAACCTGGGCCGCTCACAACCAGCCGAGGCGTTCGGCGGCGCGGACGGCCTCGGCGCGGGTGCGGGTGCCGGTCTTGCCGATCGCGGCCGACAGATGGTTGCGAACGGTCCCCTCGGACAGATGCAGGCGGCCCGCGATGACCGCCGCCGTCGATCCGTCGGCCGCGGCGGCGAGCACCTCGCGCTCGCGTGCGGTGAGCGGTGAGGTTCCCGTGGTGAGGGTTTCGGTGGCCAGCGCCGGATCCACCACCCGCAGGCCCATGTGCACGCGCCGCACCGCATCCGCCAATTCCCGTGCGGGCGTGTCCTTGACGACGAATCCGCCGGCTCCTGCGTCGATGGCGCGGCGCAGATAGCCGGGCCGGCCGAACGTGGTCACCATCAGAATCCGGATGTCCGGGAATTCCGCATGCAGACGCGCCGCGACCGAAATACCGTCCATTCCGGGCATTTCCACATCGAGCAGGACCACATCCGGTGTGGTGCACCGCACCGCGTCGAGAACCTCGTCACCCCGGCCCACCTCGGCCACCACCTCGAGGTCGGACTCCAGCCCCAGCAGTGCCGCCAATGCGCCCCGCACCAGCGCTTGGTCGTCGGCGAGCAGCAACCGGATCACCGCCGTCGCCCCCGCCGTGATTCACCGACCGACATCATCCATCGCACACCTGCGACCCTAATCCGGACGGCAGGCTCGCCGCCGCCCGACCGGCCGAACCTCGGCCGCGGTGGTGAAGTCCACGGCGATCACGGTTCCCCCGGAGGGAGGTGTGTCGACCGTGAACACACCGCCCGCGTCGCGCACCCGGTCGCGTAAGCCGGTCAGTCCCGAGCCGAAGACACTGCCGGACAGCCCTTTTCCGTCGTCGAAGATGTCGATCCGCGATTCGCTCACCCGTACCCGGCAGTGGCGGGCGCCGCTGTGGCGCACCACGTTCGTCACCGCCTCGCGCAGGACCCATCCGAAGATCACCGCGTATCGCTCGGGGAGTTCGGCCGGGTCCGGGAGCTCCGCCTCGATACCGGCGGCGCGCAGGGCCGTACGCGCGTTGACCAGTTCACTCGCGAGCGACACCTCGCGCAGGCCGCCCACCGTATCGCGCACCCCGGCCAGCGCCTCCCGGGCGAGTCGCTCCACATCGGCCATCTCCTGCCGGGCCCGGGACGGATCCGAATCGAGCAGCCGTTGCGCCAATTCGGTTTTGACGGTGATGACGGTCAGCGAGTGCCCCAGGATGTCGTGCACGTCGCGCGCCACCCGGTTGCGTTCCTGCACGATCGCGAGCTCGCCCTGCTGGCGGCGAGTCAGTTCCCGCAACTGGCCACGCCGCCGGCCGATTTCGCGACCGGTCCACATCACCACCGGAATGAAGGCGAAATACAGCGGGGCGCTGCCGTAATGCAGCGACAGGCCGATCAGCAGCGCGGCCGTACCCGCCACCACCGCACCGGATTTCGCGGTCGGAAGGACGAAGACGGCGGCGGCCGCGACGTAGATGGCGGTGCCCAGGCCGGTGACACCCAGCAGTACGGTCATCGCGGCGGCGAGCGCCGCCAGCGCGCCCACCACGAGCCAGCGCGGCCACTCGTACGAGACCGGCAGCACCGCCTGTGCGTGTCCCTCGTCCCAATCCGGTTGCCGGAACGGACCGAAGCACGAGGCCGTCAGCACCCAGAAGACCGCGAGGCATACCGCCGCCGCGACGGCCCGCATCCTATGCCCGTCCTGCCATTGCGAGACGATCGGCGCGATCAGATAGAGCAGCCAGATCAAAGCCAGCACCGCGCCGAAGAACAGGCGTCGATGCTGGATGGCGGTATGCGGGGCGGGTTCGCGGTCCATCCTGCGGGCGATCCGGTCCAGCGCTCCGGATATCGGCCGATCGACCGGAGGTACCCGCATCCGCACCCTCCGTCTCCTGCCCTGGCCGCCGCCGGATTCCGACGCTACCGCACCGTCCACCGAGGCGGACGGTGCGGCGCGGCGGTCAGCGAGCGGTGTCACGCCGGAACAGAACCGCGGCTCCCAGGGCGAATACCGACGCCCACACCGCGATATTCAGCACGGCCAGTGCGGCGGAACCGGCACCGGTGTCGCCGAGCGGCAATCGGGCCAGGGTCGCGACGCCGTTGGTCGGGAAGACCTTCGACACCGTCTCGAACCAGCCGTGCAGCGGCATGAACAAGCCACCGGCGAACGACAGCAGCGCCAGGACCGGGCCGAGGATCTGCATCACATTCTCCGAGGGCAGCACATAGCCCATGAACAGTCCGAAGGCCGCGAAGACCACCGAGGTCAGCCACGCGATCAGGAAACAGCCCACCCAGGCCGCCGTGGTCAGATGCGCGCCGGTCACCGCGCCGGCGACGAAAACGACGACGACCGAACACAATCCGAGCACCATCGCGCCGGCCACTTTGGTGGCGACGTAGGCGGCCGGGCGCAGCGGCGTGAGTCGGAGCTGGCGTACCCAGCCGGCGGCGCGCTCCACCGCGACCATGGCGCCGCCGCTGGTGGTGGCCAGCATCGCCCCGTAGACGGCCATCGACACCATCACGTAGGCCGTGACATTCGCCGAGCCGTAGGTTTCGTTGCGGGAGGAGTTCTGGGCGCCGAAGATCACGAAGAACACCACGGGCATCACCAGCGCGAAGATGACGGTGCGGCGGTTGCGCAGCATACGGCGCAGTTCGAGCAGCAGGAATCCCCAGCTGAATCCGCCCGCGCCCGGGCGGGCGGCATGCGATGCGGGCACGATCGATGTAGTCATCTCAGTGGTCTCCGGTCAGTGCGAGGAAGGCGTCTTCGAGATTGCGGCCGGTGATTTCGATGTCGACGGCCGGTGTCCTGGTCAGCAGATAGCGGGCGACCGCGTCGGAGTCGTTGCCGTGCACCAGCACTCGATCACCGCGCTGTTCGACTCGGTCCACGCCGGCGAGGGCGAGCAGGCTCGCGGGATCGGCGTCGGGCAGCGTCGCCGAGACGGTGCGGCCGGAGGCCAGATTCTTCACCGACGCGGCACTGCCGTCGGCCACGACCCGCCCGCCCCGCACCAGCACGATCCGGTCGGCGTAGGCGTCGGCCTCGTCCAGGTAGTGGGTGGCGAAGACGACGGTGCGGCCGAGATCCGCGTCGGCGCGAATGGCGTTCCAGAAATCGCGGCGGCCCTCGACGTCCATACCGGTGGTCGGCTCGTCGAGGATCAGCAGATCCGGATCGGGCAGCAGCGCGAGCGCGAACCGCAGGCGCTGCTGCTGACCGCCGGAGCATTTGCCCACCATGCGGTCGGCGATGCCGTCGATTCCGGCACGGACGAGCACCTCCCGGGCGGGGCGCGGATTCCGATGCAGGGCCGCGACGACCCGCACCGTTTCGCCGACGGTGAGATCCGGGAGCAGACCACCCGACTGCAGAACGGCCGAAATCCGGCCCGCCGCAACCGCTTCCGCCGGCGTTGCGCCCAGAATGCGGGCGGTTCCGGCGTCGGGCCGCAGCAGGCCGAGCATCATGTCGATACTGGTGGACTTCCCGGCACCGTTGGGTCCCAGGAAGGCGACCACCTCACCCGCGGTGACGGTCAGATCGAGTCCGTCGACCGCGCGGACGGGCCCGGCGGAGCTGCGGAAGGTTTTGGTCAATCCGCGAAGCTCGATCACCGGTGCGGCGGCGACCCGTTCCGCCGAACCGGATGTCATTGCTGATGTCATGGTTCCACTGTCGCGGGGAACCCGGCGCCGTACCTGGCCCGAGCGTCACGACTGTGCCATGACAGATATCATGGCAGCAGGACGATCTTGCCCCGGGTGTGGCCGCGCTCGAGTTCGGTGAACGCCGCGCGCACCTCGCCGAGCGGATAGGTGGCGGCGATCGGAATCCGGACGGTCCCCGCGGCGGCCAGTTCGGCCAGCTGGGCGAGCACGTCGATGGTGTCGGCGGCCGCATTGCCCTCCGCCTTGACGCCGTACTTCTCCACGGCGGCGAAATCGATGATCGTATCGATGCGCTCGGGCTTCACGCCGAGATCGAGGGCGAGTTCGACGTAGCCGTTGCCGTGCGTATCGATGAAGGCGTCGATACCGCCCGGCGCCGCCTCCCGGATGCGCTCGGCGAGACCGTCACCGTATTCCACCGCGACCGCCCCCAGCTCGCGGAGATAGTCTTGGTTGTCCGGCCCGGCGATGGCGATCACCGTCACCTCGCGGGCCCGAAGCAGTTGCACCACAATGGATCCGACTCCACCGGCCGCGCCGGACACCGCGATGGTGTCGCCAGCCTCCGGGCTCACGGCCCGCACGGCGGCGAAGGCGGTGGTGCCCGCGACGTACAGCGATCCGGCCACCTCCCACGACAGGCCCACCGGCTTGGGGGTGACCTGCTGGGCCGGCACCACCACCCGGGTGGCGTGGCTGGACCGTTTGTCGCTGAATCCGAGCACCTCGTCGCCGACGGCGATCCCGCTCACCCCGTCGCCGAGCGCGACGATGCGCCCGGCGAAATCGGTGCCCTCCCCCTCGGGAAAAGTGGCCGGCCACAGCTCGTGCAGCGAGCCGTTGCGGATCTTGGCCTCGCCCGGATTGATGCCCACGGCCGCCACCTCGACCGCGACCTGGCCGGGTCCGGGCTGCGGATCCGGCACCTCACGAACCTCGAGCACATCGATATCGCCGTAACGATCGAACTTGACCGCCTGCGCCATGATCAGGACCTTTCGTCGCACCTGTGGGCCGGGCCCGGCCGGACCGCACTCGGCCCGCCGAATCCCGGATTCTCAGTGCCCGGAACGACTCGGACCACCGCGTTATTTCCGCCGCTCCCACTTTTGCGCGCGATCAGCCCCGATGACGCCCGGGTCTTCGGTTATGTCCGAATTCGGTATACCCGGGCGCGGTGAACTCAGGCGCCGAGCAGGCGCTGGGCCAGGTAACCCTCCACCTGGTCGAGCGCGATCCGCTCCTGTGTCATCGAGTCCCGCTCGCGCACGGTGACCGCCTGATCCTCGAGCGTGTCGAAGTCGACGGTGATGCAGAACGGGGTGCCGATCTCGTCCTGGCGGCGGTAGCGGCGGCCGATCGCACCGGCGTCGTCGAAGTCGACGTTCCAGTTCTTCCGCAGTTGCGCGGCAAGGTCTTTCGCCTTCGGCGACAGATCGGCGTTGCGCGACAACGGAAGTACGGCGGCCTTCACCGGCGCGAGCCGGCGATCCAGGCGCAGCACGGTCCGCTTCTCCATGACGCCCTTGGCATTCGGCGCCTCGTCCTCGGTGTAGGCGTCGATCAGGAAGGCCATCAGCGAGCGGGTCAGGCCGGCCGCCGGTTCGATCACGTACGGCGTGTAGCGCTCGTTGGTGTTCTGGTCGAAGTAGCTCAGATCGGTGCCGGAATGCTTGGAGTGGGTCGACAGGTCGAAGTCGGTGCGGTTGGCGACACCCTCGAGCTCACCCCATTCGCTGCCCTGGAAGTGGAAGCGGTACTCGATATCGACCGTGCGGGTCGAATAGTGCGAGAGCTTCTCCTTCGGGTGCTCGTAGAGCCGCAGATTCTCCGCGTCGATGCCGAGGTCGGTGTACCAGGCCAACCGGGTGTCGATCCAGTACTGGTGCCACTGCTCGTCCTCACCCGGCTTGACGAAGAATTCCATCTCCATCTGCTCGAATTCGCGGGTGCGGAAGATGAAGTTGCCGGGGGTGATCTCGTTGCGGAAGCTCTTGCCGATCTGCGCGATACCGAACGGCGGCTTCTTGCGCGCGGTGGTCATCACGTTCGCGAAATTCACGAAGATGCCCTGCGCGGTCTCCGGGCGCAGGTAGTGCAGGCCCTCCTCGGACTCGATCGGCCCGAGGTAGGTCTTGAGCATCATGTTGAAATCGCGCGGTTCGGTCCACTTGCCGACCGTGCCGCAGTCCGGGCAGCCGACCAGATCCATGGACACGCTGTCCGGATCGTCGATCTTGTGCTTCTCGGCGTACGCCTCCTGCAGATGGTCCTGCCGGTGCCGCTTGTGGCAGTTCAGGCATTCGACCAGCGGGTCGTTGAAGACGCTGACGTGTCCGGAGGCCACCCACACCGGCCGCGGCAGGATGATCGCGGAGTCCAGGCCGACCACATCGTCGCGGCTGGTGACCATGGCCCGCCACCACTGCTTCTTGATGTTCTCCTTGAGCTCCACGCCCAGCGGGCCGTAATCCCACGCCGACCGGGTCCCTCCGTAGATCTCGCCGCTGGGATATACCAAGCCACGACGCTTGGCGAGGTTCGCGACGGTGTCGATCTTCGACTTGGGTGCCACGGTACGAGCTCTCCCTCTGGATGATGGGTGGAACGATTCGCCCCAGCCTAGCGACACCCCCGGGCGCACCGCGAAGCAGTATCGACGGCCTGCCTCCTTGACATGCGCACTTATGCATATCAATAATGGCATCGGTTTCCAATAAGGAGTTGGTTCGATGACCTCCGACAGCGGTGTCCCCGCGCGTCGAAGCCGCGTCGCCGTCGAGGCGCCCGCGCCGATCCCGCACGACCCGTATCCGTATCGCGCCCCGACCGCCCCCGCGGTCCCCGCCCGCACCACCCTCGACAACGCGGGTGAACTGCTGCGCGCGCTGGCCGCGCCGGTGCGGATCGCGATCGTGCTGCAGCTGCGGGAATCGCCGCGCTGCGTGCACGAGCTGGTCGACACGCTGGGCGTCACACAGCCCCTGGTCAGCCAGCATCTGCGCATTCTGAAGTCCGCGGGCGTGGTGCGCGGTGAACGCACCGGCCGTGAGGTGATCTACGAACTGGTCGACGACCATCTGGCACGCATCGTCGTCGACGCCGTCGCACACGCCGAGGAAGGATGACCGTGCCGGAGAAGACGGGCACCGCCGAGAAGACTGTCGGAATTCGCAGCACCCGCCAGCGCAGTGCGATCACCGCTCTGCTGGGCGATATCGAGGAATTCCGTTCGGCCCAGGAGCTGCACGACGAACTACGCCGCCGCGGTGAGGGCATCGGCCTGACCACCGTGTACCGCACGCTACAGTCGCTCGCCGACGCCGGCAAGGTCGACGTATTGCGCACGGACACAGGCGAATCCGTGTACCGGCAGTGCTCCAAGGGCCACCATCACCACCTGGTCTGCCGCCAGTGCGGACGCACCGTCGAGGTGGAGGGTCCCACCGTGGAGGCCTGGGCCGCGGCCATCGCGGGCGAGCACGGCTTCACCGACATCAGCCACACCATGGAGGTGTTCGGCACCTGCCGCGACTGCGCCCACATCGGGCGCTGATCCGGTCGCCCCCGCCGGTCAGGGCACCAGACCCTGGCGGGCGCGGCCCGCGCCGGAGAGGACCAGCAGCAGCATCGTCGCCAGCGCGTCGTCGTCGAGGCCCGCCGCGGGGAAGGTGTAGCGCAGCAGCACGTCGGCCAGTTTTTCGTGGGCGATGATGGTCAGCGAGCCGAACTGCAGCGCGTTGTTGCGATCGGCTACCCGCTTGTGCAGTTGCGGCTTCAAGGGACGATCCCAGGCGAGGACGCAGGTCAGCGTGAGAACGTCCAGGCCGGGCGCCAGTGTGACGCCGCGCAGCGAGCACAGCGCGCCCTCGAATTCGAAGCCGAGGGCGCCGCCGTCCTCCTCCCGCACGGCGACATCGCATTTCCGCAGGCAGGCGGCGGCTTGGGCCTGCAATTCCCGGGCGACGGTCAGATCGTTGCTCACTTCACGCCACCGAACCGGCGATCGCGCTTGGCGTACTCCACACAGGCCTCCCACAGGTCGCGGCGGTCGAAGTCGGGGAACAGGGTGTGCTGGAAGACGAATTCCGCATAGGCGGACTGCCAGATCAGAAAGTTCGAGCTGCGCAGCTCACCGGATGGCCGCAGGAACAGATCCACATCCGGCATATCCGGTTCGTCGAGATACTTCGCGAAGGTCGATTCGGTGATCTTCTCCGGATCCAGCTGTCCGGCCGCGACCTTCCGCGCGATTTCCCGTGCCGCGTCGGCGATTTCGGCGCGGCCGCCGTAGTTGACGCACATGGTCAGCGTCATCACGGTGTTGTCCTTGGTGAGCTCCTCGGCGATCTCCAACTCCTTGATCACGCTGCGCCACAGGCGCGGGCGGCGGCCCGCCCAGCGCACCCGCACCCCCATCTCGTGCATCTCGTCGCGGCGGCGCCGGATCACGTCGCGGTTGAAGCCCATCAGGAACTTGACCTCGTCCGGGCTGCGCCGCCAGTTCTCGGTCGAAAAGGCATAGGCGGAAAGCCATTTCACGCCGATCTCGATACACCCCTCGACGGTGTCCATCAGCACCGCCTCGCCGCGCTCGTGCCCGGCGGTGCGCGGCAGCCCGCGATCCTGCGCCCACCGGCCGTTGCCGTCCATCACCAGCGCCACATGCCTGGGCACGAACTCCGGCGGCAGCGCGGGCGGAGTGGCGCCCGACGGGTGCGGTGACGGCGGACGAATCGTGCGGGTGGTCTGGGAGCGGTTACCGATCACGCCACCTATCCTGCATCACCGCGCATCGCCCGTGACCGGGGCCGTGGGAAATCAGCGCTTGACGCCGACCGCGGCCCAGATGCCGAACGCCTCGTCGGCCCACGCGAGCCGCTCCTCCGGGATGTAGAAGTCCGGATTCGGCTGCCAGCGGTGCATCGGAACCACGCCGGGCTCGACGATCTCCAGTCCGTCGAAGAAGCGGGTGACCTCGGCCTTGTTGCGCAGGGCGACCTTCATTCCGGCCTGGGCGTAGACCGCCGCCACCTTCGCGAGCCGTTCCGGATTCACATCGCTGGAGGCGTGGGTGATGCTGAGGTACGACCCGGGCGCGAACACGTCCATATAGGTGCGCACGATGTCGTAGGCGCCCTCCTCGTCGGTGACGAAATGCATGATCGCGGCGAGGTTGAGCGCCACCGGCCGGGACAGATCGATCACCGCGCGGAACGCCTCGGAGCCGAGGATCACGTCCGGATCGCGCACATCGGAGGGAATGTATTCGGTACGCCCCTCCTCCGAGCCGATCATCAGCGCGCGGGCATGCGCCAGCACCAGGGGGTCGTGATCGACGTACACCACGCGACAGTGCGGGTCGACCGCCTGCACGGCGTTGTGCAGATTCGGTTCGGTCGGAATTCCGGTACCGATGTCGAGGAATTGCCGCACGCCGTTGCGCGCCGCGAAACGCGCTGCCCGATGGACGAATTCGCGATTGGCGCGCGCCGCCTGCGCGGTCTCGGGAAATACCTCCATCACCTTCGACGCGGCCTCGCGATCGGCCGGATAGTTGTCCTTGCCGCCGAGGTAGTAGTCGTACATCCGCGCCGAATGCGCCTTCTCCGTATCGAACTCGACCAGTTCGTGAGACATCGAAGCTTTCTCCGTAAGGTTGGGTGGGACCTTCGAGTGAAGTTACCTCGTCCGAGCCGCACGTAGGGCCCGCATTCCGGGAAACCTCTTGACCTGGAGTGCGCTCCAGGGCATAGCGTTCTCTCCGGGAAGTCAGTCACTGACGAGGAGAACTCCATGGAGCTCGGGTTTCACATTCCTATCTTCGATATCGACGGCGGCACCCCCGCGATCGCGGGTGAGCTGGCGCGAGTGGGGCAGGCCGCGGAGGCGGCGGGCGCCACCTGGTTGTCGTTCATGGATCACTACTTCCAGATCGAGCCGACCGGCCTACCGGCCGAGGCGAACATGCTGGAGGGATACACCACGCTGGGATACCTTGCGGCACATACCAGCTCGATCGACCTCGGGCTGCTGGTCACCGGCGTGACCTATCGGCATCCGGGTCTGCTCGCCAAGATCGTCACCACCCTCGACGTGCTGTCGGGCGGCCGGGCCACGCTGGGTATCGGCGCCGCCTGGTTCGAGCGGGAGCATCGCGGGCTCGGCGTCGAGTTCCCGCCGCTGGCCGAACGGTTCGAGCGGCTGGAGGAGACGCTGCGGATCTGCGCGCAGATGTGGGATCCGGACAACAACGGGCCGTTCGAGGGCAAGTACTACCAGCTGGCCGAGACGCTGTGCTCACCGCAGCCGATCCATCGCCCGAACGTGCTGATCGGTGGCGGCGGCGAGAAGAAGACGCTGCGATTGGTCGCACAGTACGGCGACGCCTGCAATCTGTTCGGCACGTCGCCGGAGGATGTCGCCCACAAACTGGACGTGCTGCGCCGCCACTGCGACGATGTCGGCCGCGATTTCGACACCATCCGCACCACGATCATGGCCAACAATCCGCGCCCGAATCCGGACGTTCGCGACGAATTCGTCCGCAGCATGGCCGATTACGCGAAATTGGGCATCGACGCGGTGCTGATCACCCCGACCACGAGCTCGCCCGCGGCATGGATCGAGGGCATGGCGCCGGCGGTCCCGCAGCTGGCCGACCTCGGGTAGGCGGCCGGGTTATCCCACCCGTGAGGCCGGCGGCTCCGCCGCCTCGTGCGGACGAGAGCGCTCGATCAACGGCAAGGTCCGCAGCTGCCGTTCCAGATGCCACTGCAAATGGGCGGCGGTGAGCCCGCTGGCCTGGCGGCGGACGGACTCGGCGACCGCGTCGAGTCCGGTCCAGTCCCCGCGATTGAGCGCACTCATCAATTCCAGGACTCCGACCGAGGGCGTGGCCGAGCCGGGCGGGCGGCAGTGGACGCAGACCGCTCCCCCGGCGGCCACGTGGAAGGCGCGGTGCGGGCCGGGGGTCGCGCACCGGGCACATTCGTCGAGGGCGGGCGCCCAGCCCGCGAAACCCATGGCGCGCAACAGGAATGCGTCGAGGATCAGTTCGTGCGGGCGCCGGCCGGCGGCGATCGCGCGCAGGGCGCCGGCGGTCAGGGTGTGCAGGCGGGGGGCGGGGGCGCGCTCCTCGCCGGCGAGGCGTTCGGCGGTTTCCAGCACCGCGCAGGCGGTGGTGTAGCGACCGTAGTCGGCGACGATATCGGCGGCGAACGCCTCCACGGTATGCACCTGCGTCACGGTGTCGAGGTTGCGTCCGGGATACAGCTGCACGTCGATATAGGCGAACGGTTCCAGCCGGGCGCCGAACTTCGACCGGGTGCGGCGCACACCCTTCGCCACCGCCCGGACCAGCCCGTGCTGACGGGTGAGCAGCGTGACGATGCGATCGGCCTCACCCAGTTTGTGCTGGCGCAGCACAATCGCCTGGTCCCGATACAACAACACGCTGACAGTCTCCCACGCCGCTCCGACGTGCCCGCGCCCCCACGCCACTCGGCCGCCGATCGCGCGACGCTTTCCGACGTCACACCCGCGACGTCTCACACGCTGCGCGGCAGCCCCTCCGCGTACAGCTGCGCGATGCGCGGGGCGTGAATCGTGCGCAGCAGCAACGTGGTCCAGCCGGTGCGAATCGGATCGATCGCGCCCCGGTCGGCCTCGACGAGCATGCGTTCGGACCCCTGCAGTTCCATGGTGACGGCGGGATGGCCCAGCCAGACGTCGACCAACGCCTCCCGATTCCCCCAGATGACCAGGCGTTTTCTGCTCATCCCGATGGTTCCGCCGACGATATTCTCCCAACTGGAAGAACCGTAGTGCAGTGGTGTCCGATAATTGCGTCTGGCCAGCGATCCACTCACCGGGCCGAATACGACGATCCCTTCCGATTCCAGATCCGAACGCACTTGCGGCGGCAGCTCTTTCGAGCCGAACGCCCGGGACATCCACTTCACGCCAGGATCGTAGGCCCGTCTCACAATGTGCGTGCGCACACAGTTCGCGCGCTCCTGCGGAAATACCGGAAACGCACATCACAATTCGACTACGGCCGACCTGGGACTCCGATATGGACGGGTGAACAGCTTCGCGCCGGGTTTCGCGCGCGCCCCCGAGACGGAGATCACAGATGACGACGTCATCGATCGGAGCCGCACCGGTCGGACCGATCCCTCGTGGGAACGACGATCAGAATCCCAGCTTGCGCAGCTGTTTGGGGTCGCGCTGCCAGTCCTTGGCGACCTTCACGTGCAGATGCAGATAGATCCGGGTGCCCAGAATGTGCTCGATCTGCTTGCGCGCCGCGGTGCCGACCTCTTTGAGCCGGGCGCCGCGCTTGCCGATGATGATCGCCTTCTGACTCGGCCGCTCCACGTACAGCAGGGCATGCACGTCGAGCATGTCCTCGTGTTCCTCGCGCGGCATGATCTCCTCGATCACCACCGCCAGCGAATGCGGCAGTTCGTCGCGCACACCCTCCAGCGCCGCCTCGCGAATGAGTTCGGCCATCAGGGTTTCCTCGGGCTCGTCGGTCAGCTCCCCGTCGGGGTAGAACGCCGGGCCCTTCGGCATCTTGGAGGCGATCACATCGACGAGCAGTTCGACCTGCTCACCCTTGGCCGCCGACACCGGAACCACCTCGGCCTCGGGGCCCAGCAGTTGCGAGACCGCGAGCAGTTGCTCGGCGACCTGCGGCTTGTCCACCTTGTCGATCTTGGTGACCACGCCGAGCAGCGTCGTCTTCGGCGCCATCTGCTTGACCTGCTGGACGATCCAACGGTCACCCGGGCCGATCTTCTCGTCGGCCGGAATGCACAGCGCGATCACGTCGACCTCGGAGTAGGTGTCGCGCACCAGATCGTTGAGGCGCTGCCCCAGCAGGGTGCGCGGCCGGTGCAGTCCGGGAGTGTCGACCAGGATCAGCTGGGCGTGGTCGCGGTGGACGATGCCGCGGATGGTGTGGCGGGTGGTCTGCGGCCGCGAGGACGTGATCGCGATCTTCTGGCCGACCACGGCGTTGGTGAGCGTGGATTTGCCGGTGTTGGGCCGGCCCACGAAACACACGAAGCCGGAACGGAATTCGCCCTCGCCGGGCTGCTGGACGCTCATCGCGCCGACTCGGTTCCGGCGGCGACGGTGCGGTAGCCGGCGCCCTTGCGATCGGTGACGATGACGACCGCCGACGCGCTCACCTCACGCACCGCGGCCACGCCTGGATCGGAATCCTGACCACCGACCAGCACCGCCGCCTCGAACCCCTCCGCACCGCTGGAGATCGCGGCCGCGACCGCCGCCTGCAGCGCGGACAGCGACAGCGCGTTCAGCTCCACCGTGCCCGCGGCGTAGGTGCGGCCGTCGGTATCGCGGATCGCCGCGCCCGCCACCCCGCCGGTGCGTCCCATCGCGCCGCGCGCCAGCACCAGCAGTTTGCCGTCCTCGGCGTTCAAATCGGCGGTGTTCACATCGGCGGTTTCACCCTCGGTCATCGCCATCTCCGTTCTCGTATCTCGACGTCTCTTCCCGCCCCTGACGGTCGCCGCGCACCGCATCCGCGAGCGCGCCCGACATTTCGTCCGGTTCCTCCGCGCGGCGCGCGACGACGGTGTGCACCCGCACCCGGCCGCGGGTATCGGCGCCGCCCTCCCCCTGCAGCAGCAGCCCGTGCACGACGACCTCCGATCCCGGCAGCGGCACCCGGCCCAGCGTGTGCGCCAGCAGGCCGCCGACGGTGTCGACGTCCTCCTCCTCGATCTCCAGGCCGAACAGCTCGCCCAGATCCTCGACCGGCAGCCGGGTGGAGACGCGGTAGACGCCCTCGCCCAACTCCTCCACCGGCGCGATCTCGTCGGTGTCGTATTCGTCGGCGATCTCACCGACGATCTCCTCGAGCACATCCTCGATGGTGACCAGCCCGGCGATTCCGCCGTATTCGTCGACCAGCAGCGCCATATGGTTACGGCGACGCTGCATCTCGTCGAGCAAGGCGTCGAGCGGTTTCGAATCGGGCACGAACACGGCCGGCCGCATCACCGCCCGCACCTGCACGCTGCGGCCCCGATCCGCATACGGCACAAGATCTTTCAGATAGACCACGCCGAGGATGTCGTCGACGTTCTCACCGATCACGGGAATGCGCGAGTGCCCGGACCGCACGGCCAGCGACATCGCCTGCGCCACCGCCTTGTCCGCCTCGATCCACACCATCTCGGTGCGCGGCACCATCACCGCGCGGGCCGCGGTGTCGCCGAGTTCGAACACCGACTGGATCATGCGGCGTTCCTCGGAGTCGACCACACCGCTCTGCTGCGCCATATCGACGATTTCACGCAGTTCCACTTCGGAAGCGAAGGGGCCGTTGCGAAATCCGCGACCGGGGGTGATGGCGTTACCGATCATGATCAGCAACCGGCTCACCGGTCCGAGCAGCGCCCCGATCGCCTGCAGCGGCAGCGCGGCCGCCAGCGAGATCGAATACGCGTGCTGGCGGCCCAGGGTGCGCGGGCCGACACCGATGACGACATAGTCGACCACGACCATGATCACCGCGGTCACGGCCAGCGCCCACCCCCAGCTGAGCACCTCGCTCAGCGCGGCGGCCAGCAGGACCGTCGCCGCGATCTCACAGGCCAGCCGCAGCAACACCATGAGGTTCACATAGCGGGGCCGGTCGATCGCGATCCGGGCCAGCCGGCGGGCGCCCGGACGGTCGGCGCGGACCAGATCGTCGACCCGCGCCGGCGAAACGGTCATCAACGCGGAATCGATCGCCGCGAAGACACCGCCGACCGGCACCAGCAGAATCGCCAGCAACAGTGGGATCAGCCAGTTCACGCTCTACCCTCGGCCGCATGAGCTCGGGCCTGCGTGGTGACGCTGCGCTGCCGCCTCCGGCCCTGACCGCTCATGCTGTGTTCAGCCGCCGCATGAGCTCGGGCCTGCGTGGTGACGCTGCGCTGCCGCCTCCGGCCCTGACCGCTCATGCGGGGTCCAGGGGGTCGCCCGGGGCCGTGAATCCGGTCTTCCCCAGCAGGCGGCGGTCGCGTTCGGCCAGTTCGGCTCGGCGGGCGGCCTCGCGCAGGCTTTCGTACCATTCGGCGAGCAGGCGGTTCTGCAGGCCGAACATCACCTTCTCCTCTTCCGGCTCGGCGTGGTCGTAGCCGAGCAGATGCAGCACCCCGTGGACGGTGAGCAGCGCCAGTTCGTGGTCGAGGGAATGGCCGGCCTTACCGGCCTGGGCGGCGGCGAATTCCGGGCAGAGCACGATGTCGCCGAGCATCGAGGGGCCCGGTTCGGCGCCGTCGGGACGGCCGCCGGGTTCGAGTTCGTCCATCGGGAACGACATCACGTCGGTGGGACCCGGCAGGTCCATCCACCGCATGTGCAGGTCGGCCATGGTGTCGAGATCGACGAGCACCATCGACAATTCGGCCGCCGGATGCACGTCCATCCGCTCGATCGCGAACCGCGCGACGCTGACCAGATCCGGTTCCGATACGTCGATGCCCGACTCGTTGGCGATCTCGATACTCACCCTGCCAGCCTAATGGGGGCCGCGCATGGCCTCACCACCACACCAGCGGCGAGCCGCTCCGGGCAACTCAGCGGCGAGCCGCTCCGATGGCTCAGCGGCGAGCCGCCTTGTCCGCCGCGCGGCGCTGGGCTCGGTTGCCGCCCGGGTAGTGCCGCGCCACCTGCGGCCGGGCGTCGGACTCGTAGCGGTCGTAGGCGTCGACGATGTCCGAGACCAGCCGGTGGCGTACCACGTCGCTGGAGGTGAGCTCCGCGAAATGGATGTCGTCGATATCGGTGAGGATGTCGCTGACCACCCGCAGCCCGGATCGGGTGCCGCCCGGCAGGTCGACCTGGGTGACGTCGCCGGTGACGACGATCTTCGAGCCGAAACCGAGCCGGGTCAGGAACATCTTCATCTGTTCCGGCGTGGTGTTCTGCGCCTCGTCCAGGATGATGAACGAGTCGTTGAGGCTGCGTCCGCGCATATACGCCAGCGGCGCGACCTCGATCACTCCGGACGCCATCAGCTTCGGAATCGCCTCGGGGTCCATCATGTCGTGCAGGGCGTCGTAGAGCGGACGCAGATACGGGTCGATCTTCTCGTTCAGCGTGCCCGGCAGAAATCCCAGCCGCTCCCCTGCCTCCACCGCCGGACGGGTGAGGATGATGCGGGTGACCTGCTTGCTCTGCAGCGCCTGCACGGCCTTGGCGACCGCCAGATAGGTCTTACCGGTACCGGCCGGGCCGATGCCGAAGACGATCGTGTGCTCGTCGATGGCGTCGACATAGCGCTTCTGGTTCAGAGTCTTCGGGCGGATGGTCTTGCCGCGCCGGGCGATGATGTCCAGACTCAGCACCTCGGCCGGGGAATCGGAGGATCCCTCGGTCAGCATGGACACCGTATGCCGGACCGCTTCCGGGGTGACGACGCGATTGTGCGCGGTCAACGCCACGAGCTGCTCGACCACCCGCTCGGCCAGCGCCACGTCGGCGGCCTTACCGGTGAGGGTGACCGAATTCCCGCGCACGTGGATGTCGGCGTCGAGCAGACCTTCGAGTTCACGCAGGTTCGCATCGGCGGAACCGAGGAATCCGAATACGGACTCCGGGGCCAGTTCGATGCTGGACCGCACCGTCCGGGCCGCTGGACCCGAACCGTTACCATTGCCGGGGGCGCCGGCTCCGATGCCGGTCGTGGGTGTTGTCGGGTCGCCGATATCGCCTGATGTTCGCAAAAGGGGCTATGGCCTGCTTTCCGGTCTCGAACGGATCCTCTCCTTTCCTCAAAGTCTATCGCGCGGCACCGACACCGCCCACTTATTTGATCTCCAGCCCCAGCTCAGAGGCCGCTCACCCGGAAGATGAGCGGTCGTCACCGTTCGTTCACCGCCCGCTCCCGCGCGACCATTCGACGGCGAACTCGCGAAAGGTGCGCACCGCATCGCCCGGCACCGCGTCCGCCGACCAGATCAATCCGACCGCGCGGGCGGCACCCGGATCCGTCAGCGGAACCAGCACCGGCCCGGGCTGCGGCCCCCGCACCGCGGGCTCCTCCAACGGCAGCAGCGCCACTCCGAGTCCCGCCGCCACGAGACCCGACACGGTCACCAGATCACTGGACTCCAGCGCGATCCGTGGCCGGAAATCCGCTGCGGCACAGAGCTCGTCGAGAATTCTGCGCATCCCGTAGCCGGTGGGCATGGCGATGAATTCGGCCTCCGCGGCCTCCGCCAGCCGAATCTGCCGCCGGCCCGCCAGCCGATGATCGACCGGAACCCCGAGGGCGAGGCGCTGCCGGAACAGCGTGCGCCAGCCCAGCCCGGGCAGCGCCGGTTCGGGCGAGGTCAGACCGAGATCGGCCGTACCGTCGAGCACCTCGGCGGCCACCACGTTGGCAGGTCCCTGGTCGAGCCGGAACGTGATCCGCCCCGACACGCGCCGGAAGCCGGCGATCAGCTCCGGCACGACCCGCCCGCCGAAGGAATGGACGAACGCCAGCCGCACCGACCCCCGGGCCGGATTCGCCAGATCCGCGAGCGCCCGGCTCCCGGCGTCCAGTTCGGCCTGGGCGCGGCGGGCGTGTTCGTAGAAGATGCGCCCGGATTCGTTGAGCGTCAGCCGCTTACCGTGCCGATCGAACAACTGCGTGCCGAGTCGCTGTTCCAGCCGGGCGAGCATGCGCGACAGCGTGGGCTGGGCCAGATGCAGCCGATCGGCCGCCGCACCCACGCGTTCGAGTTCGGCGAGGGTCAGAAACCAGTGCAAATCGTCACTCGCCATCGGCAGGCTCCCCGCGCTCAGCTCAGCTAATGCCGCAATTGCATCAACTTACCGATCATTATGCATTTCCTTTTCCAGCCCTGTGGAGCCACGGTGGAGGCATGACCAGCGCGACCGTGACCACCGCTCCCGTCCGGACGGCCGAGGACGCGCGGCACGAGCGGCGGATCACCCTCGCGCTGTTCGCGGCCGGACTCACCACCTTCGGGTCGATGTACAGCGCGCAGGCGCTGCTGCCGAGCCTGTCGACGGCCTTCGGCGCCACGCCCGCGCACGCCGCACTGGCGGTATCGCTGACGACGGGTCTGCTGGCGGTGGCGATCGTGCCGGTGAGCGTGCTGTCGGGGCGGTACGGCCGCACCCGGGTGATGATCGCGTCCGCGGTGGCGACCAGCATCATCGGTCTGCTGTTGCCCTTCAGCCCGAATCTGGACCTGATGCTGGCGGGGCGGGCCGTGCAGGGCATCGCCGTGGCCGGCGTGCCCGCGGTCGCGATGGCGTATCTCGCCGAGGAGATCGGTTCGGCCGGATTGGGCACCGCGATGGGCATCTACGTCTCGGGCACCACCATCGGCGGCCTGGCCGGCCGGCTGATTCCCGCCTTCACCTTGGAGGTGGCGTCCTGGCGTTGGGGCGCAGCGATTTTCGCGGTGGGCGCCGCGCTGTGCACGGTGTGGTTCGTGCGGATGCTGCCACCCTCCCGATACTTCGTCGCGCGGCCCCTCGGCGTCGGCGCGCTGCTCGGCGACCTCGCCACGCATCTGCGCAACCGCGCGCTGCTGCCGCTGTTCGGGTTGGCCTTCCTGCTGATGGGCGGATTCGTCTCGGTGTACAACTTCCTGGGCTACCGGCTCATCCAGTCGCCGTTCGGTTTGTCCGCGGCCACCGCGGGTGCGGTCTTCCTGATGTATCTGTCGGGCACGGTCTCGTCCACCGCGGCGGGCCGGTTCGCCGATCGGCTCGGCCGTTTCCCGGTGGTGGCGATCTCTCTCGCGACGATGAGTATCGGCCTGCTGCTGACCATTCCGGATCATCTGGCGATCCTGTTGCCGGGTCTGCTGTTGTTCACCGCGGGCTTCTTCGGCGCGCACGCCGTGGCCAGCGCGTGGGTCGGTGCCACGGCGACAGGCAATCGCGCGGCCGCGTCCTCGCTGTACCTGTTCGCCTATTACGTCGGCAGTTCGATCGTCGGCGCGTTGGCCGGGCTGGCCTACAGCTGGCACGGGTGGGCCGGATTGGCGCTGTACGTGGGAGTGCTGATCGTCGTGGCGGCGGGTCTGGTGGCTTGCCTCGGATTGCGGTTGCGAGCCGAGAGCTTCCGGTCCCGGCCCACCGCCGGCCCGTCCGAGATCGGAACTTCTGGCCCCGCCTGACGACCGCGCCGCACCGTCGGGCGCGGATGCCGGCCGGATCCGGGACCTACCAGCGCGGAGTCAAAGCCCCCAGCGCACCGAGCGCGACCGCCGCGGCGGTGGAGGTGCGCAACACCGTCGGCCCCAGGAGCGCGACGGTGGCGCCCGCCGCGGTGAGCGCACCCAATTCCGAGTCGTCCAGACCGCCTTCGGGGCCCACGATCAGCACGATCGGCGCGGTCTGCGGGAACGCCAGCTCGGCGAATCGCGCCGTCGCGGATTCGTGCAGCGCGATCGCTATGCCGTTGTCCGCGAGGGTTTTCCGGACCAGCTCGGCCACATCCGCGGTGCGATGCAGATCGGCGACCTCGGGGATGTAGGCCCGCCGCGACTGCCGGGCCGCCGTCCGGGCCGCCGCACGCCACTTGTCGACGCCCTTGCGCGCCTTGGCTTCCCAGTTCGCGACACACCGGGCGGCCTGCCACGGGACGATCGCGTCGGCGCCCGCCTCGGTCATCAATTCGACCGCGAGTTCGGAACGATCCGATTTGGGCAGTGCCTGCACGACCGTCACCGCCGGCGACACGGGCGGGGCGACCGCGCGGTCGAGCACCTTCAGATCCAGGCGATCCCGCCCGGTGGCCACGACCTCGGATTCGGCGAGCAGTCCCGCACCGTCGGAGAGCGTGATCGGCTCGCCGACCCGGATGCGGCGCACGGTCGCGGCGTGCCGGCCCTCGGGACCGTCGAGCACCGCGACCGCGCCGACCGGCGGTATCTCGTCGACATAGAAAACCGTTGCGGCCACGGCGTTTTCAGCGACCGCTGAAGGAGGCCCGCAACCGTGCGAACAATCCGCTGTTGTGTTCGGATTGGGCCGAGAGCACCTCGGTGTGTTCGCCGTTGCGCATCGCCTGGTACTTGCGCAGCAGGTCGAACTGCTTGTTGTCCAGTTTGGTCGGGATCACGATGTCCAGGTGCGCGACCAGATCACCGCGCGCACTGGAACGCAGCTTGGGCATGCCGTGGGCGCGCAGCACCGACACCTCGCCCGGCTGGGTGCCCGGCGGAATGGTCAGTTCGGTGGGCCCGTCCAGGATGGTGTCGATGACCACCGTGGTGCCGAGCGCGGCATCGACCATCGGTACCCGGATCGTGCAGTGCAGATCGTCGCCGTCGCGGACGAAGGTGTCGTGCGGCTGCTCCACGATCTCGACGTACAGATCACCGGCCGGTCCGCCGCCGGGGCCGATCTCGCCCTGTGCGGCCAGCCGCACCCGCATGCCGTTGGCCACACCCGCCGGAATCGGCGCGGCGATCTCGCGGCGGGCACGCACCCGGCCGTCGCCACCGCATTTGCGGCAGGGGTCGGGAATGGTCTCGCCCGTACCGCGACAGGTCGGGCACGGCCGGGACGTCATCACCTGTCCCAGGAAGGACCGCTGCACGGTCTGCACCTCACCCGCGCCGCCACAGGTTTCACAGCGCACCGGCTTGGAATTGCCGTTGGTGCCCGAGCCCTGACACAGATCACAGAGCACCGCGGTGTCGACGGTGAGGTGTTTGGTGACACCGACCGCGCATTCGGCCAGCGACAACCGGGTCCGCAGCAGCGAATCCGCGCCCGGCTGCACCCGGCCGCGCGGTTTGCGCGAACTGGTGGCGTTCATACCGCCGAAGAAGGCCTCGAACACATCGCCCAGACCACCGAAACCGGCGCCGGAGAAGCCGCCGCCCGCGCCCGCCGATTCCATCGGGTCGCCGCCCATATCGACGATGCGGCGCTTCTCGGGGTCGGTGAGAACCTCGTAAGCGGTGGATACCTCGCGGAACCGCTCCTGCGCGTCCGGATCCGGGTTGACGTCGGGGTGCAGTTCCCGGGCCAGCTTGCGGTAGGCGCGTTTGATCTCCTGGTCGGACGCGTTGCGCCCGACGCCGAGGATTCCGTAGTAGTCCCGTGCCACTTGAGTCTCTAGTCCTGTTCCGAATGGGTGTCGTCCAGCATCCCTGCTCACAGCCGATGCTGCCATGTTCACTGTGGCCGACCGGCGAACCAGGTTGCCGACCGGCGCGGATCCCGGTTACCGGGGCGGGCTCATCGTTCCGCGAGCACCTCACCGATATAACGGGCGACCGCGGCGACCGAGGCGATCGTGCCGGGGTAGTCCATCCGGGTCGGGCCGACCACTCCCATACCTCCCAGCACGGTACCCGGCATACCGTACCCGGTGGATACCACCGAGGTGCCGCGCATCTGCTCGACGCGGGTCTCCTCGCCGATCTGCACCGTCACCGTGCCGGGCTGCTGCGCGGCGGCCAGAAGTTTCAACACCACCACCTGCTCCTCGAGCGCCTCGAGCACGGCACGCAGCGAACCCGGGAAACCGAAATCGCCGGCATTGCGGGTCAGGTTGGCCGTGCCGCCCAGCACCAGCCGCTCCTCCGGATGCTCCACCAGGGTTTCGACCAGAACGGTCGACACCCGGACCAGAACGTCGCGTAGCCGGGCGGGGGCGTTCTCCGGCAACGCCGCGACGGCGCTCGAGGCAGCGGACAGACGCTTACCGTCCATCGCCTTGCCGAGCATGCCGCGCAGTGCGGCGAGATCCTCCTCGTCGATCACCGCACCCAGATCGACGAGCCGCTGATCGACCCGCCCGGTATCGGTGATCACGACCAGCAGCAGCCGGGCCGGATTGAGCGCCACGACCTCCAGGTGACGCACGGTCGACGCCGAGACCGTCGGGTACTGCACCATCGCGACCTGCCGGGTCAGCTGCGCCAGCAGCCGCACCCCGCGTCGCAGGACGTCGTCGAGATCGACGCCGCTTTCCAGGAATTCCATGATCGCGCGGCGCTCGGCATTGGACAGCGGCTTGACCTCGGCGATGTTGTCCACGAACTGGCGATAGCCCTTGTCGGTCGGGATGCGACCGGAGCTCGTGTGCGGCTGAGTGATGTATCCCTCGGCCTCGAGGACCGCCATGTCATTGCGCACGGTTGCGCTGGAGACGCCCAGATTGTGCTTGTCCACCAGCGTTTTCGACCCGATCGGCTCCTTGGTCGCGATGTAGTCCGCGACGATCGCGCGCAGGACCTCCAGCCGCCGCTTCTCGGTGCTCGACATCGGCCCCACCTCCTCGTTCGCCTTCGGGGTCCACGCGGCCGCACACGGGCAGCATCGACCACGCGGATTCCCGGTTGATCCGACACCAGTTTAGTTCCTGTGCTCACGAGTTCCCGCGTGTGAGGTCGCACAGTGATGCCGGGCCGGCGCCGGGGACCCGGTCGCGCAGCGGAACGGAGGTGGAGCCACGGAATGCGCGGGCGAAGATGTCCGTCTTGCGCCCGCGGCGCGAACTCAGTCCGATTCGGCGACGAGTTTGCCTGCCGCCGCATCCAATCCGAGCATCGTCAGCAGCGACTGGCAGTCGTCGACTCCGGTCGAATGACTGGCCACCGCCCGCGCGGCGAGCGCGCCGCGCCGTGCGGCCTCGGCCTTCTCTGCGGCACGCGTTTCGGCGAACTCGCTCTGCTCGTGGACAAGTGTGATGTGGCGTGCCTGTGACATGGATCTCCTCAAGTTGCCTCGAACCCTACGCTGTCCGGACTCCCGCCCGGGCCGCAGCGCCGAATTCGGGGCGAAATAGACCGATTCACCGGGCCGCTACCGACCGACAGCCGGTCAGCCCAGCAGATCGCGGACCACTCCGTCGGCGAGCAGACGCCCACGGTCGGTCAACACCAACCGATCACGGTCGACAACGGCCAGTCCGTCGGCGACCACACGCTCACATGCCGCGCGGCCGTCGGCATCCAATTCCTCGACCGGGAGTCCGGAGCGCAGGCGTACGCCGAGCATCACGCGCTCGGTGTACCGCTCCGCGTCGGTCAGCGCCTCCCAGCCCGCGGCGGGCAGTCCGGCGCGGGCCGCGACGCGCTCGGCGTAGCGGCCCGGATGCTTCACGTTCCACCAGCGCACGCCGCCGAGGTGGCTGTGCGCGCCGGGGCCGGCGCCGAGCCAGTCGCCGCCGTCCCAGTAGCCGAGGTTGTGCCGGCAGCGCGCGGAAGACGTTGTGGCCCAGTTGGATACCTCGTACCAGCCGAATCCCGCGGCGGCAAGGCGGGCGTCGATGCGTTCGTAGCGGGCGGCGAGGGTGTCTTCGTCGGGGGCGGGGAGTTCGCCGCGGCGGACCTTGCGGGCCATGGCGGTGCCGTCCTCGACGATCAGGGAGTAGGCGGAGACGTGGTCGACGCCGGCGGAGAGGACCGCGTCCAGGCTGGCGTCGAGGTCGGCGTCGGATTCACCGGGCGTGCCGTAGATGAGGTCGAGGTTGACGTGGTCGAAACCGGCTGCCCGGGCCTCGCGGGCGGCCGCTACGGCACGTCCGGGGGTGTGGGTGCGGTCGAGAATGCGCAGAACGTGGCTCGCGGCCGATTGCATGCCGAGGGAGACGCGGGTGTAGCCGGCGGTTCGGATGCGCTCGAAGAACTGCGGGGAGGTGGACTCCGGATTCGATTCCGTGGTCACCTCCGCATCGGCGGCGAGGGAGAACTCGGCACGGATGGCGTCGAGGACATCGGCCAGGCCGTCGCCGCCCAGCAGCGACGGGGTGCCGCCGCCGACGAAGACCGTCGACACCGGCGGTTGCGCGCTCGGCAGTTCCGCGAAAGCCGCTGCCGCGGTGGTCAATTCGCCACGCAGGGCATCGAGCCACGACTCCGGCGAGGCGGAGGAACCCAGCTCGCCCGCCGTATACGTGTTGAAATCGCAGTAGCCGCAGCGCGTCGCGCAGAACGGGACGTGCACGTAGATCCCGAACGGCCCGCCGCCGAAATCGCGCAGCGTCGGCGCGGCGGTGGTGTGTTCGGGAGCGGGTGCGGTCACCCCACCAGTGTGCCCGGTGCGGCGCAGTGACCGGCGGCACACCGGCTAGTCGATCGCTTCCGGCGCCGGTAGCCCGCGAGTTCGGTGCGAACGGGCGTATTTTCCGGGAGTGGCGCCGACGATGTCGGCGAACGCCGCGATGAAGCCGCTCGGATTCGCCCACCCGCAGGCGTGCGCGACATATGTCGCGTCGTGCCCCTCGGCGAGCAGGACGAGCGCGTGCGAGATGCGCAGTTGGGTGCGCCACTCGTAGAAGGTCATGCCGAGCTCGTCGTGGAACAGCCGGCTCAGCGTTCGCGCTCCCGCGCCGACCCTGCGCCCGAGTTCGGCCAGCGCGGTGTTGTCGCCGGGGTCGTCGTACAGAATCCGCGCGAGGGCCCGCAATCGGTCGTCGCGGGGTTGCGGCAGTTGCAGCGGCTGCTCGTGCGCTTCCCGCAGTTCGTCGACGAGCACCCGATGCAGCCGGGCGCGCGCACCACGGTCGTGGTCGCGGGGCCCGGTGAGAGTGAGGAACACCTCGCGGGCCAGATCGGTGGCCCCGAATACCGCGGGGCGGTCCGGTAGCAGCCGGGCCGGTGCCACCGGGAGAAAGACGATCCGCATGTCGGTTCGCCCGTGGGCGCGGTGCTGGTGCGTGAATCCGGCTGGGGTCCAGCCGATTCGGCTGGCCGGCACGATCGACGTCCCGCGTTCGGTGTGCACCGAGAGCACCCCGCGGGCGGCGTACACCAGATGCCCGCGCGCATGCGCGTGGACCGAACTCGACGCTCCCGGCGCCCACTGGTGAACGCCCCCGGACGGCCACAGCCGCGACGTAGAAGCCGTCGCGGCAGGTTGGCGGCGAACGGGCATGAATCGGCATTCTATCGGTGGTCGGCCGCCCCGGTTGCCCACGACAGTGAACGCATGAGTGAGACGACGATGCGTGCGGCGCGCTGGCGGCCTCGGGCGTCCTGTCCGGGGTGCGGCAGCGCGCGGCGCGGCTGCTGATTCGGGGCGGGACCTCGTCGGTGGGCATGGCGGCGATCGCCATCGCGGCAGCCGAGGGTATCGAGACCGCGGCCACGACCCGGCAGCCCGCGAAGGTGGACGCGCTCATCGCCGCCGTGGTCGCGGCCCACCGCCGGATGCAGAACGACGAGGCGACCGGAAAGCTCGTCATCGTGTCCTAGCCGACCCGTCGGCGTCCCGTGGGAAGGCCCCTGCGGCATCGCGATCGGCGAATCCGCTTGATCTATGACGCATCTCACAAATTAGGACGGCCGTCCAGGGAATTTCCCGCTTTTTTGCGGAGAATATGACCCACCGGTCGGAAAGACCCACCTGACATGGCACAATAACTTCCATGACCGGACTTGGAGTACGACTCGTGGCGCGCCGCCATGTCGACTTCAAGCGCGTCTGCAGCGCCAGTTGTCTGCCGGATCGCCTCCGGTAGCTCGGCCTCCCCTCTCCCCGGTTCCCGGCATCCTTCGCGATGCCCATCGGTCCGATTCGCTGAACTCCGAAGGCGCGAGCCAGCCCCTCCCGCCTGCCGCAAGGCCTGATCCATCTTCTTCAGGAGCGACCCTATGACGTCGAGTACCGACGCCGGTCCCAGCCCCGAGTCCGTTCGCGCGGATCGTGAACGCCTCGCCCGTGAGCGTCGTGCCCGGCCCCGCCCGGAGGCTTCCGGCCCGCGCGAACGCACCGGCAAGCCGGTCCGCCGCAAGTCCGAGGGCCAGTGGGCCCTCGGTTACCGGGAACCGCTGAACGCGAACGAGCAGAGCAAGAAGGACGACAATCCGCTCAACGTCCGTGCGCGCATCGAGAACATCTACGCCAAGGGCGGATTCGACTCGATCGACAAGAGCGATCTGCGCGGCCGCTTCCGCTGGTGGGGCCTCTACACCCAGCGTGAGCAGGGCTACGACGGCACCTGGACCGGTGACGAGAACATCGACCTGCTCGAGGCCAAGTACTTCATGATGCGCATCCGCTGCGACGGCGGCGCGCTCAACGTCGAGCAGGTGCGCACCCTCGGCCAGATCTCCACCGAGTTCGCCCGGGACACCGCCGATCTGTCCGACCGCGAGAACCTGCAGTACCACTGGATCGAGATCGAGAACGTCCCGGAGATCTGGCGGCGCATCGAGGCGGTCGGATTGCAGACCACCGAGGCCTGCGGCGACTGCCCGCGCGTGGTCCTCGGCTCCCCCCTGGCCGGTGAGTCGCTGGACGAGGTCGTCGACGGCAGCTGGGCGGTCGAGGAGATCACCCGGCGCTACATCGGCAAGAAGGAGTACTCGAACCTCCCCCGCAAGTTCAAGACGGCGATCTCCGGCCAGCAGGATGTGGTCCACGAGATCAACGACGTGGCGTTCGTCGGCGTCGAACATCCCGAGCACGGCCCCGGTTTCGACCTGTGGGTCGGCGGCGGCCTGTCCACCAACCCCATGCTCGCGCAGCGAGTCGGTGCGTGGGTGCCGCTGGAGGAGGTGCCGGATGTGTGGGAAGCCGTCGTCTCGCTGTTCCGTGACTACGGTTACCGCCGGCTGCGGACCAAGGCGCGGTTGAAGTTCCTCATCAAGGACTGGGGCATCGAGAAATTCAGAGAAGTTCTCGAGGAGAAGTACCTGCAGCGCAAGCTCATCGACGGCCCCGCGCCCGAGAAGCCGGCCCGGCCCATCGACCATGTGGGCGTGCAGCGGCTGCGCAACGGCCTCAACGCGATCGGCTTCTCCCCGATCGCCGGCCGTGTCTCGGGCACGATCCTGACCCAGGTCGCCGACGCCGTCGAACGGGTCGGCGCGGACCGGATCCGGTTCACTCCGTACCAGAAGGTCGTCGTACTCGACGTCCCCGACGACAAGGTCGAGGAACTGATCGCCGAACTGGAACCGCTGGGCCTGCAGGCCCGGCCGTCGGCCTGGCGGCGAAACCTGCTGGCCTGCAGTGGTATCGAGTTCTGCAAACTCTCGTTCGTGGAGACGCGCAAGCGTTCGCAGGTCCTGGCGCCCGAACTCGACCAACGCCTGGCCGATATCAACGCCCAGTTGGACGTGCCGGTCACGATCAACATCAACGGCTGCCCCAACTCCTGCGGCCGTTCACAGATCGCCGATATCGGTTTCAAGGGCCAGCTCGTCGACGACGGCGACGGGAATCAGGTGGAGGGCTATCAAGTTCACCTCGGTGGCAGCCTCGGGCTCGACAGCGGCTTCGGCCGCAAGCTACGCCAGCACAAGGTGACCAGCGAGGAGCTCGGCGACTACATCGAGCGTGTCGTCCGCAATTTCGTCAAGAACCGCAACGACGGTGAGCGGTTCGCGCAATGGGCTGTCCGCGCCGACGAGGCCGACCTTCGGTAACGGGAGATTCAGTATGGCAACCACTTTGGAAAAGCTGAGCGAAGCCGAGCTGCGCAGGATCGCCGAGGACGGCGCGGCGCAGCTGGGTCCGGACGCCTCGGCCACCGAGCTGCTGCAGTGGACCGAGGACACCTTCGGCTCGAGCTACATCGTCGCCTCGAATATGCAGGATGCGGTGCTGGTGCAACTGGCCGCGCAGGTGCGGCCCGGCGTCGAGGTCCTGTTCCTCGACACCGGCTACCACTTCGCCGAAACCATCGGCACCCGGGACGCGGTCGAAACCGTCTACGGCGTGAACATCCTCAACGTGCGGCCCGAACACACTGTCGCCGAACAGGATCAACTGCTTGGCAAGGATCTGTTCGCGCGCGACGCGGGTGAATGCTGCCGGCTGCGCAAGGTGGTGCCGCTGCAGAATTCGCTGGCCCCCTACAACGCGTGGGTGACCGGCATCCGGCGCGTGGAGGCCCCCACCCGGGCCAACGCCCCCCTGATCTCCTTCGACGAGGGCTTCGGCCTGGTGAAGATCAATCCGATCGCCGCCTGGTCCGACGACGAGATGGCCGCGTATATCGACCAGCACGGCATTCTCGTCAATCCCCTTGTCGAGGAGGGATATCCGTCCATCGGTTGCGCTCCGTGCACGCGGAAGCCGGAACCGGGATCCGATCCGCGAAGCGGCCGCTGGGCCGGCCTCGCCAAGACCGAATGCGGGTTGCACGCCTCATGACTTCAACGGTGACCGAGACACAATTCGATACCCTTGCCGCCCTCGAGAGCGAAGCCATCCACATTTTCCGTGAGGTGGCAGGCGAATTCGAGCGTCCGGTGATCCTGTTCTCCGGCGGGAAGGACTCCACGGTCCTGCTGCATCTGGCGCTCAAGGCCTTCTGGCCCGCGCCGCTGCCGTTCTCGCTGCTGCACGTGGACACCGGCCACAACCTCGACGAGGTGCTGGCCTTCCGCGACCACGTGGTCGAGAAGTACGGGCTGCGGCTGCACGTCGCCAGCGTCGAGGAGTATCTGGCCGACGGCCGGCTCACCGAGCGGCCCGACGGTATCCGCAACCCGCTGCAGACCGTGCCGCTGCTGGACGCCATCACCGAGAACCGCTTCGACGCGGTCTTCGGCGGCGGGCGGCGCGACGAGGAGCGGTCGCGGGCCAAGGAGCGGATCTTCTCGCTGCGCGACGCCTTCGGCCGCTGGGACCCGAAGCGGCAGCGCCCGGAACTGTGGAACCTGTACAACGGCCGGCACGCGCCCGGTGAGCACGTGCGGGTGTTCCCGCTGAGCAACTGGACCGAACTCGACATCTGGCGCTACATCGCGCGCGAGAACGTCGAACTCGCGACCATCTACTACGCGCACGAGCGGCCCGTGTATCAGCGCGACGGCATGTGGATGACCCCGGGCTCCTGGGGTGGTCCGCGCGAGGACGAGGAGCTGGTCGTCAAGTCGGTGCGTTACCGCACCGTCGGTGACGGATCCACCACCGGCGCAATACTTTCCGATGCCGCGACCAACGACGACATCCTCGCCGAGGTCGCCGCGTCGCGACTGACCGAACGTGGCGCGACCCGCGGCGACGACCGCGTCTCCGAGGCCGCCATGGAAGACCGCAAGCGAGAGGGTTACTTCTGATGAGCGAGTGGAGCTTGCGGAACGAGCAGACAACACAGCCCGACCTCCTCCGTCTCGCCACCGCCGGCAGTGTCGACGACGGCAAGTCCACACTGGTCGGACGCCTGCTCTACGACACGAAATCGGTACTGGCCGACCAGATCGACGCCGTCACCCGGGCCTCGGTCGACAAGGGCCTGGCCACCCCCGATCTCTCGCTGCTGGTCGACGGGCTGCGCGCCGAACGCGAACAGGGCATCACCATCGATGTGGCCTACCGGTACTTCGCGACGCCGAAGCGGTCCTTCGTGCTCGCCGACACCCCGGGCCACGTGCAATACACCCGCAACACCGTCTCGGGCGCGTCGACGGCACAGTTGGTGATCCTGCTGGTCGATGCCCGCAAGGGCGTCATCGAGCAGACCCGGCGCCACGCCGCCGTGATGGCGCTGCTGGGTGTGCCGAAGCTGGTGCTGGCGGTGAACAAGATCGATCTGGTCGACGACGCGGAAGCGGTGTTCGCGCAGATCGTGGCCGAGTTCACCGAGCTCACGAGCAAACTCGGCTGGGCCCCCGAGGACATCGTCGAGATCCCGGTCTCGGCGCTGCACGGTGACAACATCGCGTCCCGCTCGGAGAACACCCCGTTCTACGACGGCCCCTCCCTGATCGAGCATCTGGAGTCGGTGCCGGTCGATGCCGACAGCACCGGCCGCCATCAGGTGGGCCTGCGCTTCCCGGTCCAGTACGTGATCCGCCCGCGGACCGCGGAGTACCCGGACTACCGCGGGTATGCCGGACAGGTCGCCGCGGGCGTGGTGTCGAAGGGTGACGAGGTCGTGGTGCTGCCCTCCGGCATCCGGACCACGGTCGAGCGCATCGACACCGCCGACGGCGAACTGCCCTCCGCCCAGCCCGGACGCAGTGTGACCCTGCTGCTCACCGACGATGTCGACATCTCCCGCGGCGACACCATCGTCGCGGCGGCCGACGCTCCCGAACCGATCGATGCGTTCGACGCCACCTGCTGCTGGCTCGGCGACAAGCCGCTGCGGCCCGGCGCCCGCCTGCTGCTCAAGCACGGCACCCGGACCACGCAGGCCATCGTCGGCGAGTTGATCGAGCGGTTCGACGAGCAGAACCTGGCCGCCGATCCGAATCCGGAGTCGTTGGTGCTCAACGATATCGGCCGCATCTCGGTGCGCGTCGCAGAGCCGATCGCGGCCGACGACTATCGGGTCAACCGGTACACGGGCAGCTTCCTGCTCATCGACCCGGCGGGCGGTAACACGCTGGCCGCGGGCCTGGTGGGCGACGTACTGACCTCGGTCGAGGTCGGCAGCTGAGATGGGTTCGGCCGGTGGGATGTTCGTGAACGGCGAGCGGTCGCTCGCCGGTGTCACCACCGGCCGCGCCCCGGCATTGATCGCGGTCGCACACGGCAGCCGTGATCCGCGGTCCGCCGCGACGATGTCGGCCGTGGTCGCCGAGATCGCCGGACAACGTCCGGATGTCGACGTGCGCCTGGCATTCCTGGACCTGAACACCCCTTCGGTGGAACAGGTCATCGATGCCGTTGCGGCACAGGGACATACCGAGGCCGTTGTCGTCCCGTTGCTGCTGGGCAGTGCGTTTCACGCCCGGGTGGATCTGCCCGGCATGCTCGCGGCTGCCCGCCGTCGGCATCCGCTGCTGCGGATCACGCAGGCCGATGTGCTCGGAACCGACGAACGACTGGTGGCGGCGCTGCGGGACCGAGCGCTGCACGCGGGCGCCGACCGCGACGATGCCGAGCTGGGTATCGCGGTCGCAGCCGTCGGATCCTCGTCCGCGGCCGCCAACCGGATCACGGCCGAGGTCGCGGTGGCGCTCACGCACAGCACCCGCTGGCGGTCCGCGATCTGCTTCGCGACCACGCAGCCGTCGCTGAGCCGAGCGGTCTCGGATCTGCGCAGCCGGGGAGCCCGCCGGGTGATGGTCGCCCCGTGGTTCCTGGCCCCGGGGTTGCTCATCGATCGTCTCGCCGTCGCCGAACCCGGCCTCGTGCACGCACCTGCGATCGGGCCGCACCGGTTCCTCACCGAGGTCGCGCTCGAGCGTTATCGGGCCGCCGACCGGATGTCCCTCGACCTCACGGCCTGATTCCGCCTGTCCTTCCGGCAGTCTCGGTCACCCTGGTCCCGCCCGGTCCGGACCCACGTGGGTCGTGCCGGCTTCGCGGTTCATCCCGCGAACCAGCGCTCCAGCACCAGGGCCGCCCCGTCCTCACTGATATCGGCGGTCGTTTCGTCGGCGAGCTCGCGGACCGGGGGCACCGCGTTGCCCATGGCGACGGAATGCCCTGCCCAGGTGAGCATGTCGATATCGTTGTAGCCGTCGCCGATGGCCAGGGTCTGCTCGAGCGGGATGTCGAGGGTCAGGCGAAGTTGTTCCAGCGCCCAGCCTTTGGACACCCCCTGTTTGGAGGCCACCAGCCACGGTTCGTCCTCGCCGTGCACCCAGCCGGCGCCGGGGAGGTCGAGTTCGCCGACGGCGTCGATCATTTCGTCGAGGCTGCCGCCGGGCCACCAGCCGTTCAGCCGCGTGGTGGGCTCGAGGCTCAGTTCGGCATCGTCGACGAAGCGGAATTCGCCGAGCCGGAAGCTGCCGGGGTAGTAGCCGGTGGCCCAGGTCCCCACTCCCACCTTCTCCACCGACAGCACCATATCGGGCAGCAGTGAACGCAGTGTCGCGACCGCGGGCTCCGGGTCGAAGGTGTGGACCGCCAGTGGTTCCCAGTTCGAAATGTCCACGTGCACAGCGCCGTTCGAGCACAGCGCCTGGCCCTCCTCGAGTCCCAGCTCCTCCATCACGAGCCGGGTGGCGAGCAGGGTGCGGCCGGTCGTGATCACCACATGGGCGCCCGCGTCGACCGCGGCACGCACCGCCGCACGCACCCGCGGGCTCATCGGTGCGCCCGCCTGCAGGATGGTCCCGTCCACATCCAGGGCAATCAGTCGAGGACTGTTCACCCGGTCATTGTCACCGATCGTGCATCTGCGCTTACAGCCCCGCCGCCGTTACCCGGCGGTATGCCACTCCGACGACTAGATGACACATCAACTACAGGTCCGAATCCCGTCAGCTTTGCCGGTTTCGCGCGACTTGACTGGCACCTGTCACGAGATCGCGTGGCAGACAACGGATATGGAGAGGGCAGCAGAGATGGACACGACAGTGCACCACCGCTTCGAATCGAAGGTCGTACTGATCACCGGCGCCAGCAGCGGGGTCGGCGCGGCCGTGGCCCGGCGAGTGGCGGCGGAGGGCGCCGCGGTGGTGCTGGGCGCCCGGGGCAAGGAGGCCGGGGATTGGATCGCCGCGGATATCCGCGCCCAGGGCGGCCGGGCCGTCTTCGTCCCGACCGACGTCACCGTGGCCGAGGACGTGGATCGGCTCACCCACGCCGCGATCGACGAATTCGGCCGGCTGGACGCGGCCTTCAACAACGCCGGCGCGGTCAACTCCTTCGGACCGGTGCAGGACATCGACGAAGCCGGTTGGCGCGCAGATCTGGAACTCAACCTCACCGGCGTGTACTTCGGCCTGCGGTCCCAGGTGCCGGCGCTGCTGGAGTCCGGCGGCGGGGCGATCCTCAACAACGCCTCCAACCTCGGCGTGGTCGGTATGGGCTCGGTCGCCCCCTACGTCGCTGCCAAACACGGCGTGGTCGGCCTGACCCGCGCGGTCGCGCTGGAGACGGCCACCGCGGGTGTGCGGGTCAACGCGCTGGTTTCGGGCGCGGTGGATACCCCGGCGTTCCGCGCGTCGATGGGTGCGACACCCGAAGGCGAGGCGGCGATCGCGGCGCTGCACCCGCTCGGCCGAATCGCCCGCGCGGAGGAAATCGCCTCGCTGTGCGCCTACCTCCTCTCCGACGAGGCGAGCTTCGTCACCGGCGCGGCGGTCGCGGTCGACGGCGGGTTCACCGCTCGGTAACGCGGATCAGCGGTAGATGGCGGTGAGCTCGGCCGCCAGCGCGGCCAGCTCACGCCGAATCGATTCGGGGGCAACGACTTCGAGGCGTCCCCCGAATCCGGCGAGCTGTTCGGCGATCGCGCGCGGCAGATGGGCGCTGATCCGCAGCCGCACCCGGCCGCCGTCGACCGGACCGTCCTCGGCGCAGTGCCGGCCCAGCCGATCGCGCAGGACCGGCACGATCTCGGGATCGGCGTGCACGATCGCCGACACCTCGCCGCGGCGATGTTCCATCTGTTCGACGATCTCCGACCACGCCTGCGCCAGATCGAAATCCGCCGGGACGTCGGCGACGCCGTCCCCGACGGTCACCTCGCTCATCCGGTCGACGCGATAGGTCCGGCGCCCCCGGTCGGTCCCGGCGATCAGATACCACACGGCGTCCTTGTCGACGACGCCCCAGGGATCGACGGCTCGCTCACGACCGGCCGGGCCGTAGCGAAATCGGACCGTCCGTCGCCGCGCGACGGCCTGTTGCAGCAACTCGACCTCCGCCGGTTCGGATCGCGGCCGCCGGCCCCAGCCGACCGGATCGATCAGCGTCGCCGCCGAGGCGGCCAGGGCTTGTTCGCGGAACGTCTCCGGCAAGGCTCGCAACAACTTTCGCAGCGCCGAGCGGGTGGCGGGCGAGCCCGAGGCCGCCGGACCGAGCAGCAGGAACAGCGCCCGCGCCTCGTCGGCCGTCATTCCGCTGAGGTCGGTGCGGGCACCACCGATCAGCGCCCAGCCCCCGCCCCGGCCGGGCTGCGAGTAGACGGGAACGCCTGCCGACGACAGCGCCTCGAGGTCGCGGCGCGCGGTCGCCACGGACACCTCGAGTTCCCTGGCGAGCTCGGCGGCGGTCACCCGGCCCCTCGCCTGCATGAGGAGCAGCGTGGCAATCAGACGGTCGGCGCGCATACGGCAATTCTGCCGAACAAAGTGCTCATTCGGTGAGCACTTTGACCGCGAGGATCGTATCGAAGACCGCAACGACCGAGGAGAGACCGATGCTGCGCGGAATGACGACCGTGTCCTACTATGCCGACGACCTGGCGGCCGCCAAGCGCTGGTACGGCGAATTGCTCGATACCGCACCGTATTTCGAGGTTCCCGGCTATATCGAGTTCCGGATCGGCGACTACCGGCACGAACTCGGCATCATCGATCGCCGCTACTGCCCGGACCCCGCCCACGAACCCGGCGGCGCACTGCTGTACTGGCACGTCGACGATCTCGACGCCGCACTGCAGCGGCTCCGCGAACTCGGCGCGGCCGAACACCAACCCGTCACCGAACGCGGTCCGGGCTTCGTCACCGCCTCGGTGGTCGACCCCTTCGGCAATCTGCTCGGCATCATGTCCAACCAGCACTACCTCGACGTCCTGGACAGCCGTCGGGACTCGTCACCGCCGGCTCGGCGCGATATCGGGGCCGAACCCTGTCGGTGAACCCGGTCAGTGCCCGAAACCGCCGAAACCACCGCTGTGGAAGCCGCCGCCCAGGCCACCCCCATGGAAGCCGCCACCGGGGGTGGCGCCGAGGCCTGGGTGGCTCGGCGCGACGGCTCCGGGGTGGGCGGGGGCGACCGGTGCGGGGTTCGTCCCGCCGGGGCGGGTAGCGCCGCCGGGAGGTGTGGCCGTGCTGCCCCCGAGGCCGGGAGGACGGGCGGTTCCCGCACCCGGGGCGGTATCGGAAGACGTTGTGCCCGGGGCAGACTGGGCACCACCGGTCGGTGCGGAATCGGTGCCGCCACCGGTGGGGGCGGAGGTGCCGGGCTTCGCGTTGTCCCCGGCGTTCGCAGTGCCGTTCGAATTGGCAGTGCCGTTCGAATTCGCGGAGTCGCTCGAATTCGCGGAGTCGCCCGAGTGGGAACCGTCGCCCGAATTCGTCGTACCACCGGCATCGGGTCCGGTGTCGGAGTTCGTGGCGTCGCCGGAGTGCGCCGGGCCCGAGTTCGCCGTCCCCGGTTTCGCCGGATCCGATTTCGTACCACTGGAGTTCGCGGAGTCGTCGGCGTGCGAGCCGTGCGTATCGGCGCTGTCGGAGTCCGAGCCCTGGGAGGATGCACTCGACCCGCCGGTCGCACCGGCCGAATTCGACTCGGCGGACGTGGTATCCGAGCCGTCACCGCTGTCCGCGGTGCCGCTCGAGTGCCCGGGCCGCGGAGTGGACGCGGCATCGCCGGTATGCGAATTCCCGGACGACGCACCGGGAGTCGCGGTCGTCTTGTCGGCGGGGACGGGGTTCGTGCCGGATGCGGGTGTACTCGAACCGTCCGGTTTCGGCGCCGGATTTCCGGGCTTCGACGAGTCCTCAGGTGTGGAGCCCCCGCCGGGCGGGGTGCCCTGATCACCGGATCCCGGCTGACCGGGATGCCCCGCGCCGGGCAGGTTGCCGGCCGCGGCGCCGGCGGCCAGGAGCGCCGCCGCGCCCGAGTTCACGAACGGCATGGGGTTGGTGAAACGCGCCGGATCGGAGTAGGTCCGGGCGCGGGGCGGCACGCAGGGCGTGACGGCGCCGTCGTCGCGCAGCGCGTTCTCGACCCGATCGGCCATGGCATGCGAAAAGTCTTGCGCCGCGACGGCGTAGCCGCGCATTCCGGACAGCGAGGTGCCCATCAAAGTGTCGGCGCGGGCCGCCAGCGAAGTGAATCCGACACCGAAGCCGGGTGTCTGCGGCAGGTCGCCGACCTGTTCGCGCAACGCATCCGCCGGGCCGGCCAGCGCGGGGGCGAATTCCATGATCGGGCCGTCGGTACCGAGCGGGCCACCGCCGATCATGGTCGCCGCCGACATGGCGAGAGCGGACACGACCGCGGCGGAGGATACGACCGCGGCGCCCCGGGCGTATCGCCCGGCGTTGCTGTTGCTCGTGGCAAATCGAGCCGAGGCGATGGCGGCTCCGGTCGCGACCGTATGCGCCGGATCCGGCGGGACGATCACCGGAGGACCCAACTCGGCCAGCACCTCCGCCACCTCGACCGGTCGCGCGGCGCCACCGATCAGTAGCACGCGATCGACGTCGTCGATGGTCACCCGCGCACGTTGCAGGCAATCGCGCACCACCCGGAGCGAATTGCGGATATGCCAGGCGCGCAGGCGGCGGGTGTCCTCGGCCGGCACCACCGTCGACACCGGTGCCGGCACGTCCGGAGCCAGCGTCCGTGCGTAGCGCGCCAGGACGGCGCCCAGCGGCCGGCCGCCGAAGGCATCGGATCGCAGGGCCGAGCCGAGCACTCCGCGCTGATTCCATTCGGCCTCGGTCCGGACCACCGCGACGTCCAGGTTGTTGGCGCCCAGGTCGTAGACGAGCGTGGAACAGCTTGCGGAAACACCGTATTCGCCGTCCAGCCATTCCACCGCGGCCACGGGTTCGGGCATCAGAATCACGTCGAAGGCGCCGCAGCGGTGCAGCGCGTACTGCAGCGAGGCGATCTGCCGGTCGGTGTAACAGGCGGGATAGGTGAGGACCGGCCCGGCTTCGGGATCGCTGCCCTCGATCAGGCAGGTGGCGACCGAGGCGACCAGGTCGGCCGAGGACCGGATCCGGCCGCCCAGCGATACCGGCTCGCGCACGCGGGTGAGGTCGGCGAAATCCGTGACCACCGGCGCGAATCGAGGCACTCCGCCGACTCGGACATCGCCGGAGCAGTCGAAGGTGACCGCGGTGCGACGCACGCGGACGGCCGGCCGGCCGCGATCACCGGCAGTTGCCGCCCACACGGAATTCACTGTGCCGATGCTCATGCCGAAGCCAACCGTCATTGCCATCCCGTCAACGCACCGAGACCACGGCCCCAGGTGGTTCAACCATGTGGTCGCGGTCGTTTACCAAATAGCGAACACAGGTTAGCTGGTCGGTCTCGATCACGGAAACCGAATGGGCGGAAAAGCTTTCACACCCACCGCTCGATCGAGCAAAACACCTGATAGGCCGCGATCTTCGGCAAAGTCGGAAGTTCGAATTCGGCTACCGCACGAGAATAGCTGGCAAAACTGGCCATTTCACAGTTGATCGCGCGGAATACCGACCGGTTTTCTATGGAATTGCCGCAATGACATTCACGAGACCGAAATCCGTCCGGCCGTTCCGAATGACTGGATGGTTGCCGAAACGACGAATGCCCCGATCCGGGCGGATCGGGGCATTCGGTCGAAAGACCCGGCTCAGGCGCGAGCGAGCAGCTTTCGCTTCCACCACGGCTGGGCCGTGGCGCCGCCGCGCACCGCATCGGGGCGGCGGCGCTGGACCAGCCGATCGAAATCGGTGGCGTCGGCGGTGGGCCGGCGCAGACGCCCGGCGTTGAAGTCGTCGACCAACTGTCGCACCGTCTGCTGCGCGCAGGACTTGTTGGTGCCGATGAAGCCCGTCGGACCGCGCTTGATCCAGCCGGTCACATAGGTTCCCGGAACCACCGCGCCGCCGGCGGATTCGAGCACCCGGCCGTCGGCGTTCGGGATGACACCGGCGCGCTCGTCGAACGGCACCCCCGGCACGGCCACGCCGCGGTAACCCACCGAAGCCAGAACCAGTGCGGTATCCAGGGTTTCGGTGTCGTCCGTCGCGACAGCGCGGGTGATACCGGCCTCGTCGGTCACGAGTTCGTTGCGCACCAGCTCGATTCCGGTCACGCGGTCGGTGCCGACCAGCGCCACCGGCGAGGAGAGATAGCGGAAGACGATGCGCTTGCGCGCGCCCACCGGACGGTCGGCCACGCTGCGCAGCAGCTTCAGTTTCTGCTCGACCTTCTGCGGCATATCCGGAGTCGGTTCCGGCACATCACCTTCCACGACGATGTCGAGATCGGATCCGAGCAGGCCCACGAATTCGGGAACGGTGAAGGCGGATTCGGCGGGACCGCGGCGGCCCACGATCACCACTTCCTCGATCTTGCTGTGCCGCAGTGCCGCCAGCGCCGCCGGCGACACCTCGGTGGCATCGAGCAGTTCGGGATCCATGGTGAGAATCCGGGCCACGTCGAGCGCGACATTACCGTTGCCGACGATCACCGCGCGCCGCTGCGACAGATCGAAACTGCGCTGCGCGAAGTCGGGATGACCGTTGTACCACGCCACGAACTCGGTCGCGGACAGGCTGCCGGGCAGACCCTCGCCGGGGATACCGAGCTTGCGGTCGGAGGAGGCGCCCACGGCGTAGATCACCGCATCGAAATGGTCCAGCAGTTCGGCGTGCGAGATGTCCGCGCCCACCGCCACATTCAGGTACGACCCGAATCCGGGCTGCGCGGAGATCACATCGAACAACCGGCTCACCTGCCGGGTCCGGGTGTGGTCGGGCGCGACGCCGTGGCGTGCCAGGCCGTAGGGCACCGGCAACCGGTCGAAGACCGTCACCGTCACCTCGGGCTGGGTGAGCAGCTCGTCGGCGGCGTACATCGCCGAGGGACCCGAACCCACGATCGCGACGCGCATCGGGCCGCGATCAGTGTCCACCTCGGCGGCCGGCACCGGCTTGGCCAGCAGTGGACGCGGCCGCGCCTGGCGATAGAAATCGGCGTTGATCTCGATGAACGGCTTCTGCTCCGCGGTGAGCTTCTTCGAGGAGGTGATGGCGTCCACCGGACAGGCCGTGGCACAGGCGCCGCAGTCCACGCATGCCGCGGGGTCGACGTACAGCATCTCCGCCGTCAGAAAATCCGGTTCGTCGGGCGTGGGATGGATGCAGTTGACCGGGCATGCGTAGACGCAGGAGGCGTCGCTGCAGCACGACTGGGTGACTACATACGGCACTGTATGGCTACCCTTCAGGCGGCTTTGGTCTTGGCGCGCTGCGGCTCGGAGCGGTACCGGCTGGCCGGGCCGTCGATCTTCAGCAGCTTCCAGACGTTCTTCGAGATCGGGTTCATCAGGCCCAGCTCCTTGGCCAGGGCCCGCACGTCGATGAAGTAGTCGGCGAAGGTCTGCTGCGCCTCGGCGGAGCCGTAGAACAGTTCCTTGCGCACGTCCTCGGGGATGTCGAATTCCTTGAAGAAGGACTTCGGCGGGGTCGCGATGGACCGGCCGAGGATCCACATCACGATCGGCATGGCCAGCGACAGCACGAACTTCGCGGCCGGATTCGACTCCGGCACATGCTTCTTCAGGAATTCGTGCGCGAAGGAGATGTGGCGCGCCTCCTCGGCGACGTGAATCGCCATGACGCCGCGCATGATCGGATGCACTTCCTCGCCGGAGCGCAGGATCTGCTTCTGGATGTGGTCGATCGGCTCCTCACCGGCGAGCACCGCCATGAAGAACAGATTCGGGAACCGGGCGGCGACCGGCGCGGCGATGTAGCGAAGCTTACGGACCAGCGGGCCCATCCCCGGCACATCGATGCCGATCCGGTTGACCATCTCCTGGAACATCAGGGTGTGGTTGTGCTCCTCGATCATCTCGTGGGAGCAGTACCGGAATTCGGGCGAGCCGTTGGGCAGGCTGAAGTTGTGCGTGACCATGCCGCTGATCAGGATCGACTCGAACTGCAAGCCGACCTTGGCGACATTGGCCTGGCGGTACTTGCCGATGGCGATCTTCTGCTCGTCCGACAGCGCCTGGTACCAGGGGTGACGTCCCAGCGGGTCGGCGGATTCCGGAAGGATCCACCGCTTCTCGCCGGCGGTCGCGGCGAAGTCGGGGTTGTCCCAATCGATGTCGGTGAACGGATCGAAGTGCTTGTTGACCGAACCCTCGGACAGCAGGAGCAGCTTCTGGGCGTATTCCATGGCCTCGGCGACCACAGGGTCTACTTCCGGCGTCGCGGCAACGGACATCGTCGTCACAGCCTCTCCATCTCGCATGGGTAACTGTTTCCCATAGTTACACCTATAGCGGCGGAGGTCAACACCGGCGACCGGCCGTGCCGGGCACCATCGCGCAACCTCGCCGATAGTCCGCCGAATTCCCAGCTCAGTGGCAACCGAAACAGCATTACCGGGAAGTACTGTGCGGGGCGTCACATCGAAGGGAAGGCCGTCACCACCCACGCTCGAGGCGGGTCGGACGTGTCGGCACCCACATGGCAATTCATCCCATGTCCCCGCTAAGCTACAACTTGTGTCTAAGACGTATTCAGCCGCGGAGCGCGCCTATCGGGAGATCAAGGAGCGCATCCTGACCGGGGCACTGCCCGGGGGAGAGCTGATCAGCGAGGGTGAGATCGCGACCGATCTGGGCACCTCGCGCACTCCGGTCCGGGAGGCGTTCCTGCGGTTGGAGACCGAGGGCTGGATGCGGCTGTATCCCAAACGCGGCGCGCTGGTGGTACCCATTCCCGCACACGAGGCCGAACACGTCGCACATGCCCGCTATGTCGTGGAGACCGCGGCGGTGCGCGCCCTCACCGCCGACGAGCGGCCGGCGCTGATCGACGCCCTGCGCGAATCACTGACCCGCCAGCGCGAACTCGTCGCGAGCCTCGCCGCGTCCGACGGCCGGGCGCTGTCGCACTTCGCCACCGAGGACACCGACTTCCATCGCGGCTATGTGGTCGCCGCGGGCAACCCGCTGCTCACCGGGTTCTACGACTCGCTGCGCGAACGCCAGCGGCGGATGAACAGCGTCGCCCTGCACCGCGCGCCGATGAATACCGCCCGCATCGTGGAACAGCATGCGCAGCTGACCGATCTGATCGCCGCCGGCGATACCGCGGGCTTCGATACCGCACTGGCCGAACACCTTTCGGGTGTGCACCAGCTCGAACTGAGAGGACTGTGATGACCGCGCCGACCGCCGTCGACATCCGCCCGGCACGGGTCGCCACCACCCCGCGCGCGTGGTGGGGCGTGGCCGCGGCGGTCTTCGCGATCGCCTGGGGCGGAAACGAATTCACCCCGCTGCTGGTGGTGTACAAGAACGACGGCCTGCCGGTCACGACGGTCGATCTGTTGCTGTTCGAATACGTCCTGGGCATCGTGCCGGCGCTGCTGATCGGCGGGCCGCTGTCGGATCGCTACGGCAGGCAGCGGCTGATGCGGCCCGCACCGCTGATCACCGCGGTCGGATCGACGCTGCTGGCCTTCGGTTCCGGCGTGGTGCCGATGTTGTCGATCGGGCGCGTGCTGTGCGGAGTCGGTCTCGGGCTGGCCATGGCCGTGGGCAGCAGTTGGTTGAAGGAGCTGTCGCAGCCGCCGTTCGCGCCCGTGTCGGCTCCCGGCACCGGCGCTCGCCGCTCGGCGATGAGCCTCACCGGCGGTTTCGCCATCGGAGCCGGCGTGGCCGGGGTGCTGGCGCAGTGGGGGCCGTGGCCCGCGACCCTGGCCTATCTCATCAATGTGGCACTGTGCGTGATCGCGGCCGTCTGGGTGCAGCGCGCACCGGAAACAGTGGCACCGCAACCGATTCGCAAGCCACTGCGTGAGGATCTGCGGATTCCGGCGGCCGGCCACCGGCGTTTCCGCCGCATCGCACTGCCGCTGGCGCTGTGGCTGTTCACCTCCGCCGCGGCCGCTTACGCGATCCTGCCGACGCTGGCCGCCGACCGCATCGCCGGAACCCCGATCGCCTTCTCCGCGCTGATCACGGTGATCACGCTCGGATGCGGCTTCGCCATCCAGTCGGTGGCGCGGCGGATCGACCTGCCGGGTACCGCGCGGATCGCGGCACTGTCGCTGATCCTCACCACGGCAGGCATGGCCGCATCCGTCTACGCGGCGGCGTCGCTACAGCTGTGGGCCGTCGTCGCGACCGCTGCCGTGCTCGGCTTCGGATTCGGCATCGGGATGGTCGCGGGACTGCAGGAGATCGAGCGGATCGCCCGGCCGGACGATCTGGCCGGGCTGACCGCGGTGTTCTATTCGGTGAGCTACCTCGGATTCGGTTCACCGGCGCTGCTGTCGCTGCTGCACAACGCCTTGCGCATCGGCTATCCGGTGATGTTCGCGGCCGGCGCGGTCATCGCCCTCGGATGTCTCGCGGTGGTACTCAACAACTATCGCGATCCGGAGAGCCCGAGCGCCGTCGAGCGACGAATCAGCCGATAAGCCGAGTCGGAAGGGCGTTGTCTGCCCCGCGCCACCTGTGGCGGCACGCCGTCAGTGCTGAACGTGCACTAGTCCCGCGCCCATGGATTGCGCTCCCGCTTCGTCCCCCACCACAGCAGTCGCCGCGAACAGCGCGCCACCGGCCGCGACCGCGACGGTGACCGCGACCCGCGTCAGCCGGCGGCGCAGCACGCGCG